>JAUBOM010000119.1:0-22400 GCA_036700245.1 Microcoleus vaginatus BM001213989
GACCAATTCTACCATTTTCACAACTGCCAAATCTTGCGGTTCTTTCGGGAGCATTGCCGGTTCGGGATACTTCGTTTCTAGATAGTCAAGAATTGCCAGAGACTCGAAGACGGTGAAGCCATCATCATCGACCAAAACAGGGATGCGGTGAAAAGGATTCATTGCCACAAATTCAGGCTGCAAGTGATCGCCGTCCAAGTGGATTTCTATTAATTCAAAATCGAGGTTTTTTTCTAAAAGGGCGATCCACACGCGGCGGGAGTTGGTGGAAATGGGAGTGTGGTAAAGTTTCATAAATGGTGGGGGTAATTATTGAAAGGTAATATAGCAATCCTAAATCAGTTTCAATAACTGGTTAACTGGTTCCCATGCTCTGCCTGGGAACCGATGTCCAGAGGCTCTGCCTCGGCCCAGACTATGGAGGCAGAGCCTCCGGATATGCGTTACCAGGCTCTGCCTGGTAACGAGTATAATCTAAAATCTAAAATCTAAAATCTAAAATATCCACTTCTCACCTTTCTTAGAGCCGTCAACCCAGTTTAAGCCCCAGTAGAAAGCTTTATCCATCTCTCGCTGATCTGTATAATAGTTCTCCTTCGTGCTAACTGTAAAAGTCTTGTCATCAAAATTTTCAAACAAGGCAATGGCACGTACATTTATACCCTCTCTATGATCATCCAATTTCACTTCGATATCTGGCTGATGATCAATTACCTCTGGCAATTTGATTTTGACAACAACACCATTAGCCTCAGACCATTTAGCTATGCCCTCATAGATATAAGCGTAAACTAGAATCCGCTTAAATTCAGCAACCTTGTCGTCATTTATCCGCAAAGTCTCACCTTTATCACCCTTACGGTCATCTTCACCCAGATGAATATACGGAGTTATAGAGAAATTACCAAACGATTCGTCCAGGGCTTGTATAGCGTTTTTTTGTCCATCTTTTAGCTCATACAAGCAACCCAGATCAAGATCAATGGCAGTTTTGCTACCATCTGGTCGAGTTCCTTGACTCCAATTCAGTTCAACTATAATTTCACCCCGTCCGCGACTTTGCGTAATTATCGGGGGTTTTACAGCCTCTTCCTTTGGTTTATTAGAAACAGGAAAATCTGGCTTTTTATCACTACTTGCTGTAGATGTTACCCCCAAATCATTGCCTACTTCTGACTGTCTAGTTCTCTTTCTAGTTCTCCCAGTTGAATTTAATTTAGGAGGATGCGGAGTTGACTTATTAGTGGGAGAATCATCGCTTTTTTCAGACTTAGTTAGCAACCCAATAGACTCTTCGTGTCTCAGAGGAGTGACCGGTGGTGTTTGTGGAGGAGGAAGCTTAACCCCTGTTTTCTGCTCGTTCTCAGCCACCCTTTTCTGAGCATTCTCAATAATTTTTTTCAAAACCTCAATTTCTATTGGTTGCTCTTCAAAGTCATAGGTGTCACCTTCATGACGTAAGTAATGAACAGCAGCATCCTTATTGAAAGTAGATTTATCAAAACGATTGATTAAATTTTGGATGGTTTTGGTGTCTTTGATCAAAATTCCCACTTCAAACTCTGGGCTACTTTCCTTAGAGGTGAGAAAGTTATGACTTCCCAGCATGGCAAATTTGTTATCACACACCAAAAACTTTTCATGGGTACCCAATTCCTTCAAATAGAGGAACTCAGGATGTTCTTTTTGGAGTTGACGCAATCTGGGCAATGCTCCATACCAAGATGTATCTATTTGATCTCTAGCCAGATCCTCCAATTTTCCCCAACCAATATCAATCCGAACACCTCGCTTTATGAGTTCTTCGCACTTCTCAATCACTACAGCAGTAGCCCAATAAGTCAGCCAAGGACATACCAGAATCAATCGCTTTTGAACCTTTTCCAGCGCATCACTAAGCACTTTTCGACTTTGAGGACGGTTAAACACTAGCCGATCTTCATATTGCTTATCACTGGGTTCATCGACCTGACTTGTGATGATATCAGGTCGATTTTCTAACAGAGACTTTAAATCGTCTAGTTTTTGCTCTATTCTCTGGTTTTGCTCAAGCAGGCTGCCATGACTCTCACTCAATTTGTCTAATTGTTGCTGCAACTCTCTCAAGCGTTGATTTTGCAAAGTTAGTTTGGGCTTCTGTTTCTGAGAATTGTCTTTATTGTCATTAGACATAGACACATTACCTCAAATTTTTTTATACAGCGGTTCCCTAAAGTAGGAGTACCTAAGCTCCTTCTGAGTATATCAGTCAAAAAAAAAAATTTAGCTGTCACCTGGTGACAGCTATTTTGTTTATCAAAAAGGCGGACATTATTGCCCGCCCCATCAAACTATCGATTAATTAGTAATCGAAGTCGCCGCCGCCCATGCCGCCGCCAGCGCCAGCAGCAGCAGCGCCATCCTTCGGTTCAGGCTTGTCAACGACGATGCACTCGGTTGTCAGCACCATACCAGCAATAGATGCGGCATTTTGCAGAGCAGAACGAGTCACTTTCGCAGGGTCAACGATACCAGCTTCAAACATATCGACAAACTCATTTGTCGCTGCGTTGAAACCGACGTTAAACGGCTTTTCTTTGACGCGCTCAGCAATCACAGCGCCGTTCAAACCAGCATTTTCAGCAATCCGCTTCAGAGGAGCAGCCAGAGCCCGTGCCACAATCAAAGCACCGGTCAATTCTTCGCCCTTCAGGTTGCCATTTGCCCACTCTTCCAATTGAGGAGTCAGGTGAGCCAAAGTTGTACCGCCACCAGGAACAATTCCTTCTTCTACAGCAGCTTTGGTAGCGTTGATCGCATCTTCAAGACGCAGTTTGCGATCCTTCATTTCTGTTTCGGTAGCCGCGCCGACTTTGATGACTGCGACGCCGCCAGCCAATTTGGCCAAACGTTCTTGCAGCTTCTCTTTGTCGTAGGAAGACTCGGTTTCGTCCATTTGACGGCGAATTTGTTCGCAGCGGGACTTGACGGCGGCTTCGTTACCTTCGGCAACAATTGTCGTGCTGTCTTTGGTGATGGTGATGCGGCGGGCTTTGCCGATCATGTCGAGCTTGGTATTTTCCAGTTTCAAACCGGCGTCTTCGGTGATTAGTTGACCGCCGGTCAATACGGCGATATCTTCTAACATGGCTTTGCGTCGATCGCCAAAACCGGGTGCTTTAACAGCAGTCACGTTCAACACACCGCGCAGTTTGTTGACAACGAGAGTAGCTAGAGCTTCTTTCTCAATGTCTTCTGCAATGATCAACAGCGGGCGGCCGGAACGAGCTACTTGTTCGAGCACAGGTACTAAATCTTGTACCAAAGCGATTTTCTTGTCTGTCAGCAAGATGAAGGGTTCTTCGAGAATCGCTTCCATCCGCTCAGTGTCGGTGACGAAGTAGGGAGAAATGTAGCCTTTGTCGAAGCGCATCCCTTCGGTGATTTCCAATTCGGTGGTCATAGACTTCCCTTCTTCCAGGGAAATCACGCCTTCTTTGCCCACCTTGTCCATTGCGTTAGCAATCATTTGACCGACTTCATCGTCGTTACCAGCAGAGATGGAGCCGACTTGAGCGATGGCTTTGGAATCTTCTACTTGTTTGGCGTGTTCGGCAATTTTTTCTACCAAAAACGTGGTTGCTTTGTCAACACCGCGCTTGAGGGCGATCGCATTTGCGCCGGCTGCTACGTTACGCAGGCCTTCTTTGACCATTGCGTGAGCCAAAACGGTAGCAGTTGTGGTACCGTCGCCTGCTGCGTCGTTGGTTTTGGAAGCAGCTTGACGAATTAGAGCAACGCCTGTATTTTCTACATGGTCTTCTAGTTCGATTTCTTTGGCGATGGTAACGCCGTCATTGACGATTTGAGGAGCTCCGAATTTCTTTTCGAGAACCACGTTACGGCCTTTGGGGCCGAGGGTTACGGCCACTGCTTCGGCCAAAATGTCCATACCGCGTTCGAGGGCGCGACGTGCATTTTCGTTGTAGATGATACGCTTAGCCATAGTTTTTGGGGATTTGAGGGTTTGAGATTTTGGATTGGGGATGATGGATTTTAGTCATTTGTCCCGTGTCATTAGTTGTTTGGCGGCGTTCGCTTTAAACTAATGACTGATGACTAAGGACTGATGACTAATGATTAATTAGTTAACGATCGCCAGAATGTCTTTTTCGGCTAGCAAGACGTATTCGTCGGTGCCGAGTTTGATGTCGGTGCCGGCGTATTTCGAGTAGAGAACTTTGTCGCCGACTTTGACTTCCATTTCAGTACGAGTGCCGTCGTCGTTGCGCTTGCCGGGGCCCACGGCCGCGACTTCGCCTACTTGGGGCTTTTCCTTAGCTGTGTCGGGCAGAAGGATGCCGCCGGCGGTTTTTTCTTCGCTAGCGCTTACTTTCACGAACACGCGCTCGCCTAACGGTTTAACGGTAGAAACACTCAGTGATACTGCTGCCATAAATAAATCTCCAGATTACAGATCCTAGTCAGTCAGCCGTCAGGGTCGCTATGAAAGCCACCGCCGACTGCTTACAACTGACATATTAGCACTCTCGACTCCTGAGTGCTAATTTAGCTCTAGAAAGGGGCGATCGCAACTTACTTGTCAGTACGGGTTCCCGAACCGAGAATGAGTAGGAGCGAGGGAGAGCGGGAGAGGGGGAGAGCGGGAGAGAGGGCGAGAGAGGGAGAGAGGGATAGCGGGAGAGAGGGAGAGAGGGAGAGCGGGAGAGCGGAGAGAGCCATTCGCGAAAAAGCCCGGATTTCGACTTGTTATGCCTTTAAAACTTGCCTCTTGCTTGCCCTCAATTTCTGAATAGTAAAAAACCTACCCTTGAGACGGGAGGGAGTGGGGGCTGTGGTGATGACTTTCGATCGCTAACCAATTACTGTTGACGAATGAATAAAATGCTTGAACATAACGATGAATCTTGCAACCAAGGCTTGAGCGCTTGCGTCCAAAGCCTGGGCATCGCTCAAATCGAACGGCATATTTTTATCTGTGCCGACCAAACCGTGCCCAAGTGCTGCGATCGGCAAACGAGTCTGGAGGCTTGGAATTACTTAAAAAAACGCTTGCAAGAATTGGGGTTGGACAAGCCAAGTGCCGCTCGACCAACCTGTGTCTTTCGCACCAAAGCCAATTGCCTGCGAGTGTGCGCGTCGGGGCCGATTATGGTAGTCTATCCAGACGGAGTGTGGTACCGCGACGTTACTCCCCCCGTCATTGAGAGAATTATTCAGGAACATCTTCTAAACTCAAAGGTAGTTCAAGAATACGCATTCTTGACTCATCCTTTGCCTGTACCTCCAGAGGCCGAGCCAAACATTTAATTAGAGCGCTGTTAAAGTACAGGGTTATAATTAAGGGTTAAGTTTAAGGTTAAGGGTGAGAAATTTAGATTGTTGGGCGCCCGGGCGATCGCACCTGCTACAGATAAAAAAACTCTAGTTAGGTTGTATTGGTAGTCGGGCTTAGCTTGTCCCTGGTGTTGCTCAAAAGGTACGCCCAAAAAAATCGCTCAGAGAAAGTGTGAAATTTTGTGCAAAAGTTTCTCAGTGGCAGACACTAAGCAGTTTGCCAAACTAGACTAGAAACAGTTAAATACGTAAGTAGGGAGTCTGCTTAAATTTCTCTATATCAGAAGTATCATTTTAAACTGGGGCATCAACATGCAATTAAACCGATCGAGATTAAATATTTAACTTGGGTTCTGCCAGGGAGTCTCCAATCAATCAAGACCCATAGTGACGACGGGGGATGTTCGTCCATTAGACATCTGCAATAATTCTCGTGGGGCAAGCAGGATGCCTGCCATTGACCAGCTTTTCTGAAGATGTCCCTTATAGGTTTTGGCTCCGTTCCTAGTCGCAAGACATTTACAAACGGGCATCGATAAATGGTTGGGAAGCGGTAACACCCGCCCTGCTTTCCCTGAGGGCCATCCTTTCACCCGACGGCAGTTCTCCACCCCCAGCCGGGGTGGCTGCGCAGTGACGGAAAAAACACGAGTGAAAAAAAGGAAGCGAGCGGGATACTTTAGCGGGAATAAACATGACAAAAGACAATAATTCAGGAGATCAAAAACGGCTGATGCTGGTTGACGACGACCCGAACTTGATCTTGCTAGTCAAGGATTACTTGGAGTTTCGGGGTTACAACGTCATTACAGCAGAAAACGGCAGAGACGCTCTAGAAAAACTCGAACAAGAAGTACCCGATTTGATCATCTGCGATGTGATGATGCCGGAAATGGACGGGTACACTTTAGTCAAATACATCAGAGAAGACCCGCGCACGAACTGGATTCCGGTTCTTTTCTTGTCCGCCAAAGGTCAAAGTTCAGACCGGGTAAAAGGCTTGAGCACTGGGGCTGACGTTTATATAGTCAAACCTTTTGAACCAGAAGAACTGGTAGCGCAAGTAGAATCTTCTCTGAAAGCAGCATCCCGCTTGATTGGCCACTCAAATCCAGGTATTGAGAGCGGCCCAAAAATTAAGGCGCGCCGCAATGTCGAATTGACTCCCACTGAGTTAAAGGTGGTACAGTTGCTAGCGCAGGGTATGGCAAACCGCCAGATCGCAGACGTGATGAATGTCAGCCAGCGCACTATAGAAAGCCACGTCAGCAATATGCTGGGCAAAACAGGTCTGCACAACCGCACAGAGTTAGCTCGCTGGGCCCTTGAAAGCAAAAAGGCTTGAGCTGAGGTACTCTGCGCTATGAAATCAGGGGAGCAAAAGCGAGTGCTATGCGCTTCGGTATGCCTGCTTGGCGGTAGGGCGGTACAGCGGTAGTTTGAAGCGCCATTAACCTTGACACGGCAGCCTGTATTGAGTTACTGGGCGTCTGGTTTGTGAGAGCCAGTCGATCGAATGCAAGCAGGGTTAAAAGAGCCCTATGGCGGTAGAGCCGAAAATATGAAATACTGGGGGGATGGAGTTTTCTGAAGTCTAATCTATTGCCTCGGTTAGCTCCATGTTGCTAAAATGTGATATTTAGATTAACTTCTTTCTACAATTATTAGGTCTAAGTTTCTATGACAAACTTAATGAACCGCCTTTCTATTTTTGTGGACGGGAACAATATGTTCTACGCTCAACAAAAGAACGGTTGGTTTTTTGATCCTCGCAGGGTGCTCGAATATTTCAAAACTTCGCAGCCGAATGTCATCTTGATTAATGCTTTCTGGTATACGGGTCTGAAAGACCCCCAAGATCAAAGGGGATTTCGAGATGCCTTGATAAGTCTGGGTTACACGGTTCGTACTAAGATTCTTAAGGAATATTACGACGATGCTTCGGGCAGATATTCTCAAAAGGCTAATTTAGACATTGAGATTGTGGTTGATATGTTTAATACGGTGGATCAGTACGACCAAGTTGTACTTTTTAGCGGGGATGGAGATTTTGAGCGGGCGATCGAGCTGCTGCGCTCGAAAAATACTCATATTACTGTGGTATCAACCGAAGGAATGATTGCTAGAGAGTTACGAAATGCTACAGATAGGTATATAGACCTAAATGAAATTAGGGAACATATCGAGAAGATGGATTATTAGTCAGTAGTTATTAGTCATTAGTCATTAGTCATTAGTCGTTAGTCAGCAGTCAAGAGTCAGTAGTTATGGGTTATGGTTTATTAATTATTCGTTATTGGCGCGAAACACGGGACTGGTGACTGGGGGCTGATTGCCCCGAACAGCGGACAAGTAAAAATCAGGAAAACACTTTTTTAGATCTATGAAAACTCAACCAAGTCAAGACCGGATTATTATTTTTGATACGACTTTGCGGGACGGAGAACAATCTCCCGGTGCATCTCTGAATGGAGATGAAAAGCTGACGATCGCTCGCCAGTTAGCGAGATTGGGCGTGGATGTGATTGAAGCGGGTTTCCCTTTCACCAGCCCGGGAGATTTCGAGGCAGTCCAAAAAATAGCCCGCTCGGTGGGTACGGAAAATGGGCCGACAATTTGCGGTTTAGCAAGGGCGAGAAAGCCGGATATAAAAACAGCAGCAGAGGCTCTGAAACCAGCAGCAAATGCGCGAATTCATACGTTTCTAGCTACGTCTGATATTCACTTGGAGCATAAGCTGAAAAAGACGCGGGCTGAGGTTCTGGAAATTGTGCCGGAAATGGTGGCTTACGCTAAGTCTTTTGTGGATGATGTGGAGTTTTCGCCGGAAGATGCTTGTCGTTCGGAACCGGAGTTTTTGTATCAGGTTCTGGAAAGGGCGATCGCAGCCGGTGCGACTACTGTTAATATTCCCGATACTGTAGGCTACACGACTCCGAGCGAGTTTGGGGCTTTGATTCGGGGAATTAAGGAAAATGTGCCGAATATCGATCGCGCAATTATTTCGGTTCACGGTCACAATGACTTAGGATTGGCTGTTGCTAACTTTTTGGAAGCTGTGAAAAATGGCGCCAGACAGTTAGAATGCACGATTAACGGGATTGGCGAACGGGCGGGAAATGCAGCTTTGGAAGAGTTGGTAATGGCGCTTTACGTGCGGCGCCAATATTATAATCCGTTCTTGGGCCGGGCTGCGGATTCTGAGGAACCGCTGACAAATATTGACTCGCGCCAAATTTACAAAACTTCCCGCTTGGTTTCCAATTTGACGGGGATGTTGGTGCAGCCAAATAAGGCGATTGTCGGGGCAAATGCTTTCGCTCACGAGTCGGGAATTCACCAAGACGGGGTGCTGAAAAATAAGCTGACATACGAGATTATGGACGCTGAGTCGATCGGCTTAACAGAAAATCAAATCGTGCTGGGTAAATTGTCGGGGCGCCACGCTTTCCACACTCGCTTGAAAGAGTTGGGTTTTGAAATGGCCGACGATGAGCTAAATAAGGCTTTTGTCAAGTTCAAAGATTTAGCGGACAAGAAAAAAGAGATTACTGATTGGGATTTAGAGGCGATCGCCAACAACGAAGTTCACCAAGCACCGGAACTTTTCCGGTTAGAATTGGTGCAAGTTTCCTGCGGCGACAAATCTCGCCCGACAGCAACTGTCACTGTGCGGAATCCGGCGGGCGAAGAATTGACCGATGCTGCGATCGGTACCGGGCCTGTGGATGCGGTTTACAGGGCAATTAACCGGGTGGTAAACGTACCCAACGAATTGATCGAGTTTTCTGTACAGTCGGTGACAGCGGGAATAGATGCGATCGGCGAAGTAACAATTCGCTTGCGCCACGAAGGCAAAGTATTTTCCGGTCACTCGGCAAATACCGACATTATCGTAGCCTCTGCAGAAGCTTACATCAGCGCTTTAAATCGGCTGTATCAGGCATTGCAGCATAGTGCTGAAAAATCCTCGGAAAAACCAACTCCGATCGGAAATCAAGTTGTTGCAGAAGCACAGCGCTGATAAATTTACTATCAGCCATTTTTCTTGAAACCAACCGCAGACGAATCCATCTCGAAGCAGATAAATCTCAATCAATCTACTTTAATCCGGCTTCATCTGCGGTTGAAAATAATTTTTTTTTACCCCTAACAAACTCTAAAAAAATGCAAGACGAAACTTTTAAAAAAGAGCGGGAATTCCACGATGCTTGGGCATCTACGATCGATATTGACGGCATTCGAGTCAATGATTACTTTGAAGCTTGCACCGCCCCAGAAAATAGATTTATTCTCAAACAGATGGGTGATATTACAGGCAAACGCCTCTTAGATTTAGGCTGCGGCGCGGGAGAAAATAGCGTTTATTTTGCTAAAAAAGGCGCGCATTGTGTGGCGGCGGACTATTCTCCTGGCATGGTAGAAGTTGCTCTAAAATTGGCCGAGAAAAACGGCGTCACAATAGAGGGCTGCACGGTGAATGCAATGGCGCTGGATTTCCCGGACAACAGTTTTGATATTGTTTACGCTTCTAACTTGCTGCACCATTTGCCGGAACCAGAAAAGGCAATTCGCGAAATGCAGCGCGTGCTGAAACCGGGCGGCAAAGCTTGTTTTTGGGACCCGATGAAGCACAATCCGGTGATTAATGTTTACCGCAGGATGGCTACTGAGGTGCGGACGGAGGATGAAACTCCTTTGGATATTAATATTGTGACTTTTGTCAAGTCTTTGTTTTCGGAGACAGCTTATGATACGTTTTGGCTGACATCGCTTTGGATTTTTTTGCGCTTTTATTTGATAGAAAAAGTGCATCCTAATGAGGAGCGTTATTGGAAAAAAATTATCCTTGAACAAGAGAGATTGAAACCGGAATACTCTCGATTGGAAGGGTTGGATGGCTTTTTGAAAAAGTTGCCTTTGATGAAGCGCTTGGCTTGGAATTTGGCTGTGGTGGCAACGAAGTAATTAAAAAAAGGATAAGAAGTCAAAGCATTTAATTAAGAGGGTAATTATGCCAGAAACTATTACTGCTATCTACGAAAACGGGGTTTTGCGTCCCCTGAGTCCTTTGTCATTGAATGATGGGGAAACTGTGCAGATTCAACTCTGGCCAGACGATCCAAAAAAGCAGGCAGAATTGGCAATCCAGTTTTTAGTTGACCGAGGATTGGTGACTCCACTACCTAACGATCCCCATAACGTCCAGGCTTTCACCGATGAAGATGTGTATGAATTGGCTAAAAGGTTAGGGGCAAAACCGGGCAAGCCTCTGTCAGAAATTATTATCGAGGATCGCGGCCCGTGGTAAACATTTATTTTTTGGATAGCAGCGCCCTCATCAAAAGATATGTGGTTGAAATTGGCAGCCCTTGGATAAAAACGCTCACGGATTCCCAGACTGGTAACTCGCTTCTTCTAGTCCGCATCACCTGGGTGGAAGTTCTTAGTGCTTTTGCACGCAGACAACGTGAAGGCGGTATAACTGCTGCGGAAGTTGCTGCACTTATTGCAAAATTTCGTTCTGAATTCAATAGTCGGTATAGAGTTATCGAAGTTGATCGGGCACTGGTTGAAAGGGCGGGTGAATTGATTGTTCAATATCCACTGCGGGCTTATGATGCTGTGCAATTGGCGGCTGCTTTGCGCGTTCAATCTGTTTTAACATCAATGCCAGAAACTCAACTAATTTTTGTTTCGGCGGACAACAGATTGCTGGATATTGCTCAGTCGGCAGGGTTGGCTATTGATAATCCTAATAATTATCCGTAATCAAGATGTTTGTAGTGAGGAATGCCAGTCTCCATAAAAATCATAGGACTAAAGTCATCACTAGAAACTAATTTTAGTGCGATCGTTATTTATAGGATTTCTTTCAAAGTTTTAACCAATATTTGATTTTGTTCCTCCGTCCCTACACTAATCCGCAATTTGTCTTCTAATCGTGGCTGATTGAAGTATCGAATCAATATTCCCTGTACTTTCAGTGTTTGATAGATCCTTTCTGCATCGCCTTTTGGTGGCCTAACTAACAAAAAGTTGGTTTGCGAGGGCCAAACGTCAAAGCCTAATTCCTTGAAGCTAACGGCTAGTTTTGCTCGCGAAGCCTTAATCTTTTCGGCGTTGGCTGTTTTGTGGTCTCGATCGGCGATCGCAGCCGCCCCCACTGCATAGGCTAAAGCATCCACATTATAGCTGTCTTTGATTTTATTTAATTCAGCCAGCAGCGCCGGATTTGCTATGCCAAAACCCAGCCTCAATCCTGCCAGGGAATAACCTTTTGAAAGCGTCCTCAAAATTATCACATTACTGTACTTTTTTGTCAAGTTCAAAGCATTTTCTTCGGCGAAATCTACATAAGCTTCGTCGATCGCAAGAATGCCCGATAACTCTTTAGCCAGTTTCTCCAAATCTGCAACAGATATGGCTGTTCCCGATGGACTGTTTGGCGAAGCTACAAATGTGACTGCACCCTGGGCTGCTATTAGCAAATCGACTGGTAACTTGTAGTCGTTCGGATAAGGAACTTCAACCAATTCTGCATCTTGAATTGCTGCCAAAGTGCGGTACAATACATAAGTAGGCGCGGGACAAACGATCTGTTTGCCAGATTCGCCCACAGCGCGAACTATCAAGTTTAATAAATCGTCGCTGCCGTTACCTACAACAATCCAATCCTCAGCAACTCCCAAAACTTGACTAGCAGCAATGCGGAAACTTTTGCCAGTTGGATCTGGATAGCGGCGCAGCATTTCTCCGTCTATTTCCCGAAGCACTTGTAACGCTTTGGGAGAAGGCGGATAGGGATTTTCATTAGAATTTAATTTAATAATCTTTGTGCCTAGCGGTGGCTGTTCCCCCGGCACATAGCCAGACATTTCGTGGATGCTTTTGCGAAAGTAATTCATCTATTATCTGCGTTAATCTGCGTTAATCTGCCTTCATCTGCGGTTAAAAAGATCCTATCAAACAATTAGTGACAATCCGCGTTATACCCAAATCAAATAACTTTTGCATATCCGCTCGATCGTCCACCGTCCAGGCCACAATGTCAAGTCCCTGACTCCGGCTTTCTTGAATTAGTGCCGGGTTTTCCAGCAACACGCGATACAGACTGCTAATCAAATTATCCTGATGCGCCACAGCTTGAGCAAATTGAGTTTTGTATGCTTCTAGATTAGCAACAATGTGTCCGATCGCCAAATCGCCAGATAGCCGCCGCACTTGTTCCAGAAATCCATCGTTAAAGGAAGTAATAACGCATTTATGTTGGATTTCTTCGCCCTTCAAAGTATTGACAAAGTCCGCGACATCTGCATTAGACCACTCGCAGTGAGGTTTGACATCAAAGTAAAGAAATTTGTCAACATTTTTGAGGATAGCTAATGATTCTTTTAAGGTAGGAATTTTTTCTTGTGAAAATTCAGCGCTAAACCATTTTCCCGCATTAAGTGTCTGCAATTGGGACAGAGTTTTTTCCCTAACTTTGCCAGAAACTCCAGTGATTCTATCTAATGTGGCGTCGTGAAAAATCACTGGAACGTTGTCGGCGGATAGCTGGATGTCAAATTCGATCGAATGAGCTCCACGGGCGATCGCCAGTTCAAAAGCTGCTAAAGTATTCTCCGGGGCGATCGCCGAAAATCCCCGATGTGCGATAATTTCTAAATTCACTGTCTTGTGCCCTCTAAAAAATCTGCCACAGTTTGATTAAAAATTTCCGGTTCAGTAAAAAAAGACCAGTGATTCCCCGGTACTTTTGCAACGGTAAGATTTTTCAAGTATCTCTTGTATGGCTGCATTTGCCAAGCCATGCGATTTACCCCTTTTTCCGGCTGTACAAACAAAGTCTGAATATCAATATTTTCAGTTAAACCCGCAACTTTCATCACTTCTGCAAATATCTGATTTCTGGCTGCAATCGCAAATTTACTGCCCCAACTTCCGTCGGATTTTTGTTCGATTTGCTGTTGGAATACCATTTGCTGCACGTCACTCCAATCTGCGTATTCTCCCGATTGTTTTGCTGCTGCTTCTGCTTGGGATAAAGTCGCAAACGGGCCCACACATTTGAGACAGTCTAATTTTCGGTAAACAATTGGCAGGGTGAGTTTCATCGCGGCGGGCAGTTTGGTGATGAAAATGGGGTCTACTAAAATCATACTGCAAAAGCGAGCCGAATTTTTCCTTGCCCAAATTGGTGCTAGTTTGCCCATCCAAGAATGTCCTAAAATGTGGGCGTCTGACCAGTTGAGATGTGCCATCAAAGCTTCTAAATCTGCGATCGCACTTTCAAAAGTATAGCCTGTTTTCGGTTTGCTACTTTCTCCGTGACCGCGCATATCTGGCGCTACAATATGATAGCGGTTGCACAAGTAATTGCCCAAGCTAGTCCAGACACACGCACTATCTGCTAAACCGTGCAGCAGCAGCAAACGCGGAAATTTTTCTTTCCCTGTTTCTGCCTGCCATTCTAGGTAGGAAAGTTCGATGTCTGGTAATTGCAAAGTATTACGAGTTGGCATAATTAGAGTATTTTATAGTTGGATGAATTTAATTTAGCCTCATTTATACTATTTTTATGAACAGGCTTTCCGGCCTGTTCCACAAAGTAAAGAGTAAATTTTATTGTACATTTTTGATAAACAGGCTTTCCGGCCTGTTTCACAAAGAATAAATTTTCTTGTGGGGTGGGCCGTTGCTGCTAGCCCGCCCTTATTACCTAACCTTTGCCCTTCAAGCTAAATAAAAGAAACTGAGTTTTCTGCGCTTCCTCAAAATTGTCGTCACTGACCAAAACTACACTTTTGCTGCCATCTGGCAACTGCGGCCCGAGGGTCATTCCCTCTAAATTGTACAGCGGAATCCCGAGTTCGCTTAAGTCTAGCAACAACTTTTTCTTAGCAGGTTCGACCATTGTGACTTGCCCTTTAAAACTCTGGATTCTCGAAGTATCTGTAGCCGCCCCAAGCGCTACTTGATAAATCCTAGCACTGTATCCCGACAGCCCAAAAGAACGTTCTAAACTCAAAATCTGACCGCCACCTACAGTTACTAATTCTGTTAAACCGTTCAAAACTGTCATGGGAACTTGGTCTAACTTGTAAAGATTTTCTGATACTATTTGCGGCGTTTTATCGACAATAACATAATGTAAAAAACGCAGTTTGCTTGCCTGTTCCGGGTCTAAATCTTGCATTAACGGCGCTTCCGTAGCTGCGAACAAACGAAACGGATCGAAACCGCCCGGACTAAAGGTTTCTGGGTCAATGCTTAAAGATTCAAAACCTAAATTTTCCCGCACTCCTTGCTGCTGTTCTTCATCGCTGGCATCGGGAATGTAGCGTTTGGGAATCGGCAAATTTCCCAGCAATTTCCCGGTTTTGAGGTCAAACTCTCCTACAAACGGAGGGATGCCAGCATGAGTGACGCCTTCGCTGGCGACAAATACTGAATTGCGGGGAGAAAGGGCGATGCCTTCGGGATTGATGGAACCCCAAGAGAAGGTTTCACCGTCTGCTTTTTTGAGGGAGGTAACGCCGTCAACGGCAACTTTTTTGAGGCGAATATTTGCTGGATCGCTCGATGTGAGGTCGAGTCTGAGACTGTAAAATCTGGCTTCTCCGTTTTCGCTGGGGTCGTCGGAAAGAGCGTAAAAGCGATAAGCTTTGGAAGTGACAGTGCTAATACCTTTGGGATCGTAGGTAATTCCTGACAAACCGCCGACTGGTGATCCTTCAAAATTGGTTTTTGGCAATTGGTACTCGCCCAAAAATTCTAGGGACATTTCTGGAAAAGAGCGGTCTCTCGCAACTGCAGGAGGGGGGGTGCAAGCTGTGCAAACAGTTAAGAGAATTAGGGCTAGACTGAATAAGCGTAAAATGCGATCGCCCAGCGTCTTTAACTGAAAATAATTGCTCAGTACGGTAACTTGTATTTTGTTGCTCTTGTTGAACTGTTTGCTTTTGTGCCATCTTTGTGACATAATTTATACCGTTTTGTAGATATGCAAAACTTGATGTTTCGAGAAGGAATGCCGAATCGCGGCAACCAAATTTTGAGAATGAGAAGTTCTGTGCCAATTGGGTGCTTGCTTTTTTTGTGGCTGTGTGCTGGTTCTATTGCTAGCGCCCAAACTAATCCACCAGCCCTCGATCAATTTTCTCCTAATCCTCTAGAAATTACCACACCCGATCCCCTAACTCCCGCCAGTGAATCTTTGAGCAGCACTCAGCGGGACGAACTGACAGCGGCTTTGGAAGAGTTAAACTTAGAAGCATTGGCTAAATTGCAAGCTGGAGATGGGGCTGGTGCTTTTGAAATTTGGTTCCGAGAATTGCGACTGCGCAGGTATCTCGGCCCGGCGGCGGAAATTGCTGCTTTGAGTCGGGTGGGAAGTGTTGCTTGGAGTAACAGTAAAAACCTGGAACTACAGCTTATTACCAAACGGTTGCAAGCAATTCAAAAAGAAGTCAAATCCCAAGTACCAGTTAATACTGAGTTGCTCCCCGCCTTGGCTGCGGCTTTTCAGCAGGTGCGCGCTAAAGGCCCGACTGTAGAAGTTTACCAAGAAATTCTCGAAAATGCGCGCCAAAATCAAGATATATTGGCCCAAGGTCAGATTTTGAAGGCGATCGCGCTAATTCACGTCAATTGGTTGAGTTACGATAAAGCTGCTTCCGTGTATGAAGAATTGGCAACTTTAATTCAGGAAAACCGCGCTTTATTTGCTGCTAATTCTGCTGTGCAAAGTTCTGCTGTAGTTGCGGGAAACGGCGCGCCGCCGCAGCCTGTAACTCCTCCAACTGAGGTAGATACTCTGAGACAGTTGGCCTATGTTTACCAGCAGTCGAAACAACCCCTAAAGGCGATCGCAGCCCGTGAAAAACTAGCATCAGTGTATCTTAACTTACAAAATGCGAGCGCTATACCACCGCTCAAATTTGCGATCGCCACCGATTACCAAACCATAGGTCAAATCAATTTAGCAGCTCAATACTATCAGGAAGCATACAATTTAGCCGTCCCCATTCAACAGTATGCCCAAGCTAGTGAAGCTTTGGAGAAATTAGCTTTACTTTACCGATCGCAAAAGCAATGGGAGCCGACTTTGCGGATTTATCAAATGCAGTTGCTGTTAGAAGAGCGGGCTTACAATTTCTACGGATTGATGAACGCTTACGACAATATCGGTCAAGTTTATCAAGAGATGACGGCTTACGATAAAGCTTTGGAAGCCTATCAAAAAGGGTGGGAAGTCGCTAAAAGATTGGGACACAGACAAGAGTATTTTGCTAAGAAAATTCAAAAAGTTAACAAGCAATTGCAAAGAACTTCGTAGTTGTCAGCCGACAATAATGCCAATTTGCGATGTGAGGAATTTAAATGCAGTAAGGTGCGCTTTGCGCACCTTACGAAAATACTTGGGACTGGTAACTTTCTCGCGAGAGAGAATAATATACTACATCAGTTTCGTAATAATGAGCATTTTTTTCATATTTCATGCCAACTTTCTGTATCACCCGCTGGGAGGCGATATTTTCTGGGCGGGCGATCGCAACTATTCTCTCCAACTTTAATATTTGAAATCCATAGTTTAGACTAGCAAAAGATGCTTCTGTCGCCAATCCTTGATTCCAATAAACTTTGTCGAGGGTATAGCCTAGCTCAACTTCCGGTGTCTTGTCCAGCAAAACCAGTCCGCAGCGACCAATCATTTTACGGTCTATTTTATGTACTAAAGCCCACATTCCGAAGTTGTTTTCTTCCCAACTTTTGAGCATGGTATTAATGGCGGTTTCTGTAGCTTCTCTAGTTCTAACTCCTGTGAGGTATTTCATTATTTCCGGATCGCTGTAGATGCGATACAGATCGTCTAAGTCTTCAGGCGTAAATTGTCTCAGATACAATCGGGCTGTCTCTATTTCTCGCATGATTAATATAATTTTTATTACTAGATTATGATACCAGTTTTGATAAGTCTTGCTACAAACATTTTGCTTTGATTTCCTTCCTCAACTCAACTAAACTACTTTTGACTGGTAGATTTTTCGCGAGATTGAATAATATACTCGATCGGAATCCTCGAGGTTATGCTGGTATTTCATCCCCATTTTTTCCATTACCCGCCGCGAGGATCTGTTTTCGGTATTTGCAACAGATCCAATTTTTTCGAGATTCAATACTTCAAATCCATACTTGAGGCTAGCCGCTGCAACTTCCGATGCTAAACCTTTCCCCCAATACGCTTTTGCTAAAACGTAACCGACTTCTACTTCAGGTGTTTTTCCTAAGAAGCGAAGCCCCCCGTCGCCGATCAATTGGTTATTTTGTTTATTGACAACAGCCCACAAACCGAAAGCGTGTTTTTCCCAATCTGCGATTATTTGAAATAAATCTGCTGCTGTTTCTTCTCTATTTCTGACGCCTTCGTTCAGATACTTCATCACCTCTGAATCGCTGTATATGCGGTACAGATCCTCTAAGTCATTTGGTGTAAATTGTCTCAGATACAATCGGGCTGTCTCTATTTGTTGCATAATTTATAAGCAAAAAATCTAATATACTTTCCTTGGGACGACGGTGAAATGTAGAATCTATCTCTTCAATGCAGTGAACTGCATTTTGAAAAGCCAGCATTTGACCCAGCTAATAAAACCAGTGGCGAACTCTATCTTTAAAGGCATAAAGTGGCTAGTAGCGGGTATCCGCAGTTGTAATAAATATGGGCGACTGAGTGCTGTCAGGAGCGAGAATTTGCTGGCTCTGTAGAATATTCCATAATTTAACTGACTCTATTTGCTACAATTATTAGTTGGATATATTGTACAGCTTTTTTGCTCAAATACCGATCGAACTGATCTCGCCAGCGGGCCCTACAAGTCGCGCAGCGAAAAAAAGCTCGATCTCCTCAGCAAAAGCCCCCGAATTTAGCAGCATAATAGCTTCTGCCATCTAAAATCTAAAATCTAAAATCTAAAATCTAAAATCGGATGACAATTTCCTCACCACTAGCAGATACCCAAAACCAACCCGGCCGCGATACAGACTGGCGGTTATTCATGAGGTTGGCATCTTACGCAGGGCGCAGCAAACGCTTGTTGATTATTTCGATCGTACTATTAGTACCGCTAGCAGTCTCAGGAGCAATACAACCGATTCTCATCGGACAGGCAATTTCCGTAATTCGCGCGGAACCTACCTATGAATTATTGCGGGGATTGCCTTTATCTGCTGCATTGAATCTTCTGGCAGTTTTGCTGACGCTAACTATAACAATTAGATTGGCACTGCAATCAGTTCAAGGCTATTTAGTCACGAAAGTAGGGCAAATAATTACTACTGATATTAGAAATGATTTGTTCGTGCACGTCACATCGCTAGCAGTCAGATTTTTTGACCGCACTCCAGTAGGTAAACTGATGACTCGCCTCACCAGCGATGTGGAAGCTTTGGGGGAAGTGTTTTCCAGCGGAGCGATCGGCATTGTCAGCGATTTATTTTCAATTTTAGTAATTGCCATTTTCATGTTTACCATGCAGTGGCAACTAGCTTTAATGTTGGTGCTGATGATGATACCAATTACCGGAATCATAGTTTATTTCCAGCATCAATATCGCCTATCAAATTACACTACCAGAGAAGAACTTTCCGAACTCAACGCACAACTGCAAGAAAACCTTACAGGTATTGGGGTAGTGCAGCTATTCCGCCGCGAAAGATTCAACTCAGAATTGTTTCGCGTCACCAATAAACGCTACATTAAAGCAGTTGATAAAACAATTTTTTATGACTCAGCCGTATCTGCGACCTTAGAATGGATTGCTTTAGTGGCGATCGCAGGGGTTTTGTGGATGGGCGGTCAAAGGGTTTTAGCCGGTAATCTTAATTTCGGTACTCTCTCTGCATTCATTTTATTTGCTCAGCGTCTCTTCGATCCGCTGCGGCAATTTGCTGAGAAATTCACTGCAATTCAAGCAGGATTTACCGCCGTTGAACGGATTAGCGATATCCTCAACGAACCGATCGAAATTAAAGACCCAACCACCGGGAAGAAGGAAGAGTACAACACGGATTTTGACACGGATACACGGATGTTTGAAGGGAGAGGGAAGAAGTCCGAGGGAAGTCGGGCAGGTTATTCACCGTTGTTGATAACTGGACATCCAGAGGCAACTGCTTACAACTTGTCTCCGTTCGATGGAGAATTGGCAGATAATCATCAAAATCCAGCAAGTTCAGAATATCGTTTATTGCCTAACAATCCCAAATTAACCCCCCCCAACCCCCCCAAGCTTCGGGGGGGAGAAAAGGCCGAATCGCAGAATTCTGAATCCGGAGAAATCCAATTTGACAACGTGTGGTTTGCTTACAAACAAGACGAATATGTCCTGCAAAACCTCAATTTCACCATCAAATCCGGCGAAAAAGTAGCATTAGTCGGTCCTACGGGTGCGGGCAAAAGTTCGATTATCCGTCTCCTCTGCCGCCTTTACGAGCCCACCCGAGGGCGGATTCTGGTTAATCATGTGGATATTCGGGATTTGCCTCAAGCAGAGTTGCGCAGGCACATAGGCGTGATTATCCAAGATGGCTTTCTATTTGCTGGTGACGTAAAGAGCAATATCAGCCTGGGAGAAAATTACTCGATTGAGGAAATTCAAGCAGCAGCCGAAAAGACAAATGTTGCTAGATTAATTGAGGAATTGCCTCAAGGTTATGATACGCAATTGCGGGAACGGGGGACGAATCTCTCGGGGGGACAAAAACAATTATTAGCGTTTGCTCGCGCTGCTATTCGCAATCCCAGTATATTAGTGCTAGACGAAGCAACTGCTAGTTTGGATGTGGGGACGGAAGCTTTAATTCAAGAAGCTCTAGAGCGTTTGATGGCGGACAGAACGGCGATAATTATTGCCCACAGGCTCTCGACTATCCGAAATGTCGATCGCATTTTAGTGCTCAAGCGCGGGCAGTTAGTAGAGTCTGGCAGCCACGAAGAGTTGTTGCAGCAAGAAGGGTTGTATGCCAGTTTGTACAAGTTGCAAATGCTGGGAAGTTAACCGAAAAAGCAAGAAAGAATAAGGAAGGAAGAGGATTTTTATTGACGCCGTGACAACGCCTCTTTTACCTTGATTGTAAAAGCATTGAAGCCGCTGAAGCTCAAAAAAGATAGTGCATTATGGACAGGCTTATTGACTAATAAGATTGTCCGAGATGCCTTGAACCTAATTCAAGGCATCTCGCCACTCTCTTTTATTGACTTACGCACAGCAAGCGTATCTTTTCGCTTCGTCACTCAACTCCAAACCTTTTGGGTGTTTGTTGGGGGATTAGTCGGCTGCACTTTCAGGTGGGTTTTCCAGCAAACTGTTGCCCGCAAATTCTGTCAAACCATAGATTAACCTTGTGACGTTGTTTTATTCTGCTGACTTGATTTCTTTCGTTTCAGCCATCCTCCCAAGCCTAGGCCTATAGCCGAACCAAAGATTGTGGTTGGTTCAGGCACAGGCTCGGCAACGTCGGCCGTTTCAACTACCATCCTTAGCGGGAAACCAGGAAAACTATCGCCTCCGAGACTGACGAGACCATAGTCGCCACGGAAGCCAAACCCAGCAAAAGAATCGCCGTTGCTAACTCGCTGCTTAACAAACCCAGTCACGTCAAAGCTAAGAAGATCGCCGCGAGATAAGGAGGAACCCTCTACAGAACTTAACAATACTCCAGCCCCAAAATCTGAGAGGTCGCCTGTTCCGTTTCCTACATACCCGAAGAGGCCAAAACCAGGGGGGTTAGAAGCCAAAGACCACCCCCAATATTGAGTCTGTAAAAGAACACGGTTAATATCTTCATTAGGGACGAAAGAAAAGCTATCAATATTGAACTCGGCAAAGAGTCTTCCTTCAGCTTCCCTTATGCTCCCAAAAAAGGAATAATCCTCCATACGAACCGAGTCTCCTACTCCGTCAAATTGATAATGAAAGTAAGGAGTATCTTCATCCCAACTCCAAACAGGATAATCTATGACTTCAAAATTGATAGTAGGTGGCAAGGTAAATGTAGCTGCAGAAGCTTCCTCGCTTGCTCCTAGGGCCAAACCTAGAGCGGTGCAAACAGAGGCAACTGCGACTTTACGGTAGAGGTTGTTCATAAAAACTAAATTTCCTTTTATAGTAAACAACTTGACTGGAAAGCTTACTCAGTAATCAAATTACCTAAATACTAGCTAGCTTACTTAAAAAACCCTAGTTGTGTATTTAAATTATTAAATCTTAACAAGAAAGTTACCTGCATAAATGCTGTAGATAGCAGGTAGCGATCGCCATTACAAAAACACAACCTTTGTTAAGCTTGCTAGATTGAAGAGTCGTTTAAAAAATCAACCGGATGAATTCATTAACTTTATTTCAGAACATCAACAGCGACATCATCAGCATCTTGAACCGAGTGCTGTAGATGAACTGGCTCACGCCTGCATCTGCAGGGTGTGGCAGGGCGGCGGGCGTGAAGCAACCGTCGGCAAAATAACCGAGTTAGCCACCATCACCGCAATGTTGTTCGGCGCGCGGCAGTGGTGGCCGCATCAGCTTGTGCTGTTAACTGTGCTGCCTCAATTGGCATTTTGGGTGTTTGTTGGGGAATTAGTCGGCTGCACTTTCAGGTGGGTTTTCCAGCAAACTGTTGCCCGCAAATTTTGTCAAACGATAGATTAACCTTGTGACTTTGTTTTATTCTGCTGACTTGAATTCTTTCGTTTCAGCCATCCTCCCCAGCCTAGGGCTATAGCTGCAGTGAGGATTGTGGTTGGTTCAGGCACAGACTCGGTAACCTCGGCGGTTTCAACTATCAGGCTTGGCTTGATACCTGAAAAATTAGAAGTGTTTAGCGCCAGGCCACCAAAGTTCAAGGCACGAATACCAAACCCAGCAAAAGCATCGCCGTTGCTAACTCGCTGCTTAACAAACGGAGTGATGTCAAAGTTAAGAATATCACCGGGAGATGAGGATGAGATATAGCCTTTATCAGAAAGATGAGGTATCATGTTACTGACACTCACTCGTGAG
>JAUBOM010000011.1:0-74651 GCA_036700245.1 Microcoleus vaginatus BM001213989
CTCCCCCCCTTAGCAAGGGGGGGTTGGGGGGGGGCATTACATTGCACGTTCCGTCAATTTTGTCAAGACTTGATTCGATCGCTCGACAAAATCCTTCATCCCTTCAGCATTGAAACCCTTCTGGGCCATCAAAGCCAAGTCGTAAACGTGGTGACAAATCATGTTCGCCAACTGAACAGACGGAGACTCGCCGCCGGTTTGAATAATCGCGCCCTGACTCAAACTAGCCAGATTTTGAATCAGCGGGTGAGACGTATTCACCAGCAAAACGTGTTCTTCGGGGAATTCGGCCGCTTGCTGCTGCAAAAGCGCCGTCATGTCCCGCATCCGGCGCAAAGCTTCCGGCAAAAGTACGATCGCAGGTGGCGTCGCCTCCGCAGAGTCAGACTTCAAAGCTTCTGTGCGAATGTTCACTTTCGGCTTATTGAGAGCTTTTTGGAACATTTCTTTAACTTGTTCGCTGCGAGTCTTATTCGTCGCCGGATCGACAATTTCCGCTTCTTTCTCTTTGTCAATTAGCGTTTCGTCGATGTCGGAATCAACCCGCGAGAATTTGACATCTGAGTATTCTCGTTCCAAGAAACTAATAAAGTGCGTGTCGATGAAAGAATCCATAAACAGCACTTCTAAACCTTGGCTTTTGTGCATTGCCACGTAAGTTGCTTGAGACGTCGGATCTGTACAATAAAACACGCGATTTTCGTGGCGTTTTTGATTGCGTTCCAAATACTCTTTCAGCGTCGTGTAAGGCTGCGTTGAAGCCGAATTTTCCGACTTCGGAGTTACATCTTGCCACAAATCTCCTTCCTCAGTTTGCACCTGAACTTCGGGCGTTACAGTTTCTGGCTTGTCCGCTGTTGGTTCGTAGGTGCTGCGGTAGATTAAAATATCTTCGACTTGCTTTTTGAACTTGTCATCGTTGAGAGTTCCAAACTTGACAAAAGTGCCGATATCTTGCCAGCAGCGGATATATTCGTTGCGGTCGTCGCGGTAGAGTTCTTTTAGCCGATCGCCCACTTTTTTCGCAATATAATCAGCGATTCTCCGCACAGTGCGATTGCTTTGCAAAGAACTGCGAGAAACGTTCAGCGGAATGTCGGTACTGTCAATGACTCCCCGCAGCGGCATCAAGAATTTCGGGATAATTTCTTCGCAGTGGTCGCTGACAAAAACCTGATTGCAGAATAGCTTAATATTTCCTTGGGTAACATCGACATCCGGCCGCAGTTTGGGAAAGAAAAGAATTCCGTTGACAATGAAAGGATAATCTGTATTCAGGTGTACCCACAGCAGAGGCTCGTCTTGGAACGGGTAAAGGTAGCGATACAGTTCTAAGTAATCTTCTTTTTGCAAATTGCTGGCTGAGTCCCGCCAAATTGCTTTGTGCTTGTTTAGTTCCTCTCCCTCAAATTTGATGGGAACCGGCATGAAATCGCAGTAAGTTTTGATTAACTGCTTGATGCGGCTGGGTTCTAGATATTCTTGTTCTTCTTCTTGGAGTGTAAGAGTAATAGTAGTGCCGCGTTCGGTGCGGGTAGATTCTGATAGTTCAAAAGCGGGGGAACCATCGCAAGACCAGTGTACAGCTTGGGAGCCTTCTTGGTAAGAAAGAGTATCAATCTCTACTTTCTGAGCGACCATGAAAGAAGAGTAGAAACCGAGGCCGAAGTGACCAATAATTGCGTCGTCGCCGTTGCCTTGGTATTTTTGAATAAATTCTTCTGCGCTGGAGAAAGCAACTTGGTTGATGTATTTTTTTACCTCTTCGGGGGTCATGCCGATCCCGTTATCGGAAATTGAGAGGGTTTTGTTTTCTTTGTCAATGGCAATGTTGATTTGCGGTTCGCCAATGTCGCCGCTGTATTCGCCGGAACGGGAAACCATTTTCAGTTTGGCAATAGCATCGACGGCGTTAGAAATTAGTTCCCGCAAGAAGACTTCGTGGTCGGTGTATAGCGACTTCTTGATGATCGGGAAAATATTCTCGGTATGGATTGAGATTGTTCCCTGCTCTAAAACTGTCATAATTTTTCTCTCTGTGACTGCTAATTGCTGATAAGTAGGTGGTTACAAATAAACATTAGATGGGTCGGGCGGGTGAGATCACTCATCTTCTCGCTTGTATGATAAATTCTTAGCTAAACCCGCCCCTACAAGATACTATGTTTTTTTCCCTTACCTACTTAGCTATTTAATGATTTTGGGCGATCGCGCTACCTTTTGCAAAAGGGATTACCCCAAAAAGATGATTCGGTTTCCCTCACATAGTAGCTCACAAAGGCAACCGCAGCAGGAAAGTAGCGCCTTGCCCCAATTCGCTGCTGGCGCTGAGGCTGCCACGATGTGCCCGGGCTATGGTTTGGGCGATCGCCAATCCCAGTCCCGAACCGCCGGTATTGCGGGATCGATCGCTGTTGACTCGGTAGAATCGATCGAATATTCGCTCTAAATCTGCCGCCGCCATCCCAATACCAGTATCTTGAACCTGAACGATCGCCTCCTGGTGGCTGCAATCTAAAATAACTGTTACTGTTCCTCCAGCCGGAGTGTATTGAATGGCATTAACAATTAAATTAGCAACCAAACGGTAAAGTCGATCGGCATCGCCGACAACATTTAATGGCTGCTGTACGCGCATGGACGATGTTAAGGCTACCTCTGAGGCGATCGCCAAAGCTGCCAATTCCTCTACTAAATCGCTAACCAGGTCATTCAAACAACAAAGCTGAGGGCGATCGGCGATCGCTTGAGAGTCCATCCGCGCCAACAGCAACAAATCAGCCACTAACTGAGTCAATCTGCGGTTTTGCCGCTCTACAGTTCGCAAAATTTCCCGCGCTTCTTTTTCATCCAATTCAGACATCAAAAGCGCTGATTCTACTGTTGCTTGGGATGCCGCTAAAGGCGTCCGCAATTCGTGGGCAGCATCCGCTGTAAACTGTTGGATTTGTCGGTAAGAAGAATAAATCGGTTTCATGGCCAATCCAGCCAGCCACCAACTAGAAAAGCCTACCAAAATTAACGCAGTCGGCAATCCCAACTTTAAAATTAATTTGACTGTACTGAGATAATCGTTGAAGTCTTGCAAGCTCCGCCCCACTTGAAAATATCCCCAACTTTCCTGATTCTTTGTATGTAGCGATACAGAAATTTGGTGATAAAGATTGCCTTTGCTGTCAGTGATTGTTTGCCACTGTTGTGAGTTAAATGTCGGTGGCAATTCTTCTGGATAACCGCCTGCTGTCGCAATCAATTTCCCTGAATTATCAAATAAACGGATATAGTAATAGCTTTGGTTTATAGCGCTTAAAATATGGCGCTCTGGCCACGGTTTTTTAAGGCCGTTAACTCCAATTACGCGCAGGTTGGGCAAAAGCTCGTTTACTATTGGTTCCAGGCGTCCGGGCTGCTGCAATTTGATTTCTAGGCTGTCGTGTAGCGTCCCGGCTACTGATTGTAATTCGCGGTCTATGGCTACCCAGTGAGCGTGGGCGATCGCCTTATATACGCCAAATCCCAACAAGCTTAAAATCAAACCCATTACAGCCGCATAGGAAATGGCTAATTGCCAGCGAGTCCGGTTAAATAGTTTATTTTGATTCATTTTAACTAAGATTTCATATAATTGTTAAGAACAGGCAAGATGCCTGTTCCACAAAATTTAATTTTACTCGTTTTTACTCGTTCCCCGGCTCTGCCTGGTAACGCAGATCCGGAGGCTCAGCCTCCAATTTTCATGGAATCTCTTCGAGGCAGAGCCAGAGTGAAATCGCTTCCCCGGCTATTGCTGGGAACCTATTAATTTTCATGTTTTAGGATCTCTGCAGATTCGCTCATTCCGAGTTCGGCAACTTGTCGGTCTTCTTCGGCAAATTCGCTGTAGAGTGTGCCTAAGTTATTTTCCTCTACTGCTAGATTAGTAACTAATCTGGCACGGAATTTCAGGAAGGCAATAAATTCAAATACTTGTTTGAGTTGTTCGAGATCGAGCTTTTATAACTCTTGTGGGATTAAATCTTTCATGGCAGTTATTTTTCCGCACAGCGATAATTATGGGTTTAGCTAGAAGTCATGCCCGTTCTCCGTTGGAAGAGTAGGAGGAATCAAACCATGCTATCGAGGAGCTTTCGTCACAGCCATTGGCGCAATTAGTCTTAAGAAAGTGCTGGCAGTAATGATCGTGAATGACTCAATGGACGGTGCAGCCTTTTCTGTATTTATTGAGAAATTTTTATGCCCTCAGTTGTGGCCGGGAGCGGTAGTAATGGATAATTTACCCGCCTATAAACTAACCTCAATCAATTCAATGATTGAAAGCGTAGGTGTAAGGGTTATTTGCTTATCCCCTTACTCTCGTGATTTTAATCCTATTGAAATGGGGTGGTCGCAGCTTAAATCTTTTTTGCGAATGTTTTCTCCCAAGACCGCAGAGATGATTGATAGGATCGTAGCAGTTGCCCTTAATTTGATGAATCTGAACCATTTAAGACATTGGTTCAGTCATTGCTGCTACTGTACCTCATAGCACCGGAAAGTGCTGTAAGTGGGAGAGAGGGGGGAAAGTTAATTATGGGCGATCGACCGGACATGATATTAGGAAGTTTTCTAATTGCTTCATTGAGATAATTTGAAGGTGGCGATCGCCTATCTTGTAGTACGATCGCACTTTCAGTATCAATCAACCTCATTTTCAATTAATGAACCGCCTCAACAGGTCGTTCTCCGTCAGGCGCGCGCAGATATTCCACCATCTCTTGAATTGCTGGTGGTGGTGGTGGGGTGAGGCGAGAAACAACTAAGGTGACAATAAAGTTGATAATCATGCCTAGCGTGCCGATTCCTTCAGCGGAAACACCGAAGAACCAGGGTTGCATACCGCCGAACTTCACCCCGATGATGTAGAAGAGCGTGAAGACAAGACCTGTTATCATGCCCGCGATCGCACCTTCCCGGTTTGTCCGCCGATCGAAGATACCCAAAACAATAATCGGGAAAAAGCTTGATGCAGCTAAACCAAAAGCAAAAGCAACCACCTGCGCCACAAAACCCGGTGGATTAATGCCGAAGTACCCAGCAAGCGCCACACCGAATCCCACCATCACGCGACCGACAAACACCTGTTGGGACTCCGAGGCATCCGGACGGAGGATGCGGTAGTAAACGTCGTGGGCAATGGCACTGGAAATTACCAATAGCAAACCCGATGCTGTAGACAGCGCCGCAGCGAGTCCGCCAGCAGCAACCAGAGCAATTACCCAAGGAGCCAACTTTGCTACTTCTGGCGTTGACAGAACGATAATGTCCGGGTCAATTGTAATCTCGCTAGTTGCCTTATCCGCCGTCAGCTCAACGCGCCCGTCATTGTTCTTGTCATCGAAGGTCAACAACTTGGTTTTTTCCCACTTGTTTACCCAATCTAGCTGTCGTACTTGTTCGATCGGTTGATCGTGCAAGGTGTTAATCAGGTTGTAGCGAGCGAACGTGGCTAATGCTGGGGCACTGGTGTACAACAGCGCAATAAACAGTAGCGCCCAACCCGCAGAGTACCGTGCCGCTCGCACGTCAGGCACGGTATAAAAACGCACAATGACGTGAGGCAGTCCGGCTGTTCCCGCCATCAGGGCGATCGTGATGAACAGCACGTCCAGCATTGATTTGTTGGCAAAGGGTTGAGTGTATTCCTTGAAACCTAAGTCAAGCTGAAGTTGGTTGAGTTTGGGAACAATATCGCTGAAGGTGAATGCCAACTGGGGAATGGGGTTGCCCGTGAGCAAAAATGCGATCGCGCCGGCGGGAATCAGGAAAGCAGTAATCAAAATGCAATACTGGGCTACTTGCGTCCAGGTGATGCCTTTCATCCCTCCCAACACTGAGAAAAAGGCAACAATCACCATGCCGATAATCACGCCAGTGCTGATATCTACCTGAAGAAAGCGGCTGAAGACAATGCCCACACCGCGCATTTGTCCCGCTACATAAGTCAGGGAAATGAACAGGGCCGCGACAACGGCGACTAAACGGGCGGCGTTGGAGTAATAGCGATCGCCCACAAAATCCGGTACCGTATATTTACCGAACTTCCGCAAGTAAGGGGCAAGCAGCAACGCTAGCAGCACATAACCGCCAGTCCAACCCATCAAGTAAATTGAACCGTCGTAACCCAATACGGAAATTAACCCCGCCATTGAGATAAACGATGCTGCCGACATCCAGTCAGCAGCAGTTGCCGCGCCGTTGGCAATCGCGGGAACACCTTGCCCAGCTACATAGAAACCGGCACTGTCTTGCACGCGCGATCGCCAACCGATATAGAGATATAGAGCAAACGTGAGACCGACTATGAAAATTGTCCAAATTTCAACTGACATGACACACCTTTACTTTCTGATACCGTATTTGCGATCGAGCTTATCCATCTGGATGGCGTAAATAAAAATCAGCACCACAAAAGTCAAGATTGAGCCTTGCTGTGCCATCCAAAAGCCGAGGGGCAAGCCACCGAGACGCAAGGCGTTCAATGGCTCAACCAGCAGGATGCTGAAAACGAGTGACACTAGCGCCCAGACAATCAAGAGATTCCGAATTAAAGCGGTATTGGCACGCCAGTAAGCTTGGCGTTTGTCTTTACCGATTGGTTCGAGGTCACTGTCAGACATCAGAAAAACACTCCTTTTAAAATCGTCTTTTCAACCAACCTATTCTTTCATTTCACAGTCATAGCATCTGAACCAAAATTTTCCTTAATATACTGCTCAATGTCTTGAATTAGGCTGGGAGGGGTGACAACCCGCCTCAAACCCTTAGTTACTAAGGATTGAGCCAACTTGTGGTTAAAAAAGATACGCAGCAGAATTGTTACACGCTTGCCTATCCAAAAAAATAATGATGCTAAGATCCTACCAGACTCAAGGACAAAAATACCTGACGCCATCTCAGTTTTTGGTGATGACAACCAAGTATCCTTGATGCAAGCAGAAAAACAAGTGAGATTAGAACGGCTCTCCCTCCTCTTTTCCCTATCCAATTATTACTGAAAGTCTTGCGGTTGCAAACTGCAAAGATCTCTTTCCAGTGCTCAATTAACGATCGCACTCGAGAAGGTTTCCATTAATCAGTTATTGGTTAACCACCTATTACTCTGTGGGGCAAAATTTATCAATTGCGATCGATCCTACGTCAATGGGGCTATATCAATCTGTTCGCGTGAATTTTGCTCGGTAGATCTGGGAAGCTGGCCCAAGACAATGGGTGTGTCTTTTTGCTTGAGGCTAAAAAAAAATCCTAGTCGGTCAACAGAAAACTTAATCTGGGAATGCTTAGATAATTAGGAGTCATGCTGTGGAACATCTTTGTATTTTCAAGGAGTAATGGTCAGAAAAACCCGGGCCTGTAGCAGGATTTGATATTGTTTGTAAATGGAAACGCAAATATCGGGGAAGGAAAGTAAAAGATGCCTGGTTTATTTTGACAGGTTTAGGCTCGTTGCCAGTAGCGATCGCGGATTATAAACAACGAAGGGGAATTGAAGAAATGTTGAGAGACTGTAAGAGTAGAGGTTATAATCTAGAAGGGAGTGGTTTAAGGGGAGATAGACTGATTAAGATGATTCTGTTAATGGCGATCGTTTACACTGCGGCGATATTTCAAGGCACTGAAATTCAGAAAAAGCAGGTGGAAAAATATGTATCCTAGCAGTTGCCGTCAATTTAATAAATCCTCAGCATTTAAGAAATTGGGAAAGCTAACTGTTGCTATTGTACCTCATAACATCGGAAAACGCTGTATTATAGCCAGATACTGGAAACGAGATATAATCCGCCCGCCGTTGGTTGCCCCTACAGCTTTAATTTCTCATGCGGTATCCGACGCCGTGTACAGTTTCAATTAAATTCGCGCAACCCACTGATTCAAGTTTGCGCCGCAGCAAACGCACTTGAGCTGCTACTACATTGCTAAAGGTATCCGCACTTGCTTCCCATAGCTGATTCCTAATTTGGTCGGTGGTGACAATTTGGCTCGGATGTTTCATAAAATATTCTAACAGTTGAAATTCTTTGTTTGTCAGCGAGATTATCTGGTTTTTGCCGTTGCGTTCGAGATGACAAGCAGTGCGATTTCCGCAGTCAAGAACGAGATTTCCCACCTGTAGCTGTTGCGGTTGAATTTGGGGCGATCGCCTTTGCAAAGCCCGCAATCTTGCTAACAGTTCCGCCATCCCAAAAGGTTTAACTAAATAATCGTCAGCCCCGGCATCTAGTCCCGCAACTTTATCTTCCATTCGGTCTTTTGCTGTTAGCATCAAGACGGGCAGTGCGCTATGTTTAGCACGCAATCTCCCCAGCAGTTCCAATCCTGACAATCCTGGTAGCAACCAGTCAAAAATAGCGAGGGTGTATTGCGTCCACTGGCTGTCTAAATATTCCCAAGCTTCACTGCCATCCAAAGCCCAATCAACTATATATTTTTCCTGCTTTAAGGTTCGCTCGATCGCTTTCCCTAAATCTGGCTCATCTTCAACTAGCAAAACTCTCATAACTCTAATTTATAGCGGTAAATCCTTATACATTGTTAGCGACCGGCAGCATCTACCCCAGATCTAAGATCACATACTGACATGAAATCAGCATGAAATTTTATGACCGAAACTAATTGGATCGCAAGCCCCCGGATTCATTCCAACGCGCAGGCTGACTGACGGGAATAAATCTAAAATCTAAAATCTAAAATCTAAAATCGATTGACTTCGCAGACAAAGAGAGCAGTTGAGAATTATTGACAACAAGTTGGAAATGTCTTATACTCAAATGCAATCAAATTTTTGAGAATAATTATCAAGAAGTATGGCAGACTTATCCGATCGTCCCGCCATGAAAAAGCCGGGGCGCTGGAGTCGCCGCCAACTGCTACAGCTAGGAATAGCTGGTGCTGGGGTAGCGGGCAGCGCGATCGCATTGCAAAATTTGACCCAAAAACGATCGGCTGTGGCGAGAGTACCGCCAATGCCCGCAGATGCAGTCACCGTCAGCAATATCAACCCGATGCAAATTGCGCGGGATTTTGATTACGGCACGGTGACGCGCGAAAACGGGCGCACGGTACGCGAATTTCGGCTGGAAGCTAATACTTCGATCGTCCAACTTAACAGCGCCGTCACTTTCAACACCTGGAACGTGAACAATCGCGTGCCGGGGCCAACATTGAGGGCAACAGAGGGCGATCGTATCCGCGTCATTTTTTATAACAAAGCCGGACATTCTCATTCGCTGCACTTTCACGGCGTTCATACCAGCGAAATGGATGGCGTTAAACCAGTGAAACACGGTTCGGTATTTATTTATGAATTCGATGCCAATCCCTACGGAGTGCATCTATATCACTGCCATATTGAGCCCGTAACTCGCCATATAGGTAAAGGACTCTATGGAATGTTTATCATCGATCCGCCAAAACCCCGCCCTCCCGCCGATGAAATCTTGTTAATCATGGGAGGTTACGACGTAAACGAGGACGAAAAAAACGAACTTTACGCTTTTAACGGGTTGCCCAATTATTACATGAACAACCCGATATCTATTTACCGAAATCAGCTAATCCGGCTGTACGTTCTCAACCTAATTGAGTACGAAGCGGCAGTGACTTTTCACCTGCACGCCAATTTTTTTGACGTATATCGCACGGGAATGACTTTAACTCCGAGTGAAAGAACTGATGTAATCACAATGGGAGTAGCTGAACGGCATATTTTAGAATTTACCTACGGCTACGCTGGAAAATTTATGTTTCATCCCCATCAAGATGCGATCGCCGAAGCAGGCTGCATGGGGGTATTTGAAGTCATCACTTAAACCAAATCCTGCTACCACGGTGCGCCGATTCAAATAAAGAAATTATGAAATTATTTGACAAGGTCGATCGCAAATAGGTAAAATGAATAGCTCGCAAATAATTGAGAATCTTTCTTAATAACTTGCGAGTCAAAATGCACATAACGTAAAAATTAGCAACAGCCATGTTATCAACATTTCGTTTATTACCGACCGCCGCTGCTACAGCCATCCTCGTTGCTCTGGCCGGTTGCGTTTCCCCCACAGCCAGCAACACCGGCAGCACCACTTCACCGGGCGCCTCACCCGCCGCGATTCCCGCATCCACAAGCGGTCACAGCGGGAATCACGGAGGAAAGCCCGGCATTAACATCAATACTGCCATTCTTTCGGAGTTAGATAAACTCGAAGCCAAGTTAGGAATACCCGCACTTTCTAACAAAATTCAAGCCAGCCGCCCTTACGGAAAAGTCGAAGAATTGGTTTCAAAAAATGTCATTAATCAAGCCCAATTCGACCAAATCAAAGACTTGGTAACTATTGAAGATATCGTACTCACAGGCGAAGCCAAAGATGTAGACTACATGACTAAACTGGGCTTGATGAAAGGGCATCTTATCGTAGCAAAAGAACTCTTGGAGCAAGGCAAACCAGACCAGGCAGAACCTCACATCGGGCATCCAGTCGAAGAAATTTATGCCGATGTGGAAGATCAGCTAAACGAGCGTAAAGTTCCCGAATTTAAGACTACTTTAATTAAATTGCAGGATTTAATTAAAGCGGGTGCAAAAGATCCGGCTCAAGTGAGTGCGGAATTTGACACCTCAATGCAAGCAGTTGACGGAGCAATTGCCGGCCTTCCCGAAGCGCAGCGAAAAGATCCGAAATTTGTGCTGCAAGTGATTAACGGCTTGTTGGATACAGCTAATTCCGAATACGGAGCTGCAGTTGCTAACGGCAAAATTTCCGCAATTATTGAATACCAAGATTCGCGGGGTTTTGTCATGTACGCGGAAACGCTGTACAAAGATATCGCCGAACAAGTGGCTAAAACCAGCCCCGAAACCGACAAAGCAATTGTTGCCAGCATGACTGAACTTAAGGCAAGTTGGCCAAGTGCGATCGCGCCTGCAGCCCCCGTAAAAACCACCGAACAAGTCAACCAGCTAGTTAAAGCGATCGAGAACGACAGCCAAAAAGTTCTCAAACCCGCATCTTAAAAAAGTTAACTCAAACCGCCAACGGTAATTGGTAAAAAAAATTACCAATTACCTCCCGATATTACCTCAACTAAAAAGATGAATTTTAGCGAAGCATTGCCCACATTTGTAATTACTCTCCGCGAAGGAGTCGAAGCCGCCTTAGTTGTCGGAATCGTTCTCGCTTGCCTCAAAAAGTCGGGACAAAGTTATTTAAGTCCTTGGGTTTTTGGCGGTGTTGCGGTTGGACTTATTGCCAGCGCTTTGATAGGTGTAGTGTTCGGCTGGACACTTCAAATTTTGTCCGCATCCAATCAGCCTTTTGCACCGATTATGGAATCGCTGCTAGAAGCAACCTTTGGGGTTTTAGCAATCGCAATGCTGAGCTGGATGCTGATTTGGATGACCAAGCAAGCGCGATTTATGAAAGCCGAAGTCGAAGGCGCCGTAAGTGCTGCTTTAACCCAAAATTCTCATGCCGGTTGGGGCGTATTTAGTTTAGTTTTGATTGCCGTTTTACGCGAAGGATTTGAAACCGTTTTGTTTGTCGTTGCCAAGTTTCAACAAGGGATTCTTCCAGCGATTGGTGCTTTGGCGGGCATTCTATCAGCCACCGGACTTGGTGTCCTGCTGTTTAAATGGGGAGTCAAAATTAATATCCGCCTGTTTTTCAAATATATGGGCATTTTATTGCTCTTCATTGTAGCGGGTTTAGTGGTATCTACTTTGGGATTATTTGACAGTGCTATGAATATTTTAGCGCAAACAAATCGCGAATCAGCAGCACTGTGTTTCTATTACGAAAGATTTACTAAAATCCACTCTTGCATTCTCGGACCAATGGTCTGGAATACCTCGAAACTGCTTCCAGAAGACAAGTTTCCCGGTTTGCTGTTGAGTGCGTTATTTGGCTACACGGATAAGCTCTATGTCGTGCAGGCGATCGCCTATTTCGTCTTTTTAATTACTGTCGGTGGCATCTACTTCCAAAGCCTGGCAGGTCGAGTTTTCTTCCCATTCAAAAAAAGACAGGCAACGAAATAGGAAATAAAGTGCGATCGCCATAAATGGTGCATCGATATAATTGAGTATAATTCGTAAAAATTGACCTGATTACCATCAAGGATTTTTATGATTGGCTTAGCAATTACTTCGGTTTTAGTCAACTCGGGAATGCCTAGTTGGAACTGGCTGGAAATTATCATCGTAGTTTCCTATTATGCAATTCCCACAATGTTAGTTTATGCCCTTTACAAAGGGCGAGATATCCCCTTTCAGTGGATGTTCCTGGTATTTGGAGCTTTCTTCGTTACCTGCGGCACAATCCACGTCATAGAAACATGGTATGTTTGGTTTCCTGAATCTTTAGTGTCAGAGTTCATGAAAGCCATTACAGCTTTTGTAGCCGGAAGTTCAGTTTTGTTGCTATTAACATTGATGCCTTTTGCACTGGCACTTCCCAGTCCTGCAAAGCTAGAAGCCGCCAACTTAGCATTAGAAAATGAGATTGCAGAACGCCGTAAAGCGGAGGCAGCACTTGCTGAACTAGCAGAAGTATTAGAACAGCGAGTGAAAGCAAGAACAGCCAAACTTTCCATAGCAAATGCTTCTTTAAGTAAAGAAATTTTAGAGCGGAAAAAAGCCAAAATAGCGCTGCTACAATCTGAGTCTCAACTGAGAGAAAAAGCCCAAGAACTAGAACTAGCTTTGCAACAACTCCAGCAAACCCAAGCTCAATTAGTACATACCGAAAAGTTATCAGCTTTGGGAGAACTGACAGCAGGAATTGCCCATGAAATTAACAATCCCATCAACTTTATTGATGTAAATATCGCCTACGCCCGCAATTATGTTGAAGATTTATTGCGGCTAGTCAATTTATATGACAAATATTATCCCAATCCAGCAGCAGAAATCCAAGAAGAAATTGAGAAAGTAGAACTCAATTTTTTAAGGGAAGACTTGCCAAAACTCCTTTGTTCAATGAAGGTAGGAACTGACAGAATCTGCGTGATTGTTTCGTCGATGCGCAATTTTTCGCGTTTAGACACAGACGGTATTAGTTTTGCTTCCATTCACGAAGGAATCGACAGTACACTGCTAATTCTCCAGCACCGACTGAAAGCAAATGGCAAAAGCCCTGCTATCCAACTGATTAAAGAGTACGGCGATTTACCGCTGGTTGAATGTTATGCAGGGCAACTAAATCAGGTATTCATGAACATTATCAGTAATGCCATTGATGTTTTGCGAGACACTTCTAATTCGCCTGTTTTGAATAGCGAGAGAAGCTGTCCTAGGATTCAGATTAGCACAGAAGTGGCCCAAGGCGATCGGGCAATCATCCGCATTTCCGACAACGGTCCTGGCATGACGGAAGAAGTCAAAGATAAAATATTTAATCACTTTTTTACCACAAAACCCGCCGGTAAAGGAACGGGTTTAGGGTTATCAATTAGCAGCCAAATTGTTCGAGAAAAGCACTGTGGCTGCTTGGAGTGCCTTTCGGGACTTGGAGAAGGGACGGAATTTGTAATTTCGCTGCCAATAACGCAGAAGCGCCTTGAAACTAGCAGATTAGTGGAAATGCCGGAGGCAGTTTGAATTGCCAATCGTAGATTTCAAATTGCAACTTGAACTAATTGATTCAAATTCTTGACAATTTAAATTATTAAGACTGCATTAATCAATCAGCCATCTATTGATTGAAGGTAAAACGACCGTCAACTTTTTCTCCGTTAATATCCGCAGTCACTTTCACGGGATAACTTCCTGCATCTTTGCCGGGAAACACCACAGCGTAATGTTTGCCCTCAGCATCATACTTGAGAGCTAGGGTTTGCTGCTTTCCATTCGGCAACTGCACTTGAGCCGTAACTTTGGCGTTAGGAACTGGTTCCTTTTTATCCCCTTTTTGCAAAAAAACATCTAAATGAGTTCCGGTAGCTTCTTTTTCAGTTACAAACTCTAAATGGTAAGCTCCCGACTCCACAACTTGCCCCCCTTGAGTTGCTTTTCCAGGAGCAGCGGCGGGAGCAGAAGACGCAGGTTGAGAGGCGACAGGAGGGGATGCTGAACTGCTATTTGTATCGCTTGCTTGGTCGCCCTTATTACAGGCTACCAAAAATAACAATCCGACGCTGCCTAAAATAATTAAATTTGACTTGAGCGATTTCATTTGTTTGACTCCTTGCTGACTATAAGCTGACAATAATTATAAATTATCACACATTAACTACCTTGGCGTCTTCAACAGCGTCTTGAGGTTTTTTAGGTCGTAAAAACGTAGAAAATTGAGCATACAAAGCTGGCAAAACTAACAGAGTCAAGGCAGTCGAAGTAAATAATCCGCCTAAAACTACTACTGACAAAGGTTGCAGAATTTCCTTTCCGGGGCCGCCTTCTAAGACTAAAGGTGCTAAACCCAAAGCTGATGTTAAAGCAGTCATCAGGATGGCGTTTAGCCGTTCCATCGAGCCTTTAATAATTGCTTCCTTAAAAGGCATTCCCTCGGCAAATTTAGTGTTGTAGTTGTCTACTAATAACAAGCCGTTGCGGGTGGCAACGCCAAATAAAGTGACAAAGCCAACTAAAGAAGCTACAGAGATGATGCCGCCCGTCAAAGCTACCGCAATTACTCCCCCCACTAATCCGATCGGCAAATTAATCATAATCATAGCAGTTGAAGCAATAGACTTGACAGACAAGTACATCAATACTGTAATTACCAAAAAGGCGATCGCACTAAATATCATAATATTTTGCGAAGCTCTTTGTTCTGCTTCAAATTGACCGCCGTACTGGATAAAATAGCCAAAAGGCAACTCTACCTCTCGTTTTACTTTAGCTTGAATTTCATTCACAACTGCTCGCAAATCCCTATTTTTAGCATTAGCCGCTGCCACAATCAACCGGGAAACATTCTCGCGGTTAATCGTATTGGGTCCAGTACCGTATTTAACAGTAGCAACTTGGGCGAGGGGAATCTTGTTGCCGCTTGGAGTATCAACCAACAAATTCTGAATAGTTTCTAAGTTATTTCTGGCTTCAGGCTGCAACCAAACAACTAAGTCAAAAGTTTGCTGCACCTCCAAAACTTGAGAAACAACTTTGCCGTTTAAAGCTGTCTCAATTATTTCAGAAAGCTCTCCGATTTTCAAACCGTATCTACCCGCAGCTTGACGGTTAAACTTAATTTGAATTTGTGGCACTGGCACCTGCGGTTCGAGTTGCAAATCCACAATTCCGTCAACGGTTTTCATTTGCTCTTCAACTTGGGCGCCGATGCTGCGAAGTTGATCCAAATCCGGGCCAAAGATTTTGACAGCAATCTGACTTCTGACACCAGATAAAACCTCATCCATCCGGTGAGAAATAAAACCGCCGATATTTGGTGCAACTCCCGGCAGTTTAGCAAATTCCTGCCGCAGCGCCTCCAAAGTTTGCGGCCTGTTTTTCATCCCAGCCTCGCTCAAACCGATATCAATGTGAGCTAAATTGACTCCCGCAGCATCCGCATCTCCCGGAGCGCGGCCCGATCGCACTTGCACGTATTCAAACCTGGTATCATCCTTAAGTGCATCTTCAATAGCAAAAGCCGCGCTATCTGTTGTCTCCAAAGACACCCCCGGATAAAGCTGAATAGTATTCACCAAAGTTTGCTCCTGAAACTCCGGCAAAAACACCCGTCCAAAGGATGGCAAAATAATTAATGTAGCCACCATGCTAGCAGCAGCTAAAGCTAAAATAATCCCCGAATAGCGCATTGACAAATTTATCGAAGAATGATAGATGCGCTTGCAAAATCTCGGCAGCCAAGGTTCCGCAGCACTCATGCGTTTGTTAGGCAACAAAATAGCGCAAAGAGCCGGAGATATTAACAGCGATTCTAGACTAGAAATTACCACAACTACCAAATAAGTAATCCCCATCGGCGTAAAAATTCGACCTTCTACACCGGGCAAAGTAAAAATTGGCGAAAACACCACAATCCCAATTACAGTCGCTCCAATTAAAGAATCGCGCACCTCTTGACTGCCGTCAAAAATCACATCCATCACCGGACGTGGATCAAGAGAAGACGTATTTTCTCTCAAATTGCGGTAGGTATTTTCCGCATAGACAATAGCATCGTCGATCGCAGTGCCGATCGCCACCGACAAACCCCCCAAAGTCATCGTATTCAGCCCCAGCCCCAGCCAATTCATCGCCAGCAGCGCCAACAGCCAAGTCAGAAAGAAATCCAGCAAAACAACCGCCAGAGTGCGCCAATTCATCACAAACGGGATGAGAATAATGGTGACGATAATACTGCCTTCAACTAAAGCCGATCGCACATTCTCCACCGAGGAATTAATATATTCTTCCTGTCGAAAAGTCACAGTAACTTTAATATCTTTTGGCAGAGCTTGCTGCACCTCAGCCATTGCTGCCTCAACCGCTTTAGTTACCGTCGGAGTATCAGCAACTGGCTGTCTGTTTACCATCACAATCACAGCTTTTTTGCCGTTGAAACTGCCATCGCCCCGCTTGATAGCAGCACCAATCTTGACATCAGCTACATCAGCAATTCTGACGGGTGTTCCCTGGCGAGAGGCGATCGCCGATTGCTGCAAATCTTCCAGAGACTCAATCCGCCCCACCCCCCGGATTAAAGTTTCTCGATCCGGCGTAATTAAATACCCCCCCGGCGCGTTAACATTCGCGGCAGCCGCCGCTTCGGCAACTTGCTGCAACGACACATTAAAAGCTTTCAACTTGGCAGGTTCTACTAATACTTGATACTGCCTTTCTTCGCCGCCGTATGCCACCACTTGAGCAACGCCTGTTACGGCTAGAAGGCGATTTGTGACTTGCCAATCAACCAGACGGCGCACTTCCATCAAAGGAGTAGTTTCCGAGGTAAAAGCATAGGTAATCACCAGGCCGACTGGAGAAGTTGTCGGAGAAATTTGCGGTGTTTCTACCCCAGCCGGGAGTTGGCTTTCAGCTTGCTGCAACCTTTCTGTTATCAACTGGCGCGCTTGATAAATTTCAGTTCCCCAATCAAAGATTACCTTAACCGAAGAAAGGCCCACAGCGGAAGACGATCGCACTGCTGTTACCCCAGGAGTTCCGTTAATTGCACTTTCGATCGGTAGTGTTACCAAAGACTCGATTTCTTCGGGCGCGAGACCCGGTGCTTCCGTCTGAATTTCGACTTGCGGGGGTGCAAAAGAAGGGAAGACATCAAGGGACATTTGGGGGATGATATACAATGTCCAAAGACTAATAATAATGGTGGCGATAACAACTAACCAGCGGCGGTTAATTACCCATCTAAGAATAGTGCTGAACATTTTATGATTTCATAGAGGTGATGACTACCAGCCACCGTTGGGCGATCGGCTATTTAACAATAAAATTTAGCAGATATTAAAGGCTCCGGCTGCCGTAGCTTTTCCCGCGATTCCTTGGCTGAACAGTGTTAAATAGCCATTCTATTTAGCTTGACACCCAAAAATGAAATTAGGATGAAATCTTTTAACTTTCAACCCGGATTCATAAGTCATGTAAAATCTAAAATCTAAAATCTAAAATGATATAACCTGCGTTGCTCTTTTTGACAAAGCAGTTTACAATGGTATAGTTACTATGCAAGCACCAAAACACTACTCACAGACTCTAGAAAGCATTGGCGAAATAGACTACAATCCAGTACCGCCAAAGCGCTCGGAACGGGTAATCGTGCGCGCTCAGTTCAAAGGGCGTAAAAAACCTCTGCCGTATATTTTCGATAAAGAACGATCGTAGAGCCTTTCTGGGTGCAGGTAAATTAATCAACTATTTTGCAAAATAGGGATGCACCCTTTTGACTTACTTCAAAAAGATGAACTTGCCATTATTTCCATCTACATCCATCTTGATTTGAGCAATGTAAAACTGGCTCTGTACAACTTCACCTTCAGGGGTAAAGGCAATTTCACCGAGAGGTGTATTGTACTTTCCAGCTAGGATTTGCTGATTCAGCTTTGTGCGTAACTCTGCCAATGACAACGCGCTGAGTTTGGTTTTACTATCCAAAACTTTCAAGGCTTCCACGAATACTTGTACGGCAGTGAAGGCTTGAGCACTAAACTGCGGTGGTTCCTTCTTGTTTTGCTTTAGATAAGTATCGCGGAAGGCAGCATTGATTTCGCCGGGGGCTTCGGGACTATAGGCTTGAGCAATGATAATACCATCGCAGAGTGCTTGACACACCGAGAAGATATTAGACGTGTTCAAACCATTGCCGCCAACGATCGTACCTTGATAACCCAGTTCCCGCAGTTGCCGGATCGAGTTACCTCCATCGGCTGCCAATCCTGAAATAACAACTAAGTCGGGTTGGACAGCGAGTGCATTTCCAATTTGAGCTTGGAAGTCCGTGTCAGTAGTTTGGAACTTTTGGACGGTGACGATATCCAGCCCTTGGCTTTTAATCGCTTGCTGGAAAATTTCTGTCTCCGATGTCGTGAAAGCGTCATTTTGAGCATAAAAGACAGCGACTTTTTTAATCTTAGGATTAAGCTTAAGCGCTGCCTTTACTGCATTGGGAGCTACAAGCGAAATAGGTGCAGAGACACGCGCAATATACTCACCAATCTCAGGAATCCCTTTGGCAGTATTCGATGCACCAATGACTGGCACTTTTGCTCGTTCTGCGATTGGATCGGCACTAAATGCCTGCTGAGAAGACGATGGCCCAACAATGCCAACCACTCGATCTTGATTAATTAGAGTTTGGAAGGCGTTGATGGCTCCTGCTTCATCTCCTCCAGTGTCTTGAAACAGCATTTTAATAGGAGTACCATTAACACCTCCCCTGTCGTTGAAATATTTCTCAGCAATTTTGACACCACCCACTGATTCCTGAGCTAAAAGAGCATAGTTGCTGGTTTGCGAGAATGCTGCTCCAATTGGAAGGGCAGTGGCTGAATTGGGTGTAGCTGCTGCTGGTGTATTGCTCGGAGTATTAGTGGTGGTGGTGGTAGGTTGATTGGTTTGACTGCAAGCAACAACCAGTACAAAAGTGATGAACGAGGTGAGAATTTGAGTAAAGATACTTTTCTTAAACATCTTAGGACTTCCGTAGTGAGTATGTGCAACTACAATAGTCCTGAACATTTAGTTAGGTAATTGGTAGTTGGGAATTGGGAATTGGGAATTGGGAATTGGTAATTCTCTCTTACTCCGAACTTTCGCCAACTGGGATAAGGCGAAACTAGCCAGCGGCGGTTAATTACTCATCTAAGAATAGTGCTGAACATTTAAACAGTTGACAGTTGACAGTTGACAGTTAACAAAGTTACAGTATTATGCCTTCTTCCTGACATCTGTTACATCCGTTACAAAATCCGCTGCCGAACTTTCTTCGCGCCGATTTCCCCACCAAACCCCTGCTGCAAAAGTCAGAGATGCGATCGCAACTCCTCCCCCTATTCCCGCCCACCATAAAGACACGGGTAAATTATTAAAATTAACCTCTGTTACCTTTGGATTTGCCTTTTTCTTTTCCTCGTCTTTTGAGGGCTTGCTGCCGCCCCGCAAAGATTGTGCGTAGAGTTGAGGTGCTCGCTGGGTTACTATCAAATCTCCCTCGAATAAACCCCTCTTCACTTCAACTAAATCTCCGGCAGTTTGACCGAGTTCAATTTCAACAGCTTGATAAGCATTGCCATTTTGGACGTAAACGGTTTTTTTACCGCTAACATCCACTACCGCCGCACTCGGAATTGCTAAAATATTTGTTGCAGTTTTGTCGGTTAAAATCTCCAACTCAGCAAACAGTCCTGGCTTTAATTCACCGTTAATATTATCTAGTTCTGCTTTCACCGGCACAACCCGCGTTTCTCCTGACACGGATGACCCAATTAAGGCGATTTTTCCATTAAAAGTGCGATCGGGTAAATTAGCGACTTTTACCCTGACTTCCTGACCCTGTTTTACTTGATTCAGGTCTTTTTCGTAAATATTGGCTGTGGCAAAAACGCGGCTGTCATTTAACAGACTCATCAACGGTTTTTCAGCGTTTACTGACTCTCCTGGGGTGATGAAGCGATCGGCTACCGTCCCCGAAATCGGAGCAACTACGGTAACGAGTCCTCGATCGTTGGCAACAGTTCCTAATTGTTGGAGCCGCGCTTGATAGGCTGCGTCAGCCAAGCGAATGCGCGACTGAGCAACTTCGACGGCAGTTTTGCCGCGTTTGAGTTGGTTCTCGGCTTCTAGGACTTCCCGGCGGCTCTGAGCTTTGGTAAGTTGAGCTTTTGCTTCTGCTACTCTGCCTTGAGATTCCCGCAATTCCCGCATAGGGAGGTCTACTTCGGCTTGTTTAATTTCGGTTTCGGCTTTGATAACTTCAGGACGGCTTTTTGCCTTAGCAACAGTGGCTTTTGCTTCAGCGAAGTGGGCTTGCGATTCCAGCATTGTGCGCCGCGCGATCGCTCCTGATGCCACTAATTCTTTGTCGCGATCGAACTGTTCTTTAGCAATAGTTAATTCTGTTTCTGCCCGTGCTATTTCCGCTTGCGCTATTTCAACTTGACGTTGATAGTTTACTTTAGCGGCTTGCACAACTGAACGCTTGTTTACTAATTCTTGTTCTCGCTGGTACTGCTTACTTACCGCTGTCAATTGGGTTTGGGCTTGGGCGATTTCTGCTGCGGATATTTGAAGTTGGCGATCGTAATTTTCTCGTGCTAGTTTGAGATCGCCTTCCGCTTGCTGCAAATCTGCCTCAGCTTCGGCACGTTTCGAGAGAGATTCAACCCGCAACTGTCCTACTTCTGAACTCGATAAAACCGCAACCAGTTGACCTTTTGATACTTTGTCGCCAGGCTTAACCAGCAACTCTACTACTTTGCCAGCAACAGGAGCAGTCACTTCGACTTTTTGGTTGGGCAAAGTTTCAATTTGTCCTGTGGTTTTGATGCCGATATCTAGTCGCTGGCGGGCTGCAGGGGAGACTTTAATACCTAATCGTTTTGCTGTTTCGGCATCGACAGAAATAGCAACAGGAGTTTGAGTTGTTTCGCCGCTTTGGTGAAATTCATCTCCGTGTCCCGCGTGGGCAAAAACAGCGGCGGGAGAAGTTAGCAAAATTAGGCTGAACAAAGTTCCAGAAAAGCTGCTAATAATTGCCGCAGATTGAGCATATTTGTGAAATATCATCGTTGGCATTGTCCTTGAAATCAGGTTGAGTGCCACAGGTTTAACGGTTGGTATTTTGCTAAAATAAGCAAGTGAACCCAATTAACTGGAGCTACTTATTAGCATTTTCCAAGAAGCGACCGCTAAGCAATGACCGAGAGCTACAAATGCTCTACTCAAACTAGTATTTCACTGCCAAATGAAATTAGGATGAAATTTCGCCTCAGCAGCCCAGATGCCCACCGGCTTCTAAAATACGAAGATAAGTTGTGCCTAATGCCAAGCGATTGTTCTGTAGATTTTTTTTCCGTTTTGCGATCTCTGCTTGCGCTTCAACTTCCTGTGTCAATGCGCTCACTAGCTCCTGTGCGGCTGCATGTGATTGATAAGTTGTGTTTAATTCCAAGCTGTTCAAGATCATGACCTACCCCGTCTATATAGCTTTTTCCTGGCTTATCTACTACTTTAGACGTAGGGCCGCTCAATTGTCTACAGTATTTATACGTAATCTAATGAAACCGAGGTGGAGTCAGACAAATGCTGACAGCCACAGTCGAGCTAACTTACTGTTTATACCAAGGTTGTCGCCACTTTTTCATGCCTTCAATTTCTGGCTTTTGTGAAGCAAGTATTTCCTGAACAATTGATTTACTGTGATTTATGTCACTCATATTGTGGATTTGTGTCACGTTTTTTTTAGGGCAGCTAAATTACTGTTTGTACCAAGCTTGCCGCCACTCTTTCATTTGCTCAATTTCTTGCTTTTGCGAAGTCAGAATTTCTTGAGATAATTTCTTCATTTCCGGCCGTTTCGACTTCTTCAAAGCATCTTCAGCCATCACTAAAGCTCCTTCGTGGTGAGGAATCATCGCATTGATAAATCGCAAGTCAAATTGGTCGTCAGCCGCCCCTAAATCCATGCTCATCATCATGCTTTGCATTTGTTCGGGAGTCATTGCCATCATGTGACCCATTTGAGCGTGATAAGCCATTGGCGTACTGCTGGCTTTCGCATACCAAGCTTTTCGCCACTCTTTCATTTGATTGATTTCGCGGTTCTGAGCAGCAATAATGTTATTTGCTAGTTTTTTCATTTCCGGACGTTTGGATTTATTGAGTACCTCTTTTGCCATGTTTACAGCACCTTGATGGTGTACTGTCATGCCATCAATAAATCGCAAATCGTAGTCGGCATCAGCAGGGCCTAAATCCATTGACATATTGTGATTCATGCCATGATTCATGCCACCCATGCCGCCACCTTGTGCCGTGTCTTGCTTGTTGTTTGCTTCGGTTGCAGCCGTAACATTTGGGGCTTGAGTTTCGCTGGAAGGGGCTTTTGAACAAGCTGCAAGCACTCCGCTGGTTAAAGCGGCTGCGGCGGTCAATATCAGGGCTGCAAAGCCTGTTTTTAATGAAATTGGTTTCATAGATTTTATATGCTTAAAACGGCGATTTATCTTCAGCTTTCCACTTATAAATGAAATTAGGATGAAATTTTTGCCTCGGAACTGTAAAGAATTATTGCTGTGCCGTCGATCGCACTCAAATTTAAGATTTACAGGGCGGACAACCGAATTATGTAGGGTGCACAGTGCGCGCCTTACCCCTATGGGTAGCGTGCCAAACCACTTTTTTGAGAATTCCTGATTTATTTCGCAATTCCCCTTGACTCTCCAGTGAACTGGAGACTTTACAATAAAGTTAATTCATTTATTGAGCAGAGTAGTTTCTGCTGAGGTTCCCACTATGACTTTACAGCTAAAAGTTCCTAAGATGGCTTGTTCTGCTTGTGCGAATACAATCACAAAAGCAGTCCAAGCCATTGACTCAGCCGCTGGTGTTGAGGCGGATCTCAAGACAAAATTGGTCAGGATTCAAACCGCTAAGTCGGAAAGTGAAGTTAGGAAAGCGATCGCATCTGCTGGCTATCCAGCTATTTAAAGACAGAAGGTAATTGTCTAATTGAGGAGGGCATCTATGGACAATCTCACACTTAAATTGCGGGGCATGAGTTGTGCTTCTTGTGCTTCATCTATCGAACAAGCCATTCAATCTGTTTCCGGCGTAATTGAGTGTCATGTAAATTTTGGCATGGAACAAGCAACCATCCAATACGACTCCCAGCAAACCAACTTAGAAACAATTCAATCGGCTGTTGATGCTGCGGGATACCAAGCTTTGCCGCTTCCAGAAATGGCGGCGACAGAGGATGATTCCGAACAAGCCGATCGCAAATCGGAATCTCAAAACTTGCAGCGGAAACTCTGGACGGCAGGTATCATAAGCATCCTGCTAGTTGTGGGCGCTATTCCAGCAATGACCGGCTTGCATCTGCCATTTATTCCCGCATGGCTGCACAATTTTTGGCTGCAATTAGTCCTGACCTCACCCGTACAATTTTGGTGCGGAAGATCGTTTTATGTGGGAGCTTGGAAATCCCTAAAACGGCGCGTAGCAACAATGGATACCCTAATTGCTTTGGGTACGAGTGCTGCTTACTTTTATTCTGTATTTGTGACAGTTTTTCCTGGTTTATTCACGGCTCAAGGTTTGACTCCTAGCGTTTACTACGAAGTGGCCGCCAGCGTGATCGCCTTAATTTTGTTGGGGAAAACCCTAGAAAATCGGGCGAAGGGAGAGACTTCCGAAGCCATTCGGAAACTCATGGGTTTGCAAGCAAAAACTGCTCGGATAGTTCGCAACGGGGAAGAGTTGGAAGTGTCGATCGCCCAAGTGGAAATTGGCGACATCGTGCAGGTGCGGCCGGGCGAGCAAATCCCCGTAGATGGAGATGTTGTTGAAGGCTCTTCCACAGTAGACGAAGCAATGGTTACGGGAGAAAGTTTGCCCGTTAAAAAGCAGCTTGGCGACGAAGTTATCGGAGCCACAATTAACAAAACTGGCAGCTTTAAGTTTCGGGCGACAAGAGTTGGCAAAGATACATTTTTAGCTCAAATTGTCAAGATGGTGCAGGACGCACAGGGTTCAAAGGCACCGATTCAAAAGTTAGCAGACCAAGTGACTGGTTGGTTTGTTCCCGCAGTAATTGCCATCGCCTTAGCTACTTTTATTATCTGGTTTAACGCAACGGGAAACTTCACTCTAGCCACGGTGACCATGGTGGAAGTGCTGATTATTGCCTGTCCCTGCGCTTTGGGTTTAGCGACTCCGACTGCTGTGATGGTGGGAACTGGTAAAGGTGCAGAAAACGGGATTTTAATTAAAGGAGCCGAGAGTTTAGAATTGGCTCACAAAATCAAAATTATTGTGTTAGATAAAACGGGAACTCTTACGGAAGGCAAGCCGACTTTAACTGATTTTGTGACAATTAAAGGAACGGCGAACAGCAATGAGTTAAAGTTGCTGCAACTGGCGGCGTCTGTCGAGCGCAATTCGGAGCATCCTTTGGGGGAAGCTGTTGTGAGGTACGCTCAATCTCAAGAGGTTAATTTGACGGATGTTAAGGATTTTGAGGCGATCGCGGGGAGTGGCGTGCGCGGGGTTGTAGCCGGAAAGTCGATCGCCCTGGGAACGCTGAGGTGGATGCAGGAACTAGGCTGCGATACTGAATATCTGGAACTGCGCGGCAGAGCTTTGGAAGCTGCGAGCAAAACGGTTGTTTGGATGGCTGTAGAGGGCAAAATAGAGGCAATTCTGGGCATTGCGGATGCTCTCAAACCCTCGTCAGCGCAGGCGGTGAAAGCGCTTCAAAAACTCGGTTTGGAGGTGGCGATGCTGACGGGGGATAATCGCGCGACTGCGGAGTCGATCGCCCAATCCGTGGGCATTACTCGCGTTTTTGCGGAAGTTAGACCCGACCAAAAAGCAGCTCAAATCCAAGCCCTGCAAGGGGAAGGAAAAATTGTCGCCATGGTGGGAGACGGGATTAACGATGCACCGGCTTTGGCCTTAGCAGACGTGGGAATTGCGATCGGCACCGGCACCGATGTGGCGATCGCAGCCAGCGACATTACCTTAATTTCAGGAGATTTGCAAGGCATAGTTACAGCAATTAAACTTTCCCGCGCCACCATGCGGAACATCCGCGAAAATCTGTTTTTTGCGTTTATTTATAACATCGCTGGAATACCGATCGCGGCGGGAATTTTGTTCCCCATTTTTGGCTGGCTGCTAAATCCAATTATCGCCGGTGCAGCAATGGCTTTCAGTTCAGTCTCTGTAGTTAGCAATGCTTTGCGATTGCGGAATTTTAAACCCAAATCTATTGCATAAATGAGGAATTTTCCAAAAATCTCGCTTGGCGCCACTCTACCTGCACCCAAATAGCAGGTGTGCCATACGCACCCTCCCCGGATTTATCAACGAAAATCTCTTGCATAAACTAGGATAAATTTAAAAAATGTTGAATCAACGCCAAATCTTAGGAAGCCTCGGAAGTTTAGGAATTATGCTCTCCATTGCATCGGGAGTTCGAGCAAATCAAATATCAATCCCTCCTGCAAATTCAACTGCTCAATTTCGGCATATCGAACAGCCGTTAAGTTTAAAAATTGGCGTAACAGCAGGGGGATTGACATTAATTGGTTTAGAACTGTGGTGGTTTTTGTTCAGTAAAAAGCAAGCTAAAACCAGGTAAACTTGGCCGAGGCGGTTTTTTCCAGTAAGATCTCGCTAAAATTGAGGAAGCTTAAAAAATTTGGAGTGAGCTAAATGCAACTACTACACACGATGCTCCGAGTCGGCAACCTGGAAGAATCCCTCAAATTTTACACCGAGGTTCTCGGCATGAGATTGCTGCGGCAAAAGGATTATCCAGAAGGTAAATTTACTCTGGCTTTTGTTGGCTACGGCGACGAATCAGACACTACAGTTTTGGAATTAACATACAACTGGGGCGTCACAGAGTACAATTTGGGGGATGCTTACGGTCATATTGCGATCGGCGTTGACGACATTTACGGTACTTGCGAAGAAATTAAAGCCCGCAGCGGTAAAGTTATTCGGGAACCCGGGCCGATGAAGCACGGTTCAACTGTCATCGCTTTTGTGCAAGACCCAGATGGATATAAAGTAGAATTAATTCAATTAGGAAATCAAAACAGCAGCAGTCAGAAAGTGAGTGCGGTGAGCGCATCCTAGGGTTCGTCCTGCTAGTCCTGGTAGGGTGCGTCAGAAACAAACTTTTTGAGTTAGATTGAAACTCTTTCTCTGACGCACCCTACTGAGGGGATGCGAGGGGGTTTTCAACACTTTTAATTCGATCGCACCGACGGTAAAAACGGCTGCAAGTAAATCTTTTGCCACAAAGTAGAAAAACTGCTGCCTATTTGGCTTAAGCTCTCAAATTTAGGAATTAATTTAGATTTGCGGCGATTGTCTGAAGCAGCGATCGCCGCAAAGAATACACCTAATACTAACAAAAATACCACCATCACACTAAATAAAATAACCCAATAAACTAGAACTTCACTTGTGTCGCTGACCGGGAATATCGACTTAATGAATGACTCCGAGAAATACAAAAACAGCCCTCCTGGACACCCCACCGCCAACAAGAGCCACATCCACTTAAACATATCTGTTGCAGTCTTGCTATTTTTGGATCCAGAAAGTTCTAACTCTCTAATTTGGCTGTTAATATTTGATGTGACTTCATACAAAGTATGCTGCAAAGAATCTCTCATATGATTGAGTTCCTTGTCGAGGTTGATGCACTGGTCGGAGGTGCTTTTGTCAAAGCTCAGGTTTTGGAGTTTTTTACGGTGCGCAGCCAGTTTATTGCCTAGGGTATAATCCCATTTTTCCAGCATATCTACAGTCAAATACAAAAGTTCCCTATTAGCATCTAACGATCTCTGACAATCTACGATCGATTTAACGAACTTGCTGAGATTGTTGATCTGCTCCTCTAAAGTATTTTGGTATTGCCTTTGTTTAGCTGACAAGAAACTTGCGAGCTCGACCTCGCCATCGTCGCACAGCGACAAAGCCTCACCATACAAGTCGTCACTTTCCCTTTTACCGAGATACAGTGACGCTTTGCGCTCCTCAATTTCGGGAAGATTCAGACCTTCTAAGCGCTGATGTTTTACATTAAATTTATATACGATCGCTGTCATAATCTGCGCCGATTTTCCCTCAAGCTTGTCTTTGTAAGGTTCTAAAATAATTGCCGCTAGATTTTTGACTCTCGCTTCCGGGTGGTGCAGGAACTCAAAAATTTTGGCAAGTATTTTGGAGAATTCCCAGTCATTACAATTATTTTCCGCAACTTCCAAAAAGTTTGTTGCCGCTGCATGGTTTTCGGCCTGACCTTTGTACCTATCGCCCCTAACTGCGATCGCAGCAAATACTCGATCGATCCAAAACAGATATTCCTCGCCATCCATTGGCAGGCTCGGCAGCAGCCAGCTCGGGCCGTACACCCAAAAATCGAGACAATTCTCATATTCCTTACTGCTGTCATTTCTGCTGCAGTCGTCCAAAGCAAATTTGTTGCTTGCTAACACTTTAATTTGCTCTTCTACAACCTGCCGCTCAATTTCCTCTGCATTGATTGTGAGATTTACACCACCTACCTTGCCTTGCCCTTGCCCTGCTTCATTCAACCAAATTGACTTAATACTAACAGCCACAGACCACCGAATTAAAGGAGTCGCTCCCCCTCGCGCTTCCACTTCTAACGCCGCCAGCAGATTTTTGCTAAAATTTCTTACTCTAGCCGCTCTCTCACTTGATATCAGACCATCTCGCACCTCCCCAAATGCCTGAATTGCCAAAGCGCGAAACAGCAAATTCGGATGCGGTTTTTTGAAGGATACCGGTATATTTCCCCTTAATATTCCGCTTTTCGGTACGCCCAAAACTTCAGCAAAAGGCTCGAGCCCGCACTGTTGCAGGATTCCTTCAACTGTATTTATTCTTTCCCAAGCTTGAGTATATTTAGTGAGAGTGAAGATTAGCGCTGTGCCACTGCATTCCATTGACTTAGGGATGCTGGTGCGATCGGGTTTCCACTGATTGCTCGTCATAATTTGTCGCCATGACAATTAGTAGATATTGACGCCGTTGTTTGATCCTCAATGCAACTTTACATCGACTGCTGCTTTTTGTCAATATTAGTCCTGGACGCAAAGGAAGCTAGAAACGCGGTTTCACGAATAAATTTCTCATGACTAAAGCGCTGATTTTTCCTCTTAACCGGGCTTAGCAAGGCAAATGTTCATCTCGAACTAAATATATAATTTTGCAGTAATCAGTGAAATATCAAATTTTTACGTTGGGTCACGAAACCCAACCTACTATAATGATTTCTTTTTAGGAGCTTTTAAGAGTTTGTCGCTCGCCATTTGGTCAATGATTAAATCACTGATAATTTGAGCTCCGTGGGAGGTAAAGTGCAAGCCATCATTATTTTTGACATAGCCTCGCTTCCCCGATTTATCAGCAACTACAGGAACAAATTTTCCGGCTTGTGCAAAAGTGTCCCAAGTAGAAATGAATTCGATTTTGCCTGAAGACTTGCTGGCATTTTTATAAATATCGTTCATGATGGGAAAAGCTTTGAGATACCAAGATCTGTTAGGTAGAGATTGACCGATCCAATACACTTTTCTCACGGATGACGAAGCAAGTAAATTGGCATATTTTTCTACTCTTTCTTGATAAGCTTTTTGCCATTCTTTGGTAATAACTACCCGGGATTTTCCTTGAAAATCCGTGATATCTTGAAGGTCATTTGCTCCGAACAAAACTATCACTACATCCGGCTGGTAATCATTAATAATTTTGCGAGTTCTGGCATACCAATCATAATAATCTATCCGATTTAATCCGCTCGATACCTTGTAGTCAATTTTCGTATCGGCGATATTGTATTTTTGCTTAAGAGTGTACTGGAGTTTAATTCCTAAGTCGAACATTACGGAATCTCCAATAAATAAAAATTTGCGATAAGGTCTGGTCAGTTTTGGTTTAGCTATGGTTGGTTTTTTAGCAGGCTTTTGGGGCAGGGCGGCCGCTTTTGTTTCGGTTTTTACAGGAGGAATTTCTGATTTTTTGGGGAGGCTATCGAAGTTAATATCTTTAATTTTGCTCCAAAAATCTTGTTCGGATTTCCTGAAACCGTCTATTTCGATCTGGCGCGCTGCTTGTTTGATTTCTGGACTGGCGAAAGGAGTTGAAGAAAAGCTTTTCAGAAATAATGATAAGTTTGAAAATATTAAAGTGAGAATTACAGAAGTAACAATCAGCAAAATTTCCCGGTCTTTCATATTTCTTAAAAATTAAAGTAAATAAAAGGCGGGACGGTACTCGGTCCCAACATCAAGATAGTATACACGAGCAGCGAAACTAAGACAACCCGAAAGAAAATGTTTTTTAATGACAATACGGTTTGCAATACTTTGGCGATGCGATCGCCCCACAAGTTGAGCGCGCCAACGACGGCAATTACTAAATATAATTGCCAAAAGTTAAATTGAAAAGTGGCGACGGCAGGATGGACAATTCCTTGAAAAAAATTCACCGCAGTTTCCCAGTTGGGAGTGCCGAAAAATACCCAGCTACAAGTAATAAAACTAAATGTTAACAGCCAACTGCAAAAGTTAGCAAATCTGGGAAAAACATAGTCTAATTTAAAGTGGATAGCTTGGGGGATATCTTTACATAAATGGTTGACAACCAATCCTAAACCGTGAATTGCTCCCCAGAAAATAAAGTTTAAACCTGCGCCGTGCCAAAATCCGCCGATCGCCATTGTTAAAAATAGATTTAGGTACTTCCTCAACTTGCCGTATTTGTTGCCCCCTAAAGGAAAGTAAACGTAATCCCTCAGCCACTCGGAAAGACTGATGTGCCACCTTTTCCAAAATTCTTGCAGGCTCAGCGATCGGTATGGCATATTAAAGTTGGCGATGGGTTTGAAACCCAGCAAACAGGAGATGCCGTTGGCTAAATCCGAATAGCCGCTGAAATCTACGTAAATTAAACAGGAATAGGAAATTGCCGCGAGGATTAAATCGATGCTGCTGTACTGGTGGGGGACTTTAAAGGGCAGTAGAGTGAAGTTAAACAAAAAGCTCGATAAAGTATATTTTTTGAATAGGCCAGATAAAATTAAAACTATAACTTCTTCGATTTGATAATCGTATTTTTTTGCGGAATTTAGCTGCGAGTAAAATTCGCGAGGTCGCGAGATTGGCCCGGAGGCAATTTGGGGAAAGTAGGTAATGTAGGCGGCGTAATCTACAAATTTCGGACAGGGGATTTTTTGCTGGTAGCAGTCGATTAAATGGGAAATCATTCTAAAAGTGTAGAACGACACACCGACGGGGGCGATTATTTGCAAAACTTGAAAGCTGGCTGGAATTTGTAGCTGGTTCAGTACCTCAAATAAAGAAGTTACAAAGAAGTTGCAATATTTAAAGATGCCGAGATTGGCAATGTTGAAAATTATCCCCGAGATTAAAGCAAGTTTTTTATATTTGCCGTTGCAGGCCGCCCGGAGAATGATATAATTGTAGGCAGTACCTAAAACGAGCAGCAAGAGAAAGTCGAAACTCCAAAAGGAATAAAATAATAAACTGGAAACTAGCAAGACAATTTTATAGAAATCGACTTGGGGTTTCACAGAGAGGATCGCGCTAAAAATAATTAGAAAAAATACTAGAAATTGGTAAGTGGGAAAGAGCATAAATCTCAGCGGCTAAAAAATCTGGTTTCTGGCAATATTTTTATAAGTAGGCGCAAGCGTTGCTATCTTGAAGGGAATCGCCCGCAAGGAGTCTGACCGCACCAACTTTCGGGGTGGATTGCGGACTGTAAGCTTTTGCAAGAGGTCAATAAAGTCACAACTTCCTTTGGGTTAACCGTACTCATAAATTTACAATCGTGTTTAAAGATTATGATGGTTATCAAGGAACTGGGGTCTAAAACCCTGTCCTTCTAGGACGGCTTTAATTTCTTAAATCCCTTCCTAAAAATCAGGAAAGTTCTAGTATACTAGAGTAGTCAAGGTTAAACTCCTGCGCCATAGTGCATAAAAACAGTTAACGACACACTTTGAGGCGTAAACCGGGGGACAAAGAGCGGCGAAAACTCTATAAACAGCTAGGGGCTTAACACAGTTCCTTTAACCAGAGAAACAAACTATTTAATCTTGTTAAGTAGGGTAGGGCATACCCGAACTCTAGGTAAATATCCTAGTACGCTTTTGGAGATAAACCCTCTGGGGTGGCTGCGAATCAGGCTCGTTAATTGGTAGGATTTCTACGGTTAAAAAGTTTGAGTATTGCCGAAAGGACGCAACATTTTAAGGTCAGTCGCTGAATTAAGAATCCCTGTCCTTTAGGTCAGGGAGTGTCAAGAGACGATGTATTAACGGATAACAACAGGAATCCCCTTGATTGCGAGGAACCAACGTGCAGCCAACAGACCCTAGCAAATTTACAGATCAAGCCTGGGAAGCCATTGTCAAATCCCAGGATGTAGCCCGCCGCTTTGCCAATCAGCAGCTAGAGGTTGAACATTTAGCCATCGCCCTTCTCGAACAGCAAGGCTTAGCCAACAGCATTCTCAGCAAAGCTGGAGTCGATGCCCCCCGCTTGGCTCAGCAGTTAGATGCTTTTGCCAAACGACAGCCCAGAGTTGCCAACGCTGACCAACTATACCTCGGCCGCGGCTTAGAAGTGATGTTAGATGTTGCCGAGGCTACCAGAGCGACTTGGCAAGATAATTTTATCGCCGTTGAACATTTATTAATTGGCTTAGTAGAAGACGAACGAGTCGGCCGCAGGTTGCTGACAAAAGGCGACGGGCCGCCGGGCCGCCCCGGTTACGATCGCAAACCCCCAGTCGGTACGCTCGATCGGCCAAAACTCGAAGAAGCCATCAAATCTGTCCGCGCCACTACTAAAGTCCAAGAAAAAAATTCCGAACCGGGGAAAGCCAGCCTCCGCAGCGCTAAAGCCCAAGATCAAGATGGCGAAGCTAACTCCGACGCCCTCAGCAAGTACGGCCGCGATTTGACAGAAGCCGCCAAAGCCGGCAAACTCGACCCAGTAATTGGCCGCGACGAGGAAATCCGCCGCGTGGTGCAAGTTCTTTCCCGCCGCCAAAAAAACAATCCGGTGTTAATTGGCGATCCCGGAGTCGGAAAAACTGCGATCGCCGAAGGTTTAGCCCAGCGAATTGTCAACGGCGACGTACCGGAATCTTTGAAAAATCGCCAGCTATTTAGCCTTGACATGGGCAGTTTAATTGCTGGGGCAAAATTCCGGGGCGAATTTGAAGAACGATTGCGGTCTGTTCTGCGGGAAGTCATCGATTCCGACGGGCAAATTGTCCTATTTATTGACGAATTGCACACCGTTGTCGGCACTGGCGGCGGTGGCAGTTCCGGTTCGGGAATGGATGCGGGAAATTTGTTAAAACCAATGTTGGCCAGAGGCGAATTGCGCTGCATCGGCGCTACAACTCTCGACGAATTCCGCAAAAATATTGAAAAAGATCCTGCCTTGGAACGCCGCTTTCAACAAGTATTTGTCGGCGAACCGAGCGTTGAAGATACTGTTTCGATTTTGCGCGGATTGAAAGACCGTTACGAACGCCACCACGGGGTAAAAATTACTGATTCGGCCCTGGTAGCTGCTGCAACTCTCTCTTTTCGCTATATTTCCGATCGATTTTTGCCGGACAAGGCGATCGACCTGGTAGATGAAGCGGCCGCCCACTTGAAAATGGAGATTACCTCTAAACCTGTGGAATTGGAAGGAATCGACCGCCGGGTGATGCAGTTGGAAATGGAAAAATTGTCGATCGAAGGCGAAGGAAAAGGTGCTCTAGCCCCTGGGCTCGGCTTCCGCGTCGAACGCATCACATCTGAGATTGACATTTTAAAAGCTAAACAGGAAAAATTGTCTTCTCAGTGGTTGGGCGAAAAGCAGTTGTTGGATGCAATCAATAAATTGAAAGCAGAAGAAGACCAACTGCGAGTCCAAATCGAACAAGCAGAAAGGGCTTACGATTTGAATAAAGCCGCACAGTTAAAGTACGGCAAGTTGGAAACGGCGGTGCGCGATCGCGAAGCGAAAGAAGCGGAACTTTTGAAACAGCAAGCTCAAGGTTCTTCCCTGCTGCGCGAAAAAGTTACTGAGGGCGATATTGCGGAAATTGTCGCCAAATGGACGGGCATTCCGGTTAATCGGTTGTTAGAGTCGGAACGCCAAAAATTGCTGCAATTGGAAAAACACTTGCACCAAAAAGTGATCGGTCAAGAGGAAGCTGTAACAGCCGTAGCAGCGGCAATTCGGCGCGCTCGGGCGGGCATGAAAGACCCCGGGAGGCCGATCGGCTCTTTCTTGTTTATGGGCCCGACAGGCGTCGGAAAAACTGAGTTAGCGCGGGCGTTGGCGGAGTTTTTGTTTGACAGCGATGATGCGATCGTCCGCATCGATATGTCGGAATACATGGAGAAACACAGCGTTTCCCGGTTGGTAGGAGCTCCCCCCGGATATGTCGGTTACGATGAAGGCGGACAACTTTCCGAAGCAGTGCGGAGACATCCTTATTCGGTAGTGCTGTTTGACGAAGTGGAAAAAGCGCACCCGGACGTATTTAACATTTTGCTGCAAGTGTTGGATGACGGCAGAATTACCGATTCTCAAGGTCGAGTGGTTGACTTTAGAAATACCGTAATTGTGATGACTAGCAATATCGGCAGCGACCACATTTTAGACGTGTTTACTAAAAAGGAAAAAACCCCCAAAAAACCTGCTACTCGGAAGCAGGAAACGAAAGATTTGTCAAGTCAAAAGACAGATTATAAAGTGGCTGCCGACGGTACTGTTGAGGTGTCGGCCGAGCGAGTCGATACTCCAGACAAGAGTGAAAATGAAAATTTATTGACTCAAGAACGGGAGACAGACCAAGAGTACGAACAGATGTTAAAACGGGTGATGGCGGCGCTGCGATCGCACTTCCGGCCCGAATTTCTCAATCGGGTGGACGAGATAATTTTGTTCCACACTTTGAGCAAGATCGAATTGCGGCAAATAGTCAGCATTCAAGTGAAGCGGATCGAGCGTTTGTTGGCAGAGCAAAAAATTACTTTGGAACTGTCGGATGCGGCGAAAAACCATATCACAGATGTTGGTTACGACCCGGTTTACGGCGCTCGTCCCTTAAAACGTGCTATCCAGCGGGAGCTGGAAAACCCGCTGGCAAACAAGATTCTGGAAAATGCGTTTGTCGAGGGCGATACAATTGCGATCGACTGTGAAAATAACACTTTGCAATTTCGCAAAAAAGAATTTCGCCCAGCGCTAGCAGGTAACAGTTTGTAGTTGTGTTAAGAACAGGCTTTCTGGCCTGTTCCACAAACAATAAATTTTCCAGTGACCAAGGCTAGAAAGCCTATAATTGAAAATAGTGCATCCAGTTCCACAAACAATTAATTCTCTAGTCTAACAGGTCAGAAAGGCTGTGGTTAAAAATGCTGTATCCTGTTCCACAAACAATCAATCTTCTAGTCAACTACCGCACACCAACCCGTAGGGTATGATGTGGGCTTGAATAAAGCCTGTTGACCAGACGGCTAGTTTTCAACTAGCAGCCGTTAAGACTAAGCGTTAAAGTTCGTACCAAGGAATGCGTGCCAGTTCCTTGCTCTACAACTGATTAATTAAACAGGTCATTAAGGGAAAGCCAGTGTTAATCAGAAAGTACCGAGTCTTAACACCGTCGAGGCAAACTAAACCAAGAAATTGAGAGATGCAGTAATGCGTACTTTTGTTCTGGATAAAAACTTGAAACCTCTTGACCCTTGCCATCACGCACGGGCAAGAAAACTACTAAAGAAAGGGAGAGCTAAGGTATTTAAACGCTATCCATTCACCATTGTCTTACAGGATAGGGTTCTAGAAAATTCGGTTACTCATTGTCACCGAATCAAAATTGACCCAGGCAGCAAAGCTACGGGTATTGCCGTTGTTCAAGAGCAAACTGGTCGGGTCACCAACGCCTTAGAAATCTCTCACAGAGGGCAACAAATTAAAGATTCTCTTGAGTCTCGCTCTTCTTTAAGAAGAGGTCGTCGTAACAGGAAGACCCGTTATCGTAAACCCCGTTTCTTAAACAGAACCCGTAAAGCCGGATGGTTGCCACCCTCTCTTGAGAGCCGGATTACCAACATTGAAACCTGGGTCAGACGAATCAGGAAGGTTTGCCCCGTCACCGCCCTAACTCAAAAACTGGTGCGTTTTGATTTGCAACAACTCCAAAACCTTGAAGTTTCTGGAGTTGAATATCAAAGAGGCGAGCTGTTCGGTTTTGAAGTTAAGGAATATATACTCCAAAAATGGAACAGAAAATGCGCTTACTGCGGCATTGAAAATGTTCCCTTCGAGATTGAGCATATTGTCGCCAAGTCTAAGGGAGGAAGCAACCGAGTCAGCAACCTGTGCCTTAGTTGTCATTCCTGTAACCAAGCCAAGGGAAACAAGCCTGTTGAAGAGTTTCTCAAGAAAAAACCTGAAATTCTTAAACGAATATTGGCTCAAGCCAAAGCACCTCTTAAAGACGCAGCGGCTGTTAATACTACTCGTTGGGAACTATACAGAAGACTTAAATCAACCGAACTGCCTGTAGAGATAGGCTCAGGGGGTCGGACAAAGTTCAATCGTAAAACAAGGGGGATTGAGAAACGGCACTGGACTGATGCAGCTTGTGTCGGAGAATCAACTCCAGAAAAACTACTCCTAAATGGCGTTAAGCCCTTGTTAGTTAAAGCCAAGGGGCATGGGAGAAGGCAACGCTGCGGCACCGATAAATTTGGCTTTCCCGTTCGTCATGCACCATCTCAAAAGTCCTTCATGGGTTTCCAGACTGGGGATTTGGTAAAGGCTAATGTTCTCACTGGAAAGTATGCAGGAAGCTACGCAGGTCGAATTGCAATTCGGTTTAAACCAAGTTTCAAGCTAACAGCAGGAGGTAAAAGTTTCGATGTGCATCCAAAATATTTGAAAACCATTCACAAGGCTGATGGCTATGAATATTCATTCTAAAAACAAGGATGCCCTATCGGGCAATTTATTAGTTGGTGGCAATTCCACAGACGCGCTTACCATTGGCGGTACTCGCGGAGCTCGATATATCCGCCTCGGCTATAGCGTCCGCTCCCTTGCCACATTTTAGGTGGAACAGGACAGAAAGCCTGTTATTGAAAATTAGTGAAGCGCCTTACTTAATATTACCTATTGGAAATGGTGCGACTCGTATAGGCATCCATGCTGTATGCAGGAACGCGAACGAGGTAATCAACTTCTGTTCCCGTCACTGATTTTGCCAGTTGTTCAAAAGACTCATCGTTCCAATTCCGCTCGTGGATGGGCTTTGACTGTTCGCCCAGGAAATATGCTTGAGTACCAATGACTGAGGCCGCTACCCAGCCGATTATTAAAAGAGCGATTACAATTGTCATTTTTGCTTTTTCCTTAACTTTTGTTGCTTTATGTAAACAAATGTAACAATAACTAGCCATTAAGGTCAAGGTACTCTTATATCGTGGCAACCGTCCGGCAGGTAGTAAATACCGCCCCTGATACTTCGCTGTAGGGTGCGCACCGCTGGTATGCAGGGTGCGCCCCGTCCGGGTACGCACCCTGCATCGCTATCAGGATTGTGAACTGTATCCGAAATAGCAAAACATATTGTTGAGGTTTTATAGTTAAGAAGTGATAAGTTTTGCGTTAAAAAATTACGATTAAAAGTCTGCCGCTCGCATGAGGAATCGCGACCAAATTATGAGTTATGATTTATCAGTTTGGATTTGAAATAACAAATCCCAATTACCAAATTTAAAGTCCAAATTCCCAATTACCAATCAACCCTAAAAATTATGCCAAGCTCAATGTTAAATAACGATCCCTTGTGGTTCAAAGACGCGATTATTTACGAAGTACCAGTTCGGGCTTTTGCAGACAGCAATGCAGACGGCATCGGCGACTTTCGAGGACTGACCGAAAAACTGGATTACCTGCAAAACTTGGGAGTAACAGCAATTTGGGTACTGCCATTTTTTCCCTCGCCGCTCCGAGACGATGGCTACGATACATCTCACTATACCACCGTCAACCCAATTTACGGCACATTAGAGGATTTTAAAGACCTTTTAGAAGCAGCGCACCAGCGGGGAATCCGAGTCATTATTGAGTTAATTGTCAACCACACTTCCGACCAGCACGCTTGGTTTCAGCGAGCGCGCCGCGCCCCTAAAGGCAGTAATGAGAGAGATTTTTATGTGTGGAGCGACACGCCGGAAAAATATCAAGATGCTCGGATTATTTTCCAAGATTTTGAGACCTCTAATTGGGCTTGGGATTCGGTAGCAAAAGCTTATTACTGGCACCGTTTTTATTCCCACCAACCCGATTTGAATTACGACAATCCCGCCGTCCGCCAAGCCATCTTAGATGTGGTAGATTTCTGGTTGGCACTGGGAGTAGACGGACTGCGCATGGATGCTGTGCCTTACCTGTACGAGCGCGAAGGTACTAACTGCGAAAACCTGCCAGAAACTCACGTATTCTTGAAGCACTTGCGGAAGCACGTAGATGAGAAATTCCCGAACCGGATGCTGCTTGCTGAGGCGAATCAGTGGCCGGAGGATGCGGTTGAATATTACGCTGCTGGGGATGAATGTCACATGAACTTTCATTTTCCGCTGATGCCGCGTTTATTTATGGCTTTGTATATGGAAGATAGCTTCCCAATTAGCGACATTCTCCAGCAAACTCCGCAGATTCCCAATAACTGTCAGTGGGCCTTATTTTTGCGGAATCACGATGAATTGACGCTGGAAATGGTGAGTGATGAAGACCGAGATTATATGTATCGGGTTTACGCTCAAGACACTCAGGCGAGAATTAATTTGGGCATCCGCCGACGCTTGGCTCCTTTGATGGGAAATAACCGCCGCCGCATCGAGTTGATGAATGCTTTGCTGCTGTCTCTTCCGGGTACGCCGGTGCTTTACTACGGCGATGAAATTGGCATGGGAGACAATATCTATTTGGGCGATCGCAACGGGGTGAGAACTCCGATGCAGTGGAGCGGCGATCGCAATGCTGGTTTCAGCCGTGCTAACCCGCAGCGGCTTTACGCGCCGCCAATTGTTGACCCTGAATATCACTACGAATCTATTAACGTGGAAGCGCTGCGGGCGAATCCGAGTTCTCTTTGGTGGTGGATGAAACGCCTAATTGCAATTCGGCAGCGCTTCCAAGCATTCGGCCGCGGAACTTGCGAGTTTCTGTACCCGGAAAACCGCAAAGTTTTAGCTTTTGTGCGCACTTATCAAGACGAACACATCCTCGTAGTGGCTAATTTGTCGCGCTTCGTGCAGACGGCAGAATTAGACCTTTCGCCCTTTAAAGGTGCTATTCCAGAGGAGATTTTCGGCCGCACTGAGTTTCCAGCGGTTGGCGAGGATCCTTACTTTTTGAGCTTGAGTCCTCACACGTTTTACTGGTTTACTCTTAGTTCTAAACACGAAGATTTTTTGGTGAACGGTTTTAACACAGGCTTGCCTAGTTTGGCGGTTGTAGGTACTTGGAAAACTGCTTTTTCTACAAGTCAGTTAAGCGATATGCTGGTAAATCTTTTGCCGGAATACTTGCGACGCAATCGCTGGTATAGCGGTACAGATAGAACAATTCAATCATTAGAAATAAGCGAGGTTGTACCTGTTGAATGTAAAGATAGTGCAGGGGAAGAATCTAAAGTTTACATTCTGTTTTTACTGTTGAATTATACTGAAGGTATGCCGGAAACTTACGTTTTGCCTTTAGGTTGGGAAGAGATGAAAGGCGATGTGGACGAGCGGGCGATCGCGCGCCTGCAGTTCCCAGAAACCAACAAGGAAGTCGGGATACTATTTGATGCTGCAGGGGACAAAGGTTTTCTGAGCGCGCTGCTGGGGGCGATCGGCAATTCTCGCAGTTACACAGGTGTAGCAGGTAAACTGGTAGGAATTGCCGACAGTGCATTCAGATCGGAACAAGATTTATCGCAGCTCGAACCTCACGTGTTCAAAAAAGAACAAAGCAATACATCCGCAGGTTACGGCGACCGCTTCGTTCTGAAAATATTGCGGAAAGTCGAGGAAGGAATCAACCCCGAATTAGAAATCGGACGATTTTTAACAGAGCGCAACTCGATCCAACACTACGCTCCAATTGCCGGAGCATTGGAATATCACACACAAGGAAAACAAGTCATTACAGTCGGAATACTACAAAAATTAATCCCCGACAGCGTAGACGCTTGGTCTTATACATTAGACACACTGCGCGACTATTTCGAGCAAGTAATGACAGTAGAAGCAAAGCATTCCGGCGAAAATGTATCTATTTCCCCCGAAAATTATTTACCGACGGCTTTGACCGGATCGACGCAGCGGCAGTCAAACTCCCTAGTAGCGGATTTATCCCTAGAAATTCCGCCATTAGCTCGCGAACTCATCGGCTCTTACTTAGCATCAGCCGAACTTTTAGGTAAGCGGACAGCCGAACTTCACCTCGCTTTAGCTTCTGACACTGAAAATCCCGCTTTTGCCCCAGAAAGCTTCACCTCTTTTTACCAGCGTTCCATCTATCAGCACATGAGAAATCTGGCAGGAAGAACTTTGCTGGAGCTGAAAAAACGGCTGTCCAAACTGCAGCCAGAAATACAAAAATCGGCGCAAAAGCTCCTCAACCGTGAAGATTTGCTCATGGAACGTTTCAAGTCTATTTTGAACTTGAGAATCACGGCCGATAGAATTCGCTGTCACGGGGACTTTCATTTCGGGCAAGTTCTTTATACAGGCAAAGACTTTGTAATTATTGATTTCGGAGGAGAACGGGATCGACCCTTAAGCGAGCGCCGGATGAAGAGGTCGCCCCTGCGAGATGTTGCGGGAATGCTGCAATCTTTGAGTTACGCGGTTACTTTGGCACTCCGCAATGAAGTAGAAAGTGGCATGATTCGCCCTGAAAATCTCCCGGAGATGCAGCAGTGGGCGAACGTTTGGCACCGCTGGGTCAGCCTCACTTTTCTTAACAGCTATTTGGTAACAGCAGCCGATGCAAATTTCTTGCCCAAATCTATACCGGAACTACAAGTTTTGCTGGATGCTTACATTTTGGAAAAAGCGGTTGGCGAGCTAGCCTACGAACTCAATTACCGCTTGGATTGGGCGCACATTCCGCTTCAGCGGATTGTACAATTGCTGAATATATAAGGGCGGGTTTATCTATACTCATTAGGGTGCGTGACTTTCTAGCCACTCAAGTGGCTGCCCGATTCTTGAGAGTCACGCACCTTACATGACACGAAATCTGGTTGAACAACCATTTCCAGCGGCGAATATTAGGTAGGAGTCACAACTGTTTCACGTATCTTTGCGATCGCTTTGAGAATTTCTTCTCGATTCTTACCTGATTGTATCCATTTTGGAAGTCGAGAGAACAGACTCTTATTAGACCAGCCATAAAGTTCATGAGGTTTTCGTTCCCTCAGCTTTGCCCGAACAAAGGCCTCAATAAATTCTAAATGTCGAAGATTGTAAGCCGAAAGCGTCTCACCGCAACAGGAAGTTTGAAGCCACAGAGGATAGTGGAAGTAGTTATCCTGTGCTTCACTATACCAGCTTTCAATCTTCTTTTGGGACCAATCTTTTGAGGAACCACAAGCTGTACAGGAAAATCTCCGAGGAGCAAAGCGATCGACCTTATCAGGATCGATACAACGCACGATCGCACATGAATCACAACCAGGGCATCGGACCAGAAATTTATTCTGGAATGAGTAGATGTTTTCACGAGTATCTTTAAATCGCTGCATACTTACGACTTTAAATAAAGAGATGTTTGATATAAAACTTGTTCTTGATGGGTTAACAAAGTGCAGTCAGAAAGCGGGTAAGCTACACAAGTAACAGCGTAGCCAGCTTGCAATTCAGACGGCTTCAAAAACTTTTGTTCGCTTTGGTCGATTTCACCGCTGAGCAGTTTGACAACGCAAGCAGAACACTCTCCTTGCTTGCATCCATTCGGCAAGCGGATGCCGGCATCTTCTGCCATATCTAAGATATACTGGTCGTCTGGTACTGCGATCGTGCGATCGAGCGCGAGAGCCTCATTCACCAACCGAACTTGATAAACAGCCATTTCCACCTCTTATATTGGGATTGCTTGTATTCAACCAAAATAGATGATTACAATTTACACCAAAACTCAAAATGTAGGGTGCGCGCGGAGCACATTCCGCTATACATGATAGCTAAAAAAACCCGGTATTTTCCAAACACCGGGTTTTTGAGAAGCCACAAACTCGATCGCTATACTAGACAAGTTCTTCTTGATAATCGAGATTTTCATCTAGATAAATAGCCCGAATATCCTCCGGCAAGTTGGATTCTAAACTTTGATATCCTTTTTGCAGCAAAGCCTTTACCTGAGCGGGCGAAATAGCTTCGCCTTCTGCTTGCAAATAAGCTGCAATTCGAGTTTCGCTCCAGCGGAAAGTCTGAGCCATCAACACGACTAAACGGGGCAGAGGCGCTAACAATTCTAAGGCTTGTTTGACGTAACACCAGAGGGGAGGCGAAGCCGATTGCAAAGAGTAGTGAATAGACTCAACAGGGGGCAATTCAGCTTGATTTATGCAGACGGCGGTGACATTAATCAGCCAGTTTTGGAGACTGAGATTTCCGCCATCAGACTCTTGGATTTCGCGGCGCAAATCGAGGCCTCGGAGTTCGTGATAGATGTGCAGCCAAGTGTGGGCAAATAGGTAATCTCCTTGTACGGGCGATCGCACGGAATGGCGAATCAGGGAGTGGACAATTTGAGCGTAGCGGCAAAAAATCGCCGTGAAGAACCTACCTTGATCGGGATGGTTTTGAAACAGGGTCAATAATTCCTGATCGCTGTGGTGAAACAGGGATTTGACCACAGGATGGTTGAATTCGGAAAAATTAGGTGTTTGCACAATTGTTCTGTAACGGTTTTGGTAATAAATGCTGGTGCAGCCCGATTCTACAACACGATATACATTTGATGCAAGTGCTGGAAAATTATGTTGATATTTAAGTCAATTAATTATAGAGTGTAATTTGTAGGTGGCGCTGTATTAATGTAAAGTAGTACATATAAACTCTATTTGTTCAGCGTAGCTAAAAATATAATTTGTTGTTTCAATGGTAAAGCCCTTGTAATTAAATTTTAATTTTTTGATGTCCATTCTCTTTCTAAAAATGTTTGTATTCCCTGAAGGAGTCCCACAAGCATGAGCAACTTGAAACAAGTTAGCATCTATACTCGCGGTCTAACTACGGCGAGCGGTGCTGGCGGATATCGGGCAGTCTTGCTGTATGAAAATCATCGCAAGGAACTATCAGGCGGATTTCAGTTAACTACAAACAATCGTATGGATATTCTTGCTGCAATTGAAGGCCTGAAAGCACTCAAAACAAGATGTAAAGTGACGCTATACAATAACAACGGCTACCTTGTAGATGCTATTACCAACAATTGGGCGCTGCGCTGGCAAGCTAATAACTGGAAAAATAGCGAACAGAAACCTACTGCTAACGTAGATTTGTGGGAGCAACTACTCCAATTCTGTTCGCAACACGAAGTTGAGTTGATTAGAATTAAGCAATGTGCGGGCAACCAAGAGTATCAACGCTGCAATTATATTTCCAGACAAGCGGCTAATCAACAAAACTTACCAGCAGATGAAGGCTATCAAGGGTGAACTCCGCTAGGAAAACCATATCCTCCGCCCCCCGGAGTCTCAATGGCAAACACATCCCCCGGCTGCATTTCCACAGTCGCCGTACTCTCCAATTCCTCAACTTTTCCATCAACGCGCTCTACATAATTCCGCCCAACTTTCCCCCCTTCACCCCCATTCAAACCGCAAGGAGAAATCACCCGCCGCCCCGATAAAATTCCCGCCGTCATCGCCTCCCGAAACCGCACTCGCCGCACAACTCCATTACCGCCGCGATGAGATCCATTCCCCCCACTATTAGCCAGAATTTCAAACTTTTCTAACAACACCGGAAAGCGCCATTCTAATACTTCAGGGTCAGTTAAACGCGAATTAGTCATGTGAGTTTGAACCGCATCCGTGCCGTCAAAACTTGCACCGGCACCCGAACCGCCGCAAATAGTTTCATAATATTGATAGCGCTGATTTCCAAAGGTAAAATTATTCATAGTTCCCTGAGAAGCCGCCATCACTCCCAAAGCACAATACAAAGCATCGGTAATATTCTGCGATGTTTCCACATTTCCGGCCACTACCGCTGCTGGATAGCGAGGATTCAGCATACAGCCTTCGGGATTGATGATTTCGAGAGGTTTCAAACAGCCCGCATTGAGAGGAATATCGTCATCTACCAACGTGCGGAAAACATACAAAACAGCGGCTTTGCACACGGCTGCAGGAGCATTAAAATTGTTGGATTGTTGAGCAGAAGTGCCAGTAAAATCTATTTTTGCACTGCGCGCCGATTTGTCAATTGTAATCGCTACCTTAATTTGTCCGCCACTATCCATCGGATAAGTAAATTCGCCATCTTGCAAAACATCAATTACCCTGCGTACCGACTCTTCAGCATTGTCTTGTACGAAGCCCATATAAGCTTGCACCGTCTCTAATCCATAATGTTTTACCATCTTGAGCAGCTCTTCTGCGCCGCGCTTGTTAGCAGCAATTTGTGCTTGCAAATCGGCTATATTTTGAGCGGAATTGCGAACAGGGAAATTCCCCGCTGTCAGAAATTCTAGTAATTTTTTTTCTCGAAAATTGCCCTCGCTTACTAACAGGAAATTGTCAAGCAATACACCTTCTTCCGTTACTGTTGTACTGTTAGGAGGCATGGAACCGGGAGTAATGCCGCCGATGTCGGCGTGGTGTCCCCGTGAGGCAACGTAAAACAAAGGAAGGGAGGAATCATGAGCAAATACTGGAGTAATAACGGTGATATCTGGTAAATGCGTGCCGCCGTTGTATGGATTGTTAGAAACATAAACATCGCCGGGTTGAATCGCATTGCCTTGTGCTAAAATTAAAGCTTCAACGCTTTCGCTCATCGATCCCAGATGTACAGGAATGTGCGGCGCGTTGGCAACTAATTGCCCGTTTTTGTCGAAGATTGCACAGGAAAAGTCGAGACGTTCTTTGATGTTGACTGAGGAACTTGTGTTTTGCAATGTGACGCCCATTTGTTCCGCGATCGCCCGAAACAAATTATTAAAAATTTCCAGCAAAACCGGATCGGATTTAACCGCAGATAAACCAGAATGAACGCCGATATTATCTGCGTCCATCTGCGTGCATCTGCGGTTCAAAATTAGATCGTTATTTTCGGTGATTTCCGCTTCCCAGCCCGGTTCTATGATATTAGTTCCCGTTGCTTCAACAATCATAGCAGGGCCTTCTATGCAGTCGCCCGATCGCAAATCGTCTCTCTGATAAACAGGCGTTTCCCGCCACCCGCCAGCAACATAGGTTTGCACGGTTGAAATTGGTTGCACGGGCAAGATGCCTGTACCACGAGAGGGGGAAATTGTGGATGCTTCCGGCACATCCATTCTTTCTACAACTTCCACCGAAACCGCTTCCACAATCAGCGGTTTTTCTGGCATAATAAAACTGTAACGCTGTCGGTGGGCTGCTTCAAATTCAGCCTGCATGACCTCAATATTGTCAGCAAGATTGACCGCCAAAACCGAGTCACTTCCCTGATATTTTAAGCGCAACTTCTTAACAACTAAAACCTCTGAATCATTCTCTGTGTTCTCTGCGCCTCTGCGGTTCAATTCCCTCTTTCCCTCAGCCTCCAATTCGCTTAAAATATGATGCAAATCAGCTAATAATTCTGCATTTAATTGTTGCTCGATCGACCTTTCGCGAATAGCCCGCACATCAGCCAAACCCATACCGTAAGCCGACAACACACCCGCATAAGGGTGAATAAATACCCGTTTCATCCCCAAAGCATCGGCGATCGCACAAGCGTGTTGGCCGCCCGCACCGCCGAAACAGCACAATGTATACTCGGAAACATCGTAACCGCGCTGAAGCGAGATTTTTTTGACAGCATTTGCCATCTTTTCCACCGCGATCGCCAAAAAACCCTCCGCCACCTCTTCGGCCGTCCTCTCGCCCCCAATTTCCCCCGCTAATTGCCCAAATTTTTGCTTTACTACGTCAGGGGCGATCGGCAAATCTCCATTCAATCCAAATACTTTCGGGAAAAAATCCGGTTGAATTTTCCCCAACATCACATTGCAATCAGTCACCGTCAAGGGGCCGCCTTTGCGATAGCAAGCAGGCCCAGGATTGGCCCCTGCAGACTCCGGCCCGACGCGGTAGCGAGCCCCGTCAAAAAAGACAATTGAACCGCCGCCGGCTGCTACAGTGTGAATTGCCATCACGGGCGATCGCAATCTCACCCCAGCAATTTCCGTCTCAAATTCGCGTTCGTATTCGCCGTTAAAATGGGCGACATCTGTCGAAGTTCCGCCCATATCAAAGGTAATAATTTTATCAAAACCTGCCTTTTTGCTCGTTTGAACTGCACCGACAATTCCCCCTGCAGGCCCGGATAAAATACTATTTTTTCCTTGAAATTGTGCGGCGTCCACTAAGCCGCCGTTCGATTGCATGAACATTAATTTGGGGCATTGGGCATTGGGCATTGGGCGTTGGGCATTGGGCATTAATAATCCCTCGTTCCCGGAATCTGCCTCGATTAACTGACTGGTTACTTGTTCGACGTATCGACGTAAAATCGGAGATAAATAAGCATCGACAACCGCAGTATCTCCCCGCGAAACCAGTTTCATCAGCGGGCTAACTTCGTGAGATACTGAAATTTGAGTAAAGCCAATTTCTCTGGCTATTTTAGCAACTTGTTTTTCGTGTTCCGAGTAGCGGTAGCCGTGCATGAATACGATCGCACAACTGCGAATTCCCTCATCGTATGCTTGCTGCAAAGACGGGATAAACTCGGGATTGACCGCAGTTAACTCCTCACCTTGAGCGCTGTAGCGTTCTGCAACTTCAATAACTCGATCGTACAGCATCTGGGGCAAAACAATGTGACGCGCGAAAATATTCGGGCGGTTTTGATAGCCAATTCTCAGCGCATCGCCGAAACCTTTAGTAATTAACAGAATTGTGCGATCGCCCTTTCGTTCCAGCAAAGCATTTGTCGCCACCGTCGTCCCCATTTTAATCGCTTCAATTTGTGCAGCGGGTATGGGAACATCCGCAGCAATTCCCAAAATGTCGCGAATTCCTTGAACTGCGGCATCGGTGTAGCGTTCTGGGTTTTCCGACAGCAGCTTGTGAATGACTAATTTACCGTCGGGGCTGTTGGCGACAATATCGGTAAAAGTACCGCCGCGATCGATCCAGAATTGCCAGCGAGTGCGATCGTCAAAAACAGGATTCATATCTTTACCACTCATCTTCTCTTTTCTTCCTTTGCGCCCTTCCCGCGTCCGCGGTTCGTTAAAATCAAACTACTATATATATCGAATAGCGTCAACCAATCCCTGACAAACACCAGCCAGAAAATCCCAATCCAGAGTCTCAATCCTATCACTTGCTCGATGATCATGCGGATTCCGCATATTAGCAGTATCAGTCACCATAATAGCCGGATAACCATTATCCCAAAAAGGAACATGATCGCTGCGGCGAGTATCGGGGACAATTAAACCTCGATTCGGCACTGGTAGCCACTCGCAGGGCTGACCAGATTTGCGAATTTTACCACTCAAATTAATCAAATCAGGAACCGTCCGCAAAGTGCCAATTAAAGCAATAAAATTGCCACTATTTGGATAAAAATATTTCAAGCCAGCGGGATAGGTTTGAGAATTAGGATTATGGTTGCAATAACCTAACATTTCCAAAGAAATCATTAACCGAATTGACTTTTGCTGTTGCTTGTATTTAGCTGCATGATGGCTGCTTCCCAAATAACCGTATTCTTCCATATCAAAGGCGACTAATTGCACTGGATATTTGAGCGGCCTAGATGCGATATCCCTTGCGAGTTCCAGCAAAACAGCAACACCAGTAGCATTATCATCGGCCCCAGGCGATCCGGGTACAGTATCGTAATGAGCACCAATTACGATCGGCGGCAACGGCTTCTTAATCTGCTTTTCAAGACCCAGATTGTCTTGCTTCCCCCCCGAAGCAAGGGGTGATTCTTCTTGCTTCCCCCCCTTGCTTCGGGGGGGACTGAGGGGGGGTAAATCCAAAATCAAATTGTGATGAATTCGGCCGCGCACGGAAAAATCGTCAATTTCTACAGTTCCCCACTGTGCCAACTGTTCGCGGATGTATTGCTGAGCATAAAAATGCCCTTGGGATGCGAGGTATGGGTTGCGATCGCGTACAATTTGAATCAGATGGCTGTGCAAGCGTTCTTTGAGATTCATGCGATCGGAGATACAATGAGTACACTAAGATTATATGGGATTGAATTATGATTGGAGAAGTCAGAATCGAAAATTATAAGTCGATTCAAAAGCTGAAGCTAGAATTAGGACGAGTCACCGTATTGATTGGTGAAAATGGCTGCGGCAAAAGCAATATCCTAGAGGCGATCGCCCTTGCTTCTGCTGCGGCTGATGACAAGCTGGATAACGAGTTTTTAGGTTCTCGGGGCATCAGAGTTACAGAACCTCAATTTATGCGATCGGCCTTTGAAAAGGAAAATTTAGATAAAGATATCAAAATTGATATCAAAGGAAATGATGAAAACTTTAGTTGTATCTTATCTAATGATAACTTGCCGTATTCTCAGTGGATTAATAAAACAAAATTGCTGTTCCATGAAACTTCTTTAGAAGATTTAAAAGACGAATCTAAAATTTTAAGAAAAGAAGAATTAATAAAAATAATAAAAGAGTATTTAAAGTACATATCCCCATCGCTGCTTCCTGAAATTTCTTTAGAAGATTCAAAAGACGAATCTAAAACCTTAATACAAGAAGAATTAATAAAAAGAAGAAAAGAGTCTTTAAAGTACATATCCACTGAGGATATTCTGTCGTCTATCATATCCTCTTCTTTTATATCATTTCAAAATTCAATTAACAAGTTGAGTGATGGCTATAATTTCAGTAAGTTTACAATTTACTCTCCCGAAAACCAAGCATTACGCACTTTTGAAAAAGAAGGACAAATTCAACCGCTAGGCATTAATGGTGAAGGATTATTTAAACTGATAAAGGTTTTGAAGTCAGAGGAAAACCCAAATCCACTCAATCAAATTAAAGAAAAGCTGCAATTGATAGATTGGTTTGAAGATTTTGAAGTGCCTAAAAGTTTATCACCAATGCAAAGCTCTCTCCTAATAAAAGATAAATATTTAGACATTGATTTAAGTTATTTCGATCAAAGAAATTCTAATGAAGGCTTTTTATTTTTACTCTTTTACTTTGCCTTGTTCATTAGCGATCTCACCCCGACTTTTTTTGCAATAGATAACATTGACGCTTCCCTCAACCCCAGATTGTGTCGCCGGTTAATCCAAGAATTAGTCGAATTAGCAAAAAAACACGACAAACAAGTTATATTCACAACCCACAACCCGGCAGTTTTGGACGGTTTGGATTTAGATGACGATCAACAGCGGCTGTTTGCGATCTACCGCAACCAATTAGGGCATACTAAAGCTAGACGCATTCTCAAACCTGAACCTCTCGAAGGACAAGAACCTGTAAAATTATCGGAGGCTTTTTTGAGGGGCTATATCGGAGGGCTTCCTAAGAATTTTTAATATGATTAGTTTTGGATTAATTACTGAGGGATTGACTGACCAGATTGTGATTGAAAACATTTTAGCAGGATATTTCAAGAATCCCGATCTAGATATTAGACCGCTTCAACCAGGAAGAGATAAAGATGATGAAAACAAATATAAAGGTTATGGTAGTTGGAGTCAAGTTTTTGCTTATTGCCGTTTAATAGATTTTCAAGAGTCGTTTCAATTTAATGACTATATCATTATCCAAATAGATACGGATGTTTCACAAGAGTATGGTATCCCACAGCAAGATGAAAATGGTGAATTTACTCCTGAAAAGTTGATTGAAAAAGTGATAGAAAAGTTCAAAGAGGAAATTGGCGAAGATTTCTATGGTAAATATCAACAGCGAATAATTTGGGGTATATCAGTACACTCTATTGAGTGTTGGTTGTTGCCACTTTATTATAAAGACAATAAAAAATCTAACTTCAAGAATTGTTTACGTGCGTTAAATCAGCAGCTTGATAAAAAACGTGGTTTTACAATTGACGCTGGAAGGCCTCAATATTATCGGGAAATTTCCGAAAAATATAGAAAGCATAGAGATTTGATGGCTTGTTACCAACACAATCCCAGTTTGAAAAGTTTTGTGTTAGATATTGAAAGCAAGAAAATTGTTATTCCTTTAGAAGACGAGTGGTAAATTCAGGGAATTTTGCCTAAACTTTTCCACTTGCTACACTTCTGATTCCAATTCGCTAACCCGCAACTGCACGGGTAATTCTACAGAATTCAACTCAGACGACTCTAACAATCCTGTTGCTTCCACTTCTGCACTCGCTTCACCGTGCCGCACTTTTCGCAATTTATCACCCAATGTATCCCGCTGATTAATCAAATAAATACTCACCAAAGTCAGCCCAACTCCCATCGATTGCAGCGGATTGAGCACTTCGCCCAAGAACAAATTGCCGAATAGCAAAGCAAATACAGGCGTAAGAAAGGTAAGAGAACTTAAACTGGTTAGACTGCCACTCGAAGCAAAATAAAAGAATAAACCGTAGGCGATCGCACTTCCGAACACAGTAGAATAACCTAAGGCCATCCAGCCGGAAAAATCGATATTCACAAACTGTTCAGACTCAGTTGCAACCGAAATTGCCAACAGCGGCAAACCGCCCAAAATCATGTGCCAACCAGTCGCGACCACCGGGTCAACATAACGGCAAACCCAGCGCACCAAAACCGTACCCACAGCCATCGACAAAGCAGCCAACAGCATCAACCATTCTCCACCCTGAAACAACTCTCCGATACCCGCAGAAAGCTGCGCGTTTTCAGGATGAAAAAGCCCCAAAATCCAGCCATCGGGCAACCCGATTAAACTGATGCCCGCAACGCCAATAACTAATCCCAACCAGCCCACAACACCTATTTTTTCTTGAAACAGCCACAAACACAAAATCGCCACAGCTAGCGGTTGAGAATCAATCATCACCGAACCCAAACCCGCACTGGTTCTCGCCAAACCTTCGGCTAAAAAGCCTTGAAACAAAGTAGCGTCAACCAAAGCAAACAGGGAAATCCACAGCCAAGCTTTCCAACCCTGCGGCTGCGGTTTTCCCATGAATGCCGCCGCCAGCAGCACCAACGCACCCGCAGGTATCAAACGCACGACAGCCACAAACAGCGGCGTTGTGTGCGGCATCACCCCCTTCATCGCTACCATCGCGGTTCCCCACAGGAAAAACGGCGCAATTAGCAACAGCGGGGCAAAAGGCAGTTTAGAATCGGTAAGCTTTAGCTGCATGGCGGAGACTCCAAATAATTGATGAGAGTGGCTCTCACGAGAATGATGTAGATTTGTTAAGCAATTTTTACAATTATATATCGAACGTGGGTTAAGTGCGATCGCACAAATCTCGATCCCCCATGATGAACAGGCAAGATGCCTGTTCCACAAAATCAAGGTGGAACAGGCATCTTGCCTGTTGCGAACAATCTGGAACAGGCAAGATGCCTGTTCCACAAAATCAAGGTGGAACAGGTCCAAAAGCTTGTTTCGGCATTATGAACAGGCAAGATGCCTGTTCCACAAAATCAAGGTAGAACAGGCTAGGGAAGCCTGTTGCGAACACAGGCACAACATCTACCCCGAGGAATAAGGCACACTATAAGAAGTTAGCTACAAAAATCCGTAACATTGCCTGTACATTGCTCATGATTTGGCCATTCAAGCCCCGCTACCGCAAACAAATCGCCCGTATCGAAATCACCGGAGCCATTGCCGGAGAAACCCGCAAACGAGTCCTAGAAGCTCTCAAAACCGTTGAAGAACGCAAATTTCCCGCTTTGCTGCTGCGGATAGACAGCCCCGGCGGCACTGTGGGCGATTCCCAGGAAATTTACAGCGCGCTCAAGCGTTTGCGCGAAAAAGTCAAAATTGTCGCCAGTTTCGGCAATATTTCAGCTTCTGGTGGAGTTTACATCGGCATGGGAGCCGAGCATATCGTTGCTAATCCCGGTACAATTACTGGCAGCATCGGGGTGATTATCCGGGGTAACAATATAGAACGGCTGTTAGAAAAAGTAGGCGTTTCTTTTGAGGTGATTAAATCTGGCCCGTATAAAGATATCTTGGCATTCGATCGAGGATTGACGGATCCCGAACAGCAAATTCTGCAAGACTTGATCGACACCAGCTACCAGCAATTCGTGGAAACGGTTGCGGAAGGCAGGAAATTGGCTGTTGAGAAAGTGAAAAGTTTTGCCGACGGTCGGGTTTTTACCGGTCAGCAAGCCTTAGAATTGGGTTTGGTCGATCGGCTGGGAACAGAAGAGGACGCTCGCCGCCTTGCCGCCGAACTCGCAGGCCTGGACCCGGAAAAAACCGAGTCTTGCACGCTAGAAAAAGCAAAACCTTTCCTAAACCGCGTCTTGGGGAGTAGTCTGGATACATCGGGGCTTTGGGCTTACAAGAATTTGCTGGAATTCGAGCTTTCTACTAACGGTGTGCCGTTGTGGATGTATCGCCCGTGATTAAATAAATTAGTCATTGGTCAGGAGTCTGTAGTCATTAGTTACTCCCTGGATGATTGGGCGATTGAAATCTGTTGACCTCAAACTCCAATGTGGCGCTTCGCCCATCATAAGCGCTTCGCGCTGGCTTCGCCTAGGAGTTCGAGGTCAAACTACACAAACGAAGTCCACTCAAGCGGGGACTAAGAAATAAATTGGGTATTTAAGCCTAATTTAGTATGACTAATGACTAATGACTAATGACTAATAACAAAAAAATGGAGGAATTTTGCGTGGAGTGGCAAGTGCGGGGTATTCGTGGGGCAACAACTGCTAGCGAGAATTCGGTGGCAGCAATTCGAGAAGCGGTGAAAGAATTATTAGATGAATTAGAAGCAAAAAATGATTTAAATCCAGATTTAATTATTAGTGCTACGTTTTCTGCTACTCGCGATTTAGATGCTGTGTTTCCGGCTGCGATCGCCCGCGAACGTCCTCACTGGTGTAATGTTGCTTTGTTGGACGTACAGCAGATGCACGTTGAGGGTGCTTTGGAACGCTGCATCCGGTTTTTAATTCTGGTTAACTGGCCGGCACATACTGAAATTTATCATCCTTATTTGCGGGGAGCTCAAAATTTGCGCCCGGATAGGAATTTAGCGGTGGCGGTGGGTGGGGAAAATTAGACTTGGCGATTGTGAAAGTCGATCGCCCCGACAACTCAAAAAGTCAAACATTCCTAGACTCACTGGCCCCGAGAAACCGGGTTTTTTCTAGAATACTTGGTTACAGCCGACGAAAAGCGCAAAAACCCGGTTTCTTTGATTTTGTCGCCCCGACAACTCAAAAAGGGATCTCGTCGGGTTTGACTCTCATTCTTGTTGACAAATTGCAGGTTGAGGTGTATGGTGAGTTTGCGAGTTGCAAAGCTCGATCGCTCCAGAACGTTGAAAATTGCATAGTTTTTTTTTTGATCTGCGGCTAGTTTCAGTGTCGCAGATGGGCGATCGACGCACCTCGGGCGATCGGCAAAACCCTGATTTTCTCGTTGGGGTGCGTCGATTACTGTGATAGCAAGGGTTACGGCTTGCAAGCAACTGAGCTTATTGCAGGTTTTACAGTCTTATTGACAGGTAAAAAATGGTGCGTCGATTTGAGGCTTGAAACCCTTTCTGGGTAAGGCTTCCTGGCCGAAGAGTCTCCTTTACCACTTCCCCGAGAGGGGATTGAAACTGTGCATTAAACTCTTCAAGTGAAAGTTTCATTTCCTGTCTCCTTTACCACTTCCCCGAGAGGGGATTGAAACTCCTGCATCTCCAAACATCTGATCAGCACCGTTTCCTGTCTCCTTGACCACTTCCCCGAGAGGGGATTGAAACCAGTTTTGATTCTGAAAGTTCCGGCATTTGTCCTCGTTGTGTCTCCTTTACCACTTCCCCGAGAGGGGATTGAAACCTTAATGCCGGTACTGTGTCGTCGTCTGGACCTGATCCTGAGTCTCCTTTACCACTTCCCCGAGAGGGGATTGAAACCTGTTACATGGGCTGCTTCTGTTTTGTCAAAAGTCTCCTTTACCACTTCCCCGAGAGGGGATTGAAACTTCTAAAGATGCTCTATAAGATTCCGGTAGCATAACTTGGGTCTCCTTTACCACTTCCCCGAGAGGGGATTGAAACTTAAGACAAAATGGCTCAAAGTAGTCCTCATAAGCGTCTCCTTTACCACTTCCCCGAGAGGGGATTGAAACCTGGGAGGCTAGATTCTTGTACGGGGCGTCAGTGAAAAGTCTCCTTTACCACTTCCCCGAGAGGGGATTGAAACTCCAAACTGGTTGTTCCACTGGGCCCCTGATATTGTTTCCGGTTGCATCGGAATGATATAGAGGACACGGCAGTGCCGTGTCCCTACAATTAATGGGGGTAGGGACACGGCATTGCCGTGTCCTGACTGTGAGTAATATTAATTCCGATGCTACCGCAGTTGATATGAGTGGCTTTCATGGTCTCCTTTACCGCTTCCCCGAGAGGGGATTAAAACTACATCTGCTTGAAATTTTTCCATTTCTTTGCAACGCCAGAATTTATGCACTCCGACCAAAGAAACCGGGTTTTTTACCGAATCTGTGGACTACAACCAAATATTTTCCTAAAAAAACCCGGTTTCTGGGCCCCTACTTAGCTTCTTTACCACTTCCCCAAGAGGGGATTGATATCAAATCCCGTGGCATCGGAATTAATCTTACCCACAGTCAGGAGACGGCAGTACCTTTGGTAGTGTCAACTTAAGGTAAAACCGATCGTCCGTCAGGGGTTGAAACCCCTGCCTCAAAGTGAAAGTCCTCTAAAAGAGGACTAATGAGTTGTTCAGTCCTCTTTGAGAGGACTTTAGCTATGAGACAGGGAATTCATTCCCGCTAAGGACTGTCGGGTGGGAGGACTCGCGGACTAAAAGCTTAAGTTGACACCACCAAACGCAGTGCCGTTTCCCTACTCAAACCATTACCCCCAATTGCATTTGCCTTCTTCCTTCTGCCATACAAAAAAAACCCGGCCTCTCAAAGAAACCGGGTTTTTTGTCAATCAGACGCTTTCTTGTGATGCAGCCTAATCCCTAAAAAGATGTCATATATAAAACTCCAAAAGTCCTTTTTCCCTTCCAATATTCCCAAAGTTTGAGGAGAACCTTTCTCATCCAACAGCGGCTTCACAGCTTCGTAAGCAGGCTTGTAATTGTACCAAGGAATAGAAGGCCACAAGTGATGGATCAGATGATAATTCTGCCCCAAAATCAAGATATTTAGAATAGGACTAGGGTATACTCTGGCATTTTTCCAACGATCGCGATCGTGAAACGGACGGTGCGGCAAATAATCAAAAAATAACCCCAAGGCCAACCCCACCACCAAAGCAGGAGAAAACCAAAAATTCAGCACATAACCTAAATGGTCGTACTGAATCGCGATATAAACCACCCCGATCACAAACAAACGGCTGAGGAACCATTCCAATAGTTCGTATTTCCGCCACAGTTTGCGCTTAAAAAAGAAAATCTCGTGGTAAAAAAACCTCGCAGCAATCAACCACAAAGGCCCGCCAGTCGAAACATAATGGTCTGGATCGTTATCTGGGTCATTGACATGGGCGTGATGCTGCATATGTACCCGCGTAAACACCGGGAAAGCAAAACCCAACATCAGCGCGCTACCGTGTCCCAAAATAGCATTCATCGTGCGATCGCGATGGGCTGCATTATGAGACGCATCGTGTATCACAGTTCCGGCCATGTGCAACGCCAACACATTCAGCGAAAAACAGCACCACTGCGGCCATCCCCAACACCAGAAACCCAAGTTAGAAATCACGAGAATTGCTACTGCACTCAAAAACAGCAGCAGTGTCGGATTGAAGTCACCGGGAGGACTCAAAAACTCTTTCGGCACTGTCAGCGGCCGTCCTGCCTCCGACATCTTTGTTAAGACTCCTTAATATTTCACACTTGCGTAGTATAAGATACCAGCCGGACAATAGTAAAGTTTTATTAAAGAACTGAGTTCGATCGCCAGAAACTAGCCTCTGCACAAACAGGAAAGTATTGATGTTGTGCAAGGATACCAGTGCTAGATTAGCCAAAAGAGCTCTGCAGACCAAATAAAATCAATGGGTATCTCTGTATTTATGTCAAGCCGGAGAGCGGAAAAAATTGCAAAAAAGGGCGCTCCCCAAGAAAAGATTACCGATCGGTAAAAAGTCAGATATTCTATATATTGTTCAATACCTGCTTTTTTAACGACTATCAAAATTTTTAAGACTTGAGACTAGCGTCATTGCTTGTAGTGCAAAGAAGAAACGTTAGCCGAAATTTAAACAAGAAATCCACCTGCCTCCCCACAACACCGCTGATGCAATCGCCAAAAGCCCTACGCCGGACTAAAATCGTCGCCACCATTGGCCCCGCAACTTCGGACCCTCAAGTGCTGCGCCAGCTCATAGAAGCCGGTGCCACAACTTTGCGACTCAACTTCTCCCACGGAACAGAAGAAGACCACCAGCGCAGCATTCGCTTAATCCGGCAAACATCCTTTGAACTCAACCAGCCGGTCGCCATTCTCCAAGACCTCCAAGGCCCGAAAATTCGTTTAGGGCGCTTTGAGACAGGCTCTATAGTTGTCAAAAACGGCGATCCTTTCATTCTCACCAGCCGCCAGGTTCCCGGCACCGAGCTCATTTCTTCCGTCACCTACGATCCCCTAGCAGACGAAGTTCCAGAGGGAGCACTGATTCTGCTAGACGACGGGAAAGTGGAAATGCGCGTCGAAAAAGTAGACCGCGCCGCGCGGGAATTGTACTGCCGCGTCGTCGTCGGCGGGCCGCTTTCCAACAATAAAGGCGTGAATTTTCCCGGAGTTTACCTGTCAATTAAGGCGCTGACTGACAAAGACCGCAAAGATTTAATGTTCGGCCTCGACCAAGGTGTCGATTGGGTGGCCCTGAGCTTTGTGCGGAATCCCCAGGATATGCTCGAAATTAAAGAGCTCATAGCCAGTGCGGGCAAGCAAGTACCGGTGATTGCCAAGATCGAAAAGCACGAGGCGATCGAACAAATGGAAGCAATCCTCGCCCTGTGCAACGGCGTGATGGTCGCCCGCGGCGATTTGGGAGTGGAACTGCCCGCCGAAGATGTGCCGATTTTGCAAAAGCGCTTGATTGCTACTTCTAACCGCATGGGGATTCCCGTAATTACTGCTACCCAGATGCTCGACAGCATGGTAGGTAATCCCCGTCCCACCCGCGCCGAAATTTCCGACGTGGCCAACGCGATTCTCGACGGAACTGATGCGGTGATGCTCTCGAATGAAACCGCAGTCGGCAAGTTCCCCGTCGAAGCGGTGGCGACGATGGCGAGAATTGCGGTGCGGATGGAGAGGGAAGGAATTAGGGGCAATATTAGGAATGTAGAAGATATCGGTCGATCGATCCCCAACGGCATCAGCCAAGCAGTCAGCCAAATCTCCGAACAGTTGAACGCCGCCGCCATCATGACATTGACCAAAACCGGCGCTACAGCGCGCAATGTCTCGAAATTCCGACCGAAAACAGCGATTTTGGCAGTTACTCCTCACGTAGACGTAGCCCGACAACTGCAATTAGTATGGGGAGTCAGACCCTTGCTGGTGCTGGATTTGCCCTCCACCGGCCAGACATTTCAATCTGCGATGACAGTCGCCCAGGAAAAAGAGTTAGTGTCCGACGGAGATTTAGTGGTGATGACCGCCGGTACTCTGCAAGGGGTTGCCGGCTCGACGGATTTGATCAAAGTTGAGGTAGTGACAGCAGTTTTAGGCAGAGGTACTGGTGTCGGTTTGGGATCGGTGAGCGGCATGGCCAGGGTTGCTCGTACTGCTGCGGATGTAGGCAATTTCCACCCGGGAGAAATTTTGGTAGTCGAGCACACCAGCGTCGCTTTTGTGGAGATGATTCGGAAAGCAGCCGGTGTGGTGACAGAGGAGGACAGTTTGACTTCTCACGCCGCGATTATCGGTTTGCGGTTGGGCGTGCCGGTGATGGTGGGCGTGCAGAATGCGACGCGGGTAATTCGGGACGGAACTATGCTGACGCTGGATATGCAGCGGGGTTTGGTTTATTCCGGGGCCAGAGGCGGCTCAACAGACGGGGAACTGGTCGTTTAACAAGTTTTGAGTTAGGAGTTGTGGAGTTTTGAATTAAATTCTACAACTCCTTGCTTTTTTCGATTAGGTTGTGCTATAATTCAAAATTGTCTGTGCCGATGTAGCTCAGGGGTAGAGTATTCGATTCGTAATCGAACGGTCGTGGGTTCAAATCCCACCATCGGCTTTGGGTTTCAGCGATTTTGATGATAACGCAACGATGGGGCTGCTATCAATCTGCTATCAAAAATGCTCTCGGCAAAGTCGCCGAGAGCATTTTTATTTGTCCTCAATCCTTGGTGGTGGATATGGTGAATTTTTTAAATCAAAAGTAAAAAGGAAAAAAGGTAGTATAGCCGTTCTCAAGAAAGTAAGGTATGCCCTATGCCCTATGCCCTATGCCCTATGCCCTATGCACGTCGGGTACCTCATGTTACTGAGAAAGGCTATAGATATTTGCATTCATCAGTATCAATGTGGGGATGTTGCATAATATCTATTAGCCGTAAGCAATGAGGGTTAAAACACTCAATGTCCGCTCAAGGGTTTTATCGTCGTTCACTCCCCGATTCTGCTATTGCCTTTTCCTCAGTAGAAGGAAGGCAAATTTTTCGAGAAGCGTTGGCATTGGGAGAGATGGAAGGGTATTTTGCTCTAGCTGAACAGTTTCATACTCAAGCAGAACCCGCTTTTTGTGGATTGGGTAGTTTAGTCGTTGTTCTTAATGCCTTATCTATCGATCCAGGTCGCATTTGGAAAGGGGTGTGGAGATGGTATGGAGAGGAATTTTTAGACTGTTGCTTACCTCTTTCAGTCATTAAAGAAAACGGTATCACCTTTGATGAGTTTGTCTGTATCGCACGTTGCAACGGTGCTGTTGTAAAACCTAACCGTTACAACCAAAGCAGCTTGGAAAACTTTCGGCAAGAAGTTGAGAAGGTGACTACTGCGCCGGGTAATATTCATATAGTTGTTTCCTATAGCCGAAAGGTATTGGGACAAACTGGTGATGGTCACTTCTCACCAATTGGTGGCTATCATAGACAGCGGGATCTAGTTCTGCTGCTGGATGTTGCCCGTTTCAAATATCCACCTCACTGGGTTCCTCTGCCTTTGTTATGGAAAGCGTTTGAGCCTGTCGATCCCGTCACTAATCAATGTCGAGGTTATATTTTATTGCAGAAGAGTGAAAGGTTGCCAGAAACCTTCTTTCATGTTGCTTTTGATTTACATCAGTGGCGCAGTATTGCTCCTTACTTTGCAGAAATACTCCCAGACATTCTGAGAAAAGAACAACCTGATTCCATTGCTTCATGTGTCAGTACCATCCTGCACAATTGGCCTGTTGAGTTCACCACTATGCTGGATACCTCCTCAGAGACGGCAGAGACACTTGAGAAATTACGAGCAGCTATTGAGTTAAATTCACTGTTTGATATTGTTCACCAATGCTTGTCAAGCGATGACGGGGATGCAATGTGTGTTGTAGGGAAGTGGCGATCGCAACAGCCTTTCGTAGCAGAGACAATAACAGCAATATTACTATCGGGCCCCGAAATGCTCTATGCAACTCTCAAACCAGATTTACGACTGTGGTTGAGTGAGGTTCGCTACCTTGAGAAACTAATTTCTCCCTTGGATATAGAGATATCTAGATTGAGAGAACAAATGTCAGCACTCCAGGATTTTTACACTTTATATTCAAAGGGAAATCAGTGCAATATCCATCAGAGTTAGCATCTACCGCCTTTTGAACTCCCCCAACCTCGATTAACTACAAAAGTGAAAGTTTAACCTCTAATTTCTTGGTATAGATGGGCTAACTTTCTTAAGCGCTTGCCTTACCGCTAATCTGAACGCTCAGTTTGTTAATCCAGAGAATTACCAATTTTTGCGCTTTGACACTCCCCGGTCTAAACGCAGGCGGCTTTCACGGATCGCTTTGTAATATCAAATCCCCTAGCATCGTCGGGCATAAAATCGAGTTAACAGCCAACAGTCAACAGTCATTCAGTTTTTCAACTGACAGCCAACAGCCAACAGTCAACAGCCAACAGCCAACAGTCAACAGTCAACAGCCAACAGTACAAACCTGACCTCGTATTACTTTGGGGGCCGGGGGAGGCGACTCAGGGGACTGAGGATTTGATTGAGAGTTCGCAGTTGTTCAGCAGTACCCAAACAAATCAGCATATCTCCTCCTTCGATCGCAGTTTCTCCAGTAGGCCCCACAATCAAAGTCCCGCCAGCGCGCCGCACCGCTAAAACCAAGGCCCCCGATTGCGATCGCAACTTGGCATTTCTCAAAGTTTGCCCGACGTAGACACAAGTATTGGGATCGATCAAATATTCCTCCATGTAAAAAGAACTATCCGTGCCCGTCAAAACACCGTCTAAAAAATCCATAACTTGAGGCCGCAAAGCCGCCGCCGCCATGCGTTTTCCCCCGGTAATGTAGGGGGATACGACGGCATCGGCGCCGCCCCGCTGCAACTTCTTTACGGCTTCTTCTGTGGTGGCGCGGGCGATCGCCCGTACCTTCGGATTCAGAGTTTTCGCTGAGAGGACAGTGTATAAATTCTCGGCATCCGAAGGCAAAGCTGCTACTATGCAAAGTGCGCGATCGATCCCCACATTCAGCAAAATTTCGTCCAGAGTCGCGTCTCCTTGCACAGCCGTGTACCCCAGCATCAAAGCTGCCTCAACCGACGACACCGCCGAATCAATCACCACAAAAGGAATATTTTCTGCCTGAAACTCCAAAGCAATCTGACGCCCAATGCGCCCAAAACCGCAGAGAATGTAATGCCCAATCAAAGAATCTACCAATCGTCGCTGCTGCCTAATTCTTGCTCCTTCTTGAAAATATCCTTCAATCAGCGCTTCTGTAAAGCGGTTGACGATGAAACCAATCACAATCACGCCCATCAAAATCAGCCATATGGTAAACATCCGCCCGCGTTGGCCGAGGGGCTGAAGTTCACCGTAGCCCACAGTTGCTAGGGTAATTACTGTCATGTAAGCGGCATCTAGCAAAGACCATTTTTCCACTTGCCAATACCAGAGAGTACCCGTGCAAAAAATGCCGCCCAGGGCGATGACTCCGTTTCTTAAGTCTTTTTGCAGGCGCTGATACTTTTGCTCTAAAGTTGAATACACCGATCGGGCTGACCTATTACCTATTAGCTGCTACCAATTTTAACCATATCAGTCCTAGACGCAGGGGGGGTCAATCGATTTTAGATTTTAGATTTTAGATTTTAGATTGATCCCACGGATAAATGCGGGGGCTTGAGGATTTTAGATTTTAGATTTTGGATTGATTCCACGGATAAATCCGGGGGCTTGTACCATCAAGAAATTCTTGGTCAAAAAGCCGATTTTTCCTAGATACTTTGCTGCAAAACTCAAGATTTTGACCGGAAGCATCCAGGATACAAGCCCCCGAATTCATTCCTTCGGAGACTCAGGACCCAGAAATAAAAAACCTGTATCCAATAAACAAGCCCCCGAATTTATCCGTGGGGTCAATGCTTCAATCTAAAATCTAAAATCTAAAATCTAAAATCGATTGACTCTTGACTGGGTTTTTTTTGCCTGAGTCCCGACTGAGTTCCAATCCCGTCGCAGAGGTGGCGATTGTTTTGATTGGCGATCGGATTTGTCTGAAAATAATTGCGGGCTCCATTACAACCATGCAGCAACAAATCCTCAAGATTAAAATTCCACAGCATCACCGTACCGTCAGCACTAGCACTAGCGATCACCTTGCCGTCTGGACTAAAACTCGCACTCCAAACAGCATCCTTGTTACCTTTTAAAGTTTGGAGCAATGTACCGTCAATGTTCCACAGCCTCACCATTTTGTCTGTGCTTGCAGATAGCAACATTTGACTGTCGGGACTAAAGCTGATATTTGTCAATCCACTTGTATGCTTTAAAATACTTAGCGGTGTGCCGTCTTTGCTCCAAATTCTCGCACTTCCCCCAGCACTTGCAGTCGCCAGCATTGCTCCGTCGGGACTGAAAGTTACACTCATAATTTTATCACTTTCAATCTGTAAGCTTCGCAGCAATTGGATATCGGTGCTTGCTTCGATGGGCTGCTGTTTTTGCAACTTTTCCACAACCTTTGTCAAACTCCAAAGTTTAACAGTACCATCAGTGGCAGCGGCAGCAATTATCTGACAGTCTGGGCTAAAACTCGCGCTGGTTATCCAACCTCGCTCCACTTTAAAACTTGACAATTCTTTACCGTTTATTTGCCAGAGTTTAACATTTCCATCGGCACTGGCTGAAGCAATAATTTTACCATCGGCACTCAAACAGACGCTTGTTACTTTACCGCTATGTCCTTTTAAATCATGAATCAATTTGCCATCTTTTTTCCAAATTTTTACAGTTTTGTCGTCGCTTGCTGAGACAATAATCTGACCGGTAGGATTGAAGATAGCCCTTCTAATTTTATCTGTATGCCCTGTTAATGTTGCTTGCAAAGTTCCATTAGTTTGCCAAAGTTTGATATAATTATCATCGGTAGCAGTCACAATCGTTTGACTGTCAGGACTGAAACTCGCGAAAGCAAGGCTACTGGCTTGACTCTGCAAGCGGCGGCGTTCCCGGAAGCTGTAAACTGCCTGTTCGAGGGCGATCGCCACTCGCATCTGAATATCTGAGCTGACCCCGAGCGATCGGTTCATTTCTGTAACAGCTCTAATGCTTTCTAGCAGAGATTCCTCTTTTTTATCGGCAGAAAATAGCGTTTCTGATAGTAGACTGAGAGTGAGAATTTTGTTGTTTCTTTCTTCGATTGATGGTTTAATCCAAAAGGCTCCTATCAGAATTAATACCAGTATTCCTGCTGCTGCTGTAACTGTTTGTACTCTCAGTTGTTGCTCGCGCCAAAGTTTAGCGGCAATCACTTTTTTCTGCTTTTGTGCTTCGCTTAGTTCCTCTAGTAACTTTTTTTCGCGTCGCAGTTGTTCTATTTCAGCTTGATTCTGTTTTTCTTGACAGCGGAATTTGGTCAGTTCCGCTTCTTGACTAGCATTTAAAAATTGATAATCTTGGGTACACAAGCTTTTATTTGCCGCCCATTTTCGGGCATCTTCCAGTGCTTGACCGCGCAACAATCGAGATTCATCTTGACAGTTTTTAGCTATCCATGCTGTTAGAGATTCGGCATAAGGACGCAAGTCACCCAGTGCTTTTTCTACCCAGTTTTGGTTGAATATAGCTGCATAAATACGGTTGTATACGGTTAATTTTCCGGCTCGTTTTACTACTAATCCGCTCAGCCGCAATTCTGTTTGTTCGGGAGTATCATCGGCCCAGATTCCTCCAGCACCGATTAACATGGGTAATTCTGGCATTTCATCCGCCGTTTTTAATGGGGGTTGGGAGGCATCAAAGGGTTGCAATATTTTTTGATATAATCCTAATAATCTACTGGCGTGATGGTTATTCCTAAGAAGGCGATCGCGAATTGTTTTTATGTGTACAGGTTCATCAGATGATTCCCAATTATCAATAATATGAGATTGCACTATCTCGCTAATTAATAATTGATTTGTAGTAATAATTTCAGTTATGCTTTCATCCGTAGAATCTGATATGATAGAAGCTGAGGCTAAGCTTTTTAGATGGTGTAAAATCAGCTTGCAAAGCTTTTGAGTCAGAAAGGGCTGCCCCCCAGTCCAGTCCAAAATTTCTTTTAAAACCTCTTGAGGATTGTCTACTTTTCCCTCAAATCCCTTTGCTAAAGGCAGAGCTTCCTGTAAGTTGAAACCGTGCAATTCAATAGCTAAACCGATATTAAAGGGCGTGCGAGTTGCATCGCCAATCAAATCCGACGGGGCAGCTACTCCCAGTAAAGCAAATGTTAGCCGCTGGTATTCTGACTTCTGAGCGCGTTTGTTGTAGCAAGCTCTAATTAGGGCAAAAAAATCATCTAGCGGTTCTTTGAAACTGAGAACGCTATCAATTTCATCAATAAAAATGACAAGAGGTTGAGGAAGTTTTGCCAGCAGCAACTCTTCAATTAACTCTCCTAAGCGCTGCACTGCCGACATCAACTCTCTCTCCTGCCACCAAGTCATAAACTCGACTGGGTTAAACAGGTTGAAACTGCACAAGAGTTTGTAAGCGACGCCCCCGTACCACTTATCTAGAGAGACTTGCTGGTTGCCAATGTCCGAAAGGTCGATCGTAGCACAGGCAATGCCATCAGCCGAGAGCTTTTGTACAGTTCGCACCAGCAAACTGGATTTGCCCATTTGTCGGGAATTGAGCACGTAACAAAACTCTCCAGCTTTCAGGGCTTGATAAAGTTCTGAGTCAGCTTGTCGCACTACATAAGTAGGTGCATTTTGCGGGAGACTGCCGCCGATTTGATATTGGTAATCCACTGTCATTATTTAGCCTCTAGTAATAACGGTCTGTCAGTTCTCCTGTGCCTGTAGGACAAGCAATTTTACCATTTTGATTGGTGGGTTCTGGTAGTTTAATTGTACCAGCAGAATCAGCTTTGCACAATATAGATGTGGTAGTTATTTTCTTCTTAGAAGCATTTGAGTCAAATTTTTTAGCAGGAATTACAAAGACACCGCCGACATAGCTTTTAAGGTCTTTTTGCTTTGAGACTCCATGATTAAATGTTGCTTTTTTACTTTTACGAATGGAAGATTTGTAATTTTCTGTCTCGGTTTTAATGCCAATTCCTAAAGGCTTAACAGAAGCGCTAAAAACATTTTTTTCGGCAAAATAGGCTTGCTGAATTTTGTTGATTGAGCTAACATACTCTCTGGCTTCCGCTTGCTTTCTGTTCCTAACCTTAGCCAGAAATGATGGCACAGCGACCGAAAGAAATACTCCCATCACCTTTAAAATCACTAACCATCTACAGTATAAGATGCAATGCTAGCTAATTTATAATTTTGTTGACTCATAGTTTCCTATCGTCTATGCTTGTAGTAAAAACTTTAGTCAGATAAATCTCGATTTAATGCCAACTTAATATTGTAATCGACTGTCATTATATTGCATATAGTTAGATTATTTGGTCGCTTGTGTTGTGCCTTTACCACAAGCAGTATTACCATTTTCATAGGTGGGTTCCGCTGGTTTAATTGAACCGGGAAAATCAGCTACGCACAATATGGACGTTGTAGTTATTTCCTCTTTAGCAGCATTTGGCTCAAAGTTTTTAGCAGGAACCAGAAAAACACCACTGACATAACTTTTTAAGCTTTTTTTCTTTGCTATTGCATAATTAAATGCTGCTTTCTTAGTGGCGCGAATTGAATACTTGAAATTTGTTGTCTCTGTTTTAATGCCAATTCCCAAAGCCTTAACAGAACTGGAAAAAGCATTATTTTCAGCAATATAGGCTTGCTGACCTCGGCTCATTGAGCTAACGTACTGTTTTGCTTCTGATTCGAGAACCTTGGGTCTAGGGGTATTAGCTGATGGCAGAGCGATCGCGCCAATTACTCCAATGCCCATTAAAAGCAATAAGCATCCGCAACCGTTATAACCTGAATTGCTAATACTTGATTCTTGATATTTAGTCATGGTCTTGTCTCCTTAAGTGGTATATAGAAGGCGAATTAAAGTCGGCGAGGTAGAGCCTTTGGATCGGCGTTACCAGGAAGAGCCTGGTAACGAGGAAGACGAGGAAATACTAATCTAATCCCTAAGCTCGCAGCTTTTGTACTTCTTTACGCTCGACGGATGTCGGCTGAATCACTTTACTGCCGATCGCAAAATCGCGCAATTCCACTCTCGTAAACTTCACACCCCAAGGATCTGTCGTTGTATCCAACTCCTCCACTAAAGCATTATTGATTTCATTGCGAGCCGTGTAAAGTTCCTCCATAGATAATTTCGCAATGTGAGTCCGAATTGAAAGAATCAGCATATTTAGCATCGCTTCCTTGAGATTCTGCACCCTGTAAGACGCTTTTTCTAAGTCAATTATTCGCCAGTACACAATAAATTCAACGGTGATGGCCAGGCGATCGCGCGTCATGCACTGTTGCGGTGGCAAGTTTAAAATTTGCTCGCGCAGAGTTTGTTTATAGGCGACTGTTTCGACAAAGGGAATCAAAAAACTCAAACCAGGTTCGAGTTTTTTTCGATCGTACTTTCCGAAAATCTCAACTAAAGCCTCATCTCCTTGACGGACGATTTTTACGCTGCTGGCTAAGGATACTCCGGTGATTGCAAACAACACCATCAAAAAATACTGATACATAGTGAATCTCCTGGTAATTTTAAGCTGTGAACTAAAGATGAATTGAGGTTGCTGCCAAGGTTTAGCTGTTGATATGAATTAATCTGTCAGGTACAACAATCAGCGTGTTTCCTTCGCGGCGCAAAACGTAAACTTTTTGTCTGGGTGCGATCGCCCCTCGATCGTCTTCATTGCGAGCTTTCCACGAAGCCCCTTCATAAATCACCATTCCGGTTTCTCCAGGGAAAATTTCGGAGATTGTTGTCGCTTCCGTTGCTTCGGGAATGACAAACTTTTTGCGGACAATGAAAATCGGTCGAATCCAGATGCTCAGCGCGAGGGCTATCCCCATCCAATAGAATATCTGCCAGTCAAAATCTTCATACATTATGTTGACCCAACTAAACCCAAATGCTACAGATCCTCTCCACAAAATAAAGGATTCAATTAAACCCGAAGCTCCCATCATTAGCAGGTAAAATCTGTATTTTTGGGGCTGAGTTTTGATAATTAATAGCTCCATCGCACTAAGCACAACTCCGATCAGCAGCCAGAATAGGGGCGGGGTGAAGGCGAAACCTGGTTGATTAGTGGCTGACGCCAGCGACCAAATTAGGATAGAATACACAATGCTTTTACCTCGTTTTGATGGGATTCAACCTTGTTATTTCTAATCTAATCAGGTGGCTATTTGAGTTGGCGACTGAGTTATTTGAAAACTCATCGACTTTTCATCGACTTTTCATCGACTTTTCATCGACTTTATGGGCGGTTGCCATTTATGATGGTTTCAGTGTCTTGATTGTGATAAGCAATGCCACGATCGCTAAGGGTGCGCGAAGAGTGCATTCGTGCAGTAAAATCCTGTCTCCTGAGAAATGGCTTCCCCAGTCAGAAAATTCTGGCTGAGGATTTAGGGATGGCGCAATCTACTGTCAGCCATTTTCTGAATGGCAAACCTGTGGATTATGCCAATTTCATCGAAATTTGTCGCGGATTGGGCCAGGAATGGCGCGATATAGCTGATTTTGAGGCGAATTCAGAGCCAGAGGAGGTACTGCTTGTGACGGCAAAAGTGGCGATCCTCTTCGAGGGCTTTCCTTCGGATCGCTTCGCTAACGCCAATGCCCGATCGACCTCACACAACACCCTTTCCCAGCAGTTACACCAAGCTTTGAGTGCGGGAGGCCACGAAGTCTTTTTTATTAACAACAGCAGCGACGAGGGCTCATATTTAAAGCGTTGCGATTATTTGCTGTTGCTGATTTCGGAAGAATCTGCCGCTAGCGAAATTGTATTGGAACAAGTGCAGCTAGCCAAAGAATTGCACAATCTTACTGCTCACAAACCCGCAATTTTACCGATTTTCGTTGAAGTAAATACACCGCTTTCCTTTGATTTACTCAGCTATTTGTCAGGAATTCAGCCCTGGCTGTGGCGCGGTGCGGGCGACTCATTTAAATTATTATCACAAATTTTAACCATTATCAAAGAAGGTCGCACATCGTTAACAGCCGACCATGAATTAGCTGTAGAATGGAAAGCAATTACTAGCACAAAACAGTCAATAATTCAACCTCTGCCAGCAGCGGCACCAGAATTGCCAGGAGGACAAGTTGAACTAACTTCTTGTTTTTATATCGATCGCCCTCCGATCGAATCCCGCTGTTACGAGACGATCGCCCAGCCGGGAGCGCTGATCCGCATAAAAGCACCCAGACAAATGGGCAAAACTTCCTTGATGGCGAGGATTTTGCATCACGCAGAACAGCAAGGTTCTCGCACGGTAGGGCTGAGTTTTCAGCTAGCAAATCGGAAAATATTCGCTAGTTCAGATACATTTTTGCAGTGGTTTTGTGCTAGCATCGGTCAAGAGTTAGGAATGCTGGAGCAGTTGCCCAAATGTTGGCAATTAGCCGATTTGATAGGCAGCAATCAGTGCTGCAAAGCTTATTTTGAACAGTATTTGCTGTCAGAATCCTCAAGACCTCTGACCTTAGGGTTGGATGAGAGCGATCGCCTGTTTGAATCACCGGAAATTGCCGACGACTTCTTTGGATTATTGCGAGCTTTGCACGAAGAAGCGAAACGGCGAGATATTTGGAAAAAGTTTCGCTTGGTTGTGGTGCATTCGACGGAAGTTTATATCCCGCTGGACGTGAATAAATCGCCGTTTAATGTGGGGTTGCCTATTGAATTGCCGGAGTTTAATTCCCCGCAAGTGCAAGAGTTAGCAGCGCGACACGGCATCAACTGGAGTGCTACAGAAGTGGCAGAATTGATGGCGTTAGTGGGAGGACATCCCTATTTAGTCCGGCTGGCTATGTATCGCATTGCCCGTCAAGATGTTACTTTAAATCAATTGCTGAACTCGGCAACAACAGAGGCAGGAATTTACAGCGACCATTTGCGGAGGCATTTGTGGAATTTAGAAAAATATCCAGAATTAATCGAGGCGATGAGAGAGGTTTCGAGTGTCTCAAAGCCAGTAAGATTGAGGCTAGAATTGGCGTTTAAATTAAATAGTATGGGCTTGGTGAAACTGGAGGGCAATTATTGCAGTGCGAGATGCAATTTGTATCAGGAGTATTTTCGCAATCGCCTTGACTGCAAATAATCCCTATTTACCCGATCGAGTGTAAATAGAGGATTTTTCCCGCCTCTGTCATAATCTATTAAACTGTCAGCTAGTTCTGCACTGCCATAATTTACAGTTTCTCTAATTTTTTAGATTAACAGCGGTAATCAAACAGTACAACTTGGGTTGAGGTTTTTTTAACGAACCGCGAAGGCGCGAAGGACGCGAAGGAAGAAAAGAGAAGAGAAGAGAACAAGGCTAAGGCAAAAATATCTATCGATGGAAAGGTGTATGCGGCTGATTGATTCGGTATCGTGAAATTAAGTAGCCATAATCTTCAGCAATCTGCAACGGTTGGCTGTTTTGGCAGGCAGCACAATAATTAGAGTTAGCATAACTAGATTCCATGCAAAACACGATAGAGATAGTTCCTTCTTCAGACTCGCGGAGTGTTTCCAAAAAGCAACCGGTAGTCCCAAATTATGAAGCAGCCGAGCGGCAATTTGTCGATTTGCTAGAGGTCGAGGATTTAGACAAGACGGTGGCGGCAAAACCGTTACTTGTCAGCGATTTTGAAAGCGCGATCGCAGTGGCTGTTCGATCGGCTTATCAGGAACCTAACGGCGATGAGGCCGCTCACCGCTTCTTGCAGCGCGTGCTTTACCGTATCAACCGCCTCAACTTGTTTTGGTACGACGACTTACGCCGCTACAATAACGAACGATCGCACTATTTGCGTTCTGTGCGCGATCGCATTGAGGAACCTTGGCAGCAGTGGGAAATCGCGCAAATCGACGTTGCAGCGCTGCAAAAATTGCCGGATGTCAAGCAAGCGCTGCGCGATCGCGCTGCTGCTGATGTCGATCCTCCGCTAACTCAGACCGATCGCTATTTGCGGGAACAGATGACAGCAGCCGGATACAGACACCTGCTGGCGATCGGTTCTATCGACGGTTTAGTTGAAGCCAGCCACCTTTCTCGCATCCTCGGCGGTGTCGGGAACGAAATTCAGTCAACGCTGACGCGGGTGCTGATCGAAGAATACGGCGGCGGTCGCCTCCCCCGCAAGCACTCGACCTTTTTTGCTCAAATGCTGGCTGAATTCGATATGAGTACAGAACCGGAAGCGTACTTCGATTTAGTGCCTTGGCAAGGGCTCGCAAGCATCAATCACAACTACCTGCTGACCGAACGCAAGCGCTATTTTCTGCGCTACAACGGCGGACTCACTTATTTTGAGGTGGCGGGGCCCGTCACTTACCGCAATTATGTAGCCGGGGTCCAGCGTCTGGGCCTCTCGGAGGCTGCGATGAGTTATTGGGAACTGCACGTCCGAGAAGACGAGCGTCACGGCCGCTGGATGGTGGATGAAGTGGCGATCCCGCTGGTTGATAGATACCCGCAGGATGCGTGGGAGCTGGTGTTGGGGTACGATCAGGCGAAGTTGATGGGCGATCGGGCTGGGGCTGCTGTAGTGCGATCGGTCCAAGCTGCAGAACACAATTAGCGCCTATATCGTAGGGTGCGTCAGTTTCCGGGGCACCCTACCACGGCTGTATTTTAAAATGCTGTCATTAACTTAATTAGCTCGATCGACAAATCTCTTTGCGCTTTTTGCTGCTTCTTAAACAAAACTCCAGCCAGCAGATAGATATTTTCCGAATAAAAAGCCATGCCCTGTTCTCGCAGAGTGGCGATAGCGCTTTTCACCTTCGGTTCCGAGCTATAATAGCCAAAATTTAAAGGTGCAATTTCAAAATTCGCAACCGAGTAGCCGCGATCCAAGGCATAATCGATCAAACCCACAGGATTAGAATAGCTAGAAACCATCAACAAAACTTCATCGCAGCCCAAAGATAAAAGTTTCTTAGCAATTGTACAACCATCAGTCCCGCCGTGCAACAGCGGCTGGTAAATATTATCATCCACCGCCGGCAAGTAAGGCGGATTTGAGATTACACAATCCGCCGACTCGTATAAAGGCGAATCAAAAAAAGAGCAATTGTTGACGGTGTATTGTTCGCTCAGTTCATATTCCTTAATTTGAGACTCAGCTATTTTACAAGCTACTTTATTTAGCTCAAATCCCTCTATTTTCCCGTCAAAATCAGTTCTCAGCAAAGACTTAATAACTGGGCTTCCCTCTCCCGAACCAAACTCTACAATAAGTCGAGAAGGGTCGCTCGCATTTAACACTAAACTTTCCAAGCACTGCGCGTAAAAATCCGATTCTTCCGGGCAGTGGAATACCTGTTTCAGAGGATGGGATGAAGTGAGCATAAATTCGGTAACAAAGTTTACTATTTTAAAAATATCCAATCAGTAATATTGCAGCCATCTGTCGCAAGAGCTATTTTATCGACTTGTGAAATTTATCTCTTCCTGTTTTACCTGCTGCGAGCGAATAACTATTACTGCAGACATATAATAAAATTAACGAGATTAATCCGATTGACAGATTGCAGTGAGAGTGATTGCTGTTGAGATCGTACATAAGCAACTAATTGTAAATTTTAATAGTGTCAGATATGACCTTTTTTAATTATTCAGTTCCGCTTCTGCGCCGCAAACAGCTTAACATGGACGTTCAGGAGTTAGAAGGGCTTTGGCAGGTTCAGTTTCCCCTTGGGAAAAATCGATTTTATTCAAAATTTTATACTTGTCTCGATCGAGCTTGCCTGCTGTGGAGCTTGCTGTTAATATCCATGTTTGGCACAGCACAATTTTTTCCTGTAAGTTGGATGTTGCAAGCAGGTTTGTGGTCAGTATTCAGCCTCGGAGGTACAGCAGCAATGGTAAGCCTGACATACTCATGGGCCAAAATAGAACGCCTGACTTGGGTGCTTTACGGTTGGGTAATACTAATGTTATTAGGATTGCTGCTGACCGACTTGGGCATTTTTTTAGGTTGGGAAAAAGTGTTGGCGAATCTCTGTCCCCTCTGGTTAGGAATGAGCGGAATTGGGTATTTGGGGACTGGATTCGCAGTGCGATCGCGCGCGCTTCTAGCGGCAAGCTTCTTTCACCTGTCGGGGATTTTAATTTTGCCTTACACCGACGGTTGGTCTTTCCTCTTTACGGGAGCCGTAATGGTATTTAGCTTGCTCGTTTTAGCCGAATTGCAATGGGATATGCGACACCCGATTAAATACGCTGCATTAACTCCTGAATAGCGGAATTTAAATCAGGGACAGCACGGAATGCCACACCTATCAACCTAAATCATTACCCATCAGTCGATTTTAGATTTTAGATTGTAGATTGTAGATTGTAGATTGTAGATTGTAGATTGTAGATTGTAGATTGGACCCACAGATGAATCTGGCAGCTTGAACAAGAGTCTAAAACTTGGGGGCGACTCCTGTCCTTTGCAAGTATCCGTTTTTGGGCTGGGTCATGACTACATGGCGAATCACTGATGATATTATGTCCGCTCGAACAACCTCTATCGAATGGGTTATTAGTGAGGACTTCAGTCCTTACTAATAACCTGATAACCGTTTCTTTAGCGGACATGATATGACTGATGACGAAGTAGGTAACCGCCAAAAAAATAAACAGAGTATTTTGTAGGAGCGGGTTTAGCTAAAAATCACTTTTTTTTACTTTTTTTTATTGAGACCAGTATATGACTGCTCTCGCCCGCCCTGCCCGTGTACTGTTTATTTGTAACCACCTACTTAATTGCCGCCAGACTGTGTTGATTTGCGGGTTTGGTTAGTATCGTCGCCCTTGTGAAGCCAAGCGCCACTTTCGTCTTTAGTATATTCAGCCTTTACGCTGTTCCAAGCCACGTTAGTAGCACCATCTTCGCTCATTCCATCTTCGCTAGCGCTCTTAAAAGCAGCCTTAAAAATGTTCTGCGCTCCCTGGGGCAGTTCTTGCGCTTCTGAAGGTAAGGTGTCAAGTTGTTGTTCTGGCATAATGGTGTCCTATTATCAAACATCAGTTCTATCTTATATACTCGATGCCACTACCTTCCTCTCTCTAAAAGCAAGTTTAAGATTGCATTCTTATCAGTCCGAAGACAGATGTAATATTAAATTGAGATAATGAAAATTGATTGCCGTTGCTGGTTCAGCGGGATTTGGCTAATTTCCCAGCTTAAACAGCGATTAATCTGATTTCGGCTTTTTCACGTGCGAACTTAGAAAATATGTCAGCGCAGCGATTACTACAGCGAGACCCCCTCGAAAGGGAAGGATGTTCGTCCCGCCGTTCCACCGGCGCTACCTCGGCGAGAAACAATTCGCTCAATAAAACGAGGATGGCGCTGGTGAATATTGTTTTGAGGTTTCGATGGTGTGGATTTCCAGCCAGATAGATACTTTAATGCGATCGTCAATCAACAGCTCGTAAAATCCAAGTGCAGTAATGTAAAATACTATGGCTAGCAGAAACAAGTTTAAAACTTCGATAAAGGACAGAATCAGTTGTTTCGAGTTTTCGCGGGAAACGGATGCTTTAGTTGTGTGGCTGATGCTAATGACGGTTTCGAGGACACCGCAGATCAAAAGCGTCACAGAGGCGACAAAAGAACCGAATACAGCGATTAACATTAGATAGCGACTTCGGGCAAGAATTGGATGCAGCATAGTTGATGTCTGCTTGGGGAATGTATTAGAGAACAAGCGCTCTCTGGCATACCTTTGGCTTTACTATCTCAGGGTTTGCCCGATCGCACTCACAAGCAATTCTGACGAGTGCGCTGCGGCTGGTTAATTGAATGTCGCGCGGGTTCGAGTCGGATAGCCCTCAGTTCGCCTGCCTGTTTTACGTCACTCAAAGTCCAGTCAAAAGCCTTGCTGTTTGGGGGTTGTAGGCGCTCTGGGACTACGATCGGTCGATCGCGCATTTTGAGAGAATTTATTTTCCTGGGAAAGTTTGAGCGGTATTCCGCGAGTACCCAAATTGCCAGCAGCAACTTAAGGAAAAATAGCGCTCAAAAAAATATTAAACTAACTCATCTGGCGGAACGCTAAGCCAAAATAGACGGTGAGGAAATCAAGAATTTCTGCCTCTAAGCCCCAGCAGCCCGGGAAAATTTAGAGGAATATCCGCGCGCTTGTCTCAGAAACCCGGTTGATTCGTATATGTCTCCTTACTCAACCCAAAATTTTTCAGTTCAACCCGGTTTCTATCCCCCCCGCGCAAGTTTTGATTTAGCTAGTTGGCCGCCCAATCAAATATCATCCACCACCTGAAATAAAACGCCATTTTACCAAATATTCCTAAAGATGAATGGCGAACTTGAACGATACGTAATAGCTTATAAACTATTAACGCTGCGATGTAATTGATCGGGGGAAAATAATCAAGGGAACGGGACTAAATTTGCTCCCTTACTTTCTTTATCCCGCAGTAAAGGTTAGAAAAGTCGCACGTTACGCTGTCAATTTTACCCTGCGGTTTTGGCATCACAAGCGATCGCAGCACTCTACGTAAAAACAAGAATTACCATGAAATCTTCTAAATTGTTGAAAGTTGTTTTAGCAAGCGCTTGTTCTTTAGGTTTAGCAACGGTTTCCTTAGCAGTGCCTGCTTCAGCCCAGTCGGGAGCCGGCGGTGCTGGCGGCGGTGCTGGCGGTGCTGGCGGCGGTGCTGGCGGCGGTGTTGGCGGTGCTGCTGGCACAAGCGGTACAGGCACAAGCGGTACAGGCACAAGCGGTACGGGTACAACTGGTACTGGTACAAGCGGTACCACAGGCACGGGCACTGGCACAAGCGGTACGGGTACAACTGGTACTGGTACAACCGGTACGGGTACAACTGGTACGACAGGCACCGGCACCGGCACAACGGGTACAAGCGGTACGACCGGCACCGGCACGGGTACAAGCGGTACGACCGGCACCGGCACCGGCACAACGGGTACAACCGGTACGACAGGCACCGGCACCGGCACAACGGGTACAAGCGGTACGACAGGCACCGGCACGGGTACAAGCGGTACGACAGGCACCGGCACGGGTACAAGTGGTACGACAGGCACCGGCGGTACGACCGGCACGGGTACAGGCGGTACGACAGGCACCGACACCGGCACAGGCGGCACGGGTACGAGTGGCACCGGCACAGGCGGCACGGGTACGAGTGGCACCGGCACGGGCACAAGCGGTACGAGTGGCACCGGCACAGGCGGCACGGGTACGAGTGGCACCGGCACGGGCA
>JAUBOM010000011.1:74751-74856 GCA_036700245.1 Microcoleus vaginatus BM001213989
CAGGCGGTACGAGTGGCACCGGCACGGGCGGCACGGGTACGAGTGGCACTGGCACGGGCACAGGCGGTACGAGTGGCACCGGCACGGGCGGCACGGGTACGAGTG
>JAUBOM010000011.1:74956-99846 GCA_036700245.1 Microcoleus vaginatus BM001213989
GCACTGGCACCGGCACAAGCGGTACGAGTGGCACCGGCACCGGCACAAGCGGTACGGGTGGCACCGGCACCGGCACAAGCGGTACGGGTGGCACCGGCACGGGTACAGGCGGTACGAGTGGCACCGGCACCGGCACAAGCGGTACAACGGGTGCGACAGGCATAGGCACAAGCGGTACAAGCGGTACCACAGGCATCGGCACAAGCGGTACAAGCGGTACGACAGGCACGGGTACAAGCGGTACAACTGATACGACAGGCACCGGCACAACGGGTACAACTGATACGACAGGCACCGGCACAACGGGTACAACTGGTACGACAGGTACCGGCACAACGGGTACAACTGGTACGACAGGTACGACATCGGCGCCGGCTGGTACGAGTTCTGGAGTTTTGAGTGCTCAGCAGGATAGCCCCAACAATTTCGGCTGGCTGGGTGCTTTGGGTGCGTTTGGTTTGATCAACTTGTTTCGGAAAGGTGGTACACCCTCGTCTCACTAATTCGGGCGATTCCCTGCGGGATAGCTTCGCTTCACGTACTTTTGAAAACTTACAGGCTTAGAAATTCATGACTTCCGTAAATCGCAAAAGTTTGTTCAAACAATTGGTTACTGTTGCCGGAATCGCCGGCGTTAGTTCCTTGATAGCTGTGCCGGGATTGGCCGAATTAAACCGCCAGACTCACGGCTTCAACCAGTCGGGCGATCGGGTTTTCGATCTTGCTGATAACGCTACCGACGATCGTACTCTTCCTGGGTCTCCTGCTACCGAGCCGAACAACAACAACAATCCCGGCCGTTCTCCCAGCAGTCCAACTACTCCGACCAACAACAATCCCGGCCGTACTCCCAACAGTCCAACGACTCCCAGCAACAACAATAACAATCCCGGCCGTACTCCCAACAGTCCAACTACTCCGACCAACAACAATCCCGGCCGTACTCCCAACACTCCAGCAGGTGGCCAAACTTCGCCTAATTCTCTCAGCAGCAGAGACAGAACCTTTGTCATGCAAGCAGGTCAACTGAATATGATGGAAGTGGAACTCGGCAGATTGGCAGTGCAGCGCGGTTCTAGTCCTAGTGTGAAACAGTACGGGCAAGAAATGGTAGAGGAACATACTCGGGTCAATCAAGAGTTGATGCAGTTAGTAAGGCAAAAGCAGGTTGAATTGCCAACCGAGATGGGTACCCAGAACACAGCTTTGATCGATCGACTTTCGGAACTCTCGGGTACAAGTTTTGACACTGCTTACAAGCAGGCTATGATCGAGAGCCACAATCAGGCTATTGCTCTGTTTCAGGCACAATCTCAACAGGGGCAAGATCCCCAGTTAAAGGCTTGGGCCACCCAGAAGTTGCCGAACCTTCAGGCGCACTTGCGGATGGTTAACCAAATGTTGGCAGATACCAGCCAGCCATAATATGGAGTAGAGTCCGATCGCCTAAAACCCGATCGGACTCTACCTCTTGTGCTGGGAGAGGGAACACTAATAAATTCTTTTAAACCCTATAATTTTTGAGAACCATGGAAGATTTTCTCCGCAACTTGTTGGGCAGCAATATTACCGTGACGTGGCTGTTCTTAATCGTAGGGTTTTGCTGGCTTGCTTACATACCTGGTCGCCTGAGAAATTAAAAATTATCACTTAAAAGTTCAAAATTAATCAGGTAGGCGCAAATAAATCTTAGCGTGCAACAGACCTATTCTAGGATGCCTCAGAGCCTGAGATTTTCTACGCTATTTAATGCGATCTCTCTGAGGCACCCTACAACTTAGTCTAAATTAATCATTTTTTAACAGACAGGCGATCGATCGCCCGATCGCGGAAACAAGCAAGTGCGATCGGGCGATCGAACTTCACCGCAGATAGATTTATTCAAACAATATAAAATTAATTAGTCCTCAGTTTCCACAAAAACACTCACAGCCGCCACAGCGATTAGCATTTCATCATTTTTATCATTCAGAGAGGCGATCGCCCTTCCTGCCACAATCATGCCCCCTTGCTCCACAATCAGAGTTTTGCTGCCGAAAGGGAGTACCGCCAACACCTCCTGGGCGCGCACTTGTTCCGGGTAAGGAACGGCCACCTTAACCTCAACAATCATCTGATTGGGGTCGCTCAAACCTGCCACTTCCCAGACGCCCAGCAAAGCATTGTGGGCGATCGCATTCCGTACAGCCCTTGCACAGGCTACAGTCGGTTCCTGCCCGTGCTGGTCTATACCCATCCCCATTTCAATGATGAAACATTTACGTGCCATAGTTGCCCCTTGGTTGATTTTTGTTTGTAGTCGTTAGCGAAGCCCTCGAAGAGGATCGCACTTTTTCCCAAAACAATTATCAACCAAACAGACCGCTCTTGATATTATTTGATAAATTGATATAACCAGATAATAATCCCAGTTTAAAAAAACAATGCAACTCGGCGCGATCCAAACTTATATCGAATCAGTCATTTCCAATTCTTCAATTCTTTAATCTAAAATCTCAAATGGTATAACTTATGGTAATATAACCAAATTCACCATTCCTCGCGGACTCATTACTCATCGCCAGCTTGAATCATGGATAGTTTTCTGCCAATTGCCTACTTTCAAAACCAATTTCTCCCATTTACCGACGCCAAAATTTCCATAGCCACCCACGCACTGCACTACGGAACCGGAGTCTTAGGCGGGTTGCGGGGAATTCCCGACCCCCAAAATGCCGATCGAATCTTGCTATTTAGATTAGACCGCCACTGTCAAAGATTAAGTCAAAGTGCCAGCTTCCTGCACTGCGATTTGCCAGCCAGCAAAATCCAACAAATAATCATTGATTTTGTCAAGAAAAACCAGCCAACAAAATCATTTTATATTCGCCCTTTTATCTACACATCCAGTTTAGGAATTGCCCCCAGACTGCACAACGTAGACACAGACTTTTTTGTCTACGGATTAGAACTTTCAGACTATTTGCCCAAAGAAGGAGTCAACTGTAGAATTAGCTCTTGGTACCGCCAAGAAGACCGCAGTTTGCCCTTAAGAGGTAAAATTAGCGGCGCCTACATCACCTCAGCTTTAGCCAAAACCGAAGCAGTCGAATCCGGCTTCGACGAAGCAATTATGATGAACACTCAGGGAAAAGTCAGCGAAGCTTCAGGAATGAACATATTTGTCGCCAGAAACGGTAAATTAGTTACTCCCGGTTTCGAGCAAGATATTCTCGAAGGAATTACCAGAGACAGCGTAATTACAATCGCCCGAGACTTAGGAATTGAAGTCATAGAAAGACCAGTTGACAGATCGGAATTGTTGATTGCAGACGAGATTTTCCTCTGCGGAACCGCAGCCAAAATTACCCCAATTAAGCGAGTGGAAAACTATCACTTGCCCAAAAACCGACCCATCACCGAAAAGATTTTCGACAAACTGACGGAGATTATCGAAAATCGCGACAGCAATTATAAAGAATGGGTATTTCCGATTAATCTTAATTAACCGAAAATACCTGTGCTCGCAGAAGCGAGTTCCCTCGTTACCAGGAAGAGACTGGTAAAGCATATCGGGAGGCTGTGCCTCCACATTTCATGGCAGCCCTTCGACGCAAAGCCTCTGAATGTCGGTTCCCAGGCAGAGCCTAAGAACCAGTTGTTGTGAAGCAGGCATCTTGCCTGCTTCCTGCTAGGAACTACCCGCACAAAACAGCCGCGTGATGCCGAATGTGATCTTCCATAAAACTCGCGATCGAATAATAGCTGTGATCGTAACCTTCCTGCATCCTTAAAGCTAGCGGCTGTCCCGCTTTTGCACAAGCCTCCGCGAACACTTCCGGCAACAACTGCCCGTCAGCAAGAAACGAATCAGCCGTGCCGCAGTCAATCAGAATCGGACGGTTGTATTGCGCCTCAAGCACCAATTCGCTAGCATCCCAAGCCCTCCAAATCTCTTTGTCGCTGCCGAGGTAGTTTGCAAAAGCTTTTTGTCCCCAAGGGCAGCGCATTGGCGCGGAAATAGGCGCAAAAGCGGAAACTGAAAGATAGCGAGATCCATTTTTCAAAGCACAAATTAAAGCCCCGTGTCCGCCCATCGAATGACCGAAAATTCCCTTTTTTTCCGGTATCGCTGGAAAATTTGCGGCGATTAAATTCGGTAATTCATCAACCACATAACTGTACATTCTATAGTGAGTATTCCAAGGTGCGGCTGTCGCATCAACATAAAAACCCGCACCACTTCCTAAATCCCAATCGTCATCTTCCCCAGAAATACCAGTATGGCGCGGGCTAGTGTCGGGCGCAACCAGCATTAACCCGTATTTTGCCGCAAATTGTTGCGCCCCCGCTTTTGCCATAAAGTTCTCTTCTGTGCAGGCTAAACCTGATAGAAAATACAAAACAGGTACGGGTTGAGATAAAGCTTGCGGCGGCTGATAAACAGCGAATTTCATCTCGCTGTTGCAAGTGGAGGATTGATGGCTGTAAAATCCGAGTTTGCCACCAAAACTTTTATGTTCTTTGTGCTGTTTTAGGGATTCTGATATCATATTAATTATATTTCATTTGTGAATGAGATTTTTTTATTAACCGCAGAGGGCGCAGAGGGCGCAGAGGCAGAGAGAAGAAAGAAGTTATGTAGGGTAAAGCCGTGTATCTTACGGCTATAGGTAAGGCGTAAAACCACTTTTTCCGTAAGTCCTATCTTGCTTCTTCCCTCTTCCCTCTTCCTTCTTCCTTCACCTTCAAAAAGTCAAAACTGTGCGAATTGATTCACCTTTGTGCATCAAATCAAAGGCTTCATTAATTTTGTCGATCGGCATTACCTGAGTTACCAGACTGTCAATATCAATTTTACCGTCCATGTACCAATCAACAATCTTAGGAACATCAGTTCTGCCTTTAGCCCCCCCAAAAGCCGTGCCTTTCCAAACCCGGCCAGTTACTAGCTGAAACGGGCGGGTGCTAATTTCTTGGCCTGCTCCCGCTACCCCGACAATTACGCTCACGCCCCAACCTTTGTGGCAGCATTCCAAAGCTTGCCGCATCACATTAATGTTGCCGATACATTCAAAACTGTAATCAGCTCCGCCTTTGGTTAAATCTACCAAATAAGGCACTAAATCGCCTTCCACTTCGCGAGGATTGACAAAGTGAGTCATGCCGAATTTTTCCGCCATCTCTCGCTTATTGGGATTCAAGTCTACGCCGACAATCATGTTAGCTCCCACCATGCGAGCCGCTTGAATTACATTCAAACCCACGCCGCCCAAACCGAAAACAACCACATTAGAACCAGGCTCTACTTTCGCAGTATTTATGACAGCGCCGATGCCAGTTGTTACGCCGCAGCCTATCAAACAAACTTTATCAAAAGGAGCATCTTCGCGAATTTTTGCTACTGCAATTTCCGGCAATACTGTATAATTTGCGAACGTAGAAGTTCCCATGTAATGGTAAAGTTTTTGCCCGTCTATGGAAAACCTGCTCGTGCCGTCGGGCATCACTCCCTGGCCTTGAGTCACGCGAATTGCTTGACAGAGATTTGTTTTGCGGCTCAAACAATATTCGCAGTTGCGGCATTCGGGAATGTAGAGAGGAATTACCCGATCGCCCACTTTAACACTCGTTACTCCCGCACCAACTTCTGCGACAATCCCGGCTCCCTCGTGGCCTAAGATAGCAGGAAACAAACCTTCGGGATCGGCGCCGGAAAGAGTGTAAGCGTCAGTGTGACAAACACCCGTGGCTTTAATTTCCACCAACACCTCTCCAGCCCTCGGCCCATCTAGGTCAACCGTTTCAATGCTCAAAGGTTTGTCGGCACTGCGAGCAACTGCTGCTTTTACTTTCATGCTTTCCCCCTGCGATCGATTTGTCAATTGACCCGTCAAGATGTATTGTATTGCTTAATGTCAAAATTATGCAAATTAATGACAAAATTAATTGTAATTACCGGAGTCAGTCGCGGTCTTGGTCTTGCCATGACCGAAAGCTTTATTGAATTGGGACATACCGTTTTGGGATGCGCCCGTTCTTCCGAAGGGGTGGAAAAGCTCAAAAAAAAATATAGTACGCCCCACCATTTTACTTGTTTGGATGTCGCCAACGACGAGCAAGTAAAAGCTTGGGCAACAGAACTGCTGGCAAATTACTCGCCGCCAGATATGCTGATTAACAATGCAGCTTTAGTCAACAATCCCGCGCCTCTTTGGAAGGTTAGTAACGAAGAATTTTCGCACCTAATTGATGTTAATATTAAAGGTACAGCTAATGTAATTCGCCACTGCGTCCCGGCAATGATTGCTCGGAAAAGCGGCATAATTGTCAACTTTAGTTCTGGTTGGGGAAGGTCAACTGCGCCGGGAGTCGCGCCCTATTGCGCTTCTAAGTGGGCAATAGAAGGACTTACGCAGTCCCTCGCTCAAGAATTGCCCGCAGGTATGGCAGCGGTTCCTTTGAATCCGGGGATAATCCACACAGATATGCTGGACATTTGTTTCGGCGAAGATGCGGCAAATTACACGTCTGTCAAAGCATGGGTGCAAAAAGCAGTTCCTTTTTTACTGAATTTGAAACCTTCAGATAACGGAATGCAGGTGAGTGTTCCTGGATAAACTGAGGCGCCTCTAAATTTTACAGTCAAGTTTGATGAAAATCTTGTCGGGTGGGTGTCGCGCCCGCCCAAAAAATACAACTTAATATGGGCGACAGCTTAACATAGCAACCCTTGCAGGATTTGCCAACATCTCTCTTTTCTTCTCCTCTGCGCCCTCAGCGCTCTCTGCGTTACATAAAAAAAATATCAAAAATGAAATAAAATTGCTATATTCCCAACTCAAAACTCTTTCCCCAAATAGCCAAAGTGAACTCGCCGCTAACCTCGCCCTCGCAAACCGAAACCCGCAAAGCAGACCACCTGCGGATCTGCCTCGAAGAAGACGTACAATTTCGGGAAACTACCAGCGGACTCGAACGCTACCGTTTTGCTCACTGCTGTTTGCCAGAACTCGATCGCACCGAAATCGATTTAACCTCCACATTTCTCGGCAAAAAATTAGCCGTTCCCCTGCTAATTTCCTCAATGACCGGTGGCACAGAATTAGCCCAGACAATCAATTATCGCCTCGCCGATGTCGCTCAAGAATACAAACTGGCAATGGGAGTCGGTTCCCAGCGAATCGCCGTAGAAAATCCTCAACTGGCGCCTACATTTGCCGTCCGGCGCCGCGCTCCAGATATTCTGCTATTTGCCAATATCGGAGCGGTTCAATTAAACTACAATTACGGTTTAGAACAGTGCCAAAAAATTATTGATATTCTCGAAGCAGATGCCCTAATTTTGCACCTCAATCCGCTGCAAGAGTGCATTCAAACCGAAGGCGATACTAACTTTAAAGGACTGCTAGATAAAATTGCCAAATTGTGCGATCAATTACCAATACCAGTTATTGCTAAAGAAGTCGGCAACGGTATTTCAGGAAACATGGCAAAGAAATTGCTCGCCGCCGGGATAGCTGCGATCGACATTGCCGGAGCCGGAGGCACTTCTTGGGCGAAAATAGAAGGAGAGCGAGCTAAAGATAGCAAGCAGCGCAGGTTAGGCGCAACCTTTGCCGACTGGGGAATACCGACAGCCGAGTGCATTGTCAGCACCCGCGCCGTAGCGCCGGGTGTTCCCCTGATTGCCTCGGGAGGCTTGCAAAACGGATTGGATGCAGCCAAGGCGATCGCCCTTGGCGCGGATATTGCAGGGCTGGCGCGGCCGTTTCTACAAGCTGCAGCGGAATCGCAATCAGCAGCAGCCCTCCTAGCTGAGGTGTTAATTGCAGAAATCGCTACCGTGATGTTCTGTACGGGCTGCGCTAACTTGGATGAGTTAAAACATTCTGGGGTTTTGGAAAGGTTAAGATAAAAGTGAGTCAGCAGTCAAAAGTCATTAGTCAGCAGTCAAAAGTCATTAGCTAATAACTAACGACAGCGGATAATTGCTAAATCCGGTGTTGCAGGAATTACCAATAATATCGTTTCCGCTGGCATGGGAATAATATTTTTCCGAGTGCAGTGCGAGCCTCCCGCTCACACGCTCGATATCATTCCGCTTTAACCGCATTTGATCTAACTAATAACTAATGACTAATAACTAATGACTAATAACTAATCACTAATTGCCAATTACCAATTATCTAATGAAAGATTTCCTAAAATATACCTGTGCAAGTTTGCTGGGAACCTTCCTAGGATTGTTGCTGCTGGGCAGCATCGGATTGGGGGGACTGGTACTGCTAATTGCTCTGGCGGCATCGTCGTCTAAAGATTCGGGCCCGCAAGTTAAAGATAAGTCTGTATTGGTATTAGACCTTTCTTTAAATATCACTGACAGCAAACCGAGCCGCAGCACTAGCGCGGCGATTCAAGATGTGCTTTCGGACGATTCCGGCGATGCTGTGACGCTGCGGACTGTTTTAGACACGATCGAATCTGCGAAAAAAGACCCGAAAATCGTGGGCATTTATCTCGAAGGCAGCTCAAGTTCCAGCAGCAGCGGGTTGGCCAATCTCAAAGAAGTTCGATCGGCCTTACAGCGTTTCCGAGATGCCAAAAAACCCATTTTTGCTTACCAAATGGACTGGAATGAGCGAGATTATTACCTCGGTTCCGTTGCCAATACAATTGCTGTCAATCCTTACGGATCGCTAGAAATCAACGGTTTTAGCAGTCAGGCAATGTTTTTCACCGGTGCTTTGGAGAAATACGGCTTGGGAGTACAAGTGACTCGCGTCGGCAAATACAAGTCAGCCGTTGAGCCGTTTTTGCTCACAAAAATGAGTCCCGAAAATCGCCAGCAAACTCAAAAGTTGCTCGGAGATATGTGGGGAGAATACCTGACAACTGTCGCACCAAACCGCAAAGTGACCGTTCCGCAACTGCAAGCGGTTGCAGATAAGGGCGGAATTTTGATGGCTGACGAAGCTCTCAAAAGCAAGTTAGTTGATAAAGTTGTATACTTTGACGAAATTGCGACGGAACTTAAAAAACTCACAGGAACCGATCGCGAAAACAAATCTTTCAAGCAAATTAGTTTAAAAAACTACGCGAGAATTGCTGAGGATAAAAAATCAACACGCGCTAACAAGAAAAACCAAATTGCTGTACTTTATGCCGAGGGAGAAATTGTAGACGGGGAAGGGGGCCCGACTCAAGTAGGAGGCGATCGCATCGCTCAAGAAATGCGGAAAATCCGAGAAGATGACGACGTAAAAGCAGTAGTTTTGCGCGTCAACAGTCCCGGAGGCAGCGCGACGGCAGCCGAAGTCATTGGGCGCGAAGTTATGCTGACGGGGAAAAAGAAACCAGTTATCGTTTCGATGGGCAATTTAGCAGCATCCGGCGGCTATTGGATTTCGATGGGTTCCAACCGCATTTTTGCCGAACCCAATACGATTACTGGTTCGATCGGCGTTTTTGGAATGCTGTTCAATGCCGAAAAGTTGGCTGCTAACAACGGCGTGACTTGGGACGTTGTGAAAACCGCCCGCTTTGCGGATATTAACACGGTTTCCCGCCCGAAAAATCCTCAAGAATTGGCGAATATTCAGAGAATAGTCGATCGCATTTACGATCGATTTATTACTAAAGTCGCCAACTCCCGCAAACTGCCGAAAAACAAGGTACAAGAAATTGCTCAAGGCAGGGTGTGGTCTGGTACGGCCGCGAAACAGTTGGGTTTAGTCGATGAAATTGGCGGCTTTGAAGATGCTGTCGCAGAGGCAGCGAAGCAAGCTAAACTCGGCGACGATTGGCAATTGGAAGAATATCCAAAACGCCGCAGTTTCGAGGAGCAAATTTTGGCAAAACTTTCAGGCGTTCGCGTTTTGACACCAGCCGCCAAACTCGACCCGCTGACTGCTGAAGTGAAGAAAATGCAGGAGGAATTGGCTGTCATCAAGTCAATGAACGACCCCCAGGGGATTTATGTTCGCTTGCCTTTCAATTTGCGGATTGATTAATGAATTGATACCCAATCCGGGATTTTTACCCCTTTATTCTTCAGTCCCCCTCTGTTCGGACGAAAGTTTGACTGTTGAGCGGTTTCAAACGCCGAGTCCGATCGGGGTTTTTCAGGGGGATTTGGTATGAGTAGGCGGCCTGGGCCTACAAACAAATGATAAACCCGGTTTCTTGAAGAAACCGGGTTTCTGAATACCCTAAAAGCCGATCGGCTGGAAATTGGCAATATTTGTTATGCAGCACGCTGAGTTAACAATCCCCAGATGAAAAGTACCACGAGCGCACCTACGACTGCTAAAGCTATGCTCCATAAACTAAATCCTCCTACGGCGCTAGCTCCCCCTATCCGCAAGGCTTGAGCTAGATAACCTCCCACTACGGCGCCCACAATTCCTAAGCCTGTTGTGGCCAGAAAACCGCCACCTTGAGTTCCCGGATAAATGGCTTTAGCGATCGCACCGGCAATCAACCCTAAAACGATCCAAGCAATAATATTGCCCATGTCTTTTTCTCCTGAATACTTAACTTTCTTAGTGCCTTGTCTTATGTTCTTAGAATAACAACCCCGAGCCGGCCCTTACCTCTACCGTAGGGAGGAACCGAAAGTGGTAGGATTTCTTATGAATCGTCCGAGTTTGAGGCTTTCTAATCTCTCAAAAGAGTTAACCCAATTTTTCTAGAGAAGAAAGGTACTTATGCTCAAAGCAAAAGGGAAATAGGAGAATTTTTTCTGGGACTTTGTGTGTTTTACTGGTAAAAAAATTACAATAATTCTGTGAAACGAGGAAAGTTTGCGCGCGATGGATCTGACTCTGTGCATGATTGTGAAGAATGAAGAGGTAACACTGTCGCGGACTTTGGACAGCGTTAAGGGTCTTGTTGACGAAATGGTGGTGGTGGATACGGGATCGCGCGATCGCACTCGTGAAATTGCCCGAGAATTCGGGGCGAAGGTTTATGACTTTGAATGGTGCGACGACTTCGCAGTGGCGCGCAACGAGTGTCTGAAGCACGCCCAGGGCGACTGGATTTTGGTGTTGGATGCCGATGAGGTTTTGGTACCGGAGATTGTACCTCAAATAAAGCAGGCAATTGGGAGCGATCGGCTGCTGCTAATCAATCTCATCCGTCAAGAAATCGGTGCCTCTCAATCTCCCTATTCCCTAGTGTCGCGCTTGTTTCGCAACCGCCTCGATATCCACTTTTCTCGCCCTTACCACGCAATGGTAGACGACAGTGTGGCTGAGATTTTGCACAGGGAACCACAATGGAAAATAGCTTCTCTCCCCGATGTGGCGATTTGGCACTCTGGTTATCAAAAAGATGCGATCGCAGCAAAAGGTAAATTCCAAAAAGCTCAAGCAGCGATGGAACGCTATCTCGCTTATTATCCAAACGATGCTTATGCTTGTAGCAAATTAGGGGCTTTGTATGTAGAAACCGGGCAAATTAGCCGGGGAATTAATTTATTAACCAGGGGCTTGGATGCTGCGAAAAATAATGATGATTCTATTGTTTACGAACTCAACTATCACTTGGGAATTGCTTATAGCCAGCAGCAGCAATTTGTTAAAGCAAAAGAACACTATCAAGCGGCAATTAATACAAATGTGTTGCCGTCGCTCAAGTTGGGCGCTTACAATAATTTGGGCAATTTGCTCAAAGATGAAGGAGATTTGAAATCTGCTGAAAAAGCTTACAAAGCAGCTTTAAAAATTGACCCCTATTTTGGAGCAGGTCACTACAATTTGGGACTGACCCTGAAGGCAGCAGGAAATTTAGCAGATGCGATCGCCTACTACCGACAAGCCATTAAAATCAATCCAGAACACGCGGAAGCTCATCAAAACTTGGCAGTAGCGCTGTTGAAAATTGGCAAAATGCCAGAAAGTTTAGCAGAATTCAAAAGAGCGATCGCCCTTCACGAACAGCGCCGCCCATTTGAAGCAGAACGCCTGCGCCGGGGACTGCAAGAAATGGGTTTAATCTAAACTTGCATATCTACTTTCTCGTTACCAAGTAATTTGTAGGGGCAATCCCCGATGGTTGCCCCTCGCGATCCCCAAGGGGTAGACACTCTTGGCACTAGCCTACAAATTCTGAAAATAACCAGCAAAATCAAGCAATTATCTCTACTTTGCCACTATCCAAATCGTAGCGGGCACCAACAACTTTAAGCTGGCGCGCTTCGACGGCTGCTGCTAAAAGAGGCGACGAGGATTTTAAATTATTTACATTCATTTTCACATTAGCTCTGACTGCGTTATCCCAGGCATCGCCCCCTTGATTTTTTGTGGCATCAACTGCCGGTTGAATCGCTGCCACCAAAGTGCCAATGTGACCCGGAACAGTTTTGCCATCTAAAGCTGCTTTAACAGCACCGCAGCGTTCGTGACCCAGAATTACTAATAGCGGAACGCCTAATTCTAGTGCGGCATATTCTATATTACCGAGAACCACATCGTCGAGAAAATTTCCAGCTACTCGGATATCAAATAAATCCCCCAATCCTTGGTCGAAAATAATTTCCGGAGCAACCCGCGAATCAGAACAAGCCAGAATGGTTGCAAACGGATGTTGACCCTGTGCTACTTCTACAACTCGCGATCGAGCTTGGTCGGGAAATGTCCGCTTTTGTTGAATGTAGCGTTGATTCCCCGCCATCAATTTCTTGAGAGCGCCGTCGGGAGTAATGCCAGAGATTGCCTCTGCCTTGGCGTCTTCGGCTGGTAAAAGCAGCGTAGGTGCCAAGCTTGCCGCCAGAATCCCTGCACCAGCCCTCAACATTAAATTGCGCCGCGAAATAATGCCTCTTCTTCCGCTTTCAGTCATGGCTTGCAACTCGGTTCAATTGTTTGTATTTTATAGCATAATATCTACCACAAGCTGAACCCTACTTCTTTAGTTTTTTTTTACAAGTAGCTGCCGCCAAATTTAAAATTTAAAATTTAAAAAAGTTGCCCCTTTATATTTCATATCTTATTCCATAAAGTTAAGTGCTGTCATCCTTCTGCAGGCAGGGGATGCTAAAATGTATCTAAAACCAATACTTCGGACAGTTTTTGATTGCCAACCGTAGAATAAGGGTTTCAATGCTCCAAGGCAATCGATCTACCAACGGAAAATCGAGGGTTTTAGACTACGAAGTAAAAACAGTCCGGACTATTGTAAAACGACAATTATTTATCAATGGATTGAAATGTCTTACGTCGCCAGTATTCATATCTATCCGGTCAAATCCCTCAACGGCATAGCTGTCAGCCAAGCAACTATTCTTGCCAGCGGAGCTCTAGAAGGCGATCGCTCTTTTGCAATCTGCGATGAAGCAGGAGAATTTGTTAACACTAAGCGCAACAGCGGAGTCCATTTTCTGCGGTTATCATTTGACATCAAAAACAGAATGGCCGGGCTGAAAATACAAGACACCGAACAAGAAATATTTTTTCATGTAGATAGAGAACGCCCAGAGATAGAAGATTGGTTGAGCAACTACTTTGGTTTCCCCGTCAAATTAATTGAAAACTTGCTGGCAGGCTTTCCCGACGATACCGCTGCGCCCGGGCCAACCATTGTCAGTACCGAAACAATCGCCGAAGTTGCATCTTGGTTTCCGAGAGTTTCCGTTAACGAGATGCGCCATCGCTTGCGAGCTAATATTGAAATAGGAGATGTCCCGGCTTTTTGGGAAGACCAACTTTTCCCAGAAGGCACTGAACTTGTGAGGTTGAAAATAGGTACAGTAATATTTGAAGCTATTAATCCCGGTCACCCCTATATCCGATCTACGCGAAATTATGCGGCGAAAGCAGCCGAGCCAAATTTTCAAAATGTACTAAAAGCCAAGCAGAAGGAAATCATGCCTGACTTGGTAAAGAGAGGGTCTGTAAATCACTTTAGTCGGCTAATAGTTAATATGCAATTTTCGGCTCAAGCAGCCGGAAAAATAGTACACATAGGAGACGAAGTTCAAATTACTAACGTCAGCAAATCCCTATTTAATACCATTCCTGATTAGTTGTATGGCACGAGTCCGATCAAGCCGGCGGCAACTCCAAAGTAAGCTGACCCAACACACCCGTTCTAAAATCGTTTAACATCTGCCGGGCCGTTCGTTCGACATCTCCTTTATACTTGTCTTTTGCTACCTCGTGCAAATAATCTTCACCATTACTAGAGGCTGCATCTAATTTATACCTGGATTTGAAACCAGATAGTGATATCAACGTGTCATCAGCCGCCTCCAGCCCTTGGAGCAAATCTACCATCGCTGCAGCTACTACCTGATTGTCGTAAGCTGCTTCGCCAATATCTTCGCAAATAGCTAATTTTATGGCATTTTCTTGATTGTTAATTCGGGTTGGGATGACTCCGGGGGCGTCTAATAATTCAATTTCGTCAGAAATGCGAATCCATCGGAGCGATTTAGTTACTCCAGCTCTGCGGGCACTGTCCACCACTCTCCGCCCTAACAGCCGATTAATTAAAGCAGATTTTCCGACATTTGGAAAGCCCATCACCACTGCACGGACTGGACGGGGCAGCATACCTCGATCGAACCTTCTTTTATTTAGCTGCACCCCAGCATTCTGCACGGCATCCGCCACAGCGTCTACTCCTTGACCGTGCTCGGCATTAGTAAAATACGCAGTTTCCCCTTGGGCCTCAAACCATCTTTCCCACGCCTCGCGCGATCGAGGCGTAATCATATCCATGCGGTTGATGACCAATACTCGCGCCTTGCCGCCCACCCAACTTGGCATTTGGGGGTGATAAGTAGCCAATGGAATGCGGGCATCTCGGACTTCGAGCACCACATCTACCCGCTTTAGTTGTTCTTTTAATGCCCGTTCAGCTTTGGCAATGTGACCGGGATACCATTGAATTTTCATTAGTTATTAGTTATTAGTCGTTAGTCATTAGTCAGCAGTCATTAGTCATTAGTGATATCAAATCCGGTTAAATCGGAATGATAACCAGCGTGCGCGAGTCCCGCGGAGCCAAGCTCAACCAGAGCGCTGAACTCGGAAAATTATGCGGACGATGCAACCGGACACCATATCAGTCAGCAGTCAGCAGTCAGCAGTCATTAGTCACCAGCCATTAGTCGCTGTGTCAGGGGGGGTTTACGCATACCCTGGATTTACATAATATATACGGGTGAACCCGCCCCTACAGAATCTACGTTTATTTGGTCAGACACGATATAACACGTGACTAATGACTAATGACTAATGACTAATGACTAAGGCACAATCAAAACTGCACAAGGAGACAGATTGATCACTCGAGTGGTAACGCTGTCAGACGCCCCATCATCGGTTAAACCCATCCCCCGACAGCCCATCACAATCAAATCGGCCCCAATTTCGTCAGCCACATCACAAATCGTGAAAGCCGGTTTGCCTTCTCGCTCAATGATTTCAGCTTCGATTCCCTGCTGGGAAAACATCGATTGGGCCTCAGACAGCAGTTTAGCGACTGCTTCCGGGGAACTCATCACCTCTCGCGCCGGGGAGTCGGCCTCCTCGGCTGGGGGTTCGACTACCGACAGAATAACTAAACGAGAAGCGTAGGTTGTCACAATATTGACAACCTTTTCCGCGGCTTCGCGGGCTTCTCGGCTTTGATCGACAGGAAATAAGACAGTCTTGAACATAGTGCGCATCTCCCGGACGCGGACTCCGATAAAATGTTTACGTTGAGCCAATCAGTGCCGTTTGTTTCATCTTCCGTTTTTTGTACGGACGCGGTTGAATGCGTCCGAGGCCCCAAGTGCAAGTGACCAGTGCCGCCATTTCAACGGAATTAGACAAAAACACCCATATTAGGAGGTTAATCCTGTGACCAAAAAAACTGTAGCAAATTTATCGGCATCGGACTTATCGGGCAAACGGGTATTGGTGCGGGCGGACTTTAACGTGCCGCTCGACAACGGCAGTATCACCGATGATACTCGCATCCGGGCTGCTCTGCCGACAATTCAAGATTTAGCGTCCAAGGGTGCTAAGGTCATTTTGTGCAGCCACTTCGGGCGTCCCAAGGGGGTGACGGAGAAGTTGCGCTTAACGCCCGTTGCTGTGCGGCTGTCGGAATTGTTGGGCAAAGAGGTCAAAAAGACTGACGACTGCATCGGCGATGAAGTCGCTGCTACAGTCGCGGCGATGCAAGATGGCGATGTGCTGTTGCTAGAAAATGTGCGCTTCTACCCAGAGGAGGAGGCAAACGACCCAGAATTTGCTAAAAAGTTAGCTTCTGTGGCCGATTTGTATGTCAATGATGCTTTTGGTACGGCTCACCGGGCTCACGCTTCTACTGAGGGCGTTACTAAGTATCTGAGTCCTTCTGTGGCTGGGTTTTTGATGGAGAAGGAACTGCAATATCTCGGCAGTGCGATCGACAATCCCCAGCGTCCTTTGGCTGCTATTATCGGCGGTTCTAAGGTTTCTAGCAAGATTGGAGTCATTGAAAAACTGCTGGAAAAGTGCGACAAACTACTGTTGGGCGGCGGCATGGTTTTCACGTTCTACAAGGCTCGCGGCTTGAGCGTTGGCAAGTCTTTGGTGGAAGATGACAAGCTGGAATTGGCTAAGTCGTTGGAAGCTAAGGCGAAGGAACGGGGAGTTACTTTTTTGTTACCTACTGATGTGATAGTTGCTGACAAGTTTGCTGCTGATGCGAATACTCAAACTGTTCCTGTAGAAAGCATCCCGGAAGGTTGGATGGGTTTGGATATCGGCCCTGATTCAGTAAAAACTTTCCAAGATGCTTTGGCAGATTGCAAAACTGTAATCTGGAACGGGCCGATGGGCGTGTTTGAGATGGAGAAGTTTGCTGCTGGAACTGAAGGTATTGCTCATTCTTTGGCTGGAATTACTAAAACTGGTACTACCACAATTATCGGTGGTGGTGACTCGGTGGCGGCTGTGGAACAGTTGAATTTAGGCGAACAAATGAGCCACATTTCCACTGGTGGCGGTGCTAGTTTGGAACTGCTCGAAGGTAAGGAATTGCCTGGTGTTGCGGCTTTGGATGAGGCTTAATTAAGTTAAGTAGGGCGGGCTTGGCCCGCCTTGCTGCAAGCAGGTCTAAATCATTTGCTGTGAATAGGTTTTTTGGGGATTTACCCCTACGCAGGCGCAGAGAACGCAGAGCCAGAAAAAAGAGAGAAGGACATGGGTTTAAAGTCTACAGTTTGCTAGTATAATTAATCCGAAGTAGCAGTGAGGTTTGTTTGTGAAACTTAAAATCTTGGCAACTGTAACGGCAAGTTTAGCTTTGTTTTGGCTTGCAGCTCCCGTTAAAGCTCAAAATCCAGATCATGTCAGGCAATTGCTGGAAGCTAATGAGTGCGAGGGCTGTGATTTGAGAAATGCTGATTTATTCAAGGCTAGCTTGTACAGAGCTAATTTAAGAGGAGCCGATTTAAGCGGAGCAAATCTCTATGAAGCTAATTTGTTGGAAGCGGATTTAAGTGGTGCTAATTTGTCTAACGCTAATTTAGTCAACGCCGAGATGTACGGTGCTGACTTGGACAGTGCTAATCTGCGGAATGCGGATTTGTCTAATGCTTTTTTGGGGCGAGCGAATCTGACGAGTGCTGATTTGCGCGGTGCTAAACTTTTTAATGCGAATCTGGGCGAAGCTTATCTGCTGCAAGCTAATTTGTCGAATGCCGATTTGAGGCGCTCGCTGCTGTTTAGAGTTAATTTGAATCGTGCGAATTTAAGCGGGGCGAATATGTCTTTCGCTGACATACGCTATACTAATTTGCAGAATGCTATTCTGTCAAATACCAGGCTTCCTAACGCTCAATTGAGCGGTACAAATATCGATGCGGCTAATAACTTGCGGCAGGCTGATTTGGAACGTGCCAACTTTCGGGGTACGAATTTGGGGCCGGGGGTTTGCGTGATCACTAATTTTCCTTATTGTGTTTTGAATTTCCAATAATCTGCCGGCTGAGTGCGTCAGCCGCGATTAATTTGGCATCTACGGGAGTTTTGGACCCCGCCCAAAAACGGATACAAGCTCCCGACTTCTGTCGTGGAAAGATAAAAATTTTAGAGTCTTGTTCAAGCTCCCAGATTAATCTGTTGAGTAAATCTAAAATCTAAAATTTAAAATCTAAAATCGACTGTCGTGGAAAGATAAAAATTTTAGGCCATAGTTCAAGCTCCCAGGCTAATCTGTGGAGTAAATCTAAAATCTAAAATCGACTGTCGTGGAAAGATAAAAATTTTAGGCCCTAGTTCAAGCTCCCAGGTTAATCTGTGGAGTAAATCTAAAATCTAAAATTTAAAATCGACTGTCCTAGAAAGATAAAAATTTTAGAGTCTTGTTCAAGCTCCCAGATTAATCTGTGGAGTAAATCTAAAATCTAAAATCTAAAATCTAAAATCGACTGACTGGCTGGCGCACCCTAGGTCGAGATTCGAGCTATGTTTGCGGTGGTTTGTATCCCTTTTCTAGGGCAAATCTCACAAGCTGGGCTCGATTTTCTAGCTGTAATTTGCTGAAAATGCTGCCTAAATGAGCTTGCACAGTCCGGGGGCTAATAAACAGCCGATCGCTAATTTGTTTGTTAGTATAACCCTGAATAACTTCCCAAAAAACTCTTTCCTCGGCTGGTGTTAAAGGCAAAGGTGGAGGTGCTGGCAATACTGCTACAAGTTTTGGCTCCACCGCCCTAACGGTAGAAGTTTGAAGCAGTCGCACAATCTCGGCGTGAATGCGGTGAGAGCGCTCTAACTGCGCCTTCACTTTAGCTAACATTTCTTCAGACTGAAAAGGTTTTACCAGATAATCGTCAGCGCCGATCGAGTGACCTTCAACTTTTGACTCTATCTCGCCTTGACCTGACAAAAATATAAACGGCACCAACTGTCCCAAACGTGTAGTTCGCAAGCGGCGGCAAAACTCAAACCCGTCCATTTCCGGCATCATGACATCTGAAATTACCAAATCTGGGGGGGCATTCTCAAAAATCGAGAGCGCCTCAAGCCCAGAATTAGCGCATTCAACCCGGTATCCTTGGCTTTCCAGGTACATTGCTAAGACTGTTTGACAGTCTGCTTCGTCGTCAACTACTAATATTCTTTCCATGAGAGGCTTGCACCAAATCCAGTTGGACAGTTCTTGAAACTGCGGCTCCCAATGTAGGAACTTCAATGAGTTTACCTGCTGCAAGTTTATAAAAGCTCGCAATTTCAAGACGCCACAATTCCTCAAATAGTCCAATTACGGGCGCCGATCGCATAAAATGGGAAGAAGTTAAGGAATGTTGGGCTAAAATTTCCTTCTTTTATTCATCTCTCCAAAAAAGCTACAAATTTTTATGATATAACGTCAACTTTTCTGCAGCAAATAGAAGGTAAAAGAAAGAATTTTTTTCTATTATACAGAAATCTTGGTGACGCTTACACTATTCCTAGACCAGACATGGAAAGGTTTTTAGATTTTTCTGGTTCGGACTCAGGTACAAAAGGGACAACGCGAGCAGGTGTTGCTGCTGGGGGCTGCGCGAACAAACGCGGGTCGGCAATCAACATACTTTCAATTATCGGTGCTGGTTCGGGGCGGCTGAACAGATATCCCTGCATGATATCGCACTGATGTTGTTTCAAAAAATCTAGTTCTGCTTCTGTTTCCACACCCTCAGCAATTACTGTCATACTCAAACTGTGACCCAGTAAAATTACTGCTGTAGTAATAGCAGCATTTTGAGTATCTTCGTTGGCATTGCGGACGAAAATTCGATCTATTTTTAAACTGTCAAAAGCAAATTGCTTGAGATATCCCAAAGTAGCGTAACCGGTGCCGAAGTCGTCAATAGCAATCCGAATTCCTAGAGCTTTAAGTTCGTTTAAAGTAGCGCCTGCTACTGTGGCATTTTCCACCAAAGCGCTTTCGGTCATTTCTAATTCTAAATTAGCAGGCTCCAAGCCTGTAGTTTCCAATATTTGCACGATTCGCGCCTTGAGTTCCGGGTCGGACAACTGCCGGGCCGACAAATTTACTGATATTCTAAAAGGCGAAAACCCCGCCGCCAGCCAACTAGCGGCTTGAGCGCAAGCTGAAAGCAGTACCCACTCGCCTATCTGAATAATTAAACCTGTTTCTTCTGCTAAGGGAATAAATTCTCCGGGAGAAATTATACCTCGATCGGGATTTTGCCAGCGCACTAAAGCTTCGGCGCCGATAACTTGGCCGGTAGCAATATTCACCTGCGGCTGATAATATACCTGAAACTCACCTTGTGCCAAAGCGTGGCGCAGCAAAGCTTCGAGAGCAAACTTTTCAGGAGAGAGGCTCGTAACCTTGGTGGAGTCGTTAACTAAATCTTTGAGTCTGGCTTCTGCTTGGCGAAGTGCAACTGTCAGCGGTTGAGTAATAGTTTGCCGTTTCAAGACGCGAGAAGCAATGGCTCCTAGCAATTCAGCCTTGGTAAACGGCTTTGTCAGGTAATCGTCTGCCCCCAATTCCATCCCCCGACGAAAATCGGTTTTGTCACTTTGAGCCGTGAGGAAAATAAATGGAATTGTTGCAGCTAGCGAGTTTTGTCGCAGAGTCCGCAACACGTCATAACCGTCTAGTTCCGGCATCTGCACATCGCACAAAATTAAATCAGGTATCTCCGAAAGTGCCATCTGCACTCCAACTCGACCGTTCTCGGCTGCAATGACCCGGTAGTTGTGAGATTCCAGGAGTTGCAGAAGAGTTTCCCGGATTAATTCGTCGTCTTCAATCACCAAAATTTTGAGCATGATAATTAGATAACAGATCGCACTATATATCTGAAACTGACTCACTCTAGCATACTCAAACTAGCGAATTAGTAATTCGGCCAATTAGCCAATAAATGATTAGCCAAATGGCTGAATATTTCCCGTCGGTTCTTAAGTCACAATAAAAGAACTGCCAAAAGTAGGAACATTTTGAGATCTTTCAAGAGCAGAAAAATGCGGCGCGAGACTCGATTGATAAACTTTTATTACAAAATAACCGTGGTTTCTCATAAAAAAATGCCACCAACACTGTCACTGCGTCGATGGCGCCAATTACTCAGGCAATCTCTTATTTGATGTCCGGTTAATTGCTCATAATTAGCCCGGGTTTGTACTTAGGACTTTTGTTTTCTGTCGATTCATGCATCAGGACGCTGCCTCGGGTTCCCGCCCAAAAACGGATACTTGCGAACGACAACAGTCGTGGAGAAAGCAAAATTTTAGACTCTTGTTCAAGCTGCCAGATTCATCTGTTAAGTCAATCTCAAATCTCCAATCTCCAATCTACAACCGACTGATGGAGAACTTAATTATGGTTGTATAACCGGACATCATATTATGATGTGCCTTAATTCACAGACTTAGTGGAATTCGCGCAAAACTTGGAATCTACAATTGTAGAAGTGATACTTACAGCGTCCATTGATGATGACGGAATTATCAGGTCTTGCGGAACTACCACCGTCTTTTTACAAACAAGCTCGCTACTGCCTACAGAGGCAAAGTTCCAAGCATAAAATTCGGGAGTGCTGACTGTCGCATTGGCGGGATGTAAACCTAGTCCAGTCACCAATACTAATCCAAAAGTCACTAAAGCTACGATCGCGAATCTCAGCATATTCTTTGTTTGAACCGGATAACTTACCTGATCGGTATTACCTTATTATTACGCGGGTGGATCGAGAGCGTCAATAGCGGTTATTCGGCCGTCAGATTCAACTCGTAAGCGATCGGCTCAGATGCTTGAGAAACTACCACGAATTCATAATAACCAGCATCATCCAGCAATCCAGACCAACTAAGCCCCTCTGCATCTTCCAGCAACGCTCGCGCGCCCTTTGTCCGTCCCGGAGTATAAATTGACAGTAGAGTAGATTGGCGCGGTGCTTGCAAATTCACGCGCAAAGTTTGATTTTGAGCGAACCGAGCAATGTAAGCTTTCCCTTCTCCGGGTTTGAGATTGCCTGTGAGGCTTTTGCTCTTCGATCGGCGGTCAAATTCAACGCTTTCGACAGTTGCTCCAGCTTGCAAAGATGTGAGGGCGTCAGCGGTAATTGCTTGCCAAATTTGTCCGATCGGCAAACCGATGAGATTGCGATCGCGCGGCTGTTCTGGAAACCAATAAAAGAACCTAGCATCAGCCAAATCGTACAAAGCCCGACTGCTCAAATTCAGCTTGTTAACCTCTATTTTCCAGCGATCGAGATCCGTGGTGTCGTAAGTACCCAACCGCGCTCTAGCGTCGCTGCTGAGGTTTTCCAGCTTGTCGAGCAACTCGTCGCCGATTTTTTGCCACCTTTCGCGCCACTGGCGATCGTCATCGCCTTCTTTTAACAATCGTCCGCCCAATTCCGGGTATTTGGCATAGAAAGTCTGGTCCACAAGGTTGACGTAACCGCTATAGAATCGATCGTCAATTTTGAGCTTTACAAAGCGAGCTTGCAAAGCATCTTCTTGCTGCTGCTTCGGGCTTGGAGGCTGGGAACCTTTCTGCACTTTTGATTGCAGATTTAACAAAGAATTGCCTGCCAACCAGCCAATTCCCCCCATACTTGAGAGCACCGCCACCACGAACAAAACCATTTTCCAAGCAGGCATTTTTTGCTGATTGCCAATAGCAGCAATTCGCACCGGAGTTCCCGGCAGTTTTGGCATGGGGGCGGACACGGGTATAGGCGAGAGATCCGGCGGCTGCGTGGGTCCAAAGTCCGGGGCTGGCGGCAAAGGTGGCTGTAAAGGCGGATTACCCGAGAGAGCGAGCATTACCTCGCGAGCCGAGGAGTAACGCTGGCTCGGCTGTTGAGCAAGCATTTTATCCAGCACCAGGGACAAATTCGGAGACAGAGAACATTCCGCCCGCCAGTTCCAATGCAGCGTCTGGGTGTCGAGCAACTGATGCGGTTCCTTCCCCGTCAGCAACACTAAAACCGTGGCCGCCAGGGCGTACAAATCGCTGTGGGGAGAGACGATGCCCATCTGCATCTGTTCGACGGGAGCGTAGCCGAGCTTGCCAATGCGAGTTGCGGGGGCGGGAGTGCCGTTAGCCTCACCGAAAAGAGACTCTACGGTGGCGGCGACTTGTTTTACTCCGCCGAAGTCGATGAGCACTGGCATTCCGTCAGACAGCCGCAGAATCAGGTTGTCCGGGGAGATGTCGCGGTGAAGCACTCCTAGAGAGTGAATGTATTCGAGTACGGGCAAAATCTGGATCAGCAGTTGATTGATTTCTGCTTCTATAAACCGCAAACCCTGACGCTTGCGGGCGTCGAGCAGAAAGCGGTAGGTTTGACCGGGCACGTAGTCTTGGACGAGAAATAGGTAGCCTCGATCGCTGATACTGACGCGGAAGAGTTCGCGGAAGCGCGGGATTTGATTGTGTTGCAGCTTGTAGAGCACTCCCGCTTCCCGCTCGAACAGTTCCTCGGATTTTTGTAAAGCGTAACTTCCGTGTACTTGGGGCGCAAATTCTTTTAAAACGCAGGGTTCGTTAAATCGGTGGGCGTCTTCTGCTAGGTAGGTGCGTCCGAAGCCTCCGTGTCCCAATTCGCGGACGATGCGGTAGTGATTGTTGAGAGTTATGCCGGGGTAGATGGGATTGTTCATTGGAACTTGCTGCGTCGGATTTTCACGCTTGACTGAGACTGGGAGTTTTGGGCGATCGCTGAATTAATCTTGACATAGTGTGTCAGTGTTTATCTTTTCGTGGGGGTTGGGGGGAGCTATAAGACCCACACCATAATCTCTGATTTGATGTGGGATACATGGACTCCCCCAAGTTAATTTTATGGGACTCGAAGTCCCTTAAATTAACATTTAACGCTACATTACTCACCAGTAAACACGCTCATAATACTGGAATGCTGACACTTACACACCGCTACCGAATCTATCCAGACTCCGCTCAAGAGCAACAACTCATTGAGTGGATGGAAATCTGTCGAGGCGCATTTAACTATGCACTTCTAGAGATAAAAGATTGGTGTGACAGTCGTAAGTGTCCGAGTGACAGATGCTCTCTGGAGAAAGAGTACATCATTTCTTCGGAGCTGAAGTACGCGCGGCGAAATTCAACAGCTTAACAACTTGCCAAAAGCTAAGAAAGAATTTCCTAAGTTGAGTGAGGTTCCTTCTCAAGTTCTACCGCATGCTATTAAGCAGTTGCATAGAGGGTGGGAATATTTCCAGGAGAGAGGGTTCGGCTTCCCCAGATTCAAGAAGTATGGGCAGTTTAAGCCGTTACTGTTTCCTCAATTTAAAGAGAATCCGGTGACGAATTTGCACATTAAACTGCCCAAGACTGGGGCGATTCCCATCAACTTGCATCGACCTATCCCGACAGGGTTTGTGGTCAAACAAGTGCGAATCTTGAGGAAAGCCGATAAATGGTACGCATCTATTTCGCTGCAATGTGATGTCAACGTTCCCGACCCAACACCCTACGGTCATCCCATTGGAGTTGATATTGGGTTGGAGAAATTCTTGGCAACAAGTGACGGTGTTCTTGTAAAACCGCCAAAGTTGTTTAAAAGTCTGCAAGGTAGGCCCAAAGTGCTGCAACGCAGACTGAAGAGAAAAAGTAAGCGGTCTAAAAACTACGAAAAACAACGCCTTAAAGTTGCCCGACTTCACCATCAAATTGACAACACGAGGAAAGACTTCCACTTCAAGCAAGCCCATGCCCTTTGTGATGTTGGTGATATGGTTTTCATCAAAAAAAAGGGCGGAGCGAAGCGGAGGGCTGAAACCCCGTCCTTTTAGGACGGCTTTACATGAATTTTTGTTAAGGTAGACCATTTCACATAAGACGTGCTAGTATGTGAAATAGCTTACTTAAGGTCAGCATGACACTAAAAGCCTTCAGCTATCGATTCTACCCAACGCCGGAACAAGAAA
>JAUBOM010000333.1:0-1942 GCA_036700245.1 Microcoleus vaginatus BM001213989
CCCCTTAATCAGGGGGGGTTAGGGGGGGTTCTAACCTCTCCATCAAACGAATACCTCCAACTTTGGCGCAACACCGAAATCCAAGTCAGAGAAACAATAGACCAAAAAATATCAGCAATTAACAAAATAATCGAACCCAAAGTTTCCTGGCTGCTTTCCCAGATTTTGCCGCCAGCAACACCGATATTTATTGCCAACAGTATGCCCGTCAGAGATGTAGAGTTTTTCTGGAAGCCGAACAACTTAGAAATAAAACCGTTTTTCAATCGCGGGGCTAACGGTATAGACGGCACATTATCAACAGCTTTGGGAGTTGCTCACCGCAATCAAAGCAGCATCATGCTAACAGGGGATTTAGCACTTTTGCACGATACGAACGGCTTTTTAATTAAAAATAAATTTGTTGGTCATTTGACAATCATATTAATTAATAACAACGGCGGCGGAATTTTTGAAATGTTGCCGGTTGCAAAATTTGACCCGCCCTTTGAAGAGTTTTTTGCCACGCCGCAGCATATCAACTTTGCTCAGTTGTGTGCAACTTATGGCGTGGAACACGAGGTAATTGAGGATTGGGAACAGTTCAAACAAAAATTAATTTCGCTGCCAAATAGTGGCATTCGCGTCTTAGAAGTGCAAACAGACAGGCGATCGGATGCTAAATGGCGGCAAGACAATCTCAGTAAAATTGCTAAAGGTTCGTAATTTTCAGTCGAGGACGCACTTGGACTCTCAAAAACCGGGTTTTTTACGCCCGCGTGCGGGCTCGGGCGAAGTAGACCCGCGAAAAAACCCGGTTTCTGACCACCCGTGCGATCGCCAACTAATGAGTGTAGGTATCGCTAAGTAGAACAAAACCCAACCTACATTAAATTAAACTGCTGGTTGAGCTAGCAGCGAATCTAACTCTCCATCTGCATCAAGTTTGTGAATGTCATCGCAGCCGCCGACGTGGCTACCGTTAATAAAAATTTGGGGCACGCTGCGGCGTCCGTTAGCGCGTTGGGCCATTGCATTTCTAGCGGCTTCGTCGCCATCAATTTTGTATTCTGTGAAATTTACGCCTTTCCACCACAGCAAAGTTTTTGCCCGGATGCAGTAGGGACAGGTTTGCCAAGTATAGATTTCAACATTGGCTTTGATGCGATCGGGCTTGCGGCCCAAGATGGGATTGAGAAAATCAAGCATTTTCAGTACCGGGGTAAAAATTGAGCTGGTTGAGAGATTAACGTCATTTTAGCTAAACGCCGTCAGTCGCGCCTCCTACCCAAACATCGGCGCGGCATGGAATTGCCCGCCGTCACCTGGGTTGCTGTGATTCGCGTCACACATTGACTCTACTCGGATCACTTACATACACGCATCATAATCACATTGGGAACCTCATTAATATCACTGATTTTTTCGGGAAAACAAGGAATAATCTACATATCGAACTCAACAGAACTGCCATGATTCCACTACAACTCCTCCCCGGCGCTATATCTGAAATCCTCGCTTCTGTAACCGACACAGGCGTTTTGACTCTGGCCGATCGCTACGGCTTGATGGCCGCCACCTTCGACGACTCTCTGAATGACGAAGATAGAAGCTGTGTCAACCGCTTGCTGCGCGCGGTGCTCAGAGGCCGAGTGAAAATGGTCAACGAACTTTCAGCAGCATTCTAATCGGAAGTTGAAGTTTTGTTCTGAAGGCAAAGTCACTCAGTGGTAGATAAAGATAAAGATGGCGAAAGTGACTGGCAGTCGATCGCCCTGCCGGAGTCGCAGAGACTTGAAACAGCGGCAATTTGAATTCAATTTAAAGTTTTCTCCTCTAACTCAACAACGGTTTTTCGATGGGCAGCCTGTTACGGGCTGCTTTTTGTTGAACGGCTAATCTGTTATATCAACTCCGCTAGCATCGTCGGGCGTAAAATCGAATCAACAGTCAATACTCAACT
>JAUBOM010000120.1:0-22167 GCA_036700245.1 Microcoleus vaginatus BM001213989
AAATGGTATATCTTAACAAAAATTCATGTAAATCCGTCCTAAAAGGACGGGGTTTCAGCCCTCCGCTTCGCTCCGCCCATTTTTTTGATAAACTGCGGCGTACAGGCGTAAAATTCCGCAATTCAGAGCCAAGTTTTGCTAAGTCGGTTCGTAGACTGCACTTTTTTCAAAGAGCTGCGGTAAGATTGTGCGATCGGGCAATCTTACCGCACTTTTCTCAACCCTTTATGTAGTAATCCCGCGTTCCCTTCGCATTCATCGCTTCTCCGAGTCGATTTAACCCGTACACATAAGCAGCAGTTCTCATGGAAACTGACAATTCCTGAGATTTTTTCCAAATTGCTTCTGTTTCTTCGACCATTTTATGATTCAACCGCTGATTGACTTCCTCCAGCGTCCAATAAAGCCCGCTGCGATTTTGCACCCACTCAAAATAGCTAACCGTTACGCCTCCGGCATTGACTAAAATATCAGGGATTACCTGTATTCCCCTCGCTTCCAAAATCAAATCAGCAGCAGAATCAATCGGGCCGTTAGCTACTTCAAAAATAAACTTAGCCTTAACATCATTAACATTGGCTTCCGTTATTTGATTTTCCAAAGCTGCTGGAACGAGCACGTCTACATCTAATGATAAAAGTTGCTCATTTGTCAATATTTCGTGTTCGATAATATTGCAAACAGAACCTTCACAGTAAAGAGCTTTGATACCTTTGTTAGAGTTTTTAAAGCCTCGAATACTGGGGATGTCCAGCCCTTGTTTAGCATAAATTCCCCCTTGGGAATCGCTGACAGCAACAACTTTGTAACCTGCTTTCCAGAGCAGTTCTGCTATTTCTGCACCGGCATTCCCAAAACCTTGTACTGCTACAGTTGTATCTTGAGGATTTAGCTCAAATTTGGGTAGAATAGTTTGTACTACAAAAAAAGCACCCATTGCTGTGGCCGTATCTCTGCCCAAACTGCCCCCAATTGTGACTGGTTTACCAGTCACCACCGCTGGAGAAAGCTGCCGCTTAATAATATTGTATTGATCCATCATCCAACCCATAATCATGGGATTGGTGTAGACATCCGGTGCGGGAATATCGACATCGGGACCGATGAAATCTGCGATCGCATCGACATAGCCCCGGCTCAACCGTTCCAATTCCAGTTTTGACAATTCCTTGGGATTGAGAGTAATTCCGCCCTTGGCTCCTCCAAAGGGCAAGTTCAAAACTGCACATTTAAACGTCATCCAAAATGCTAAGGATTGCACTTCATCAAGGGATACTTCCGGATGATAGCGCACTCCTCCTTTAGAGGGGCCTCTGGTATTGTCGTAGCGCACGCGATAACCTTGAAAAATTCGCAGGGAACCGTCGTCCATCCGCACGGGTATCGATACAATTAAACTGGATTTGGGGTGTTTCAGCCGTTCAATAGTATCCTCGGAAAGCGACACATATTTTAATGCTCGTTCTAATCGGCGACTGGCATCGGCAAATAATGAATCAGACATAATAAGATGAAGGAAGAGGTTCGAGGTAAGAAGGAAGACAGGAGAATAATTTTGACACGGATACCCGAATTAATTATTGAGTGTCCGTCAGATTTTGAAGTCAGAGGGAAAGGGAAAAAGGAAGAATAGCTGACATCTTAAATTTAAGTATCTCGGCTGACCTACTGGTTTTCCTATACATTTTAATTTAATCACAATCCAGGTTGAATTCTGTCAACTCTCAACAGTCAACTGTTCACAAACTACTTTGTGTCGATCGACAACCTTGCAGTGCCAAGCAGCGATTAAGCAGATACACTTACAATAGAGGGTGATATTTAAGCTCAAGCCGCAATTTGAGTTCGTGAGCTCAAATCAGTGCCAGCTATCAGGGGAATTAAATTCTGAAATAGATCGAGGCTTTAGCTGACGTAATCAACTCAATTATTATTATGGTTGGACTCCTAGCCGCGCTCTCGGCGTCTGCGGCAGGGGGTATGAGAATTGCCCTGCCCCTGCTGTTAATTGGTTTGCTGCGGGTTGACAAACTTTGGTCGGAAATACCTTTATTGTCTGGGGTTCACCCCCAAGTGGCGATCACCATCTTGGTGAGTTGGTCGCTGTTAGAGTTATTTGCTTCTAAAACCTTTGCGGGACAGCGGGTGCTGCAAATTGTGCAAATTATTTTCAGTCCCATTGTAGGAGCAATTATGGGAATTGCGATCGCTCAGGTAAGTTCGATCGACGAAGTTATTGCTCACCCTTGGATGCTGTGGATTATTGGTGTTGTCGGAGGTTTGTTGGCTTTAGTGCTGCAACTGGTACAAGCAGGATGGCTTTACCGACTGCGGGGTTTGCCGATTTGGGTGATTTTCCTCCAAGATGTTCTGTGCATTTCCTTGGTGTTGTTTGCCTTTGACGCCCCGCGGCAGGGAGGGTTGGTTGCTATGATGCTGCTGTGGCTGGCAATTCGCAGTTCTAAAGAGTGGTATCGCTGGTACAGAAGTCAGGGAATACCGGGCGATAGGGGAAATCCCCGCCGCGGCAAGCGCGATCCTAATTAATTAGTGATTAGTTATTGGTGATTAGTTATATCGTTTACGGTTGTTTCGGAATGATTTAACCGCAGAGACCGCAGAGGACCCTGAGGAAGAGAAGAGAGAGATGAATAGTTCCGATCCCAACGGATTTGATATCATTAGTCATTTGTAACAACAGTCAACAGTCAACGGTCAACGGTCAACGGTCAACTGTCAACTATCAATTTAAAGCAATCCGATCGAGTGCAGCGGGCCCTGACCCGTAATTAACTCCAGCAATAGTGCCACAAAACCAATCATAGCCACACGACCGTTCCAAACTTCCGCCCCCGTGGTCAAACCCCACTCCCACTGCTCTTGAGGGTACATCTTAACTTTCTTTGAAGGGCGTATAACATCAGAGAATTTAACGTTGGGAGATTCTATCGACTCGATGACTAAATCGGCCAAGGCTTCAATAAACACCGGATGAGTATTCAGCGCGGGCACTCGGTAGAAATTCTCAATCCCCGATTCTTCTGCTAATTCTCGATACTCCATGTCAATTTCTTGTAGAGTCTCGATGTGTTCGGAAACGAAACTAATTGGAACTACCAACAAATCTTGGACTCCATTTTCTGCCAATTCGGTTATGGCGTCTTCGGTGTAAGGCTTGAGCCATTCCACCGGGCCAACCCGACTTTGATAAGCTAGAGTGTGTTCGTTCGATCGGTCCAAATGTTCCATAATCAGACGAGTGCAATCTTCAATCTCGCGCTGATAGGGGTCTCCGGCCTCTTCTACATAGCTCAGGGGGACGCCGTGGGCGCTAAAAAATATGTGAACTCGATCGGGATTCGGATTGTGGTCTAGTTCTTGGGCTATCAGTTCCGACATTGCCTGAATGTAGCCTGGCCGCTTATACCAAGAAGGAATCGCGGTATATTCTATCTCCTTGAGGGCTGGATCTAGGCCCCACATTTCTTCTAGCTGCCGGAAGCTAGAACCGCTGGTGCTGATGGAAAATTGAGGATACAGCGGCAATATTGTCAAATGTTCTATGCGATCGCGCTTTATTTTGGCTATCGCCTCTTCGGTAAAAGGATGCCAGTAGCGCATCCCCACGTATACTCGAGCATCTTGTCCCTTGGACTGCAAGACGGATTGCAGCGAAGCCGCTTGTTCCTCGGTAATCCGCCGCAAAGGAGAGCCGCCACCGATTTGGCGGTAGTTTTCCTGGGATTTCTGAAAACGCAGGGTCGAAATCAACCAGGCGAGCGGTTTTTGCATCCACGGAAACGGAATGCGAATGATTTCCGGGTCAGAAAACAAGTTGAACAGGAAAGGACGGACATCCTCGATTTGATCTGGCCCGCCCAAGTTTAATAGCAATACTCCCACACGACCCATAGCGGTTACAGCTCTCCCATCGTCTCAGTTCTGTTACTTATCTTTATCATTTGACACTCCCGGGCCTTTAGGCGTGGGGATTCTTTATTCAGCGACTGACCTTTAAGCGCTATGTCCTTGCGGCAGTTCTTAAACCTTTCAACCGTAGAAAATACCACCAATTGACGAGTTCAACTCACAGCCACCCCAGAGGGTCTGTCTCCAAAAGCGTACTAGGATCTAGCCTAGAGTTCGGGTATGCCCTACCCTACTTAACAAATGAACCAAATATTTGTTTTCTGGTAAAGAGAATACGTTAATTCTCTAGCTGTTTTAAGAGTTTTCGCTGCTCTGTGTCCAACAGTTTGTGCCTAAAAGTGTGTCTTAACTGTTTCACTTGAGGCAAAGGAGTTTAACCTTGACTATCGTAGTATACCACAAGTGCCAGCAATTCCCTGATTTTTGGGAATGGATTTAAGAAATTAAAGCTGTGCTAGAAGGACGGGGTTTTAAACCCGATTTCCCGATAATATCTTAAGTCGATAGCAAGGTATAGATAATTTTGACTGTGGCAACACTTTTTAGAGATTTAAGTTATCGGTATCAGTGTCTCTACGATGCGATCGCGCGTCTGGCCTGCCGTTAGCGTAGACCCTGAGGCTCGTTTGGGCCAGCTAGCCTTGGAAAATTTGACCATCAGCGCGGAAACTAAAGTTTTAGATTTTTGCGGCAGCAGCCGTCAAACTACGCAATTTCTGGTGCTATATTCCCAGGATGTCACAGGACTTGACGCTTCGCCATTATTTCTGCAACTGGCAAGGAAAAATGTACTATCAGCCAATTATGTAGAAGCTTTTGCTGAGTCGATGCCTTTTCCCGACTGTCTGTTTGACAGGAGTGCACAGCAGCGTTGGGATGAACGAAATGCGATCGGCGCAATTGCCAAAAATATTTCAGGAAGTATACCGCGTCATCAACCCAGGTGGTCTATTCATTTTGGTAGATTTTCATCTCACAAATCCGGTTTTTTGGGCAGGGTTGGCTGTATTTTTGTGGTTGTTTGAGACTGAAACTGACTTGGAAAGTTTGTTGGCCCAAGTGGGATGGCGATCGTACAATTCCGAATAAACTCAACAACCAAAACTTTATGCTGGCGGCAACATTCCAGTAATGCAAGTTCAAAACTCATATCAAATCCCGTAACATCGTCGGACGTCAAATCCAGTCAACCGTCAACAATCACCGAGGGTGCAACCGGAATTTATCTAATTTATCTGCGTTAATCTGTGTTTATCTGCCTGTATCTGCGGTTTAAAAAAGATAATTTCTCGAACCGCAGATGACAAAGGATTGACGCAGATTCACGCAGATAAAGAGAATAGATATCTGAATAATTATGCTATCTGCGCTAATCAGCGGTTTCCCTATCAATCAAAAAAATCTCCAAGTAAGTCTACTCCTGACTAATGACTAATAACTAATAACTAAACAAACTTTTTCGCTTCTGCCAAAGCCGCCTCAAACTTGAGCAATACATCCTTTTCTGTGTGAATAACTTTCTCTTGTTCCAGCAGCGGGCGGCCAAAGCGAAAAATGCCGTCCTGTTCTACGTGATCTACATAAGGCAGCGTTTCTGGATGCGGCAAAAATTTTCTGCCGATCGTGTACGGCGTGTGGAAAGAAAAACTAAAATCGGGAAACTTGTCGCTCTTGATTTCCAGGTAGTAAAGCGAGTAATAATCTTTGGTTTCGGAGTACACGCATTCGCGGCACTTATTTACCAATTTGCGGTTCTGATAGAAAAAATCCCACTTATCCCAATAGTAGCCATCTTTCATCATTTCCTGGTGGTCGTCGCACAGTTCGAGATATAATTTGTCAGCATCCGCCGGACGGTAGAAGTAAAGCATGGCGTAGGGCATTTCAATCAGTAACTTGACAGCTTGATTTTTTCGCTGATACCATTCTTGCTGGTGAGTTTCGTAGACTTCCTTATATTTAATTGCTTTAAAGCTGTTGAGCTGATTTTCTTTTGCCCACCGCGACGCCCAAACTGTCCAGTAAGCTAGCTGGAAGGTTGCTGAAATTTCCGCAGAACCTTGTTCTTTCCAGTCGGCAATAATTTTTTCCCAAGCTGAACTAAAAGCTACTCGCGATTGTTCGTTTTCTGCGGGGTTTTCTGTATTGATGGGGGTGGGTGTTTGGCGATTATTTTTAATCAGCCCTTTGGGTTCCTGGCGCCAATTATTAATATCGGTTGGCGTTAGACTTAAGATGAATCTTCTTTCGTGAACGGGATATTCTAAATGGATTCCTGATTTGCGGAAAGAGCGGTATTCTAGAATAGGTAGTTTGCCTTGTTCAATCCACTGCTGGCGTTCTGCTGGCGAACACTTGAGTATTGCTTCTACTTCTACCGGATCGACGGCTAATTCACTTTTGAATGTCTCCCAAAATCTTTCTTGTTCCGCTGGATTTACTTCCAGCACGGATACAATTCGGTTGACGAGGTGATCGGTTTTGTCTTGGCAATTTTCGGGAAGTCCTAAAAAGTCGAGGAGTTTGGTCTTGAGTATGCGTCTGGCTGAGATTAGCTCGGCTAACATGAGAAGCTCCAGTAGAGTCATGACTTGCGCCCTTGAATTGGCAAGATTTTTGCAAGTCTTATATATCTTAATAGATTCTCCTGGGTTGTCGGCAATTGAAAGGTCCGCGCTAGCCAAGCTATCCGGAACGCGCGGGCCTTGGGGAAGGGTAGGGAATCGCCGAACCTCGGCTCCATCCCTAAGCCAAAATACTCAAAACCAGGCCAAGAGACCGATCGACCTTTTGGCCTTTTTGGCTAAAATCGATACTTGCGATCGCGCACCCACAAACTCACAGGCACAGCACGGCCTGTTTTGTCAACCTTTACTTCTACCAAAAAAGATTGTCGCTGGTTCGTTTGAGCTTCCCTAATCTCCTGATTGACTTTTTTCCTTTCATCCTCTGGCATATAATAAGTTTCTAAGCCGTATTCCATCAGGAAACCGTTATATTTACCCTTAATTGCGATTTGATTGGCGGGCAAATTGCCGGGATTTTCTAGACTGACGCGGACGGGTTTCCAAGCTTGGGGGCGGCCGGGATTAGTCGCGGCTTTGGGCGCTTCTAAGATTACAGAAAAACGGGTGTCTCGCTTGACATTGTATGTATTTTGTGGACAAGCAACCCCGGGCGGACAAGGTGTTTTTTCGCCAGGTAAATCTTTCCAGCCAGGGAGTTTTTGGAGATTTGTGCGATCGGAAATATTATAGCTCAAAGCTTGGGAATATCCGCGCAAAAAGTCGTAAGGGTCTACTGGTACTGTTTGCAGGACAACTGTTTTGCCAGTCATAAAAGTGTAAACTGCTGTCGCGGGTACGGTGGCAATTAGTCCGATTTGCAGCAGCAAAGGAACCCACAGCCGCCACGCGGGAAGGCGTTTCGCAGCGGGGGGAAGGGTGAATGATGGGGAATTATGGCTGGTATTTGCTATCTCGGAACTTTTATCTGTTAAATCGTGCTTTTCGGTGTTCATATTGGGAATTGGGAATGGGGAATTGGTTCGCAGAATAATATCGTTGACCTTGGAATCGGCACAATTATCTTCCGAGTGCAGTGCGAGGTTCCCGATCGCACTATAGTAGAATGCTGCTATTCATCGGGGATTTTTGCGAAGTGGCGCTCAAACCACAAACCAGCAGCAATAACACCAATTCCGCACAAAACAAATAGAAAAGATTTGAGCAACAATTCTGTGTTATATTCCAACACTCGGCTGATAATTTGTAGGGTGATTAATACCAGGCCTCCCCAAAAACTCTTGCGGTTTCCTAAAGCTAAACCTTCTCGGATCAAACAGACGGCTAGCAGAAATGATAAAACATTAAACAGAAAAGTCGCTAATTCTGGAATCGGAAAAAAATTCCAGTGGTAAACTGGTATTAAAGCGGTGATGACTATCAAAAGTGCGATCGCACCTGTGGTCAAATCCACTCCTTTTTGTTTTGGTCGCCGCCATTCCGAACGTCCCAAACGCAGCCACTCAAACACCGTTAAAGCGCCCACAACAGCTACATTTGTTGTAAAAAGACTCCAACTCCAATCGGGCACATTGGGCGCAGGATTGACGGCATTCGGCCAAAACAAGTGGAAAGAAAGAATATAAAAAACAGAGGCGAGAAACACGAGTGCTAAACTGCGGGCGGTAGGTTGAAACAGCCTGCTGTCTATGTTCGGCCACATTGCATCGTCGTATCCCCACAGCAAAGCGGGCGGTAGGGCGCAAAACATTGTCAGAGCCCAAGTTCCATTTAACCCTTGGACAATAGAAACTTGTAGGGAGAAAATTAGGACGATCGCACCTAGGGCAAAAATAGCACGCGATCGACACCAATAAGCCAGGGGCACAAACATTATACTGGCTGCGATCGGCATTTGTCGCACCAAAACTTGCAGCCAAGAAAACTCGACTTTGGAAGAGAAATCAAACACCGCCAGCCAATAGCCCAAACCGATCAAAAGTGCGGACAAAACGCCCAAGGAAGTCAACCGCAAACTGTAAGCCATTCCGAGCACGCCGATTCCCCAAGCAAGGAAAAGTCCGTAGGAAGAACCGCCAATGTGGAACATTTGCGCCATCAATGCCATATTTGCTCCTAAAATCAGAGCTCCTAACAGCAACAATCCTTCACCTAGGAGTTTGTTTCGCCCTTTTGTTGCGGGCATATTTGGATGGGATTTTTTGCTTCGGGATGGGGGAATGCGCCACAGATAGAAACCTGCTGCATTGACTGCTACGAAAAGACTTAGCAGCATTGCGACTCTCACTTCTCGCGACCAAACTTGCCAGTTTGCGGCTACAAAGGTGATGACTCCTATACCGAGGAGAATGCCGCCGAGACTCATCAGAATGCTGAGGAAACGGTTGCGGGACGAGGTTTCGAGTGTGTTGAATTGGTAGCGATCCGAAAGTTGTTGGTAGAATGAAGTCTCGATGAGTCCTTCTGCTTCCCAGAGTTTGGCTTGTTCCCGCAACTCGCGCCGAAATTTATCTGAAATCATTGTTTATATTCCAGAGGATTTGAACTGTGATAGTTTTTAATATGTCACTTGTGGGGCGATTATCGATGGAGGCTGGGACACCTGCGGAACTTGCACAAAAGTCTTTTTTGGGTTTTGATGTTAGTTTCAATCCCTAATAGGGGTTTAGTTTGATTGCGGCTGGGAGGCATAAAATATGCGTGGAATATGCCGAATGAGTTTCAATACCTGATAGGGATTTAGGTTGATTGCGGCGCTGGAGTTACGAACGCCATCAACATGATTAAGGCCATGTTTCAATCCCTGATAGGAATTTAGGTTGATTGCAATATGTGGAAATCCCTCATATCACCATTGCCTTGCCTCGACACGTTTCAATCCCTGATAGGGATTTAGGTTGATTGCAACTCAATTAGGATTTAGCAAACTTTCAGAATACATAGGTTTCAATCCCTGATAGGGATTTAGGTTGATTGCAACCTTCAGGGGGGAGTCCAGTAAATAACGACATCAGTTTCAATCCCTGATAGGGATTTAGGTTGATTGCAAGAAGGCAGTGATTTTGATTGTGTGTTCGTTTACTTTGGGTTTCAATCCCTGATAGGGATTTAGGTTGATTGCAACTCACGCATATCGACGAAGACAGTTTCATCATTAAGTTTCAATCCCTGATAGGGATTTAGGTTGATTGCAACTCAAAAGAATTTGCTGATCCAATTAAAGCCGCCGGTTTCAATCCCTGATAGGGATTTAGGTTGATTGCAACAACTTCGAGTTACAGCGAGCCTTATCGCTCAATGTTTCAATCCCTGATAGGGATTTAGGTTGATTGCAACTCTATATTGTTCATTCCAGTCACCTCTCAGGATTCGGTTTCAATCCCTGATAGGGATTTAGGTTGATTGCAACTCGCCCGGGCTTATGCGCTTGACGACAACAACTTGTTTCAATCCCTGATAGGGATTTAGGTTGATTGCAACCTAGCAGAAGCGGATATCAAGATTGCAGCACTTGTTTCAATCCCTGATAGGGATTTAGGTTGATTGCAACCGAAGGATCTTTGGTAAATACCGTTTTTATGGGATTGTTTCAATCCCTGATAGGGATTTAGGTTGATTGCAACTAGGAGTTGGAGTATCTGTTAACTTTACTGTTTTGTTTCAATCCCTGATAGGGATTTAGGTTGATTGCAACGCCAAAGGTAACTTAGCAACTTCTATTCTAAACCCGTTTCAATCCCTGATAGGGATTTAGGTTGATTGCAACTCTTCGATTGTAGATGAAGATTGTCCGCCTTCGTCTCGTTTCAATCCCTGATAGGGATTTAGGTTGATTGCAACTTTTGTTCTTTTTTATGTTTCTCCTGTCCTTGCTAGCGAGTTTCAATCCCTGATAGGGATTTAGGTTGATTGCAACCACAATTCGTCTATTTCTGGGCTGTGCAAACCTACAGTTTCAATCCCTGATAGGGATTTAGGTTGATTGCAACTTTATTAAGTAAAGCTTATCCAAATTAGGAGTCAATATGAGGTTTCAATCCCTGATAGGGATTTAGGTTGATTGCAACAGAAAGTTTGATATTGGTTATTATCCAGAATTTAAGTGTTTCAATCCCTGATAGGGATTTAGGTTGATTGCAACCTTGACATTCTCCCCTATAAACTTAGAGCGTAAGATGTTTCAATCCCTGATAGGGATTTAGGTTGATTGCAACATTAGATGAGATGGAGTTAGTAAATTTCTCAGAGTCTCGTTTCAATCCCTGATAGGGATTTAGGTTGATTGCAACTTGCCTGTCGCAGTCCATGCGCGAGAAGTTGGTAGTTTCAATCCCTGATAGGGATTTAGGTTGATTGCAACGGGAGAACCAAAGAAAAGTTACTAATTCTTTAGGTGTTTCAATCCCTGATAGGGATTTAGGTTGATTGCAACTCCAATGGGTTTTATGTTGGTGCTCAGGATTCTGGTTTCAATCCCTGATAGGGATTTAGGTTGATTGCAACAGTTGGTTTGTGAAACTCTTACTGTATTTAGTTTTCAAGGTTCGTTTGCGTCTGTACATATTAAAAGTACCATTTCAATACCGACCTGTCAACAGGCAAAATTTTCAACAAACCTCAAAACCTTTGACAGCAAGCAATACAGCATTTGCGTCCGTCGGATTTTTCATAAAGTGCCTTAAACCCCTACTACGCAACTGATACAGCCGAAAAAAATCACCCCCTCAAAAAAACACCTACCCACAGGCGCAAATCTCAACCTTCAACCCGATTCAAATTCCAGTCGTAAGGCAAAAAAACGATCGCCCATCCATCACCCACAGCCGCCTCCGGCCCCAAATAACCGCCCACATACTCAGCCACCGAACCCGCCGCCTTTACAAAATCCTCCCCGTACCACTTAAAAATCTTGCTCAAATAAAGCGTCTTTTTCTGGGCATCATATCGCACCTTATCAGGATTGTGAATAAAACGGCTGGCATCCGCTTCTAGTTGAGTCCGTACCGACTCCGGGAAATAAGCCCCCCGGCGCAGCAGCGGGCACCCGACAGAAGCGCAAACTAATGCAAAATGGATGCGCGGTTCCGCAAATTCCGGCCGCAATATTCCGTGTTCGATTTGATTGAGACTGTACTTTTTGCCGCCAATAATCGAATTTGAACGAGTGAAAAAATCCAAAAAACTCAGCCAGTTGGGAATTCCCAAAACTTTGGGACGGATCGACGCGATCGGATATACTTCCAGAACTTGAGAAATTGCGATCGCATTGTACGCATTCAGCCACAACGCCAGCCGCGCATCCGCATCAGTAAAATCCGCCAAATCCACATCAGCCAAACTTTCCAGCCACGCCCTCAAAACATCCGCCCCCTCAGCTTTCCAGCGCCGATAATTGACCCGGCCCAAATCGTCAACGTAGCGTTGCAGCAACTCGTCCCAAATCCTAAGGTCGATCGTAGCGATCATTTATTACTATCCATAATATAAGGCGGGCATTGCTTTAGCTTCTGCTTCTATTTAATACTACCGTCAACCAAAATAACACCTGTAACGGTAGCATTTTTAGATTAGGCCCGTCAAACCGGCTTTGGTTAAATTAGCCTCGCTCAAATTAGCGCTTTGTAAATTAGCTTGCCGCCAAGCAGCCCCGCTCAAATTTGCCCCGGATAAATTAGCTTCCCTAAAATTTGCTACTCTCAAATCTGCATTTGCTAAACTCGCGTGCCCTAGGGGAATGCTACTCAAATCGTCGCCCGCACACTCGTTAGTTTACCACAACAAATTGACTTGCTGGAGGTTAGCTGCAATCACCAATGTAGCCAACCCCAAAATCAGTGCCCATGAAACTGCTCCCAAAGTTACAGATTTCCTGCTCTTTACCTTCTACAATTTTAAAAGATTCTTAATTTCAACCTCAACACGGATCAATGTCTTCCGGCACAGCACCCCTCCCACTTTGAGCGGCAATTTTTTAATTTCCCCTTACCTCCATAACACACTATGACGGATCGAACCAACTTTTTCGATAAACTGTTAGCGACTGTTGAAAACAATCAAAGTTTGCTGTATTTAGCCCTTGACCCCGACCCGGAAACCTTGCCCGCGCTGGTTTCCATGACTGGGGAGGAAACTAAAAGTTTTGTAACAGATTTGTTGTCAAAGCTGAAAAGTGCGATCGACCAAACAGCCGATTTAATCTGTGCCTGCAAAATCACCCTCGGTTTTTACCACTCTCTCGGTCTTCCCGGTTGGGAATTGCTGCAACAAATTTTAACAATTATTCCTCCTCAGATACCCGTAATTTTAGATGCCAAACACTGCGATTTAAATACCAGCACAGTGTTTGCCAAAATTGTATTTCAAGACTGGCAAGTTGACGCTATTACTTTAAGTCCCTATGCCGGATTCGACGAAGTAGCGCCTTTTTTGTTATACGCCGGAAAAACAGTTTTTGTCCTCTGTGCCACCGCCAACGCCTCAGCGGCCGCTTTGCAAGAATACCCGACGCCAGAAAACCCTTTATACTTGCAATTAGTCCGAGTCTCTCAAACTTGGGGAACTCCAGAACAACTCGGTTTAGAAGTAGGAGTAATGCCGGATATGTTGGCGCGCATCCGCCAAGCCGCTCCTGAACGCCTAATTTTAGTCGAAGGAGACATCGCCGAAGAAAATGACCTCACAGAAGAAAACGACCTCGCACAACTGTTGGCGGCTGGTTTAAACAAGAATGGTGAAGGTTTATTGTTGCCAGTCCCCCCGAGTTTATTAGCGGGGAAAGAGCCGCGCCGAGAAATTGAGAAATTGCGGGATTATATTAATAAACAGAGGATGCGGGCGATCGAAGGTAGTCCCACTTGCGAATTGTGGCTGCCCGATGTTTGCTTTTTGCAACCGGAACCTTACCGCGATTTAATCTTGCAACTTTATGACATCGGCTGCGTAGTTTTTGGCGACCACGTACAAGCATCGGGAGCCGTATTTCCATATTACATCGACTTGCGGAAAATTATCTCGATTCCGCAGATTTTCCACCAAATTGTCAGCGCTTATGCAGACATTCTCAAAAATTTAAAATTCGATCGCATTGCCGGAATTCCCTACGGTTCTTTACCCACAGCAACCGGTTTAGCATTGCGGATGGAACGGCCGATGATTTTCCCACGCAAGGAAGTCAAAACTTACGGGGCGGGCAAATTGATTGAGGGGCATTTTCAGCCAGGAGAAACGATTGTCGTAGTCGATGATATTTTGATTAGTGGCAAAAGCGTGATGGAAGGCGCGGGCAAGTTAAAATCTGCTGGGTTGAATGTGGAAGATATCGTGGTATTGATCGACCACGAACAGGGAGTTAAAGATAAATTGCAGGCTAATGGTTATAGCGCCCATTCAGTGTTAGCGCTTTCTGAAATTGCTCAAACTTTGTATCAAGCAAACCGCATTGATACCGAGCAATTCAATCTTTTGACAGCCGAAAATTAAATATCTAGTTACCAGGCTCTGCCTGGTAATTAAGATCCGGAGGCTCTGCCTCCAAATTTCTGTCTCGTTTGCCTTGTTTTAATGGAGGCAGAGCCTCCTGAAATGCTTTCCCAGGCAGAGCCTGGTAACGAGTAACAAGCGAGATCAACCTTGCAAAATTTCTGTCTCGTTTGCCTTGTTTTAGTGGAGGCAGAGCCTCCTGAAAGGCGTTACCAGGCAGAGCCTGGGAACGAGTAAAGGTAAATAGATCAACCTTGCAAAACTTCAATTAAAGCATCGCCCATTGCCCGGCAGCCGACGAGTTTCATGCCTTCTGACATGATATCACCAGTGCGATAACCTCGCTCCAAAACTTCGACAACGGCTTGCTCGATTTTATTAGCAGCTTCCGGCTGATTTAAGGCGTAGCGCAGCATCATTGCCCCACTCAAAACTTGGGCGATGGGATTTGCTTTATCCTGTCCGGCGATGTCTGGTGCGGAACCGTGCACGGGTTCAAAAACTCCCGGTCCGCTTGCTCCCAAACTAGCAGAAGGCAGCATTCCAATACTACCAGTTAGCATCGCCGCAGCATCGGAAAGAATGTCGCCGAATAAATTGCCGGTGACAATCGTATCGAACTGTTTCGGCCAGCGAATTAACTGCATGGCTGCGTTGTCAACGTAGAGGTGAGAAAGTTCGACATCAGGGTATTCTGAAGAAAGGGCAATAATACGATCGCGCCACAGTTGCGAAACGTCCAAAACATTCGCTTTATCAACGGAACACAGCCTTTTCCCCCGCTTAGAGGCCGTCTCAAAAGCCACTCGCCCGATTCTGTCAATTTCCGAGTCGGTGTAAGCCATCGTATTAACGCCGCGTTTTTCCCCTGTTTCCGTCTCAAAAATGCCTTTTGGTTTGCCGAAGTAAATGCCGCCTGTGAGTTCGCGGATTACCATAATATCCACGCCTTCGACAACTTCCCGTTTCAAGCTAGAAGCATCAACCAATTGCGGTAAAATAGTCGCAGGCCGCAAATTTGCAAACAATCCCAATCCGGCGCGCAGTCCTAATAATCCAGTTTCCGGGCGCTGTTCGCGGGGCAAATTATCCCACTTGTAACCGCCGATGGCTGCTAACAATACTGCATCGCTGTGGCGGCATTTTTCCAGTGTTTCTTCGGGTAGCGGATTCCCTGTTGCGTCAATAGCAGCGCCGCCCATTAAAGCTTCTTGAAATTCAAAGCCGATGTCCAATTGTTGACCGACAAGTTTTAGGACATCTACCGCCACAGCGATAATTTCAGGGCCGATTCCGTCTCCTGGTAAAAGAGTGATGCGGTAGTTTTGAGTCATATCGATTTTGGAGTTTTGATTGTAGATTTTTGAGGGGAAGCTAAGAACTTCTCGCCGGCTTAGAATTATATCAGCTTATGTAGGCCATCGCGCCAACTGGATTTTCACCCGTGAAGACATTGTATACAGATACCGACATCAACGAATACTTTCGCTCGCTGACGGGATTTCAACCTCGACAATTCCAAACAGAAATAATCCACAAAATTCTCAACCGCCAAGATGTCCTGCTGAGGGCGCCTACGGGTTCGGGAAAAACTGAAACTGCTCACGCCCCTTTTCTCTTTTTTGTTTCGGGAAGGGATTTATTTGGAGGGCGATTTGGAAATTCACTGCAAAGCAAATTCTCGATCGCCCGAATTGGCCAAATTGTTCGCTATAATCAACTATTTTGGCAAGCGGGGCTGCTTTTTTCAGTATTTGCCCGATCGAACTCAAATCGCTCCCAAACCCCTGTGGTCGCAGAATTTGAGCCTTAGTTTCACTGTCGGGGCGATCGACGATTTAGGCAAAAACACCTTCTTCGGCAAAATCAAGCCCTTTTCTTCGGAAAGAGCAACACTTGACAAAGACCGCACAATTGTTACCGGATTTCTGCCCCTAAAACTAACAGCAACCAGCGCGCCCTATGAATTTTACGAAAGAGTATGAACAAGAATTTGCCGGATTGAGTTTAGTATTAAAACCTGCAGCTACCTCAACTCGTTCAGTTCCCTTAAGCGAGTTGCTGCCTGCTTTTAAACGTCCCTTAGTTTGGGTGCCTGTGGTTCCGAGAGGAGGCGTTTTAAAAGTAAGGGCTGTTTTGCAGCAGCCAGAGTTTTATACTGAACTAATGCAGGCTATTTGCTGGGAAATCAGCAAGCATAAAACAGTGGAATGGCAAGGAAAAATCTGTGAAGTTACGGGAGTTGAAGTCGATTCTTCATCCCTGCACATTCTCCAAATTCCGCTGCAGGCAACCGATGAGCTTCCGCACACTTTGGGAAGGGCGGTTCACGCTCAATTTTTCCACTGGATAGGATGTGGAAATGCCGAACTAGCTCAAGAGTTGCACCAACAGGAGAATTTTCCCGGTGCTTTAGTTTTGAAACCGGGAAAATCTCCGCTGCAAAAATATCTCAAATTCGGATTGCTGCGGCCGGAATTGGTGGCTCCTTTCCTGTGGGGATTGAGTCAAGATATCGGCGCCGACATTGCTTTGACGGGGATTCCTTGCCGTTTGGGGGAAGCGGTGGAGGTTGTGGAAGCTAGCAGTTATGAGATTTTAGCAGAGTCGCCGCCCCAAAGGTCGATCGAACTAGAGTTTCTGTCGCCGACAAGTTTCAAGCAACTTCAGTCATGTCAGCCTTTCCCTTTGCCGGAATTAGTATTTGGAAGTTTGCTGCGCCGCTGGAATATTTTTGCTCCCACAGCGCAGCAATTTCCGGCGGTTGAGTGGACGGGTGTCACTGCTGCTTACGATCTCAAAACTCGCGCTTTGAAAATGAAAGGGGGAGCAGAAATTGGGACGACTGGATGGGCGAGATATCAATTTGCGGATGCCCAACAGGCAAAAATTGCTGCGGTTCTTTCTCGTTTTGCAGTGTTTTCTGGAGTAGGGAGAAAGGTAGGAATGGGCATGGGACAGGTGAGATTAAGGTAAATGATTTATAGCCTTTATCAGTAACATGAGGTGCTCATAGGGCATAGGGCATAGGGCATAGGGCATAGGACTCGCCCCCATACCTCACCACGCTTGAGAACCGCTATATACGTGCTATATCAGTTTATTGTTTAGCGTTCAAAGCCCCCATTTTTAAGGAAAATTTAGGGGCATCTACACTCGGTTGTCAAGGAAAGATATAAAGAGTTTTAGGGTTAAGTTGACACTCACAATCAACTGTCAATATTCAAAAGTGCGGTAAGTTATGCCTGTTGTTTATTTGGTGATTTACGATATTCCGAAGGTGCGAACAAACGGCGGACGCGGCTGCACAAGTTGCTGTCTGGATACGGAAAGTGGACGCAGTACAGTGTTTTTGAGTGTTTTTTGACGGCGGTGCAATTTGTGAAGCTTCAGCAGCAGGTTGAAAAGTTGATTAAGCCTGTGGAGGATTCGGTGCGTATTTATGTTTTGGGTGCGGGCAGGCGTGAAGCGGACGATTACTTATGGTTCCCAGCAACCTAGAGAGGAAAGGGCGATCGTCTTTTAAGGCTATTTAAGGATAGGTGGCTGTAGTTTGGCTGTGCAGATCCACAATCCATCAGCCCGGTTGCTGGAAAATCAGGTTTTTTTGCTGGGAGAACTCTTGACAGGGGAAGGGCGAGCGGCCTAGGATAAGTTTCGTGAACCGAAGTGAATGCAAAACTTGCGGGGGTTGACAAAAACGCCAGAACCTTGAAAATTTTATAGTTTAATTGGAGATTTCCGCTTATTGCGAACTGGTTGCAATAAGCGGGGCTGTAAGGAAGGTGAAAATGAGGCGGACGAAAACCGTTGGCAGAATCCTCTCTCTGATAGGGTTTGGGCGATCGGTCTTTCAACAAATAGAATCCCGGCAACGGGACTGAAACAAAGAACTTGCACCGGTACTACAAGTCGGCGCTGTGCTTTCAACAAATAGAATCCCGGCAACGGGACTGAAACTTCTCAATCCCCAGCTCTTTCATTGCATTTTCCGGCGTCTTTCAACAAATAGAATCCCGGCAACGGGACTGAAACTTTGTTATTGTCGCGGGTCGTCGTCCCCGGTTCTAGAAAACTTTCAGCAAATAGAATCCCGGCAACGGGACTGAAACCATCATGGTAGAATCCGCTTCCGCAACAACCCCGACTTTCAACAAATAGAATCCCGGCAACGGGACTGAAACATTTGCAATTCCTGGCTGAGGAAGTCGATAATTGCCACTTTCAACAAATAGAATCCCGGCAACGGGACTGAAACCCGTTTGTATTTCCTATAGGTGCTGGCATATTTTTGGCTTTCAACAAATAGAATCCCGGCAACGGGACTGAAACGCTGTTGGTTTCTCAGGGTCACGCGGTTCTGTCCCGCTTTCAACAAATAGAATCCCGCAACGCGACTGAAACTCGAAAAATCGTGTTTCTCGTGACAACGGCAAAGCGCTTTCAACAAATAGAATCCCGGCAACGGGACCCAAACAATGTATAGGACACGATACGAAAAGCCAAAATCCAGCCCGGCCCGCCACCAAGCGACAGCCTTTCAACTCCTCGAATCCGCGCAACAAGATTGAAATAAGATAAAAACAGTTCGATCGCACGCACGTACAAAAAAATCGGCAAGGAGTCGCGCAGTGGCAGAGGGCGAAGGCATACCAACACCAGCACAGATTGATTCTCGGGACTATTCTTGGGCCTTTTGGCCAGTTGTCCCCCTCTATCCCTACAGCAAGCGGCGCACCATCCGCAAGGAAATAGTCAAGGACACAATCTGGACTTTTGACCAGCTACAAGGCATTTTCTACGTAGTCGTCCCGATTCGGATGACAGTAATTAAACTAGAACCCGAAGGCCTTCTCGTCTACGCCCCCGTTGCACCGACTCCTGAGTGCATCCGCTTGGTAAAAGAGTTAGTAGCAGAGCACGGCGAGGTGAAGTACATCCTGCTGACAACGGTTTCCGGCATCGAGCACAAAGTTTTTGTCGGCCCCTTTGCGAGGAGTTTTCCCGAAGCGCAGGTGTTTGTCGCCCCGCAGCAGTGGAGTTTCCCGGTGAATTTGCCGCTGAGTTGGCTGGGTTTGCCGGCCAAACGCACCTCTGTACTGCCCTTTGACAGCAGCAACACCCCCTTAGCCGATCAATTTGACTGGGCAATTCTCGGCCCCCTCGACCTTGGTTTGGGCAAATTTGCAGAAGTTGCCTTATTTCACAGGCGATCGCGCACGCTGATGTTAACAGATTCCATAGTTTCAATTCCCGAAAATCCGCCCGCGATCGTCCAACTCGACTCCTACCCGCTGCTATTTCACGCCAAAGAAAGCGCCTCGGACAGGGTGGCAGACACCCACGAAAATCGGCGCAAAGGGTGGCAGAGAATCGCCTTATTTGCCATGTATTTTAGCCCCAGCGTGCTGGAAGTGCCGCCGTGGTCCCAGGTATTAGCCAGCGCACGCAAAGCGCCAGAACGCTCTAGAAAAGCTTATTTCGGGTTGTATCCGTTCAATTGGAAAAGAGATTGGGAGCGATCGTTTGAGGCTTTGCGGGGAGGAGGGCGGTTGTTTGTGGCGCCGATTTTGCAGACTTTGATTCTCAACCGCGCCCCGAGGGAAACTCTCGATTGGGTGGATAAAGTGGCGAGTTGGGACTTTCAAAGAATTGTACCTTGTCACTTCGATAGTGCGATCGACTCCCGGCCGCGTGAATTTCGGCAAGCATTCTCCTTTCTGGAAAAACACTCGCCTGTTAATTCCTTACCCGAAGACGATTTTAAATTGCTGAGGCAGATTGATGCCGGTTTGAATAAAACAGGTTTGGTTCCCCCTGCGAAAGACAAGGTTTAATCTTACATCTTGCACCTTTATTAAGAACAGGCAAGATGCCTGTTTCACAATAAAATTGAGTTTTGTGGAACGGGTATCTTGCCGCTTTCTAAACAGGTAATTAAGAATGGTGCAACATCTCAGTTTAATATTACATCTTGCACCATTCTCAATAACAGGCAAGATGCCTGTTCCACAAAGAATGAATTTCTTGTGGAACGGGCCGGAGAGCCCGTTGCTAAACAGGTAATTGAGAATAGTGCAACATCTCAGTTCACTCAGATATCTGTAGGGACACGGCAATGCCGTGCCCTTACTTTTCGCACTTAAACTCATCAAACTTCACCACTTCCGATTCGGGTTTCCGCGTATCAAAATAGTAGCTGCTAACCGTACCCTCCCCCGTATCAAAAATAGTAAAAGCCGTAATATCATTGCTATCAATATACGGCAGCGGCCGCCCGTCTTCTCCCAACAAAGGCGCAACAGTCGGCACCACAGGTTCCAATCCGTTCGGGTCTCCAATAGCGCTGTAATCTTCCCGATATCCCGGCGGCACAAATCGGCGCTTTTCCCCCGCAAAAGCACCGTAACTGTTGCCCACATTAGAAGTCTCCAAAAAGTGCATTCCGCTGGAACTTACAAATCGATTCCACAAGTGCGAATGTCCGTAAAATACCAACTGCACCCCCGCTGTTTCTAGTAGCGGCACTACATCCCGAATCAGATAATCTTGCTGTTTCGGATACTCGTAACGCACCATTTTAATATCGCCATCGAGAGCGCGATCGACTATTTGCACTGGATCGGTATAAGCAGGTACAATATTCTCGCCCAGAGAATGCGGCGGGTGGTGAAACATCACAATTTTATATTTTGCCTGCTGGAATTCCGAACTGTTTAACTCTTGTTGCAGCCAAGTATATTGAGCGCTGCCTTTGACAATCGGCTCAAAAATATGCTGTCCGTATCCCCATTTTTCGGGATTATTAAAATCTTCGTCCCGTTCGCGATACCTGCCTCTGGCACCCGGATCTAAATTCGGAGTCCGCCAGATATTCGTAACATACAAAGTTACTAACCGCACGTCCCCAAAAGTCACAGCATAGTAATTTTTTCCTCGCGGTAAATTGAAAATTTCGTCATAGGTATCGCTATTAAAAGTATTGTTTTTCAGCCATATTTCGCGCACTGAAGCGTCATTATTGGGATTCAAAGATGCAGCACGTTGAGCGTATATTTTCTCGGCAGCGGCGCGGGGAAAAGGATCGTGAAACTGCTCGTAGAGTGTGGTGCTATTTGAATACCTACCCATGATTTCGTGATTGCCGATGGCGGGAAATAAAGGCGCGTGTTGGATCAGTTCGCCGCCGCTGTAAACGGTTTTGATGCCGTTTTTGTCCAGTGCGGAAAATGCGCGACCTTGCATAGCGGGAAAGAAGGCGCGGCCTTGGTCGTCGTCAAACCATTCAGAAGCGCGATCGGGTATATTAATTAAATCCCCTGCCATAAAAACCGCGTCAACTTTCCCAATTATTTCGGCTACTTTCTGGAGATTTGCTGCTGTCATAGGCATCAATTGATGGTCGGAAGTGAGGAGAATTTTGAGCGCCATTCCTGCTGCTGGTGTCGGAGAAAGAGTGAATATTTTGCTGCTGACAGATGCGCCGTCTTTTCTTTGGCTGGTGACTCGATAAGGAATGCGAACACCGGGCATTAAATTGGGGACTTCTGCTTCGTGGCGCCAGATGTCGCGGACAATTGGATTGCTGTCAATTATGCTTTGTTTGATTTCATCGGAAATGCGCGAGTCTTTGTCTTCGCGAGTGCGGCTTAGCTTCGCAGTATTTGCAGCCGCAATTTCATTCAGATTTTCGCCGTAAGCAACGGTGTTGCGAGTACCGGCAAACTCGGTAAACCAGACAACTCGCACCGAGTTTGCTGTGGGAAGTTGCAGAAACGGATCGGTTAAAAGTTGAGGTTCGTTGAGGTTAGATGGCATAATGAAACCTAGCAATAGGACAATCAAAATCAAAACAGCAAAAAACCAGGGGTTGCGAGAATAACCTTGAGAAATTTCTACTTTATTGGGCAAAGGTGTTAACATAAGTCATTAGTCATTAGTTGTAGGGAGGGTTTCACCAGCCAAACAGAACTCCCCCCCAAATACATATAAACCCGTCCCGCCAACTGTAAATTTTAAACTACCAACGTTATCAAAAAGTTAAGAAATTAGTAAAATATCTCACATCTAACAAACTTCAAGCATTTTTTCACATCTTCCGATCTCTCCATTCTCTTTCTCTGCGCCCTCTGCGCCCTCTGCGGTTAATTTATTTTAAAAATCTTTCTCAAAAATGATTGATATCATGTCCGGTCGATCAACCATGATATAATCAGGAGGAACACCACCCCCA
>JAUBOM010000121.1:0-21805 GCA_036700245.1 Microcoleus vaginatus BM001213989
ATTGTAATATAAAGCCGTCCTAAAAGGACGAGGTTTCTACCCAATTTTCTGATGACTACTGACTAATGACTGCTGACAAATGACTACTTACTGCTGGCTACTTTCTGATTGTCTCGCATTGACTGCACGAATCGATCGAACAAATAGTCAGCATCGTGCGGGCCGGGGCTGGCTTCTGGGTGGTACTGGACTGAGAACAGCGGCAGGGTTTTGTGCTTCAATCCGGCTACGGTGCGATCGTTCAAATTGAGATGAGTAATTTCTACTTCCGGAACTAGGGAATCGGGGTCGATCGCAAAACCATGATTTTGGCTAGTAATTTCTACTTGCTGAGTTAAACCCGCTGGGTGGTTCAATCCCCGGTGGCCGAACTTAAGTTTAAAAGTTTCTGCACCCAAGGAAAGTCCCAAAATCTGGTGTCCCATGCAGATGCCGAATACCGGTTTGTCCGACTTTAACAAAGCTTTCGCAGTCGCGATCCCTTCCGTTACCGCCGACGGATCTCCCGGACCGTTGGACAGAAAAATGCCGTCCGGGTTGTATTTGAGGATTTCCTCTGGCGACGTGTCAGCCGGTACAACGATGACCCGACACCCGTAACTCGCCAGACGCCGCAGGATGTTGCGCTTGATCCCAAAGTCTAGCGCCACCACCGTCCACATTTCGCCTTCTTCAGGTTTGACTGTAGGACTGAACTCCCAAACCGTGTCCGTGGCTTCAGACCACTCGTAAACCTTGCGGGTAGTGACTTCCTGAACCAGATTCAGCCCGTCCATGCTGGGGGCATCTTGCACTTGCTCCAAAAGTTCCGCCTGGTCTAGAATCAATGTCGAAATGCCGCCGTTGATCGCTCCCACCGTGCGAATTTTGCGAGTGAGGGCCCGGGTGTCGATGCCGTAAATTCCGGGGATATCGTACTGTTTGAGGTAGTCTTGCAGAGATTGCGAGCAGCGCCAGTTGCTGGGGCGGCTGCATACGTTCCGGGCGATCGCACCCCGAATTTGCGGGCGCGAGGATTCTTCGTCTTCGAGATTTACCCCGGTATTGCCCAATTCTGGATAAGTAAAAGTTACAATTTGACCGCAATAGCTGGGATCTGTCAAGACTTCTTGGTAGCCCGTCATTCCAGTATTGAATACTACCTCCCCGACGACGGTAGCGTTAGCGCCAAAGGACCAGCCGCGGTAAGCAGTACCGTCAGCCAGGACTAGGAGAGCGGGTTGTGCATTTGAAAGTGACATGGCATCCTTAATTACTTTCGTTTGGTTTAATTCTTACCACTGCCTGGTATTTGATGCTAGCCGATAATATACAGATATTATTTTAATTTGTGCAAGGGTTCCCCTGCATGAAGGCACTTATGCACCTATGCCGGAGGTCGGAGGCACTTATGCAACAGGTAATCAAATAGCAACAAGTGCAAATTCTCCCACTCCCCACTCTCGGCATCTCCTACTCTCTCCATCTCCCCCCGCGCCAGCAATTTATCTGCCTGCAGCTTATGAGGACGGGCGGAAACTCTAAATCTATACCAAAAGGTCGTTGTCGCTGCTACGATCGACCTAACGCATTTAACCAAACTATGGCTAGCAAAACTCCCTTGCCTTTACTCTCAAACTTATACCAGCATCTACAGAACCCTCAAAAACGGAGCCAACCGTTACTGGTTTTAACAACAGTTATTTCTCTGAGCAGTTCAATTTTAGTAGGGACTGTTGCCAACTCCTCGCGAGCAGTGGCTCAAGAAATTGAGGGATGCTTCATGCGCAGTTCGTCAGGCCGAACCCTCAACCTCAGCCAATCAGTCTGCGGTTTTCTCCCCGAAGGAATGACTCCCGCCACGGGGGCGGCCAAGTCGGGAGTGTTTCAGGCAAAAATTACACGCAGAAAGTCTAATATCCCGGTCATAGAAGTCACATTTAACGGCAAACAAAAGTTCGAGATGATGGTAGATTCGGGAGCTAGTGGCACAGTAATTACACCAGCAATGGCTAAAGCCTTGGGCGTTGTTCTCCAGGGAACAGTGGAAGCACAAACTCCGAACGGAGTGGCTACTTTTCCCCTCGGTCGCGTGACTTCTATGGAAGCTGGGGGTCTGGCGATTAACAATGTAGTTGTGGCCGTCTCGCCGTCGCTAGACATCGGACTGCTAGGACAGGACTTTTTTGGCAATAAAGACATAACTATTAAGCGAGATGTGATTGAATTTCGATCGCGGTCTTAAAAAAACGAAAGAGGAAGAGGGAAGAAGTAAACAAAGATTTAGAATTAAAGAATTTTTCTTCTTGGTTAGTTAAAACCAAAAAATCCTTCTTCCTTCTTCCTTCTTTCTTCTTCCTTCTTCCTTCTTCCTTCTTCCGACGGACATCCGTTACATCCGTTACATAATCCGTTGCCGAACTTTCTTCATTTCAAAAACTCAATCAACTGTTGCAACTTCAACCAAGATTCGCCACTCAATAAAATGTCCTCAGCCAGAGAAACTCCTGCTGCGTGATCGCCCATAGGAATTGCGCCTCCCACCTGAAAAGCCAAAGACGCATTCAAAGCTACAACATCCATTTGTGCAGGCGTACCTTTGCCTTGCAAAACGTTCCGCAAAATCTCGGCGTTTTCCTCAACATTTCCGCCTTTTAACGAGCCGATCGCACTTGGTGTCAATCCTACCTTTTCCGGGTCTAGAGTAGTGAGTTCCACCTTGCCATCCGACAAAACCGCCAAATCAGTCACATCTCCCAAACCCGCCTCGTCCAATTTTTCTCTGCCGTGAACGATTACCGCCAACTCAGTCCCCAACTCACCCAAAGCTTGGGCAATAATTGATACCAGACTGGGATCGAACACCCCAATTACCTGCCCTGTAGGGCGCATAGGATTGACGAGGGGGCCTAAAACGTTAAAAACAGTCCGCACCTTCAAAGTGCGCCGGAGCGGCGCTACAGCCTTAAGTGCTGGATGCCAGCCAGGAGCAAATAAAAAGGTGATACCCACGGAGTCTACCGCAGCTCTCACCTTCGCGGCATCGGCGTTGAGGTTGACTCCGAGTGCTTCCAACACGTCAGCAGAGCCCACTTTACTTGATGCCGATCGATTTCCGTGTTTGGCGACTCGAACTTTGCCGGCGGCGGCCACAAAAGCTACAGCAGTGGAAATGTTAAACGTGGAAGCGCCGTCGCCGCCGGTGCCGCAAGTATCAATTAATTTGAGATTGGAGAGTGAGGATTTGGGAGTCAACACGCTCTTTGACTCGCCTGCTTGGGACTGAGAATGCAATACCTGAGCCATTCCTGCCAATTCTTGGGCAGAGATACCTTTGGCTTGGATGGCCGCTAAAATTGCTCCTGAGAGGACGGGGGGTATAGCTTCTGCTAGCCATCCCTGCATCAAGTCGGCTGCTTGGGCGCGTGAAAGAGATTGTCTGTCTAACAGTTGTTCCAGCAGGGCCGGCCACAGAGGAGAATCCGCCGTCTGGGTGGAAGCAGGAGATAACTCTGGCGTTGCTAGTAGAGGAGAATCTGTCATGTATTACTTCTAGTCAAATTTAGCCCGATCGAGCTTTGAGGCCAAACCGAGAATCGATCGGGATTTTACCAGACTTGCCGACCAAATGAGAGCGCGCCCGGGTCCAGATTTTTGCCCAAATGCCAGCACCGCTAAAGAATTTGTCCGCCCGCAGCAGCCGAATATGAATTTTTTGATACAACAATTATCCTCTTGTTGTGCCAACTTTACATAGAAACCCCTGATCTTACTTACAACTGCCAGGAGTCTGCTGTATTATCTATCCGCAATAATACTTAACAGTAACTCCGAGCACCCAAAGACCGATAAAAGTTCCCGACAGGAGTTGTGCAGACCCAAAAATTTTAGACCTTAGGAGAGTCCCAGATTCATCTGTGGAGTCAATTCTTTAGTCTGAAATCTCAAATCTCAAATCGACTGACAGCACCGACAGTCAGCGTTTAGCTCATAAATGCGGGTTAGTTGCCTCCAGAGGGTAAGAGTCGATCGCACTCTCACCCAAAGCCTAAAAATAGAGTCTTGCTGTTGTAGAAGTTGCTACCTTTTATTATTGTAACAACAGCCTTGACGCTAACTTATTTCACGGTATTCAACTGCTAATATATTTCAGGGAGATTTCCAGGAGCGGGTTTTGCTCGAACACCTGCACCGCAGGCCGTTCGATTTGCCAATGCGATCGTGACAGCCAGTCAAGCCTCAAAGAAAGACAGACCGGATCAACTAAACTTTCATCAGCAACAACTAACAACTAACAGCCCAGTAGGACAGATGAATAAACACACTCATGTCCGGCTGCGAGACAGCACCTTTGAGCCTAATTAACGCCTCAAATTTCACAGGCGGTAGACCAAAAATATTCAACTCAAACACAAGGGCAGGGTATTCAAAAGTGGGAAATCAAAAATTAGAAAATAAAGCGATCGAATGCCTGTATGTCGCGGAGGCACTGCATCAAATGGAAGCAAAATATTATAGTATGTTTGAAAATGCTGTGTCGGGCATTTTTCAAACAAGCCCAGACGGTCGCTACATCAGCGCTAACCCAGCTTTGGCTCGCATCTACGGATATAGTTCCGCCGAAGAATTGATGGGCATTCTGACTGATATCAGCCATCAGCTTTATGTCAACCCCGAGCGGCGCGATCAGTTTGTTTCTGCTTTGCAAGAACGGGGCATCGTATCGGATTTTGAGTCGCAGATTTATCGCCGAGACGGAACAATAATTTGGATCGCTGAAAATGCGCGGGCTGTCTGCGATGAAGCGGGGAAATTGCTCTACTATGAAGGTTTTGTTGAAGATATCACGCAGCGCAAGCAGGCAGAATCAGGACTGCGAGAAAGCGAAGAACGCCTGCGCTTAATAATTGAAGGGGTTAAGGATTATGCTATATTTATGTTAGATCCTGAGGGGTATGTAGCTAGCTGGAATTCTGGGGCAGAACGCATCTTTGGATACACAGCTCATGAAATAGTCGGCAATAAGTCCGAGTGTTTTTTCACGAAAGAAGATCTTGCAATCGGCAAGCCCCAAGAAAAATTAATCATGGCGGCGGCAGAAGGTCGATACGAAAATGAAGGCTGGCGGCTTCGCAAAGACGGCTCGCGATTTTGGGCGAATATTATTGTTACTCCTTTGCGCGATGAAAGCGGAGAGTTGCAGGGCTTTTCTCAAGTAATGCAAGATATTACCGAGCCAAAGCGGGCCGCCGAGGAAAAGATGCAGTTGATTGCTTCTTTGCAGGCGTCGGAAAAAAAGTTTCGCACTTTGTACGAATCGACTAGCGATGCGGTTATGCTGCTAGATGAACAGGGTTTTTTGGATTGCAATCCAGCAACTTTAGAGTTATTTGGATGCAGGACTCAATCGGAGTTTTGCGGCAAGCATCCTTCGGAATTCAGCCCGCCGTTGCAGCCGGACGGACAAGATTCTATGAGTTTTTTTCAAGAGCGAATTAATACGGCTCGGCGATCGGGAAATTGTCGTTTTGACTGGCGGCAATGCCGTTTGGATGGTTCCCAGTTCCCGGCGGAAGTGCTGCTAACTTCTATGGATATCGGCGGCAAAATGGGGCTGCAAGCCGTGGTGCGCGATATCACTTATCGGGTGGAGGCTGAGGAGGCCCTGAAGCAGGCTAATGAGATATTGGAATGCCGGGTTAAAGAGCGGACAAGTCAGTTGGAAGAGGCTATTAAAAAGTTGAGTTTATCGGAAGAAAAGTTTTCTAAGGCTTTTCGCTCTAGCCCCGATCCGATGATTATTACTACTTTTGCGGAGGGTCGTTTTATTGAAGTTAATGATAGTTTTCTGTCGCTGACTGGTTACGATTTAGAAGAAACTATCGGCAATACAGTACCGGGGTTAAACATTTGGGTAAGGTCTCAAGACCGACTTAAATTTAGGCAAAGTTTGCACCAAGAAGGCCTTGTTCGCAATCACGAATGCGAGTTTCGGATGAAGTCGGGATCGGTGGTGGTATGTTTGGTTTCAGCGGAATTGATTAATTTGGACGGCGAACTCTGTATGCTGGGGGTGATGACGGATATTACCGATCGCAAACACGCCGAAGAAGCCCTACGGGAAAGCCAGCGGGCTTTGGCGACGCTGATGAGCAATTTGCCGGGGATGGCCTACCGTTTTCGCAACGATGCCGATCGCAGTATGGAGTTCGTCAGCGAAGGTTGCTATCAGTTAGCCGGCTATTCTCCTGAAGAATTTATCGGCACTCGGGAAGTTTCTATCTCGGAATTGACTCACCCAGACGATCGCGATAGTTTGTGGAATGCCGTGGAAGTTGCCTTGCAAGAAAATCGACCCTATCAGCTAAATTACCGAATTACTTCTAAAAACGGCGAATTAAAATGGGTTTGGGAGCAAGGTTTGGGGGTGTTTTCCGACTCGGGAGAGTTGATAGCTTTGGAAGGGTTAATTACTGATATTTCCGAGCTCAAACGCAGTGAAGAAGCTTTGGTGCGATCGCAAACAGAGTTAACCCAACAAAAACTTCAGCTAGAAAATACTTTGCACCAATTGCAGCAAACTCAAGCGGTATTGATTCACACTGAGAAAATGTCTACACTCGGTCAAATGATAGCTGGTGTTGCTCACGAAATTAACAATCCCGTTAGCAGCGTCTGCGGCAATCTCGTCCACGTCGGCCACTACACGGAAGATTTGCTGAGTTTGATCGATATGTACCAGAAGCACTCCCCGCAGACGCCCGCAGCAATTCAAGAAAAAATTCAGGATATCGAATTAGAGTTTCTGCTAGAAGATTTGCCGAAAGCGATGTCTTCGATGCAGGTTGGGGCCGATCGCATTCGGGAAATCGTGCGATCGCTCAGAAATTTCTCCCGCAAAGATGATTCTCAAATGAGCAAAGTTAACCTGCACGAAGGGATTGAAGGAACGCTGCTGATCCTGCAAAGCCGTCTGAAAGCCAGAGGCAACTATCCCGAAATTGTGGTAATTAAGGACTATGGAAATTTGCCTTTGGTTGAGTGTTATGCCGGGAAAATCAATCAGGTATTTATGAATTTGATCGGAAATGCGATCGACGCGATCGAGGAATACAACGAACGGCGCCCACTTGCCGAAGTCAAAGCTAACCGCAGCAAGATTAAAATTAGGACAGAAGTCCAAAACTCCCATGCTGTAATTAGGATTTCTGACAATGGCCCCGGTATGCCAGAAGAAGTTTCCCAGCAGTTATTCCAGGCTTTTTTTACCACAAAACCCGCCGACAAAGGCACTGGTTTAGGCTTGTCCATTTCCTACAAAGTTGTCCAAGAACACGGTGGCAAACTTAGCTGCGTGTCTGCACTCGGCCACGGAGCCGAGTTTATCATAGAAATACCGATCGAACAGCCGTAAAGTGCGATCGGGGGGGCGATCGCCTCAAGATAACGAGTCGCGGTTTGTACTGAGGACTCAAGTCCTCATAAAACTCGCTCGGACGACTCCAGCGGTAAGGTGCGGTGTGCATGGAGCCCTACATATAGAAATTTTGCATAAGTTCTGTCTTGCTGAAACCCTGGCTTTTATTGCTTCTTCCTGCCATCCCTTACATCCTCAGAAAGCGAATCCGTTCCCGAACTTCCTTCTGACCTCCGTTAAATCCGTTACATCCTCAGAAAGCGAATCCGTTGCCGCACTTCCTTGTTCCTTAATTACACCTTTCCAAATAAATTCGAGCCACCTTATCCCCCGGATTTTGCCGCAAACAATCCGCAAAAAGTCCCGCAGCTTGCCTAAAACTCTTCATATTGTACAAAGACAAAGCCTCAGTAAATAGTTGCAGAGTCGCTAACTTCCCCGCTTTAACTTGCGGCAAATCCGCATCAAAAACTTCATAAACAGTCACCCATTCAGACTTACCCTTAACCTGAACTTTATCAATTATCCGAATTGCATAATCACCCGGATTTGTCAAGCGCTCGAAAGTCTGCTGAGTAATTAACAGCGACACCCCGTAATTCTTCGTCAAACTTTCAATGCGAGAAGCCAAATTAACCGCATCGCTAATCACAGTACCGTCCATCCGGCTTTTTCCGCCCACTATGCCCAGAATCAAAGAACCAGTATTGATTCCCACCCCAATCTCAACTGGCACATAACCCAGAGAAGCGCGAGATCGATTGTATTCAGCAAGAGTTTGCAGCATGGCAATTCCCGCTTTCACAGCATCATCCGCCCCCTCGCTAAACAAAGCCATAATTGCATCGCCAATATATTTATCAATAAACCCCTGATTTTCCACAATCAGCGGTTCCATTCGGCTCAAATAAGAATTTATAAATTTGAAATTTTCTGTCGGTGTCATTTGTTCCGAGAGAGCAGTGAAATCGCGGATGTCAGAAAACAAAACCGACATTTCCAACTCTACCGCTTCTCCCAATTTAACATCAACAATACTGTCACATCCCAAAAAAGCTAAAAACTCATTGGGTACAAAGCGACTTGTCGCCTCCGCAATTTCTAATTCTGCATCCAGTGAAAGTTCCAAATTGCAATTGACCTCAAAGAGATCCTCAATGAACTTTTGGCGATCTGCCTCAGCTTCTTTGCGTTCCGTGATATCTTGAAGAGTGTTGATAGCATAAACAATATTTCCTTGTCGATCGTAGATTGGAGTAGCAAAGATTTCTAGGGGAATAATCTTGTCGCCTTGATGAACTTCTGCATCGTCAGCCGTAGCACTTTCCCCCATCAAGGCGCGCACGATGGGCAAATTTTCCGGAGGATACTTTTGATTTTTGCCTGCTTGATAGACTTGATAAACCTCTGACAATTGCTCGGAACTCGTATCCGGCACAATTCCTTTACCAAATATCTCTTTTGCTTTCCGATTGATGTAGAAAGGTTGGCCGTCCGCACCCAGCACACCTACACCAATCGGCATTGCTTCCAAAAACTGTGTCAAGCGATTTTCGCTTTCATGGAGTTTGGCAATCAGTGCCGTTTGCTGGCTGTTTAACTCGGCCAACTCCTGATTCATTTGCTGGAGTTTGGCGTTTTGTTGTGCCAGTCGTTGAGCTTGAATATAACTATTTAGCGCTTCTCTAACCGTCAATTTTAAATCTTCAGATTGCCAAGGTTTGGTAATATAACGATATAAGTTTGCCGAGTTGATAGCATTGGCGATCGCCCCAATATCTGCTTGTCCTGTCAGCATAATTTTTATACTTTTAGGCAAAATTATATGAGCCTTTTTTAACAGCTCATCTCCGTTCATATCAGGCATAATGTGGTCGGAAATAATTAAAAGAACTTCATCCCCCTCCTCTAGCAATTCTTCAATTAACTCTAATGCCTCTTCTCCACCTTCAGCAATTTCGATTATATAATCATTGCCAACAGCCTCTTGCAGTTCTGCTTTGAGGCTCCTGAGTACAGTTCTCTCATCATCCACACAGATAATTACCTGTCGGCTCATAGTTTAGATAAACCAGATTTAATAGTTTCTAGCAAATCGGATTCCAACCAAGGTTTTAATAAGCAACAATGGAGGTTAGCCTGTTTTTTTGCTCGCTCAATTGCCACTTTATCCGCTTGACCTGTCAGCATAATTTTAATAACCTTGGGGTAGTTTTTGTGAATTTGAATCAGCAACTCATCTCCCCTGATACCGGGCATTAACCAATCAGAAATAATCAAAACCACGCTAATTCCCTCCTCGTTGAGGTCATTAATTACATCTAAAGCCTCCTCAGCATCCTCAGCCCCTTCATAGATGTAGGCATCCCCAAATGCTGCTGCTAGCTGCGTCCTGAGACTGTCTAACACCATTCTCTCGTCGTCAACGCACAAAATAACTGGTTTAGACATCTATTTTTTATCCTTTTTAATTGTTATTAGTAGCAAAAGTAGTAAAGTGTATTAGTAGGTCGCATCTTATCTTAAAATGTCACAAGTCAACGGCTCGCCAAATCCTCTCCCCGTCCCCAGTCGCCGAAATTAAGAAACTTCTATGCGTAGCACCTTAGCTTAGCATAACGCATCGTACTACTGTTTTACCTCCGTTTCCTCTCGAATCCGGATTATTAACCTCAAAACGCTTTAACTTTTGAAATACTCTCGGGGTAGATTGCAGCTTAGGCCCAAGCAAGCAAAATCCGACCGACTTATTACTTTATATCGTTTGCAAGATCCTTGGCCTGCTTATACAGCGCTCATTGGCAGGAAAACATTAAATGTAGTTTTGCCCGGAATTGATTCCACTTCAATTTTTCCCTGATGTTTGTCAACAATCTTCTTGACAATATCTAGTCCTAATCCGCTGCCTTCTCCTGCCGACTTAGTAGTAAAAAACGGGTCAAATATTTTCGTTTTTATCTCTTCTGGTATCCCGCGGCCGCTGTCGGTAATGCTAATTTTAGCCTGGTAATCTTGAGCCGTTAACTCAATTGTTAGCGTGCCTCGATAATCCATTGCTTGCAAAGCATTGTGAATTAAATTCGTCCAAACTTGATTGAGTTCGTCGGGATAGCAAAGAATCGGCGGGATTTCGGCATAGTTTTTGATGACCTCAACTCCCTGTTTGAGTAGATTTTGATACAGGGTTAAAATTGTTTCAATACCTTCTGTAATACTGGCTGCTGTTTTTTCGCCCGACTGTTCGTAGCGGGCATAAGTTTTTAAGGCAAAAACTACTTTTGATGCTCTGTCTGTAGCTGTGTTGATAGTAGCAATGCCTCTTTTTAATTCGGAAAGTTTGTAGGCCATTTCTACGAGGTGTACACTATCGGATCTTTGCAACAAAGGAACAAAGGCATCTATGTCATTATAAACGCCCATGATCGTTAGGCGATCGGCTACGGTATCGGCACTATCAATCTCTAGTTCTTCCAGTTGGCTTCTCAAAGCTCTCTTCAATTTGCGTTCTTCTTTTGTTGATAAGCTTGCTTCTTGTTGGATGGAACGCTGAAGTAATGCTAAGAAATTCTGCCCTTCTTCTGGGGATAGAGATTGAAAAAGTGCGGGCAACTCTTCTAGGGTTTGATTCAAGAATTTGGCAACATTTCCGGCTGAGGAACGAATCGCACCCAGGGGAGTGTTAACTTCGTGAGCAACTCCGGCAACCAGTTGTCCTAAAGCTGCCATTTTTTCTGATTGAATCAATCCTTCTTGGGTGGCTTTGAGTTGTTGGAGAGTATCGCTTAGTTCCTGATTTTTGGAGTGCAAAGCTGATTCAGCTTGTTTGCGATCGCCGATTTCTCGCCAAACCGTATGCAGAATTTCCTTACCATCTACAGGAATTACAGTCAGCAATACTTCGACCCAAAACTCTTCTCCATCAATGCGACGGTGCATCCATTCAAACCGATGACTGCCTCCCTCGAAGGCTATGGCTGTCATTTCCTTGGCTTTCTCAAAAGAGTCTCTACCATCCGGTTGAATCTCCGGAGAAAGTTGAGCCGGATGCAAGGAAAGAAGCTGTTTTTTGTCAGTGCAGCGCATCATTTTGACCGTTGCGGGGTTGCAGTCGATAAACAGACCTCCATCTAACAGCAGAATAGCATCGGCTGATTGCTCGTAAAGTTGTCGGAAGCGAGCTTCTGACTGCTGGAATTCCAGGGTGCGTTCTTCGACTTTGGCTTCTAAGTTGGCATAGAGTTGGGCATTTTCTATCGAGATGGCAGCTTGGGAGGCTAAGATATTTAAGACTGCCAACCGATCGGGAGTAAAGGCATTTGTAACGAGAGTATTTTCTAAGTAAAGAATGGCGATCGCCTTTCCTTGATGTTGAATCGGCAGACACAAAACCGACTTGGGTTGATGCTGGATGATATAAGAGTCAGTAGCAAAGGTAGCCTCAGTCGTCGCATCATTAATTACCAAAGTTTCTTGGGTGCGCGAGACATAGTTAATAATCGCGATCGGAATTTCGTTAGAGTCAACAACGGGAGTTGAGTGCAGGTTGCACGATTTACCGCTCGCACATTGAGCCGCGACGAAGAAAGAATCTCTTTCTATCAAAATCATAGATCCTTTTTCTGCTCCCGCATTCTCAATCATCACTTGCATCAAAGTGGAGAGCAACTTATCGAGGCTGATTTCTCCTGAAAGTGATTGAGATGCTTTGATTACTGTTGCCAAGTCCAGAATTTGTGAAACACCTGAACTGGTACTGGCAACAGTTCCCGTCATCATTTTGGCAAGTGTATGACCTGTCTTTAAGCTCGTTTTAGGGTGAAAAACAGGCGCAAGTAATTGGAGATAGCGCTTTTCTAAATCCTCAACTTTTGCCTGGGCTCCCCAGCGTGCATAGGCGTAGTAAGCATCAGTTAGGTAGACTTGGGCAATTTTTTCTTTTCCCCAGGTTAAATAGAATTTTGCTGCCAGCTCATTGCTAAGTGCTTCTTCGTTAATGTACTGATTTTCTTTAGCGAGTTTAATGGCGCGATCGTAATAATCCATCGCCTCGATATTTTGACCTAAAACTCGATGTCGTTCAGCCTCGACTAAATACCATTTATGCAAATAATTCATGGGAGCATTTTGCGCCCACTGATGCAGCGTGCTTTGATGGGTTTTCACCAAGGCAAGAATGGAAGCTTGCTCGGTTTCTGGCTGTGTGGGAAAAAGTGCCAGGTGGGTGAGGGCTGCATAGAAATGGAAAATGGGGATAAAAACCAATCCCGATACTGCTATCAAATACTGTTTGGCTGTGGCAATGTGGTCTAGAGCAGCCGTGTAATTACCCCATGAGTAAGCAAGTAGCAGTTTGTAGATGTAAGCAAGGGCGATCCCCGTCAGGTCATTGTTCTGATGGTGCTTAGGAATCATCACCGTTTCATCGTAGGCAGAGCCTATTAAGCAATCCGACAGAATACGGGCTTCCCTCAAGTTCTTCACCGTCTGGTGCGTCATATCCAAATAAACATGAGAATATTGCTTCGCCTGAGCGAAGGCAGCGCTGTAACTTACTATTTCGGTTTCCCAAGTGTCTAGTTCTACCCCACCAAAAAATTTGGCAAAAAAGTAATTAACTATGTTGTAGCCAGCGTAGAGAAAGTCGCCAGTTTCCATGCCAGCCATATACCCATCTTTCAGCGTCGGTATCACTGCCAAGAGAGATTCTTGGCGATGTTGAATCCAGCCACCAAACACAAGCAGAATTATAGACTTGAATTCGGGCACATTGAGCCGCTCCAGCAAGGAGAGTGCCAATTGTATGAAGTCATAGCCGGTTTCCACCTCTCCCAAAAAGCCACACAGCACCATACCGTGAATTGCATACCCCACCGTCGATCCGGGTGCATTCCCAAATTGGAGCGATAAACTCACCATAGTGGAGCTAAGGAGTGGTAGTAAACCCGACTTTCCCATGAAAATCGGCCCAGGTAACATTCCTAACAGTTGCATCATTTCCTGAGTATGAAGATCGGTCATCACTGGCAGGTTAACCAGTTCTTGAATCCGTTTGCCGCTTAGTTGGCCCGCAAGAGTTTGTAGTGCTGTTCCAATCAAGGCTTCGTCAGGTGTGGTGGGGAGTTCAACCCCCAATTGCAAGAGTGCCTTTCTGCCCACGGCGATCGCCTCCAACATCTTGCTCTGGGCTGTCTGGGTGGCAATTTGAATTACATAAATTTTAACTTTATCTAAAATTGTCTGAGCTTCTTGTAACACCAGTGCGGCTATCTCTTCCATTCCCTCAAAGTCGCCATTCAAATAGGCAGCTTCAGCGGCAGCAATATAGAGATTCAGGGTCAATTCATACTGACTCTGCCAGCAGTTGGCACTCAAGAGTTCACTCCCTGTTTGCAGATAGATATTTGCCGCAGCATAAGCAGTTGAAGCTTTAGCTTTACGTCCGGCAATTAAATTTAATTGAGCTAGTCGATCTCGCTCAGTCTGATAGTCAATTAACTCCACCCCCATATTCAACTGGTTGACAATATCAAAAATTTTATCTTGTATTTCTGCTTCAGGAGTATTCCTCAACAGCAGTTGCCCAATTTCGAGATGGGTTGACTGTTTCTGTGATTCGGGAATCAGAAAATATGCTGCTTGTTGCACTCGGTCATGTAAAAACTTGTAGGGAACCGATAACTCTGAGGCTTGTGCAACTTCAACTGCTTCGGAGTCCTGAAAAAACTTGTAAACTTCAGTAATCGGAATAACTAACCCTTCTTGCAACGCTTTCCACAAATCAGCCGCTGTATCACTCGGAGATTTTTTATGAACAATTGCCAGGGTTGCTAAGTCAAATTGGTTGCCAATACAAGCTGCAAGTTTCAGAAGATTCTGGGTACTGATGGGCAACTTTTGCAACTGAATCGCCATAAACTCGACCACATCATCGGTAAAAGCTAGCGTCCTAACTTGGGAAATATCGCATTGCCAACCCCCCCTTGCTTCCCTTTGCCAAGGGGGGGGTGGAGGGGTCAAATAAAACGTAATTAACCCATCTTTATGAAGAAATTTGAGAAATTGAGTAGCAAAAAAAGGATTCCCTTTGGTTTTGGTAAAAATTAGTTCTGTCAGAGGAATCGCCCTTTCGGGTGGACAGGAAAGAGTATCGGCAATCAGGCAATTCAGGGAAGTTTTGTCTAGGGGTGCTAAAGTAATTTGGTTGACTGTTGCGGAGTCTTTGCGAATTTCATTCAAGGTCAGGATCAGTGGGTGTGCTGGAAAAACTTCATTATCCCGATACGCTCCCATTAACAACACATAGCGGGTATTTGTCTCGCTCATCAACAATTGCATTAGCTTCAATGATGCCGAGTCTGCCCACTGCAAATCATCCAAAAAAATTACTAAAGGATGCTCTTTTGTTGCGAACACTCGGATGAAGTTTTGAAATAATATATTAAAGCGATTTTTAGCTGCTGTCCCCTCTAGTTGGGGGACTTTTTTCTGCTTGCCAATCAGGTGTTCTAATTCAGGAATGACATCAATAATGATCTGACCGTTTTCACCCAAAGCCTCCAATATTTTGACTTTCCATTTCTGCACCTGTGCCGCACTTTCGGTGAGTAATTGCCGCATCAAATTCTGGAATGCTTGTACCCATGCAGAAAAGGGAATATCACGCTTGAATTGGTCAAATTTTCCTTTGATAAAGTAACCCCGTTGGCGGACAATGGGTTTGTGAACTTCATTTACTACAACGGTTTTACCAATGCCGGAAAAGCCAGCCACTAGCATGATTTCGACTCTCCCTTGCTCCCCGTTGTTAAGGGTGGGGTGACTGATGCGATCGAAGGCCTCTAATAGCGTTTTAACTTCAGTTTCTCTACCGTAGAGTTTTTCGGGAATTACGAAGCGATCGCAAATATCCATATTCCCCAAGGCAAACTGGCTAATATTGCCATTTTCTTCCCATTGCTGCCAACAGTTTTCTAAGTCGTATCGCAGTCCAACAGCACTCTGATAGCGTGACTCGGGAGTTTTCTCCATCAATTTCATAATGATGTTATTCACCATCACCCCAATAGCTGGAACCAGAGATATTGGGGGAGTTGGAATCTTGGCAATATGACAGTGAACTAACTCCATTGGATCGGTAGAGTTAAAAGGTAATTGCCCTGTCAGAAGTTCGTAAAACGTGACTCCCAGCGAGTAAAAGTCTGTGCGGTAGTCGATACCCCGATTCATTCGTCCCGTCTGTTCTGGGGACATATAAGCTAGGGTTCCTTCTAAGACGTTTGGATTTTGGATTTGTTGGTTTTCTCTGGGTAAAAGAGAGGAAATGCTGAAGTCAATTAATTTAACTTCTTTAGTTTTAGGGTTAATGATAATATTCTGGGGCTTGATATCTTTGTGAATAATTCGATTGTGATATAGTCCTTCTATGGTTTGGACAATCTGAATGGCGATGGGCATAAATTCATCTAGCGGTAGGGGCGAAGTATGGGGGGAGGAAACCTCAGAATTACTTGATAGGCGATCGCCCAAATTCTTCGCTTCAGCATTAGCAGTATACTCAGCAAGGGAAACACCGCCAACATCCTCCATTACCAGAGCAAAAGCATTGCGGTAGTTTAAGAGTGCAATTGGTTTGACAATTCCCCGAAGGTCAAGATTTTTGGTAATGGTGTACTGATTCCGCAACTGCACGAGTTCGCTAAAAGTTGGGTACTCGCTCAATAGCAGTTTGATAATTACTTTTTGATTTGACTCAGAAAGTCCTCGATAAACCTGTGTTCTAGAGCCATTGTAGATTTGCTCAGTGATGCGATAGCCGGGAATTGTTAGCAAATTATTAGTCATCCCCAAGAGGTTAAATAAAGATTCTATAGATGCTACCGGAGGCTGAAGCGCTAAGGTGCGCATTGCGCAGCCTACAGAATAGAATTTATACACCCTGGACTATTAATCTGACATTCTTGGTTTTTCAAATTTTATATACTCGCGCTGGAATTACCTAAGTTTTCCACCGCTATTTTAAGATTTTCGACAAGGGCTAAATGATAATCGGTGAAAAGCCGATCGCCCGCAACGTTCCAAAGCTAATTTATGTTTAGCTGTACCATATCCCTTGTTATTTGTCAAGTCATATTCAGGATACTTAACAGCTAAACGCAGGATTAATTCATCGCGCCAAACTTTCGCCACAATACTAGCAGCAGCAATCTGAATCGATCGCGCATCACCCTGGATCATCGTCTGTTGCTCGATCGACAAATTGGGAATCCTTTGATTCCCATCAACCAAACACAAATCAGGAGTCACACTCAGCTTAAGAATCGCCCGCTTCATCGCCAACAAGGAAGCCTGCAAAATATTGAGGCGATCGATCTCCCGCACCGAAGCCGCACCAATTTGACAGTCAACCGCCACAGCCCGGATTTTTACAGCTAACCGAGTCCGGGCTCCGGCACTCAACTGCTTGCTGTCGCGCACCCCGCAACTTGCTAATTCATGGAGAACTTCGTCGGGCAAAATGCAGGCTGCAGCCACCACCGGCCCGAACAAAGCCCCTCGTCCGACTTCATCGACACCTGCAATTACCAGAGTGTTAGAGCCAGAGGAGGAAAGGGGAAGATGGAAAGATGGGAATAGAGTAAAAATTTCTACTTCTTCCTTCTTCCCTCGAACCTCCGACTTCTTCCTTCTTCCCTCGGACTTCATATCACTCATCCAAAACGGCTGACGAGCGGCGCCGCCGTCGCCGGTTGATAGCAGGCTCCTCGGGTTCGCTGCGTTCGATCGGCTCATTGAGTTCGATCGGCTCATTGAGTTCGATCTGCCCATAGGATTCGATCGGCTCATTGAGTTCGATCGGCTCATAGGATTCGATCGGCTCATTGAGTTCGATCGGCTCATAGGATTCGTCCATCACATGGCTGGGTTCCTCCATGGGATCGAAATCATCAGTTTGGTCGATCGAACTCTCGCCGTAAATTTGGGCCTCATCATCCTCAGAAAATACAGGCTCAACTACCGACATTTCTGGATAATAATCTCGTTCCTGTGCATTCTGTACAGGCGCCGTCGGTTCAAATTCAAATTCGAGCTGCTCGAAAGGCGGCTTGTTCGGGGCCGCACCCGGGAGAGTCACCGAAACGATCGCATTCTTAGGATTTTTCACGCTGCGATCGGTCAGCACCAAAGGAGAAACCCCCATCAGAGCATAAACATCCTGCTCCTCCGGCGTCATTTCCACCGAAATCACTTCCGGAGGCTCCACCATCGGCTTCATCAACTCAGACTTAGCCGGACGCACGCGATCGAAATCCTCGCGCCTGCCAACAGTCGCCATATTCACCAGCCCGAAGCCCTCCGAAGCAGCCCGGATGCCGGGGGGGGCGAGATACTCGGAGCGCGTATCTGCGACGGGGGCGCTCGGAGTATTTGGCAGCCGCAACTTGCTGCGCACCGGTTCCTCCTCCACCGGGAGGGCAAAAGGCTCTTCACCAATCCGGCGGCGGCGGCGCCGTCTGGTTCCGTTCCCCAAATCCTGATAGCTGGGATGGTTGAGCAAGTCCAAAGGCGAGGCGTTGCTGCCGGTCTCAAAATCCGCACTTTCGCTCTGAGGTTCCCAAGCAGCCCGAGCAGGTTCGGGGGGGCGTTCTTCCCGCACTGGCGCGGGAGTTGCAGCCGCCACAGGCGTCAAGCTGCGGCGTTCCAATCCTTCGGGCAAATTCAACAAAAGGCGGTTCGACGTAGCAACGGTGCGATCGCCCGATTCCCGCACCGCTGCGGCGAAGTCTTCTTCCCCGGGGAGTTGCACCAGATGACCCAACCCGCTGCAAGTAGGACAACTGTGGCCGAACAACTCGTAAATATTTTGACCTTGGCGCTTGCGAGTCAGTTCTACCAGTCCCAATTCCGACAGTTGAGCGATTTGCGGCCGAGCTTTGTCAGCTTTGAGAGCTTTATTGAAATGTTCCAGCACCTGCAACTGATCGCGGCGGGATTCCATGTCAATAAAGTCAACAATAATCACCCCGGCAATATTGCGTAACCGCAGTTGTCTAGCAATTTCCGTTGCTGCTTCGCAATTTGTCCAGAGTACAGTTTCCCGAGCCGTGGCCGATCGAGTAAACGAGCCAGAGTTGACATCGATCACCGTCAGCGCCTCAGTCGGCTCGATTATCACATAACCGCCCGAAGGCAAATCCACCCTCGGTCTGAGGGCTTCTCGAATCGCAGCGTTAACGCGGAAAAATTCTAAAATCGAGGCGCGCTCTCGGTGGTGGTCGATCAAAACTCCAGCAGGAAGCTTACCGCCGTTCCAGCTCATCAACTGCTGCTTCACCCGCTTAATTCCATTTTGCGAGTCCACCACAATCCGATTCACATCACCGCTGAACATATCCCGCAGCACCCGCTGGATAAAATCGTCATCGCGGTTGAGCAGTGCCGGCGCCCGCGAGGTACCGCCTTCGAGTTGAACAGCTTCCCACTGTTTTTGGAGAACTTCCAAATCTTCCATGATGGCTTCTTCAGTCATCCCTTCAGCTTCGGTGCGTACCAGCAGCCCCATCCCGGCCGGTTTCACCAAAATAGCCAGGGCTCTGAGGCGGTTGCGCTCGGCTTCCGACTTGATCCGCCGTGAGAGATTGACTCCCCTGCCGTAGGGCATCAGTACCAAATAGCGGCCCGGCAGAGTAATGTTGCCTGTCAGCCGGGGGCCTTTGCTGCCCGTCGGTTCTTTCATCACCTGTACCACCACTTTCTGCTGCGGGGTCAGGAGTTCTGTAATTGCTCCTGCCGAGCGTTTAAGGCGCAGCGGGCCGAGGTCTGTTACGTGCATGAACCCGTTACGTTCGGGGTCGCCAATATTGACGAATGCCGCATCTATCCCGGGAAGTACATTTTCTACAATTCCCAAGTAAATGTCGCTGACTTGGTGGCTGCCTGTGGCTACCACAAGTTCTTGAATTTGATCTTCTGAAAAGACGGCAGCAATGCGATGCTGCTCTGCTATAACTATCTGCTTTGTCATTCAATTTCCTCACAAAACTGGCAGCAAGTTAGAGATACTTACGCACTCATAGTGCCTCTGACTTTGACTGTAATTAGTAGTAGCTTGAAGAGTTATTAGCTGTGAGTTGGTGCAGGGTGGAAGGAAATTTAACTGTTGACCGTTCACTGTTAACTGTTGACCGTTCACTGTTAACTGTTGACCGTTCACTGTTAACTGTTAACTGTTACAGATAAAGTAGTTAAACCCGCCCATACAGAGTTATGAGTTATGCTCAGCAGATAAATCTGAGAGATAGAAATAAGGAGGCTTTTCTCGAGTTAGCAATATTGAGTTTTGAGTTGAGAATTGCGAAATCAATACTCAAAATTCAACACTTACAACTCTTCCTTTGAACTCAGCGAATAAATTCAGTGACACCGTACCAATTTCTTAACACACAACTTAACACTACGAACTGATAACTCCGCTTGCGTGGTGGTTGAGGGCTGGTTTTGAGCGAAAGTAGGTAGGAGTGAAAGCGCCTAGACTTTTGTTGAATTCTTGCGCGATCGCACTCAACACACCCCTGTTTGGCATTCGACTGCAACCTTCGCCCCTGCCAACCCTAAAACCTCGTCAGTCGATTTTAGATTTGAGATTTTAGATCTTAGATTTACTCCACAGATGAATCTGGGAGATTGAACAAGAGTCTAAAATCTCAAATTTTTGGTTTTCCACGAATTAAGTCGGGGGCTTATCTCCGTTTTTTGACGGGTCAGTCGATTTTAGATTTGAGGTTTTAGATTTTACATTTACTCCACAGATGAATCTAGGAGATTAAACAAGAGTCTAAAATCTCAAATTTTTGTTCTCCACGACTCCTGTCGGGGGCTTATCTCCGTTTTTTGACGGGTCAGTCGATTTGAGATTGGAGATTTTAGATTTTAGATTTTAGATTTACTCCACAGATGAATCTAGGAGATTGAACAAGAGTCTAAAATCTCAAATTTTGGTTCTCCACGACTCCTGTCGAGGGATTATCTCCGTTTTTTGACGGGTCAAAAAAATCTATTGTTGAATACCCGCTCTACGGTTTGAACCGTGAGATTTTTGAGTAAGCCGAGAGCCGACAACCAGTCGAGCGGTCGAAATTAATCGCTAAAGTTGGTTCCTGCCCCGCTCCTGCGGGTTTGGCGCTAGATTTAGCCCGTGAATGTACAACAAAAAGGCTTGAAGTCTTGAACAGAAGCAATTTGCACCCAGCCCGCGTTGCTGGTTGACGAGGGCGGCGAGCGACTAAAGCGCTCGAGCCGCCGCGGCTTCCATAACAAGCGATTATAGCGTTAAACGACACATCCCGGTCGAGAGCCGAAGGTGAAATATTCCACTCTTAGCTTCCCTATCTTAACCATAACCCAGGATTAGCTGACTACGCTCTACCTGCAGAAGCTGAATTTCCTGCTGGCTGACTTGTTCGAGCATGAACACAATATGTTCTGGCTTTAGCAAGTTGCCGTCGCTGCGACAACTCCCGGTATAGCGCAAGACGGCTCTACCTTCGGATGTACCACCAGCGGCCCAGGTGCTGCTTTGTGATTTCTGCTCTACAAGTTCTAGTTTGTGCAGCCGATCGCGCAAATTGACATCCTGCGTCTTTCCCGACTTAGTAGTGTGCACCCGCCAAAAAGCCTTTGTTTCGGCGATCGTCTTGACCCAATCTTCCCAGTTAGCCCGATCCGCGACGGAGACAGGAGCAGATTTTTCCGGGTCTAATTCGCCATCAAGGGCCAACGAGCCCGCCCAGGCCACAGTAATTACGTACTCCGCTGCTTCCAACAACTGACTAGCAGAAGGAGCCTTGAGATCGATCGACTCAACCTTGTAAATCGGAATATTTGCCGGCAGCTTAGCCGCCAACTTGGACCGAAAACTCTCAACATCGATCGACTCAGTTAGCTCAAAGTCGGCAATTTCCCCAGTGCTGGTAACGCCCAGAGGCAGAGCATTTGCCACAGAAATCCGAGGGTTCGGGTGAAACCCGCCCGTAAAAGAAATGGGCAAATCCGCTCTGCGGACTACTCGATCGAGCAATCGGATCAAATCCAAATGACCAACCAAAGCCATATCGCCCACCTTCCCGAACCAAACCCGCAAACGCTGTTTCCGCTCGGTATTGGGCACGAACTCCCCGGCAAACTCTGGAATTGGCAGCGCATCCACAACCACATTGTGTCCGAAATCGGTGCCGCAAACCCCGCAGCGCGAACACCCTTCAAAGGAACAGTCGGGAACCGTCGCTGCTTCTAAAGCCTTTTGCAAGTCAATTTTCAGCCAGTTTTTGTCAATTCCTGTATCTAAGTGATCCCAAGGCAGGGCCCGATCGAGAGATAGGGGGAGAGTGGGATGGGCGATCGGGCTTTAACAAC
>JAUBOM010000122.1:0-21549 GCA_036700245.1 Microcoleus vaginatus BM001213989
AAAAATACAAAATAAAGGTAACTTAGTTAATGCAATTTAGATGTCGAACAGCTTAAAGTGGCAAGATTGCCAAATTGTGCAACTAATTCGGGTGTGAGATAAGCGACATCGGGGCGGCGAATTTGTCGGTTAGTGCGGCAAGTAGCTTCGACATAGACTTCTCCCCCTTGTCCGCTGGAATCTTTGTAATCTCCCCAGTAACGATCTAGCTTTGACTGAATTTTACCCGTCTTTAGTGTCATGCCATTTTTTTCCACAAGTTTGCCGTCTACCAATTCCATGTTGTCGGGCGGCTCGGTGACGAACTCTTCTAGAGCTAAATTATCTGATATTATGGTAACAGTGACCATCGTTAGTTCCTCGCTTTTACAAAATTTACTTGTTACTATTATGAGCGATCGCCTGCCAAGAAGAATCTTTAACCAATAGATGATTCACATCATTCGACTAATCAAAAAAACACTCTTGACAGAAATATCTATTATAGCTTCCTACTTGACATAGCAAGGCTTCAGTGGTTTCACCTATCCCATGGTTGTTTGAATGATTGATTCTTAAACTCTTGACAAAAGGTCGGACAGGATTTAACCTTGGTTTGATGTAATTGATTTAATTGATTCTTTGAATTATTACAAATCAATAAAATAAGGAATTAGTGATGAAAAAACAAACTATCAAAAAGCTACTCCAAAAAAATAATTCCGTAGTTCTAGAAATCGGGACATCCACCGGGGAAGATACCCTGGCTTTTCTCAGAGAATTTACCAATATTAAGTTATATTGTTTTGAACCAGACCCCCGTTGTCTAGAAATACATAAAAGCAAAGTTAACGATTCGCGATGTCAATTAAATACGATCGCCATATCTGATGTAGATGGAGAAGCGGAATTTTATCAGAGTAGTGGTTCCTATGAAGGATTCACGGAATATTCAGAGTGGGTGCAATCTTCTTCGCTGAAAACTCCCAAAAATCATTTAGAGGCGCATCCTTGGTGTAAGTTTGAAAATAAGCTAATAGTACCAACCCGGAGGTTAGATGCTTGGTTTGAAGAAAATCCTCTGGATGAAATTGACTTGATTTGGGCTGATGTACAAGGTGCTGAGGAGAATTTGATTAAGGGAGGATTGAAAACTTTGTCTCATACTAAGTATTTTTATACTGAGTATGAAGATGATGAACTCTAGGAGGGTCAAATTACTCTCGACCAGATTAAGAATTTGCTTCCTAATTTCAAAGCCATTGGCTATTTCGGAAACAATGTTTTATTCAAAAATACTGCACTCCCAGATTCATCTTTTAATAATGCCGATCAAACTGTTTGGCAAACTTGGGAGTTGTTTCCGCCGAAAGTCTGGCTGCAATTGATGAAAAGAAAGCTGAAGTCAAAAACTAAATCTCTGAATAAATAGACCTTCCTGGAAGTATAGCAGTCGCCAAGGCGCTTTAGTAATTGTTCCCTTCGACCCTTCGACCCTTCGACTACGCAAGCGGGCACAATAACTAAAGCGCCTTAACAGCCTTGGCGGTTGCTATAGTACAGAGATAGGTTGATTTAAGGGAAACTAGGGGAAGATTGAACCTAAAAAGTCAGGACTTACGCACTAAATAACCGAATTATGTTATTCTGAGGGAGGCGAAGAGTTTCAGAAGTTCTTCCGAGGGTTAATATGGCGTAAGTCCTGACTTTTATATGTTTATGCTATGAATGATTGACAGTTGCTAGAAAATTTGGGATGTATTTATCGGGAGCCATCAGTTTGTTATAAACAGCACGATTTTCCATTTTCATTTCCATAAACTCTTTTTCAGTTGTTTTCTCGAAGTGTTCACAAACAAAGTCTGATATATTATCAAGACAGTTAACTGGCACTTTGACCATATGTATTTGTGTTTCAAAGGGAAATACTTGATCGGTATCCACAATCAGTGGGATACGCCCTGCATTTAAAGTCATATAAAAGCGTATCGAGTAATTGCCATTTCCGCGAACACATAAAGCGTAGTCACACTTGTCCATGTTTTTAACAAATAGTTTTTCTAACAATAATCTATTCGGGTTCACAGGATCGTAATAATTGTTCAAGGAGTTTGTTACTTCAAATTGATCGTCTATTCTTTGATCCGCTGTCAGGCGCTTAATCGCAACTTCTCTCAACTTATAACTCATGCCTTTTTGCAATCTGATATTAACTTTGCGAGTCCAGCTTCCTTGGGATAATATTGTTTTAGATATTTCGGTAGGCAACATCTTCCCAATCTTGAAATATTTTCCTGCCGATGCAGTAGTTCCACAAAAACTAACAGCAGGCTTTGAAGAACGAGGCAGTATTGGTAAAGATTCTAACTGTTCTTTTGTTTCGTGATTAGTCCAGTAAGGGCGTTCCGTTTCGTAGTCTTGTTTGAGACTTCTATAAATACCAAAACGCAGGATAGCTGCTTTTGGTATTTCCAGAGGTGAATCCGAATCACAAGTAGCATCTATAACTAATGACTTGCTGTAACGGGCAGCCTCCTGAACAGCATCGAAAACAGAGTTGTCTAAAGCTAAACTTTCAGGATTGAAGGCTTTGCGGGGAAAAATAGCAAGATCGCAATCTTGTATTGAAGTTACTTCAATACATTGGAATTCTGAAATAAATTTATCAAAAGCTCTGTCTCTATTATTGGGTCTAAGAGACCATAATAACTCAACTCTTGTATCAGTACCTGCATTAAAAGTGTAGATTTTCATGAAAATTAATGTATCAAAAGAGTGTACTTACCCATCCAATTAAACCCGCTCCTAAAACAAGCTAGGCGACATTGATTTAATAACGAATTGCCAAAATACCTGTAACAATCGCGATCGCTAAAGCCAGAAAATCGATCGACGGGGTATCTGGTATTTTTAAAGTATAGCAACCGCCAAGGTGGTTAAGGTATTTATGCGATCGCTCCCTGACCGGAGTCGAAGGGTTCAATGACCCAAGCGCCTTGGCGACTGCTATAACGACTCCTAGTTGCAGCGTCACAACAGCCATCAGCGCCACAGAACTAAGTCTATCGCTCTTCTTAGAAATGTTCCAGCAGAGATTTCTCTTGTGCGTAAACTTTTCGCAGCGACTCCAGGACGATCGCACTTAACATCAATTTAATCACCCCCACCAATTCCCCCCACTCCAACAATTCAGAAACAGAAACAGCTTTCTGAAATCTCGCCCCATAGAAATCCACCCAAAAATCCGGCGCGTGTCTCTCTTTCTGACTCGCCCAACGGCGCTTCCAATAACCAAAATCTAAACCAGAGGGCGATTCCACTCCCAAAACAGGCGGAAAGTCGGCATAACTGACAAACCGACTCATCCCTTTGGCGTGCACGTACAGGATATGCGCCCAGCACTCGAAGCGATATATTTGTTCTACCTTGATTTTCAGCAGCCGCGCGATCGCCTCTTTCGTCACAAACCGGCTCAATCTGTGTCTGGGGGTTGATTTTCGCGAAAATTTTGTTAACATGATTTTAAGCAAATCCTTTGTAAAGAGTACAAACTTTTGTAAAGGGATTGAATTTGGATAGGCGATCGCTTTTTAGTTTTCCAGACCTGGGGGCGATCGCTTTTTACGATATTTTTATTAAAAACTAAATCTAGTTTTTTGTCAATGGGTTTAATTAGATTGCGGGTTAAAGAATTTGCTGCTGAGAAAGGCTGGACGATCAAAGAGGTTTCTGAGCGATCGGGAGTCATTTACAGCACACTCAGCACCTATTCACGTTCTCCGGGAATGGCAATGGTTGATTTTACTTGTCTGCTGAAGTTGGCACGTACTTTTGACGTGATGGTGGAAGATTTGGTTGAGGTGGTAAAAGAGTAGGCGATCGCTTTTTGGGATAAAAGTATTTGATGATGGTACACCATCATTTGTCAAGTATGGGTTTAGTCAGGTTAAAAGTCAGAGAACTAGCTAGCGAGAAAGGCTGGACGCTGAAAGAAGTTTCAGAACGATCGGGAGTAATTTACAGTACCGTCAGACACTACGCCCGCTGTCCGGGAGTGTCAACCATTGACTTTATTTCTATACACAAATTGGCTCGCACCTTTGATGTAATGATTGAAAACTTGGTGAAAATTGTGCAGGAGTGAGCGATCGCTTTTTACGATAAAATCTTATCCCAGAGTAAATCTAGTTTTTTGTCGAGGGGTTTAATTAGATTGCGGGTTCGAGAGTTGGCTGCTGAGAAAGGCTCGACGATCAAAGAGGTTTCTGAGCGATCGGGCGTAGTCTACATTACCCTCAAAACCTATGCCCGATCGTCCGGATTAGCCACAGTTGACGTGAGGGCCTTGCACAAGGAAAGCGAGGACTTTTGATGTGTCGATCGAAGATTTGTATGAGATTGTGCAGGAATAGTCGATCGCTTTTACGAACTAATTATCCAGTCAATATTATTCGACAGTTGCTAGCATCTGATTGACAGACTCACCCCGTTGTAGCGCTTCCCAATCAGATGTAACAGGTTGGTAAGAACAGTAACACACCACAATTCGCTCCTCAGTATCGGAAGCAGAAAACTGCTGAACGCGAGTAACTACCCAATCTCCATCTTTCCCGTGAGTGACTCCATTACCGGGGTCAGATAGATTTTCATAATCGCGGGTTTTGTCCCCTACTTGAGGAATTTCTGGGTTTTCTTCCCAAGTCCAATTTTCCCAAAGTATATTAGTTAGACCGCCCCTCGGCATAAGCTGACGTTTTTCCCAGCCGGGAGCACTCATGCTTTCGGTTTTGTAGACAATCCAGATTTTTTTTTCCATTTTTTTAAAGACGATCGCACAATCGCGTTCAATACTTCGACTATATCAGAGATGAAAGCTCGTGCAGGCGAATTATCTTAAAAAAAGCGCCTGAGTTCCCCCAGACGCATACCATAAAATCAACAAATTGTCAACCCTAACCTAACCATTCAAAGCCTCAGCACCGCCGCAAACTTCCAGGATTTCCTGAGTAATTGCCGCTTGCCGCGCCTTGTTATAAGTCAGCGTCAAACTACCGATCAAATCGCTAGCATTCTCACTAGCATTATTCATCGCCGTCATCCGCGCCGCCAACTCGCTAGCAGCAGACTCTTGCAAAGCCCGCAGCAATTGGTTGTTCAAATACAAGGGCAAAAGAGCCTCCAGAATTTGCGCCGGATCTTGCTCGAAAATCATGTCGCGGGGCAAACTCTTCATAGTAGGTGCAGAAACCTTTTCGCGCGATACTTGAAACTCTCCGCCTTTCGATGTCAAGCGGAAGATTTCATCGTCTTGCACTTCAAAACCTTGGGGGTCGAGGGGCAGCAAAGTTTGAATCACCGGCCGCGAACTAATTAGCGACACAAACTTGGTGTAAATTAGCTCAACTCTGTCCACAGTTCCCGACAGGAACAAAGAAAGCAATTCGTCAGCAATTTCTGCCGCTTCCGGTGCTGTGGGAATTTGTTCTAAGTTAGCGTAAGTAGCATCAATCGGCTGTTCGCGGCGCTGGAAATACTGAGTAGCTTTGCGTCCTACCAACACGTATTTGTAGTTTAAGCCTTCAGCTTTAATTTCCTTAGCGCGATTTTCGGCGTATCTGATGATGTTGTTGTTGTAGCCGCCGCACAAACCCCGATCGCCCGAAACCACCAACAGTCCCACCGATCGCACTTCGCGTTTTTTCAGCAGCGGCAAATCCAAATTTTCAAACTGCAAGCGTTCCGCCAAACCGTATAATACCTCTGCCAGTCGATCGGCAAAAGGTCGAGTAGCAGTCACCTGTTCTTGAGCGCGGCGCACCTTAGCAGCCGCAACCAAGCGCATTGCTTCTGTAATCTTTTTAGTGTTCTTGACCGACTTAATGCGATCGCGAATAGTTTTCAGATTTGCCATAATTTTCTCCTTAGTCCCTTGCCCGCATCTTTTTAATTAAAACCGCGAATAAACGCAGATAAACGCAGATGAACTTCCGATAATCTGCGTTTATCCGCGTTCATCTGCGGTTCAAAATTCCAACTCGATTTACGCAGAAACCAAGAAAGTTTGCTTGTATTCTGCGATACCTTCTTTCAGCAGCTTCTCAGCTTCATCAGTCAATGCCTTTCCGCCTTGAACAATTTCGCCGTACTTCGGCTTGCTAGTCCGCAAATAGTCGCGCAAACCAACAGTAAACTTGCTGACTTTTTCCACAGGAATGTCATCCATATAGCCGTTAATACCGGCATAGATTACAGCCACTTGTTCGTTCATCGGCAGAGGCGAACTTTGGGGCTGTTTCAACAGTTCCCGCAAGCGCTGACCGCGCGACAATTGATTCTGAGTAGCTTTATCCAAGTCAGAAGCAAACTGAGAAAATGCTGCCAGTTCTTCAAACTGCGCCAATTCCAGTTTCACCTTACCGGCTACTTTTTTCATAGCCTTAGTTTGAGCCGCCGAACCTACCCGCGATACCGAAATACCGGGGTTTACTGCGGGACGCAAACCAGCGTTAAACAAGTCAGAAGAAAGGAAGATTTGACCGTCAGTAATCGAAATTACGTTCGTCGGAATGTAAGCAGAAACGTCGCCAGCTTGGGTTTCGATAATTGGCAAAGCAGTCATGCTGCCTTCGCCCAAATCGTCGCTCAATTTAGCAGCGCGTTCTAGCAAGCGAGAGTGCAGGTAAAACACGTCTCCGGGATAAGCTTCGCGACCGGGAGGACGGCGCAGCAACAAAGACATTTGGCGGTAAGCTTGTGCTTGTTTGGAAAGGTCATCGTAAATGACCAAAGTGTGCTTGCCTTTGTACATGAAATACTCGGCTAAGCTAGCACCTGTGTAGGGAGCCAAGTATTGCAGGGTTGCGGGGTCGCTAGCGTTGGCTGCTACTACGATCGTGTAGTCCATCGCGCCCTTTTCTTGCAGGACGTTGACGATGTTAGCTACTGTAGAAGCTTTTTGACCGATCGCTACGTAAACGCAGATCACGTTTTCCGATTTTTGGTTAATAATCGTGTCGATCGCGATCGCAGTTTTACCAGTTTGTCTGTCACCGATAATCAGTTCCCGCTGTCCTCTTCCCACCGGAATCATCGCATCAATAGCGGTAATTCCTGTTTGCATGGGTTCGTAAACAGAACGGCGAGAAACAATCCCCGGTGCCGGGGATTCAATCAAGCGAGATTCAGTAGTTTTAATTTCTCCTTTGCCGTCAATCGGACGGGCCAAAGCATCAACTACCCGTCCCAACATTGCTTCACCCACCGGGACTTCAGCAATTCTGCCAGTAGCAGTAACTGCCGAACCTTCTTGAATACCGAGGCCTTGGCCCATCAACACTGCACCGACGTTATCTTGTTCGAGGTTCAGTGCAATGCCCACGGTGCCGTCGGCAAATTCTAGCAATTCCCCAGACATGGCTTTATCCAAGCCATAAATCCGGGCAATGCCGTCGCCTACTTGCAGAACAGTACCGACGTTAGAGACTTTTACGTCTTGGTCGTACTGCTCAATTTGCTGGCGAATAATGCTGCTAATTTCGTCAGGTCTGATTGCTGCCATGTTAGTTATTATCTGTCAGTTGTCAGTTGTTAGTTGTCAGTTGTCACTCGATGTTTTCGGCAAGAAAGAATAAGGATTTGGTAGTAAGAATTTGGGACTAACAACTCGAAAACAGAAATAAATTAATTTCTGCTTCGTATTTTCTTCTTCCTGGTTCCTGGTTCCTGGTTCCTGGTTCCTTCTTCCTGCTTCCTTAAATCAGGAATTCAAGCGAATTCCCAGACGCCGCAATTGTCCCCGCAGGCTGGCATCAATTACTTGAGAGCCTACTTTAATTATCACACCGCCGATTAAATCTGCGTCTATTTTGGTTTCAATTTCTACTTGACGAGCGCTGGTCATCGCCTGCACTTTCTCGCGAACAGTCTGCTGTTGAGCGTCTGAAAGCGGGACTGCCGATGTAACTTCAGCCAATACTGTTTGGTTGAGTTCTCGGAGCCTTGCCAAGTATTGTTTGCCAATTCCTTCTAAAAAAAGAATTCTTCCTTTGTCTACTAATAGCTTCAGAAAGCTGTGCATCAAGGGGCTCATTTCTTCACCCGCTATTTGCTGAATCACGGCTTTTTTAGCATCCGGTTTTACCAGCGGATTGGCTAAAAATTGACGCAAGTCTTCCGAACCTTCTAGCAGGCTCAGCAAGGAACGAATGTCTTCGCCGAACTTCTCTGAGAGATTGTTGGACTGAGCCAGTGACATCAAGGCAGATGCGTAAGGCTGTAAGACTTCTGTGCTGACTGTACTCACGTTTTAGCCTCCCAGTAACGCAATGCTGCGATCGATTAATTGGTGTTGAGCGCCGTCGTCCAAGCTAGTTTTTAGCTGGCTTTCTACCTTTGCTAATGCCAGAGATACAACCGCCGATCGCAGTTGGGCGATCGCTCTTTCCCGCTCCGCTTCCAACTCTTGACCTGCTGTTGCTCTCATGCGTTCAACGTCCTGCGCCGCCTGAGCTAGAATTGCTTCTTTTGCTTTCTTGGCAGTTTCTTCAGCAGCGGCACGAATTCGTTCCGCTTCTGCTTGCGCTTGAGTCAATTTTTGCTGTTGCTCTGCTAGAGCTGCCGCTGCATCTTTTTGGCGTTTTTCTGCTTCTTGAATCGCCTCTTGGATGCCCGAACGCCTCTCTGTCAGGATTTTACCTACAAATCCGCGCCCGAAATAAAACAGCACTGCAATAATAATGACCAGGTTAATCAGGTTGGTTTCTAAAATATCGAAATTTAAACCGAAACCACCTTCGCCGCTAGCTTCTGTGGCTAGCAATAAAACAGTCCCCATGATACTCTTCCATAATTGCGCGTGCAGATTGGGTGAACCGATTTTATATTTGAGATTGCATCAAAAATCTCAAACTCTTCGGTCTCGCTATTTGGCCAGCGACTGCCCTAATAGCTTTTCGAGAATTTGGCCGCTGAGCGCGTCTACTTGTTGTTCTAGTGAGCGCATTGCTTCTTGCTTTTGCTGCTCTATTTCTTGCCCAGCCTTTTCTCGCGCGACTTGAGCTTCTTGTTGAGCCTCAGCTACTTTTGCTGCCCCAATTTTTTGGGCATCAGCTTGAGCAGCAGCAATTACTGATTGAGACTGTTTGCGAGTTTCTCCCAGCTTTTGCTCGTACTGCTGCGCTAGTTGCTGAGCTTTTGCCAAGCGTTCTTGGGCGGATACTTGAGTGTTGCGAATGTAATCGGCGCGATCGTCAATTGACTTGCTCAGCGGCTTGTAAAAAATTACATTCAAGACTGCGACTAGAATTAAAAACTGCACCGCCATCAGAGGCAGCGTAGCATCTATATCAAACAGTCCCCCTTCCTTAGCCGCTTCTTCAACTGCTAGTAATACTGTCCAGTGCATCATGATTTTTTGACGGCTTCCATCTAATTCGCTTAATCGATTTTAGATTTGAGATTTTGGATTAGAATCGCCAAAACCTCAAATCTAAAATTTCAAATTATTATGCGAAGGGGTTGGCAAACAGCAGCACTAGGGCTACGACCAAACCGTAAATTGTGAGCGCTTCCATGAACGCCAAACTCAACAGCAAGGTGCCGCGAATTTTACCTTCTGCTTCCGGCTGACGGGCAATCCCTTCTACAGCCTGACCTGCTGCATTTCCTTGACCAATGCCAGGGCCGATTGCAGCTAAACCTACTGCCAAAGCGGCGGCAATTACGGAAGCGGCAGCAACTGTTGGGTTCATGATGATTTTCCTTATCTAAAGTACAAAATTGAGAGCCGAAAGTCTACAGAATTGTCCGATTTTACGCCAGAAAGTTTAAGTTCAGAAATTTATTTTTTCCTCCCTCATTCTTCGTCGTTTATCGGCGAGTTAATCGTGGAGTTCTTCGCCGTGACCGCCTTCTAGAGCTTCACCAATGTAGGCTGCGGCTAAGGTTGCAAAAATCAAAGCTTGAATTGCACTGGTAAATAGTCCCAGAACCATCACTGGCAGAGGAACAAATAAAGGCACTAGCAACACTAGCACTCCGACCACCAATTCGTCAGCAAGAATGTTGCCAAACAAACGGAAACTCAGGGACAGAGGCTTAGTAAAATCTTCTATGATTTTGAACGGCAGCATGAAAGGCACCGGTTCAACATAGTGGGCGAAATACCCCAAGCCGCTTTTGCTGAGACCTGCATAAAAATATGCTAGAGAAGTCAGCAGTGCAAATGCTACCGTGGTGTTGATGTCAGCGGTAGGAGCTCCCAATTCACCTGATGGCAGCTTAATTAGCTTCCAAGGAATTAGAGCGCCTGACCAGTTTGACACAAAGATGAACAGAAATAATGTACCAATAAACGGTACCCAAGGGCGATATTCTTTTTCCCCAATTTGGTTTTTAGCCAAGTCCCGAATAAATTCCAGCGCATACTCCATAAAATTTTGCATTCCGCTGGGAATTCGCTGGATTTTGCTGGTTCCTAAAATCGAAACTACGACTAAAACGGCAATTACAAACCACGAGGTTAGAAAAACCTGCCCGTGCACTTTTAGATTGCCCAGTTGCCAGTACAACTGCTGGCCAACTTCCAATTTGGCGAGGGGGAAACGATTAAAGGTGTTTAGAACGTCAAGCATTGCCATTCAACGGGCTTCCCCATACAAATCGATGAGTTGAGTTTTGCTCGAATTGCCTGACCTACCTGTAGTCTAGTGCTAATGCACTTCGGATCACGTAAACCAACAGCGCAGCTTTGTAAGTCAGAAATCCCAAAAATATCGGTAAAATCTGTAGCTGATTCCACTGTGTTCCTACTATCATCACCGCTAAAAACACACCGAGCCTTGTCTTGCTGATGCGCTGATTTTGGCTGCCGATTCGTTCAACGTCTCTAGCCAACATCTTTAAGTAAACCACACCTGTGCTCGCCCCAAGCAAATAATTCAGGGCAATATTGAGCGAGTAAAAAATCCAAACGGAGATAAAAATAATCGCCGTAAAAGCAAGGGTGTACGCCAACAGCTCTTGTTGGAGGCGATAAAAGTCTTGCATGGGATTGGTTGTCTCGGAGGAGACTGTCGAGACTGTTGAGACTGTACCAGCTTGAGGAATATCCTCGTTTGCTGGTGTGGGTTCGGTGGGTGTGTTTTGCGTGTTCACGAAGCTCAGAAACTAATGCAGGTAGCAGGCGAGTGCTTTGCAAACTCAGAAAAATAATACCACGCTGCGGTAACAATACTTAAAATAAAATTAATCATATTTCCGGAATTCGGTGTCTGGCGCTTCGGAAACCTCAACCCGTTAAATGTCCGATCGACCTCACCCTCTCTCTCCCACCCCCAGAACACACTCTTTTACACATTTTTCTCCTCTTTCTCACCAAGTAACTCTCACTAAGTGAGATAGGGACGCTCGGACGATCGGACGAATCGATGAGGTTACTCTCTCTTCTGTGACTTTGCGCCCTGTGCGTCCTAGAAGTGTCAATTAAAACTCGATCTCATTCAATAACTTTAAACTCTTGAAGCGCCGGGATGAAATTTTTATTCTCGTGGCTCGATCGACTAAGCTTAATCAAAGCAAATCGCTGTAGCGGCTGCAAACTCTCCCACTGCCCCAAAGTAATTGTGACGCCGAGCTCTTGCGCTTTTGCAGAAACCGACTCCGGTACAGTTGCAGCATCCATCCACGGGGGATTTTCATCAACGGTCAAATCTGTTCCCGGTTGGCCTATATGTTTAATTAATACTTGGTTTAGATGTTCTCGGTAATCGATAATTTCTGCTGGTGTCAAGCAAGGTTTCTCTACAAGGATTTGACGTTCTGCTTGGTTAAAATGATTCCAATCCTGCAACTTTAATTTAATGCCACAAGTATCTAACTTGAGACGTACCTGCATGGGAATGCAGCGCAGAGCTTCCACAAAATCAGCTTCAAATTCAAAGAACATATATTTATCAAGTTTATTTGAGTTGTGAATGATATTTTTTTACCGCAGAGGGCGCAGAGGGCGCCGAGTAAGAGAGGAGGGGGAAGGTGAAAAGAAATTGATGCAGGTTTATTGCTCTCTATGAATAATTGCAAAAAATCGAGTCAGCATTTATAATTAAATAATATTACAAACTATTGACATGGATACCGTAGACTACCTTCGGATTAGTTTAATAGACCGCTGCAACTTCCGCTGTCTCTACTGTATGCCGGAAGGTAGCGAGTTGGACTATGTATTGCAGCAGCAGTTGTTAACTCACTCGGAATTGCTAACTCTGCTGCGGGAAGTTTTTATACCCGTGGGATTTACTAAGTTTCGGTTGACGGGTGGGGAACCGCTGCTGCGCCCTGGCGTGGTGGAATTGGTGAGGTCGATCGCCTCGATGCCCCAAACGCGAGATTTGTCAATGACAACTAATGGCTTTTTGCTGGCGTCCATGGCCCAAAATCTCTACAATGCTGGTTTGCGCCGGATTAATATTAGTTTGGATTCGCTGGAACCGGAGACTTTTGATAAGATAATTGGCAGTCGGGGACGATCGCGATGGACGCAGGTTTGGGAGGGAATTCAAGCGGCTTATCAAGCAGGATTCGACCCGCTAAAACTGAATGTTGTGGTAATTCCCGGTGTGAATGACAGCGAAATATTGGATTTGGCTGCATTAACTATTAACCGCAATTGGCACGTTCGATTTATTGAGTTTATGCCGATCGGCAATGGGGAGTTATTTGGCGATAAAGGTTGGGTAGCATCAGCAGATTTGCGGCAACAAATTAACGACAAATACGGGTTAGCCGAGTCAGGAGTGCGCGGAAACGGGCCGGCAGATGTGTTTCAAATTCCGGGGGCGAAGGGCACTTTGGGATTTATCAGCCAAATGTCCGAGTGTTTTTGCGATCGCTGCAACCGGATGCGTTTGTCTGCTGACGGGTGGCTGCGGCCTTGTCTGCTGAACGAAACGGGGCAAATTGATTTAAAAACTGCTTTACGGAATGGGGTGTCTACAGGCGAATTGCGCGATCGAGTGCAGCAGATATTGAATATTAAACCGGAGATTAATTTCAAACAGCGAGATTCGGGAACTACTCAAGGAAATTATAGCCGCACAATGTCTCAAATCGGTGGCTAATTATCTATCTGTCGGAAAAGTAAGGTAGGCTTTGATGTCTGTTACAGTTAGTTCAGAAAAATCTGCCTAAACTTCTGCTTTAGCCTTACCTTGGAGGGATTTAGCTTTTGATTGGAGCCTTTTTGTGAGCAAGTGCAGCCACATTCTGGGTGGAAAAAGATCCCAAGTTTGCCAAACTATTTGGTCAGTTGTATTAAGGGCTGAATCGGGGATTTCAGTATTCTTAAATAATACGTTGTTCTTGAAATAGCCAATAGCTTTAAACTTGGGAAGTAAAGCCTTTATCTCTTGAAGTGTGATTTCTCCCTCATAGAGTTCCTCATCTTCATACTCTGTGTAAAAATACTTGGTATGAGACAAGGTTTTAAGTGCTCCTTTAATCAAGTTTTCCTCTGCGCCTTGTACGTCAGCCCAAATTAAGTCAATTTGATCGATATCCTGTTCTGCAAACCAACTATCTAAGCTACGCGTTGGCACTTTTAGTGTATTTTCCTTAAACTTAAACCAAGGGTAGATTTCTAAAACCTTTTTTGGAGTTTTGAGTGAAGAAGATTCGAGCCATTCTGATGATTTGAGCCATTCTGGACAGTCCGCTTCGTTCTTGGTGCTCTGATAAAATTCAGCTTCTCCATCTACGTCTGATATGGCGATTGGATGTAATTGGCATCGCGCATCCTTGACTTTGTTTTGATGTATTTTTACGGACCGAGGATCGGGCTCAAAACAATGCAATTGAATGTCGGAAAATTCTTGGAGAAAAGCTAGGGAGTCTTCGCCAGTGGATGCCCCTATTTCTAAAATTACCGGGTTGTTTTTTTGGAGTAGTTTCCTAAAAGTTTGTTTTTTCATGACTAATCCCTTTTTATTATTTATTGATGATAATTGACTGCTCTGATAACAGGCTTTCCGACTTGTTCCACAAAGAGTTAATTTGATTGTGGGGTCGGCCCCTGAGCCCGCCCAAAGCATCTGAGATTCTTCGCTTCGCTTGTGAATGACAACTACTCAATTAGATTTTACCACCGGGTGTTAGCAATATTAGCTGTTTTGATAAGATCGATCGCACTTCATCCAATCCCATCTCCACATCCGCCAAAATCTCCCCAACACTCTTCCCACCGACTTGCAGGGGCGGGGTGCCCCCGTGCCCGCCCTGTCTGGGGGGTACACAAGCTTGCAGAAAGTCAAACTCGGCACTTGACAAATTGACCAATTGGTAGTTTCCATCAAACACCTAAAGAGTTAATTTGATTGTGGGTGGGCCCTCCTAGCCCGCCCAAAGCATCTGAGATTCTTCGTTTCGCTTGTGAATGACAACTACTCAATTAGATTTTACCACCGGGTGTTAGCAATATTAGCTGTTTTGATAAGATCGATCGCACTCCATCCAATCCCATCTCCACATCCGCCAAAATCTCCCCAACAGTCTTCTCTCCTTTACCTGGCCCAGGCGAGGTTCCCTCTTTCTCCCCCCCTTGGTAAGAGGGGGCTGGGGGGGGTACGCAACCTTGCAGAAACTCAAATTCAGCATTTGACAAATTCACCAATTGGTAGTTACAATCAAACACTTGTTTACTAGGCCAACCGTGCATACAACCACTCAACTCGGGAATTGCCGCCAAAAGTGTCTTATCGTCCGACCAATCAATTTTATTAACAGGCTTTTTGCCCAAGAAAAACTCGTAATGACTGATTTCCGTATCCAACAATTCAATTAATCGATAAAGCTCTCGTTCCGTCAAACCCTGAGCTCTTTCTATCAATTCTGGTGCCTTGCCCAAAAGTCGTTCTAACTGCCAATATCCTGGATTTGAAAAAGCGATAAATTCCAATCCCGAAGCGTCGATTAACTCGAACAAAGTCTCGATATTGTAATCAATTTCCTGCGGGTGAACGTACATATCAGCAAAACATTCGTCCCGCTGATTTTCTGCTGCCCAACGCTGCTTTTCGTACTTGACAAGACGGTTGTTTTCTGGTAATGAAGCAAAGATTTGACGGCCGAGTTTGACACCATCGGGATAGTCGCCTTTTTGGTTGCCTTGGAGAAGTGCGATCGCCCTTTGCATGAGTTGAATTTCCCAGCGTCCGAGCTCAGCATACACAAAAACGTGCATCAAACCGCCCTCCGCCAACTTCGCCGCCAGGGCTTGAATGCCCCGGATCGGATCGGGTAAGTGGTGCAGCACGCCCACGCAGTTGATCAAATCAAACTCGCCCTCTAACTCGGCGGCATCGTACAGGCTGAGGTGGCGAAAATCAGCTTGGCGCGCTCCCGTAAGCGTTGCCCTCGAAGAGGATCGCCGACAGCGTTCTTGTGCTACCTTCAAAGCACCTTCACTCAGGTCGATCGCCGTAACCGTTGCTTCAGGATTGAGGTGAATCAGATAATCGGTGCTTGAACCAGTACCGCAGCCAGCATCTAAAATCCGAATATCGAGTTTTAGCGGCTTTTGACCGGTGCAAAAATTGTAAGCATCAGGCCAACTCCAGCGCCAGTTGTACCCTGGCGGCGGTTCATCTGACAAAGGATCGGGCGGGAAAGGGAAAGTATCGTAAAGCCGCCGCACGGCAGCGCTGATATCAGGCGTAGTATCCATAGGTGAGGTAATAGTGGGTGAGTTTTGAGATTGGTTGTCAGTAGGGGAAGGGCCAATTGCGCTACGCGATGCACTTCTATTGCTTCGTTACTCGCAACCCAAGTGTCGCTTCGCTGGCGTTGGGCAAGCCTGAAAGGAAGGGCTCGGGCGATCGGCTAACCCCTGATTCCCAAGCCCTGACAGCTTCTGCGTAATAAAACTTATCATTTTTTCTCATATACGCCCTCTTAAATCTATACAATAAATCTCGGCAGGCTTTTTAACAAACGAGGACTGTCAATTACCCACAGTTGACCTTTCGGGTAAAGCGGAGGCGTCTTTCCGCAGAAAGTCAAAGGGCCAGAAAAAGGCAGAAGAAAATTTTTGATTTTCTTTTCCCTTAATTCACGGCACTGGCTGCAATCGCCCAAAGGCAACTCTCCTGCCAAGTCTTTGTTTTCACGGGTGTACGGGCAGATCTCCGCAGAGGGAGTGCCCCGTGCCTGCCTTCGGGTCGGACATTTCCCGGCAGGAAGAAAGATGAAACCAAAACATTTTAATCTAAGAAAGTAAGCGCGCCCGAACCTCGTGAGCAGGTAAAGGCAAAAAGTAAACAAAGCAAAAATACCTACTTTGACCTGCATGAGAAGGCAAGGTTAGTCTGGTTAAATGCTGCAACTATTTGGATACGGAGGGAAAGAGTCTAATGACTGTAAAGGCAAGTGGTGGAAGCTCAGTTGCACGTCCGCAACTATATCAAACTGTACCGGTCGCAACAATTTCGCAAGCAGAACAGCAAGACCGCTTCCTACAGCGGGGCGAACTCAGCGAACTGGCAAGTTATTTCAGTTCAGGGGCTCTTCGGATCGAGATCTCTGCGACGCTGACCCAAAACTCGGAACTGATAGTATCCCGCGCAGCCAACCGGATTTTTACCGGCGGTTCCCCGCTGGCATTTTTGGAAAGACCGCAAGAACCAGTGATGGCTGTAGCAGCAGCGAGTCGTGGCGGTTCGGCGAATGTCTCTGAAGGCATGAAACTGGGAACTGTCACCTACGTTGAAGGTCGCGCAGGCGGCGGCAACGGCGGTGGCGGCGGCGGCGGATTCTTGGGGCTGGGAAATCTGTTTTCTGGCAACGGTGGCGGCTACAGCGGCCCAATCCCTGCAGGATTTCAGCCAATCAATGTCTCGCGCTACGGCCCGGGCAACATGACCAAATCTCTGCGCGACTTGAGCTGGTTTTTGCGCTACATCACCTACGCGATCGTAGCTGGCGACCCGAACATTATTTCGGTGAACGTGCGCGGATTGCGGGAAATCATCGAAAATGCTTGCTCTTCGGCGGCCACAATTGTGGCAATGCAGGAAATGAAGGCAGCATCTTTGGGCTATTTCAAAAACAATGCAGAGGCCGCGGCGATCGTCGGACAGTATTTCGACGTAGCAATTACCGAATTCAAAGCTCCCACACCTTCAGACAAGGTGCGGCAGCGCGAAAGCAACGACCAGCAAGGGCTGCAACTGCCTCAAATCTACTTCAACGCATCCGAGCGACGGTCGAAATTCGTCATGAAAACCGGCCTGTCATCGGCAGAAAAGCTAGAAGTAATCAAAGCAGCTTACCGCCAAGTATTCGAGCGCGACATTAGCCGCGCATACAGCCAAAGCATTTCTGACTTGGAATCCAAGGTCAAAAATGGCGAAATCTCGATGAAAGAGTTTATTCGTCGCCTTGGCAAATCTCCTCTGTACCGCCAGCAATTCTACGAGCCGTTTGTCAACAGCCGCGCTGTAGAATTGGCCGCCCGTCACTTCCTAGGCCGCGGTTTGAGCTCGCGGGAGGAATTTAGCAAGTATTTTGCGATCGTCACCAAAGGCGGCCTGGCAGCTCTCGTAGACGCGATGGTTTATTCCCAGGAATATGCCGACTACTTCGGCGAAGAAACAGTGCCTTACCTGCGCGGTTTGGGCCAAGAAGCTCAGGAATGTCGCAACTGGGGTCCGCAAATTGATTTGTTCAATTTCAGCGCTCCGTTCCGCAAGGTTCCTCAGTTCATCACCTTGTTTGCCGGCTACACTCAGCCGCTACCAGACCAGCACGTTTACGGTGTTGGTAATGACCCCTTAGAAATTCAGTTCGGCGCGATTTTCCCGAAAGAAACTCGCAACCCCAAGAGCCGTCCCGCTCCCTTCGGCAAGGACACCCGCCGCATCCTGATCCGTCAAGGTGCGGGGATTGAAAACCAATTGAGCAACCCGGAAGCCCGCGGCAAGGCTCCCGGCTCTCTCGGCCCCAAGGTCTTTAAATTAGACCAGTTGCCGGGTTCCTACATTGCTCCCAAAAAAGCTACGGGCCGCGGTGCTTCTGTTGGCAGCAGCTACAGTAGTGCTTCCAGTGTCAAATTTACCGAAAGTTCCACTCAAGCGGTGATTCGGGCAGCTTACCTGCAAGTGTTCGGTCGCGACGTGTTCGACGGCCAGCGCCAAAAGGTGGCGGAAATTAAGCTGGAAAACGGCGACATTCCGATGCGCGAGTTTATTCGGATGTTGGCGAAGTCAGATGTGTTCCGCAATATGTACTGGAGCAAGCTGTACGTTTGTAAGGCGATCGAGTACATTCACCGCCGACTCCTGGGACGCCCTACCTACGGCCGCCAGGAAATGAACGCTTACTTTGACATTTGCGCTAAGAAGGGTTTCTACGCGCTGGTTGATAGCATCATCGACAGTCTGGAGTACAACGAAGCTTTCGGGGAAGATACAGTACCCTACGAGCGCTATGTGACTCCCGGTGGTTTGTCGATGCGGACGATGCGATCGGGTACCGTCGCTGAGCAAAATGTCCAAGCTCAGACGCCAGAAACTCCTCGGTTTATCGAACTCGGCACTGCGCTCGATCGGGGCGATTTCGAGTTACAAAATAGCCTCGCTCAAGGTGTCAGCAGGCGGCGCGAACAAACTAAGGTGTTCAAGCTGACGACTACATCGGACAAAGTAGCTTTGAAAACTTTAATTCAAGCTGCTTACCGTCAAGTTTTTGAGCGCGACATCAACCCATATGTTGTGAAGAATGAATTCACGGCGCTGGAAAGCAAACTGGGCAACAATGAAATCAATCTCAAGGAGTTCATTGAGGCTTTGGGCTGCTCCTCGCTGTACGTCAAACAGTTCTACGCACCTTATCCCAATACTAAGGTGATTGAGTTGGGAACGAAGCACTTCTTAGGCCGCGCTCCCCGCAATCAAGCGGAGATTCGGACCTACAACCAAATCTTGGCAAGTAAAGGGATTAAGGGCTTTATCAACGCGATGTTGAACAGCGTTGAATATGCCGAGGCGTTTGGCGAGGATACTGTTCCTTACCGTCGCTTCCCGACTCTGCCTGCTGCGAATTTCCCGAATACCGAAAGGCTGTACAATCTACTCACCAAGCAGAATGGTGAGTTGGTGGTTCCAAGCTTTGAGCCAGTAGCTGCTACTGACAGAAGCTAGATTGATTTGAGGTTTGAGATGTTAGATTACTGCTAATTTAACATCTCCAATTAATGGAAGGGCTGGTATAATTGCTAGCCCTTTTTTTATAGGATATTCACTTTGGGCGATCGAGGTCGCGGAGGATTGTGATTTGGTAGTAAGAGACTGGATATCGCCTCTTACTACCAAAGTCTTTAAGTGTTTCCTCTAATACTTTGTGGTTAATAAAAACTGACTGGTAAGGTTAGGAAAATGATCAATACAATACTGCGACAATGCTATGTCCTTAAAGAAAAATTAGGTTCGGGTGGTTTTGGCGAAACTTATCTAGCCGAATACCCACAAAAACTCTCGGTTCCTCAGCGTAAATGCGTTGTTAAACTGCTAAAACCTAACAGAAAAGACGATTCAGATATGGTTTGCCGTTTTAAGCATGAAGCTGAAATTTTAACAAGGCTTGGTGATGAGCATAACCAAATCCCCAGGTATATCGATTATTTTGAGGAAAATCGAGACTTTTATATTGTTCAGGAGTATATTGATGGACATGACCTGACCAACGAAATCACTTCCGGTGAACCTTGGAGTGAGGATGAGGCGATCGAACTGTTGCAAGGGGTGCTGAAAGTGCTGGCTTATGTACATGAGGAAAGTGTAATTCATAGAGATATCAAGCCTAGCAACATTATGCGACGAGATTCAGATAATAAGCTAATCCTAATTGACTTTGGTGCTGCTAAAGAAGTTATTTCAGGGCGAGAGAATATCTCCAGCACAATTGAGATTGGTACTTGGGCTTATATGCCGATTGAACAAATGGATGGCAACCCACAGTTGGCAAGCGATATCTATAGTTTAGGACGAATGGCAATCCAAGCTCTAACAGGGTTAGCAGTTGATCGAATTCCCAAACATAGTTGGTGCGAGCAGGTCAATGTCAGCAAATGGTTAGCGGATATTTTGACCAAAATGGTACGGTATGATTTCCGCCACCGCTACAGAGATGCAACTGAAGCATTAAACGCCTTAAAACAGACTACAGCAGAATTAGAACCCCTGGATAATTTACCAGTACCATTTCAGGAAGCTGGTAAGTGGGGCTATGAAACTCGGACAGGTGAGGTAGTAATTCAGGCTCACTTTAATTCAGCGCAAAAATTTTCCGAAGGGCTAGCAAGAGTTGAGCTAGGTTATCATTTTGGTTATATCGATCAAACAGGCAAAATAGTTATCGACCTTAACTATTTATGGGGTGGCAAATTTTGTGAAGGGCTAGCAAGGGTAAGAGGTAATAAAACTTTTGGTTACATCAATAAACAAGGTAGTCCAATCAATAAACAGCCATTAGACGGGGGTTTAGACTTCGGCGAAGGAGTCGCCCCTGTGATGATAAATAATAAGTGGGGCTACATGGATCAGCATGGTGAGATAGTTATCGAACCACAGTTTGATGAGGCAGAAAAATTTGATAACGGGCTGGCAAGGGTGAGAAATGGTTGGGAATCGCACACTATTGACAAAGCGGGTAAGTTGATTGATTAGTCTGTGAAAATTAAGAAGTTTTAATATTACCTAAAAAAACGATGGAAAAAGCTGAAGCTACAGCCGACGCTGGAGAAGCAACTGTCTTTCAGATTTCCGAAAAGCCAGCCAGATGCGAGTGGTAACAGCCTATTCAGGTTTGAGGACAAGTGTCAAGCGATTTTGTTTCACCCGATCGCCACAGTAACCCCCCCAGCTCACAGAGGCAATCCGAGCCGCCCTACTTGTGAATCGCCAGTAATGGCAGAGGCGATCGCTCCACTGAGACTTCCTTGCTCAGTCGTCAAACTCAGGGCAGTAATATTTAGGAGCCAAAGCGTTAAGCGCATCAACTTCAGCATTGCCTTGAGGTTGCAGCAAGTCGATCGACATTCCCGCACTGAGTGCATTACATATCCCGCGCGCACGTTCGATAGCAGCTTGGGGATTTCGCTGAACGCGAGACACGGCATCGGATGAGGATGAATTGAGCCGTTTGCTCAACGATCGTTGGTAACTATTAAGAAAGTCCTGGTCATTTGGCCCTAAAGCGATCGGGCGGCCTGTGCCACTACTTCCACAAAGCTTACCTAAGTCGATCGTTCGACCATCACTCGTCTGTATATAGCAAACGTAATCAACGGGTATTCTCGCTTCTGAATCACTAGATTGAGATAAATCAACGCCAAAGGCGATCGACATCATTACCAAAGAATAAAAAACTCGTTTCGACTGGCTGACGTATTGCACCACTCTTCAAACTCCCACAAACCGTTAAACTTTCATCAGAAAATTGGGTAGAAACCTCGTCCTTTTAGGACGGCATTATATTACAATATAATTGGTCAACGACCCACCCGAGACGATGGATCAAACAGCC
>JAUBOM010000123.1:0-21020 GCA_036700245.1 Microcoleus vaginatus BM001213989
CACAGGTGATGACATCCTATTTGGAGATGAAAATAATGACATTATTCTTGGCGACTTGGGGAACGATTTAATCTTTGGAGGCAAAGGCAATGACTCCATAAATAGCCGCGAAGGTAATGACATCATTTATGCTAATAGAAATGATGACTTCATTGATGGTGGCAAGGATAATGACACCTTATTTGGAGGCAAAGGGAATGACATAGTGCTTGGTAGTCAAGGTGATGACTACCTGTTTGGAAACCAGGGTTCGGATACCATCTGTGGCGGTGAAGGAAATGATTTAATCAGTGGTGACGAAGCAGCAGATATTCTGGGAGGGTGTGAAGGAAATGATACCCTGTACGGAGGCGAAGATAAGGATACTCTCACTGGTTGTCAAGGTGATGATATTCTTTACGGAGACTTGGGGAATGATAGTTTAATTGGCGGTAGCGGTAACGATATCTTTGTCTTAAATTCAGGTCAAGGATTTGATGTTATTGCTGATTTTACAGTGGGTCAAGATTTGATTGGATTAAGTGGAGGTTTGAGCTTTAGCCAGTTAGAAATAACTCAAAATACTCAGGGAACTATTATCAAAAATGTCTTGACTGGAGAGGAGTTAGGTGTGATGATTGGAGTGAGTGCGAATGCGATTACATCGGTTAATTTCCAGGTGATTTAGGAAAAAATGAAAAGTACGATCGCCCCTTCGATCAAAAAAGACCAAAAAAGGATCTCGCACTTAAATCCAAATCAACAATTGAGATCACATATTGCGCTGAAATTCTTCAAGCACGTCCATCAATTGAACTTGACACTGCATCGGAATCAAATCTGCCAGCGGCACTTCCCGCTTGCCGCCGCCCAACTTGACTGGAATTCCTTGCAAAACTTGTGCAACTCTGTCAGCATCTAAATTGCCATCTTCCAGCATCGGGTAAAGTCGTTCAGCAACAACTGTATGCAGGTGAGCATCATTGAGATACAAATGCCATTTGGCAATGTCAATGTAGACATTTTCGCCGATTTCAGCGGCTAAGGATTCGATCGCCTGTGTAGTATTAGCCATATCAAAAAAGCCGAAAGTTATCTGTTATCAATCAAAAGACTTAACAAATCGCCCACCACTGCCTTCAGCCAGAATCTTTGGTGAGGGGCGAATAATCGGCGATCGCAAAATGGTAAACCGCGTGGGCCAAAACTACTAGAGCCCATCCACCCGTTACCGAAATTGCCCAAGGCCAATCAGCCTTTTGCAAATTGTGAACAAACCACAAACCAGAATTGGTAGCAGAAAAAAGACCGACGTGGATGGCAAAATTCATGCGGTCATCTAAGCGGCGGTACTCTGGATCGTTGCGATCGGGTTTGCGGGGCCAACGAGGAGGCATAGTTTTTCACTTGATATTAGTAGTTCTGGGGTTATTTTAATCTTAAGTGCAGCTTTTTGAATGCTGCATCCCTCTTTCGGCAGGAAACTTATGCTTCTAAATTTTCATAGTCCCCTGACTTGCCGCCACTTTTGCTGACGAGGCGAATCGACTCAATGGCGATCGACTTTTCCAATCCTTTCGCCATATCATACAAAGTCAGCGCCGCCACCGAAACCGCCGTTAGCGCCTCCATTTCCACCCCAGTTTCCGCCTTAATTTTCACCGTCGCCCGAATTTGATACCCCGGCAACTCAGCATCCGCTATCACCTGCACCTCCACACTACTCAGCGGTAGAGGGTGACACAGAGGAATCAAATGCGCCGTCTGTTTCGCCGCCATAATTCCAGCCAGCCTTGCAGTGCCCAACACATCACCTTTCGGCGCATTCCCCGCTTCAATCGCCGCAAAAGTCTCCGGTAACATCCGCACCCTCGCAGCGGCCACAGCTTGTCGCGCTGTTACCACCTTCGCCGAAACGTCCACCATTTGGGCTTCACCGCTGTTGTTGAGGTGAGTTAGCTGTGCCGCATCGGGCACTTTAGAAAAAGTTGGCGAAAGGTCTTGCATTATTTTGGTAATGGTGTTACTGTTAGATTCTGTGAGAAAAGAACTTAATCAATTTTAGATTAAATCTCAACTCAACAGGGGCTTGTAGCTTAGTTGGATAGAGTGCATGGCTACGAACCATGAGGTCGGGGGTTCGAATCCCTCCAAGCCCATTTAATCAAAAAAACCTTGCCTCGAGGAAAAAAAACCTGGGGTCTAACGGTACGAGTTGACCCTCAGCTTTGTTCACAAAGGTTATAAGTTCTGATGTCTGAGTTTTGAATTAAGAAATTAATTGAATTGAGGGATCAAAACTCATATAAGTTTGTACTGAGGACTTGGGTCCTCTCTTGATGACCCAAGAGCGAACGGGACGCAGAGCTTAAAACTCATATAAGTTTGTAGTGAGGACTTCAGTCTTCTCTTTTGGTTTCAGTGACTGTCAGACTAAAGTTCTTACTACAAATCGCCGATCGTCATATCATCTGGGCGCTTCATCGGAATGGTAAATTCCAGTCATGTCACCACCAAAGCATCTAGAAATATTAAATCGACTCACAATCAACAGTCAACAGTCAACAGTCAACAGTCATTCCGGTGTAACCGGAATTGATATCACCTATTCAAAGCATAAACATCTTTGCCTCGACCGATCGCAAATTTCATGGAATTAGACAAGCCCTTGCTAGACAGAGTAATAAAAATCAGCAAAGCCAAGCCAGCGAGTCCAGCCGCAAAACCAAACATATTTCTGTAGCCAACTTGTTCAGCAACAAAGCCTAAAGTCGGCCCAGCCATCGCAAGTCCCAAATCAAATCCGCCAATACAAAGCGAAAACAAGCGGCCCCTTTCATGAGGTTCGCACCTGTCCGACATCAGCGTTACCATCATCGGCATAACCGTACCGCCGGCGCAACCTTCAACCAAAGCTGAGATTAAAAAAGCACCCCTGTTGTTAGCAAAATACAACAATAACATAGACAGGGCATAACAGATTAAGCCGCCAGAAATAAACAAGCCGCGACCGTATTTGTCCGAAGCCCGTCCCGTGACTACTCGCATACCAAAACTGGCGATAGCCGCCGTAGAATAAAATAATCCCGGATTCAACTTAACCTTGGTTTCTTGGATAAACAAAGGCATAAAAGTGCTCAAAGTTCCGAATACCAAACCAACCAGCAATAACACTAAAGCCGGAATCCGCACCCGGGGATTCCAAAGCATTTGCCAGTATTTTTGGCTATTTTTTGCCTCAGATAGCGAGTCAGATTTTGTTAGATCGGCAAAATTAGGTTCCGCAATTTTGCAGGTGAAAAATACAGCCGTTGCAGCGAAAGTTGCCGACATCGCAAACAAAGGAGTATAACCAACCCAAGCTTGCACAAATCCGCCAATAGCAGGGCCAAATGCTAGACCAATAGGACTCACCAAACTCATGTAACCAATTAATTCGCCTCGCTTTCCTGGAGGCGACAAATCTGTTACCAAAGCGCTGTAAGCTGTGGTAAAAGCAGCGATGCTAATGCCGTGAAAAGCGCGAATAAGGAACAGTAACGGGATAGATTGAGCTAAGAGGTAGCCCACAGGGGCAATCGCAGCGACTGAGGCGCCTAGAAACAAAACTTGTTTTCGCCCCCTGCTGTCAGCTAATTTACCCAACTGCGCCCTCGATAGCAAAAGTCCGATCGCAAATGCACCCATCACAAAGCCAATTTGCTGTTTTGTGCCGCCCACAGATTGAACGTACAGCGGCAAAGTTGGCAGCAGCGAAGCCAAACTCGACCAGAATAGCAGCCCTGCGGTGAACAAAGTCAGCAAGCTGCGTCTGGGTTGGGGCTCGATGTCTCTAAAAATCTTCAAGATGCGAATTCCCTTTAAATTGTCTGAATGCACTCAAAGTAAGGTAGATTTCGGCTGTTTTATTTCCTGCTTTTTGATTGCAGAATCCGGTTTAAAATACCCCTTTATATTTTAGTCTTTTAGAGAGGGAGTTCGTTTGACAAGTAGCGGTTGAAACCGCCGAGCCTTATCTTCAACCTGTCAATTTCACCAATCAACCTCAGCCCTTTCCTCCACCACCCGGTGATAAACCCACTCGGTTTCCATCGCCAACTTCTGCCAACTAAACCGGCGTTCCAAATCCTCATAAGCATTGTCAACCAACCACCGCGCGTAACCCGGATTTTTCAGCACCTCCAAAATTCCCCAGGCCAAAGAATCCCGATTGTTTGCCTCAGTAACAACGCCAGTTTTAGTGTGCAGAACCACCTCTGGCAAGCCGCCCGCATCCGAAACCACCACCGGCACCCTTGCAGCAAAGCTTTCTAACGCTACAATCCCAAAAGGTTCGTAAAGACTGGGGAAAACCGCGCAGTCAGCCACCGTCTGGAATTTGTCGAGATGTTCCTCAAACATGAAGCCTGTAAAATAACACTTATTCCAAATTCCTAAATGCCAAGCCAAATGTTTTAGATGGTCTGTATTGCCGCCGCCAACAATTACAATTTTCGCTTTACCCCCCATTTCCCAAATTACTTTAGGTGCGGCATTCAGAAATACAGAAATACCTTTTTCGTAGCTAATTCTTCCTACATAATAGACTATTTTTTCGTCGTCTGCCGCAAACTGGCGGCGGAAATTCATCGCGTCAAATTCGTGCCAGCGCGGCTTTTTCTCCGGTCTAATTCCGTTGTAAATTACCTCTATTTTGTTCCACGGAGTCGATAGTACCCGTTCGGCTTCCCGCCGCATATAATCGCTGCAAACAATTACCCGCCAAGCGTTGTAAGCGAGGTCGTTTTCCTTGGCGTTAATGTAGCGCTGCCCCTCATTGTGGATGCCGTTGAAGCGCCCGTATTCGGTGGCGTGGATGGTGGCAATTAGCGGTACTTTAAAGGTATGCTTGAGGGCGATCGCCGCATCTCCTACCAACCAATCGTGAGCGTGGATGACATCAAAGGGACCTTCCTCCAGCATCAGTTTGCCGCCTTGTTTGCCCATGCTTTGATTGAGGTTCGCCACCCAGTGAAAAAAGTCCCTGGCGTGCCCCACCACCACCCGATGCACCCGTATTCCTTCCACCACTTCGTACATCGGCGCGTGACCGAACTCTACTGTAATTAGGTGAATCGAGTGGCCCAGCTTCACTAATTCTGGGTATAGTTCCGCTACGTGGCGGGCGATACCGCCTACAATTCTGGGAGGAAACTCCCATGCCAATACCAAAATTTTCATCTTTCTCCCCTCCAAAGATTTTATATATCTTAATGTTTAGGATTAACAAACTTATTGTATAATAACCAGCCTTAAATGTTAGCGGATCGCAAGTTTATGTCCAAAGCCTGACTTTTGGCAGCAACCAGGACCCAAAATCATGCAGAAACCGGGTTTTTGCAGGAAATTGCTCGATCGCCATTTCCTGAAAAAAACAGGTTTCCTCAAGATTTGTGCCACAGACTCAGCAAGGGATCTCGCGTCTACCCGCTTACCCTTTCTTCAAAATCGGCTCCAATTCGCGACGAAAATCGGTCCAAGCAGCAGCCGAGGCAGACTTAGAAACAGCACCCTGACGCATCAAAATCGCACCGTCTTCAAAGCCAACAATTCCGTACTCTCCAGATTTGGACATTCGATCGATCGCAGGTACGATGTCCTGCAACTGTCCCCGTTCCCCGCGAAACGCAGCCTGATACTGCTGCAACTGCCACATATCGGCAATTACATATTCCATCTTCACTGGCTTCCCCGCATCATTGCGCAGTTCAAACATCGGAAACCTGAGAACTTCCCGACGGCTTGACAAAATCGGCACAATAGTATTCGTCGCTGCCACGCTAGCATCAGCAGGAATTTGAGCCAACAGTGGCCGGACTTGCAAAACGTGCTGCCACTGTCTGACGAGAGGAACCTGCACCCAAGGGTCGATCGCATCGGGCAAAATCCAAGAAAAAGTGCGATTTGGGTTAGAAGTGAAGGTAAAAAATAGTGACAAGCAGATACAAAACGCCCAAAAGCGGCGAAACTTTGAAGACGAAGGCAGAGGAAATAAAGCAGAAGGAAAACGCAAAAACATTCTTTCCTCTCTCACCATTCTATCTTCTTCCTTTTGACGCTGGGCCCACCACAGAATCGCGCCATAAAAAAGCCCTGGAACCACAGTCATCGCATAGCGAATATTAATCGCCAGCACCGACTGTCCTTGCGCTAAAAATAGCTTCAGCAGCGGAAATCCAGCTATCATCCAAGACGCAGGCGCGAAAGCTGGAACCAAAGCTAATGGCAACCACTGGCCAAGCAAGTACCTAATCTTACCAAAAAACGGAGTAAATAATGCAGCCACCAACCGCCCGGGATTGCTAACCATTCCCCAAATAATTTCAAGAGTCGAAGCTTCATTTCCATCGGCATATTGACCGAAGCGCTCCATCATAAACCGCTCGGATATGTCAGCAGAAAACCGAGGCATAATCAGATTGGTGAGGACGATCATATAACCAAAACTGAGTATGCAGACGGCTAAACCAGTCCTCGGGTAGCGCCGGCTCAAAATCAGGTAAACTCCGACGCCAAATAAAACAACTCCCCCATCTTCTCGCACGGCCAAAATTAAAGTTGCCAGAATCCCAAACAGCGGCCACCAGCGCTTCTCCATCGCCAGCAGCAAGCTAAAGACATACAGCGGCATTTGACAAATATCGTGAAAATTGCCCAAAGTCGGGCCGATGACCGCGTTAGCGCAGTAATAGCTTACAACAATTGTCGCCGACAGCTTTGGTTCGAGATAGTGTCTGGCGAGAGCCCAGAGCACTCCTCCAGCCGCGGTAATTAAAGTCACCTGCAACACAGTCAAAGTGACGGGCGAGGGAAACAGCGAGTAAATTGGCAGCCACAGCATCAGCGCCGGGGTGAAATGCTGCCCCAACCGGTAGTAAGATACTTCCGGGAGCTGGTTTTGGTGAACCACATTCGTGGACAAAGCTGAAGAGAGGGAACTCTCAAACAAGTGACCCCGAGTGCCGTTCCAAAAAAGTTGATTGAAAATGCCTTGGTCGTAAGTAGCGTAAAAGCTGTAGTAGCGGTGCAGCGTCAGCAACAGGCACAGCACAAAAAAGGCGGCCGCCACTTGAACCACCACCCGCAGCGACTCATTTTTCTTCCATCTCAAAAATATCATCTGCCCGCCGTAATGAAATTATCGGACAATAGCATAAATCTAAAGTAAGTATTAAATTAAAGTAGAAGTGAAATAACTCGGCTAGGCAATGCTCAATTATTTTCACCCGATCGAAAAGCTCAACAGCGTCCATCCAACACCCGGCACCAGCGATACCGACGGTTCTCCCGAACAGCCGGCAAATTCCGCACCGCTTTTACAGCTTTTGCTGTTTGTAGACAAGCGTCCCTCTTCCCGGGAACAGACCAGACACATCCGCAAGTCCCTAAAGGATTTGAAGGCAGAGTGCGACTTTGAGCTTCAAGTCATCGACGTAGGAGAACAGCCCGATTTAGCCGAACACTTTAAACTTGTAGCCACTCCCTCGCTGCTCAAAATTCATCCCGAGCCCCGACAAACTCTCGCCGGCAGCAATTTGATCGCCCAACTCGAACACTGGTGGCCCCGCTGGAAGCGTTCTGTAGAAGAATACACAGCTCAGCAGGAGTCTGCCCCAGCTCTTGCTGAAACCCTGACTGACCCAAAACCCATCTATTCCGTTGCTTGCGCCGCCGAACTTGTGCAGCTTTCTGATGAAGTTTTTCGCCTCAAACAGGAAAAAGAACACCTGCAAGAGCAGTTGCAGTTGAAAGACCGGATTATTGCGATGCTAGCTCACGACCTGCGCAATCCTTTGACAGCCGCATCTTTGGCTTTGGAGACTTTGGAGTCAAATCAGAAGGTGAAAGAGGGGGAAAAGTCGCGTTTGACACCGAGTCTGGCGGCTCATTTGATGAAACAAGCCCGCCGCCAAATCCGGATTGTCGATCGTATGATTACAGATATCCTGCAAGCAGCCCGGGGTACAAACGCTCAACTCCACATTGAACCAAAAAGAATCGAACTGGGGGCGATTTGTCAAGATGTAATCCTGCAGTTTCAAGACAAATTTCAGGCGAAAAGTCTGAACTTAGAAACAGACATTCCCGCAGATTTGCCCTTGGTTTATGCCGATCCCGATCGCATCAAACAAGTCATAGTCAACCTGCTTGACAACGCCAGCAAGTACACGCCAGACCGAGGAACTGTTAATCTTTCAATTCTCCACCGCACCGCTTACAAAGTTCAAGTCAGCATTTGCAACAGCGGCCCGGGAATTCCTGAAGAAGATTGCGCGAGCATTTTTGAAGACAGCTTTCGCTTGCAGCGAGATAAATCAACAGACGGTTACGGCATTGGACTGTCTCTGTGTCAAGGCATCATCCGCGCCCACTACGGTCAAATTTGGGTAGACTCCGTACCCGATCGAGGCAGTTGTTTTCACTTTACCCTGCCCGTTCAAAATAAGTAACCCTATATCAATACTTTCAGGTACTCTATCCAACATTCCTAGAATACTTCTAGGATATGACCGCTTTAATCTCACAATTGGACGCAATTATTAACCTACTCACGCTCATCTAATCCACCGTTCTGCTAGGAAAATTCTAGCCGCATAGTGCGATCGACTTTCACCCGAAAATCCCGGTCGTGACAAACTCTTGCTTAACTCGCACTATGCAAATGACGTGACTCTAGCTTTTGTCCGTCACTGCCCTCGGAAAATATTCTGCGACCTACGCTGTAGAAAATTTGTAGACCTGACACTGCTGCTGCTTTGTGTCTACAAAATTGTAGACCATTTGTAGGCATAAAACAGTACACGAGATTGTAAACGAGGGCGAATCACTTGACACAGTGCTTGACAACTAACAAAGCCCCTGTAAGGAGAAAAAAGCATTCAATCACTTGTAACGTGTGAATCATGCCTAATCCGAACGGAAAGTTTTAAACCTTAAAGCCTTACGAGAGCAAATGGCGATCGGGCAAAACTCAAACCATCCGAGTACCCGTTTTGCCCTCGCTCAACAGATACTAGCTGTGGCGCGCCAGATGGATGCAAATGAATCAGTTGTTACAGACGATGAACGGGTAAATTATCAGCAGTGCGCTTGGTTCTAGCCTTGGCTTTGGTACGCTCGCTTGCTTGAGCCTTGACTACAGATTTTTGCTGAAGATGAGCTGACTCCCAATCATCCTCATCAAAAAGCATAGAGGCTAACACAGAACGCATATGTCATTCAACCTAATAAGCTAACATACATAAAAACACATGAGCCTTAACTAGCTCGGTTGTATGATGATAAATCGATCGCACTTTTAAATCGACATTTTTAAAACTTCTAAAAGCTTGCTCTACTTGGGAAAGGCTCTTATAGAACCCATTTGAGAGCTTGCACCAATATCATTAAGCCGATAAAAGCTAGGTTTTTGGCGATCTTATTAACGGAAAATCAAGGGTTCTGGTTAGTTCTTGAGAATGGTGCAAGATCTCAGTTCTATACAATTATTTATATTTGACCATTAACAAATATTGTAGAATAATGGTCACACCAGCCAAACATGAATTTGGGCGCATTGTTTTATGGAGATAAGTAGGTAGGCAGGATTAAACCGAACTATGTAACAGTATGTAAACAGGGCTGATGAGTGCTGCTAGAGTGGAATTTGGATACTTGACAATCGTTGACATAGTTGTGTTTTATAGGGCCGAATTACTTAGTAAATAACAAAATTGTAGCACCGAAAACGTATTGACTGTTCAGGAGTATCTAACTAAAAATAAGAATCCCATGAGCATGAAAATTGTTGAACAACTCCAAGTCCCCAATCCTAAACGAAATCTAGACTGGCTTAAAAATAGCTTAAACGCAGCCATTGAATTAGAGCTAGCAACAATTCCTGTTTACCTATGCGCTTGGTGGTCAATTAAAGACTTGAAATCAACTGCTTCCACCGTGATTCGCACCATCCTGATTGAAGAAATGCTGCACATGGGATTGGTCTGCAATATGCTCACAACAATTGGTGGAACACCAGAAATTAATACTGTTTTGCCAACATATCCAGGTCATTTACCCGGAGGTGTTCGCCCCCAATTAAAGGTATATTTGGCAGGCTTAAGTAAAGACTACTTGAGCAAAGTTTGCATGGAAATCGAAGCTCCAGAGTTAGCACCAACCGGATTGTTTTTAGGAAAAACTTATCCGAGCATTGGCGCTTTTTACGATGAAATTCTTAATGCTTTTCAGCAAATAAACCCACCCCTGAGCGGCCAAAATCAGATGACGGGTGGTATTGGCCCTAATCAATTATACGAGATTAAAACCATTGCTGATGTCGAAAAAGCAGTTCTAGAAATTAAAGAACAAGGCGAAGGTTCTGGGGATTCGCCAGAAACTGTAGACTTCGGAGGAGAACTCGCTCATTATTATAAATTTGCTGAAGTTTATCATGAGCGCACATTGATTCAAGTAGATGGTAAGTGGGACTATACAGGCCAAGCGATCGCTTTTCCCGATACATATCCAATGGGAGAAGTTCCGAGCGGTGGCTGGCCGAATCCCTCTCAAGAAGTGCTGGATCTTTTGAAACAATTTAACACAATTTTCAAATCAGTTCTCGATCATCTTCAAAGCGCTTGGGTTAAAGGAGATGTCAATGAGTTTAACACTGGCATCGATCAAATGTTTAACCTGAAAGATATAGTTATTAAACTCTTGCAAATTCCTTTACCGGATGGCAGTGGCAAGACTTACGGACCTGATTTCCTGCTCTCGGCTTAAGGTCGTCGCTTTGTTATGAGATTGCCAGTTATCACTGCAAATAACTGGCAATCGCACTACTCCTATAATCTTTTCACTTTCAAGTAAACTCATCTTTTTAATTCTGCAAGAGGTTATTGAGTTATACCAGACGGCTTACTTGCGAGCCTGATTGGTCAAGAAAATATCTCGAATGGGTTCTATAAGGTTTCACAGTCTCTTGGGGCGACAAAACTTCTAGCTCAACTGAAGTACGAATTACATATAAACCGTCAAGTGCTGCGGGGCGTTCAATGCTTTCACAATTGCGTTCGTAGTTAAAGCTCTCGGCTTGAATATCCAGTTTGAAATGCTTAGCAACTTTGTAACGATTCATAACCTGTCCGACTTTGAGAGCAATCTCTTTATTTTCATTTTGAACGACGTTGCTCTCTAATTCTGGCAGCAACGATTTGGGATAATTCCTTTTCTGTGGCTTGCAACAATTCTGCTCGGGTTTTTGCCCTATCTGCTGCCAGCATCGGGTTGCGGCAACCTATTAACCTTCCTCCCGGATAGTCATCTGACGATATTTCAGCAATGTGAGAGTTCATCGAATAAAGAAACTTGAATGGATTCTTGCTCAGCTAGGGAGCGGATTTGACTGGAACGCAGGACACTAATCCAGTCGAAAGAACTATCAATAATTGAGGTAATTAATAATAAGTTAAAACTGTTAAAACGCAGTGGATTCGGCTTTAGGAATTTTCAAACCTTTGAAAGACGAGCTTTGCTTTTTTGGCAGTTTTCTCAAAATTTAGCATACTAAATACGGAAGAACCATATAAATGATTACACTACGAGCGATTTTATCGGGAATTAGACAAAAACTGAAGCCTAAATGGCTTCAAACCTATAGACAGAAGGTTTTTAGATCTAATGGGTAGGAATCGAGTATATTTAAGAGTTTCAGGCATTTTTGGGCGATTCCCTTCGGGATAGCTTCGCTCGCGCGTACCTCTTTGACTTACTTCGAGGGGTTTTCAGCTTCTTTAGGGGCTAGAAAATGTCTAAGTCCCGTTATTGATGAAAAGCTTAAAACAATCTGAAATTACAGTGGTAATAAAATGCTACTATTAAAGCCTGTATTCATTCTTTAATCAGGCTTACAGGCTTTTTTAGTAGATCTGCACGGGGTAATTTCAGTTTAAAAGTATGAGGGAATTACAAATTAGGAATTATCTTAGCTCTCTACTTTGCGGTAGCAATGCCTAACTTAGCTCCCTTAATTCGGCGTAATCGATCCATAACTTCCACAACATTTCCGTGATCGACGCTTTTATCCGCATTCAGCACAATTAAGGCGCTCGGATTTGACCCCATCACTTGTCGCACCGTACTCTCAATCTGGTCTAAGTTGACTAACTTTTTATCAACCATGAATTTTCCCTGAGCATCGAGCGTGACGGTAATTTTAGCAGGCGAGTCCTGAACTTGAGACGTTGATGCTTTCGGTAAATTTACGGGCAGACCCTCGGATTTGGATAAAGACAAAGAGGAAACAATTAGAAATGTCAATATGGCGAAGACCACATCAATCATTGGCACGATGTTGATCTGGGGAATATTATCAGGTTCATCGGGTAGGCGCATAGTTAGATTCTCTTGGTAGTTGTTCGTAGCGGTGACGGTACAATAGCTCTAACTGGCCGGAGGCTTCCTGAATAAAAGCTATCTGCTGTAAGTAAAACCCGCGAAACATATTGGCAAATAGGAGCGTAAAAATTGCCACCACTAACCCTACTGCGGTAGAGACGAGGGCTTCGCTAATCCCAGCGGTAACGCCTGCGGCATTGGTGCCCGTGGCATCCCCCAGTTTGAGGGAACTAAAGGTAGTAATTAACCCTAAAACTGTTCCGAGCAAGCCAAATAACGGGGAAAGGCTGATAATGCTGTCAAATATTGTATTAAATCGCTTCAGGATAGGGATTTCTGCCTGAGCGCTACTCTCTAGGGCCAAACGAAATTCTTCGATGTTGGGCGAGTCTAATTCTAAAGCTTCTAAAAAAATCCGGGCTAGGGGCAAATCGCTGTTTACTTGTAACTTTTTGATGGCGGAATCGGGGTTTTGACTGTATAGCTGTAGCACATCCCGCACGACTCGCCGCTGTCGCCGATTTACCCTAAACCAAAAGGCAAGACGCTCTATGATCAGCGCTACTGCTGCGATTGACGAGGCAAACAGCGGCCACGCAACAATGCCTGCGGCCTTAAAAATGTAAATGAGACTATCCATTGGTTTGTACTCTCGCTAGCTCTGTTGAATGATCGCAAGCTGCCTAATGGTGCAATTAGCCCGATCGAAGGCTGGTAGAGTTTCTGCGTCAAGTCGGCACAAGTGATTCAGACTGCGAATTGTTTCACTCAAAGGCGAGCCCGATCGTACAAACGCACAAACGCACTACCTGTATGTGACTATTTTCGTCTTTACCCAAAATGCTTCTACTGCGATCCCGACCGATTTTTCTGCCAGTGCTTCTTTAGTAAAATTTGCCTTAGGACTTGACAATAATCTTCAATACTTTAAAAGATTCTCAACTAGGTTTCCACAATATTCCGTCTTTGTCAAGCCCTGACCCACAATTTTTAATATAATATACTTATCAATTAATAATAAATTCATGATAAATAATTATTTATTTATTCTCTAAAAAGCTTGAGAATGCTGAAATTTATTGGTAGATTCGGGGGTTGAGTATTGCATTTAAGGAATTTTGGAAGCTTGCCCTGCCAGAATCCGAACATTGACAGCGCCCATGAGAGCAACGTAGGCCCACCCAAAGGAAATGCTGATTGGTGGCGCCTACTCGCTCAATCAAAATTAAATAAATGAAAATTAATTGCAAGAGTCTTGAACAGGGTGACAGTCTTCTTATAGGATGGGTAGGTTCATCTTTGATAGCAAGCTCAACCCGCAGTTGGTAGCTTGTTTCGGGTGATGTGGGGGAGCCAGCGAGGATATTGCCAACCCATCCATAAAGGAGATTGATAAGGCATGAGTTTTTCAAATGTTTCGGCGACGCAAAGACAACAACAAGAAGAAGCTCTCAAAAAAGTTCTGGCGCTCAGTCTGTTAGGCTCAACCTTCCTGCACGGTGTCGCGCTGCCGTTTAGCCTCAAGTTCGTCAAACCTGCTGAATTTGCAGAGGATGCCATTGAAATTGTGATGCTTGATGAGCCTAAAGTAGAGGAAACCAAGCCAGAGCCGGCTATTCCAGAAAAGGTATCTCCCCCGCCTGAGACGTTAAAACCAGAACCGCCACCAGAGCCAACTCCCCCAGAGGAGCAACCGGTAGCAGCAACGCCACCGCCAATTCCAGAGGAGCCACCGGTGGCGACAACGCCCCCGCCGATTCCAGAGGAGCCACCGGTGGCGACAACGCCCCCGCCAATTCCAGAGGAGCCACCGGTTGCGACAGAGCCCCCGCCGATTCCAGAGGAGCCACCGGTAGCGGCAACCCCACCACCGATTCCAGAGGAGCCACCTGTGGCGCCAACGCCCCCGCCAGAGATTAAGGAAGAGCTGCCAACGGAAACTCCGCCACCAACTCCTGAGCCTTCCCCCCCACCTAAAGAAGATTTAAATCCCCCAGTAACTCCTAAAAGCCCGATCGCCCAAGAACCCGAAAACCCCTCGCCCGATCCTCCAAAAAGCGAACCACCCGTTAGGACCTCGCCCCCCCAGGGCCCTAGGAATGTCCAAGATTATACAACTGGAAATTCCAACGTTTCAGAGAGCCCTGAAGCAAATAACTCCCCCTCGCCTAGCTCACCAGCCCCAGGAGACGGAGGCCCAGCAGACCCAGCCCCAGGAGACGGAGGCCCAGCAGGCCCAGCCCCAGGAGACGGAGGCCCAGCAGGCCCAGCCCCAGGAGACGGAGGTCCAGCAGGCCCAGCCCCAGGAGGCCCAGCCCCAGGAGGCCCAGCCCCAGGAGGCCCAGCCCCAAGAGACAGTTCGGCGTCAGCGCAAAAACAAACAAATCAAAGAAGACAGGGGAGTCAGAAGCGCCCTTCCGGCCCGCCTCCGGGCACTTGCATCCGTCGCTGCGATAATGAAGATGAGTATCCGAGCGCAGCCAAAAAACAAGGGCGGGAAGGCCGAGTGGAAGTCATTTTTGACATTGACCCCAACGGTAAGCCAATCAACATCGAGATCTTGACTTCGAGCAAGCACGACGACTTGGATAACGCAGCGAAGGAAACAGTAAAAAAAAGGGAATTTGCCTCATTAGAGAGTGGCATTCAAGGAAAAAAACTATGGATTACCTTCCGGATCAAGAAGAACGAGGGATTTTTTTGAGACTCTAGCAATTTGACTGGGAATTCTCTAGCACCGTCCCAGGAATAGCAAAGTTAAAAGTTGAATTTTTTGTGAAAGATGAATTTGGGAATGTCCTCAGCAATATTAAGTAAACTTCAGCGAGTTGGACTCGCTCTATTACTTGGTTCCAACTTGGGAATGGCTGTGTTGTTTGCCAACCCTCACAGCGCAATGGCAGGAGCAATTACTTTACCCGATGGCGGACGTTGCGAGGGAGAATTGAGTGAGGGAAAACTCAGCGGTCCCGGCATCTGTCAATATGCCAACGGCGATCGCTACGAAGGCCAATTTGTCAACGGCAAACCTCACGGTCAAGGCATCTATACCTTTAAAGAAGAAGGTCGATACCAAGGAGAATTTGCCTTGGGTGAATTCAACGGTCAAGGTGTCCGCGAATTTGCGAACGGCAATCGCTACGAAGGAAGTTTTAAAAACGGTGAGTTCGATGGTACAGGCACTTTTACCTCAACTAACGGCATTCGTTACGAAGGCTCTTTTACAAATAGTTCTCCCAGCGGTCGAGGGGCTTTTACGTTCAATAATGGCACTCGTTGCGAAGGAGATATTAAAGAAGGAAAAGTTAACGGCAAAGGCGTCTGTCAATATGCTAATAAGGACCGCTACCAAGGAGAGTTGCTGAATAATCTACCTCACGGACAGGGAATTTATACCTTTGCTGAAGGAAGCCGTTATGAGGGGCAATTTAGTGAAGGGCAATTTCACGGTGCCTCCTCTGGTAGCCCGGTCGGAAGTGCATCGAACTCATCACCCGGTGGAGGTGGAAATGGCGGCGGGCGTTCGTCAGGGCCCTTTGGCAGCGGTTCGGGGCCAGTGCCAAAACCGCCAAATCCAGTCCGAGGGGGGAGTCCTTCGGGCCCTCCCGGCCCGCCTCCCGTCACTTGCATTAGCTGCGGTAAACCTAACTATCCGATCGCAGCCAGAGAAGAAGGGCGGCAAGGTCGAGTGGAAGTCATTTTTGACATTGACCCCAACGGTAAGACATTCAACATCAAGATCGTGACTTCTAGCAAGTACAACGACTTGGATCGCGCAGCGATTAAAGCAGTAGAAAAATGGAAATTTGCCCCATCAGAGAGTGGCATTCAAAGACAAACAGCATTCATTACCTTCCGGCTTCATGAGTAGGGATTTTTTTGAGACTCTCGCAATTTAGCTGGGAATTCTCTAGCACCGTCCAAGGAATAGCAAAGTTAAAAGTTGAATTTTTTGTGAAAGATGAATTTGGGAATGTCCTCAGCAATATTAAGTAAACTTCAGCGAGTTGGACTCGCTCTATTACTTGGTTCCAACTTGGGAATGGCTGTGTTGTTTGCCAACCCTCACAGCGCAATGGCAGGAGCAATTACTTTACCCGATGGCGGACGTTGCGAGGGAGAATTGAGTGAGGGAAAACTCAGCGGTCCCGGCATCTGTCAATATGCCAACGGCGATCGCTACGAAGGCCAATTTGTCAACGGCAAACCTCACGGTCAAGGCATCTATACCTTTAAAGAAGAAGGTCGATACCAAGGAGAATTTGCCTTGGGTGAATTCAACGGTCAAGGTGTCCGCGAATTTGCGAACGGCAATCGCTACGAAGGAAGTTTTAAAAACGGTGAGTTCGATGGTACAGGCACTTTTACCTCAACTAACGGCATTCGTTACGAAGGCTCTTTTACAAATAGTTCTCCCAGCGGTCGAGGGGCTTTTACGTTCAATAATGGCACTCGTTGCGAAGGAGATATTAAAGAAGGAAAAGTTAACGGCAAAGGCGTCTGTCAATAGGCTAATAAGAACCGCTACGAAGGAGAGTTGCTGAATAACTTGCCTCACGGGCAGGGAATTTATACCTTTGCTGAAGGAGGCCGTTATGAGGGTCAATTTAGTGAAGGGCAGTTTCACGGTAAAGGGGTTCGCGAATATCCGAACGGCAACCGCTATGAAGGAGAGTTTGTCAAGGGCAACACTCAAGGTCAGGGGTTGTTTACTTTTAAAGAAGGGGGACGTTATCAAGGGTCGTTTGATAATGGAGAATTTAGTGGTGAAGGTGTCCGTGAGTTCGCCAATGGAAATAGCTATAAAGGCACTTTTGTCAAGGGTAAAATGAGCGGGAAAGGAGTTTACGTTTTTGCGAATCGCGATCGCTGCGAAGGCGAATTTAGCGAGGGTCAGTTCAACGGCAAAGGTACCTGCATTTACGCCAATGGCGATCGCTATCAAGGTGAATTCCTCAACGGGCAAAAACACGGTCAAGGTTCGTACATCTATGCAGACGGAACGAAGGTAGAGGGAAATTGGCAACAGGGGGAGCTTAAAAAATAAGCTTATAACCTATCTCCCCCTACTTGTTTCCTTCCCTCCTCACCAATGACATTAATGCGCTTTAGGGCCGGCACACCGGCGTTTTATAGCGCTTTTCAATTTGGTGAGGGTAGGGGAGGGCTTTTAATTGCACATCCGATTTACATAGAGTGTTTTTTCGGATTTTCTGGAGTTCTCGAAGAAGTATTATTTTTAAACCGCAGATGGACGCAGATGGACGCAGATAGGTTAGCTTTTTGGGCATCGGATTTGGTATAATTTTCTCTCTCTCCATAAAAGGACTTTAAATCCTCGGCGTTTTGTTCGTGCAGCTTGTTGAAAAGGCTGCAATGTCTCAGTTTAACCCTAGCAAATTAATTTCCCGTGTTTCTACAAGTAAAAAAACAATCGCGAAAGATTGTTTCGTTATTGATGAGTTTTATTTTAGTTTTGCTCCTCAATAATTGGATTCAAGCCGCGCCTCAAACGGGCACTCAAATTCTTTGGGATACCTATGGAATTCCACACATTTACGGAGAGAATAGTAAAAGCCTTTTCTACGCTTTCGGGTTGGCGCAGATGCAAAGTCACGGTAATCTGATTTTGCGTCTTTACGGGCAAGCTCGCGGGCAAGCTGCCGAATTTTGGGGCGAAGATTATCTGGAATCCGATCTGGGTGCAAACTATGGGAATTCCTAATCGCGCAAATGCGTGGTATGAATCACAAACTCCCATTTTTCGCAACTATCTCGATGCTTTTGTTGGCGGAATGAATGCCTATGCAAAAGAACACCCAGAGGCGCTCACCGAAGAATTAAAGGTAGCATTGCCCCTCAAATCGGTAGATGTATTGGCACACGCGCAACTCGTCATCAATTTTACTTTTGTAGTCGATCCAGAGCGCCTTGAAGATATCGCTGAAAATGACATCCCCAAAGGCTCTAATGGTTGGGCGATCGCTCCTTCCCGTTCTCAAAGCGGCAATGCCATGCTATTGGCAAATCCTCACCTTCCTTGGTCGGATTTATATTTATGGTACGAAGCACAACTGGTTGCCCCAGAAATTAACGCTTACGGAGCGACTCTCGTCGGATTTCCTGTATTAACGATCGCCTTTAATGACAACTTGGGATGGACTCATACTGTCAACACTCACGATGGCTGGGATGCCTACGAATTGCCCCTCGCTAACAATGGCTAACGTTTGCTGTAAACCCCGATCGCACTTTTCAAATCCGGCAGATTAGTTAACAGATACCAAGGTTCATCTTCTTGTTTGCCTCGATATTTCCTCTTCCAATAAGCAGCTAAGTTAAACCGAGAAAATCCTTTTTTTTGAGTCAAACTAATTTTTGGATAGAAAAAATTAATCCCAGGTTGAACTGGAATGGTATCTAAGGATTGAAATGGTTGTCTTTTTTCTCGGAAAGTGGTACTGCATTTTTGACGGAGTCCGAAACTCAAACGCTGACGGTGTAACCATTGTGCCAGCTCTATGCTATGAAATTCGCGGTCGCCAACAATCACTAACTTATATCTTTTTAATAGCCGAATTACTGGGCGTAATACTTGTTGCTGTTCGACTTGCATTAGAAGCCCCACGTTTATCTAACAGCGTCCAGAATATAGGAAACGCTCTTTTTTGAACGATCGCGCTTACCATTAAGACATTATACTCTTGACCTTGAGTTCTATCCAATGCAATGACTAATTGACTCCCGACTTTTAGCTGACGGGCCATTACCTCTTTGATGATCGGGAACCACAGCACAAGTATGCTGAGCGCTTTAATCTGTAGAAATCGTTGTATGTGGCGGCGACGACTACTTTGTAAGATCGGCAATTGCAGGGTGGCAGCTAATCGTTCTATTCTGACTTCTTTTTGATTTTGTAACAACTTGTGCGAACATTTGAAGAGTAAGTAATTGTGTTGGGCTTAGGTATTTTTCCAGTAGGTCGTGATAGAATGAGGGTAACATTTTATTGATTAGGGTCTTGTGGTATTAGCGAGACCCTTCTTTTTTATCACAACTGGGTACTTTTTCACTCTTGAGACTATTTTGTCAATAAGCCGAAATTTTTGAGGCTGGTTGAGCGCGCCAAAACAGACCCCTGTAACAGTTCAGGGGCGCTTGTCGCCCCCTGAACAGTTGCTGGCAGCGAATGGGATGCCGAGCGAATTTCTAATTGGCAATCGGTCTTTAACGACACCTATCGCCAGACCCCTTCAGATCGAGATGGCATTTTCAATATTGTGGGATGGAATAGCAGCTACACGGATTTGCCCCTTTCAGAAACAGAAATGCGCGAATGGCTCGACCTAACCATCGAGCGCATTCTGGCGCTGCAACCTCAACGAGTATTAGAAATTGGCTGTGGCACGGGTTTGCTGCTATTCCGAATTGCGCCGCACTGCGCGCAATACTGGGGCGCAGATTTCTCCCAAATCGCGCTCGATTCTATCGAGCAACAGTTGCGATCGGGGGAGCAAAACTTGCCGCAAGTTAAGCTTTTGCACAAAGAAGCACAGGGCTTGGAAGGAATCGAGCCGGAATCTTTCGACTTAGTAATTATCAACTCCGTGGTGCAGTATTTTCCCAGCGCCGACTATCTCCTGCGCGTCTTGTCGCAAGCAGCAAAAGTTGTACGCAATGGGGGTTCTATTTTTATCGGAGATGTCCGCAATCTAGCGCTGTTAAAAGCGTTTCACCTCTCGGTACAATTGCACCAAGCCAGCGACGATTTGCCCGTCGATCATCTGTTGCAGCGCGTGCAACAGATGATCGCTCAAGAGCAAGAATTAATTCTTAATCCAGGGTTCTTTTCTGGCTTCAAGCGACAGTTCCCGAATATCAGCAGCGTGCAAGTACAGCCAAAATATGGCAAGTTCTGCAACGAACTTACCATGTTTCGCTACCATGTAATTTTGCGCGTCGGGCAGGAAACCGGACAAATATACCAGCCAACAGTGAACGGTTGGATAGATTGGCAACAGCAGGAATTAACGCTCAAATCCGCACGCCAGTTACTAGAGGAAACCCAGCCAGATGCCATCGGATTTCGGCGCGTGCCGAATGCGCGATTGAACTCAGAAATGAAAGCTTTAGAACTGCTGAAGCTCGACAGTGCGCCACAGACCGCCGGTCAGTTAAAAGAAGTGCTGCAAAGCCTCGATCCGGAATCAGGGATAAATCCAGAAGCGCTTTCAGAATTGGCCCACGAATTGCAATATTCCGTTGAGATTAGCTGGTTAAATGGCAGCCCAGATGGCAGTTACGACGCAATTTTTTATAAGGCGATCGCTCCCAGTTTTTCCCAAACTTCTGCCTTTTTGCGAAAGGCTTTGAACGGCTTTGCCAACAATCCCTTGCAAGGAAAAGCAGACCGAGAGTTAGTGCCGCAACTGCGCGGCTACCTGCAAGAAAAGCTGCCCGAATACATGGTGCCTGCTGTGTTCGTGATGCTGGAATCGCTGCCTCTAACTCCCAACGGCAAAGTCGATCGCAAGGCGCTTCCCGCACCGGATCGCGATCGGCCAGAACTCAATACGGTTCAGTTAAGACTATGCAGTGCTTAAAACAATAAATACAGGAGGATT
>JAUBOM010000124.1:0-20270 GCA_036700245.1 Microcoleus vaginatus BM001213989
GGTTTAACTATCGTTGATTTGTTAGTATTCTATGATAACCGGATTTGGTATTAGAGTTAAAATCCGCAACGGTAACAGGCTTTTCATAAACTACCTCAACTATGTACGTTGCGGTTTGTGGAACAATCTTTACTTCTCTGGCATAAGAGTGCTTTGCCCGCAATTATTATGTCGGTTCCAGATAAATGAAGTTGCCCGCTATTTTTCTATTTTCCTCTTTGTCCGAGCGATTGGTTATTGTAAATCAATAAATTACTTCCTCCGCTTTTATGTTGGTATTTGGGGATTTGGGGGCGGGATCAAAATTGATTGCTATCCAGTTTATAAACCTTTATTGACTTTTGCCAAGCTGACAAATCGTGAATAACTTGTTTAAGAACTTGATTGCTAACTTTTGCTGGTAAGGATTTATAGTCGTCCGTGGGTTTGACTCCGGGCATATAACTGTTTGAGATTTAAAGCATATCCCGCGTTCGACTCCGACTGAAAAAAGCTTTGCCCCATCCAATAGTTAGCATGATTGTAGAGGTTTTTTAACAGGAAGGATAAGCGATCGCACAGTTGAAAAAATTGATGCTGTCTGTCTATTTAATGTCTTTCAACAACACTCATATTTTATTGGGGCAGAAAATTTTTTTGGGTTGAGATCCGGTAATGTACGGTAAAATCCAGGGATTATCTTATCTAGTGTCACACCGCTTCCACGAACAAGCGATTGTAGGCAGGATGTCGCACACACATAACCTTCACATCCTGGCAACAAATCTTTTTTGATCCTTTCCCACTGATCATCCCCAGCAGGCATAACGGCGATTTGTTCCTGGCGATTGAATCCTTGTAGCCAGTTGTATCTCTACTTTACCTTCCTTTACATCAACTGATGACAAACCCTAGCCTCTAGGATTTGAAGAACCTTAAAATCCTTGCCAGCCATGTGTTCACCTATAATTCCCAATTCACTATAGCGCGTCGCGTGAGAACCCCGGTCTTTCAAGCCGGGGATGAAACGCAGTCGTAGCCTTTAGGCTACGAGTGTTCCAAATTATTTATTTCTCTGTTCTTCAATATATTTTCTGACGGTTTCAGTTGAGACATTACCAACACTACCGATAAAATAACTAGGAGTCCACAAGGTCGGCAATTTTAACAATTCAGGAAACTCTTTTCTTAAGTAACTGGAAGCCCGGTTTTTGACCCTTTGCATGACAAAGCTAGCGGAATCAGTCGGCTTAACATTAACCAATAAATGTACGCGATCTGGCATAATTTCCAAAGCAATAATTTTCCATCTGTTTTCCGTCACTACCTCAAAAATAATCTCTTGCAGCCGTTGGGCGATTTTGCCGACCAAGACAGCTTTACGGCGTTTCGGGATAAAAACAAAGTGCATATTGATCAGTGAAACGGCGTTACTCTCGTGCCGATATTCTAAATCCTTTTTTGATAAACTCGCCATAGAGTGATTGACTCCGTTGATTGATAGTGTATAATCAACATATTACAACAAAGAAATATTTAAATGTTTGGGTGTCAACAGATACTACTCAAGCCTGACAAAGAACTCAAAGCGGTTCTAGAATATATTTGCCAAGAATCAAATAAACTGCACAATTGTGCGGTTTATTACGCTCGTCAAATATACTTTAAGGCTCATACTTACGTTCGTCCGTTTGACGTAATCAACGCATTGAAGCGCAATCCTCATTACGGGGCTTTATGCGCTCAAGCTGCTCAACAGACTTGTGGCGCTGTTGGTGAATCAGTAAAGTCTTTCAAAGGATTAATCAAATTGTTTTGGGAAGGTAAGCTTGAATTTCAGCCAAAGTTCCCAAATTACCGTACTTCTGGTGGGTTCCATTTGATCGCTTATCCGAAGCAAGCGCTTGGAAAAAAGTTGATTGATGGTCAAATTTCAATTCCTCTGGGACAAAAAGTAAAAGCTTGGTTTGGGCTGAAGAACTTTCAAGTCCCAATGCCTTCCAACTTAGACTATGCCGATATTCGAGAAATTAGAATTCTCCCCAGAAATGGGTGTTTTTACGCCGAATTTGTTTACAAGTCAATTAGTGTCCAAGCTGTCGGGGATGATCGAAAAGCTTTAAGTATCGATCATGGTATCGATAACTGGCTTACTTGCATCAGTAACTCAGGGAAAAGCTCGATCATTGATGGCAAGCACTTAAAGTCGGTCAACCAGTGGTATAACAAGCGCGTAGCAACTTTGATGGAGGGCAAACATAATGGTTTTTGGTCGCATCAATTGGCGCGATTAACCGAAAAACGAAACCGTCAGATGCGTGATGCCGTGAATAAAGCAGCTCGTTTAGTTGTCAATCACTGTATCAAAAACAAAATCGGTGTTATCGTTTTTGGGTGGAACAAAGGACAGAAAGGTTCTGCCAATATGGGCAAAAAGACCAATCAAAATTTTGTCCAAGTCCCTACAGCACGACTAAAGAATCGCATCGCTCAACTGTGCGAACAGTACGGCATTAAGTTTGTCGAAACTGAAGAAAGTTACACGTCTAGAGCATCATTTGTAGACCGTGATTTTCTACCTATAATCGGTGAAAAACCTGATGGGTGGAAGGAAACAGGTAGGCGGGTAAAGCGTGGTTTGTACCGGACGGGTGCGAAAAACTGGTATATCAATGCTGACTGCAATGCGGCAGCCAACATTTTGAGAAAAGTAGCGACAATGTTAGGGCTTGACCTTGACGGAGTTGGTAGAGGTGTCTTGGCAGCGCCCTTAAGAATTACCCTTTGGTAGTTTCTTAAGAATCCCCGTGCATTTATGCCGGGGAGTGTCAATAAGCTTACATAGTTTCCCAGAATTAAAAGAATAGCCCTAACCTTTATCCTGTGCCATAATTCCCTCTGCGGCACCGCTTTACTTATTTTTCCTTCCGCTATTAGCAATTAGCCATTACCCTGCTGTAACTCCTGCAAATGAAACTTGCTTGAATTGTAAAGTTTCATGTGCGATCGGCATTGTCTACGAGAGTCATCTGCAGGGTTGTGCCTCAAATCTTCAGCGCAGTACGGAGTTAGACCGCCGTTAGGGTTCTCACCGGCCTGGCGTGTCATGTTTTTAGCGTTATATCAATTTATATGTAAGTTTGATGAAATTCTACTTTTGAGAGCCAATCTGTAAAGTAAAGTTAAAAACTACTACCAATAGCTCTAAACCAAGTAATCTATTAGATATGATTGCTAACTGCTTTGCTAAAGGCTAAAAAGTTTTACAAAGGCTAGAAAAAAAAATCAGGCGCATCAGCATCTTTAGCCAGCTCTAATTATAACGCTCTCCGAGAAAACACGTAAGTAGCCATGCTTGTTCAAGCAACTTATTGTCTAAAAAATTCACGAACTATAAGAGATTGCTTTTCAATATATATTTCCTCAGTCTCATTGCACTAAATCCACTGAGATTTTTCAGCCAACTCGTTACCCCAGGAGTAACACCAATCAATGTCACACATCTCTGCAACCACTTTCTTATCAAACCGTTGTAAAAAAAAGGTGTCCCTGCGCCTGATTTTAGTATTCCCATTCGTTCTGCAAATCTTTGCAGCCGTCGGGCTGACAGGTTGGCTATCCTTACGCAACGGACAAAAAGCAGTCAACGAAGTTGCTAGCCAGTTGCGGAGTGAAATTACGGCCCGCATCCAGCAACAGCTAAACACACACCTAGATACAGCCCTTCGCGTCAATCAACTGAATGCCAATGCCCTCCGCCTAGGATACTTAAATCCCGACGAATTGGAGAGTATGGAGCGCTATTTCTGGGAGCAAATTCAAGCATTTCCTTCTCTGCCCCAGATGGGTTTTGCTACTAAAACGGGAGAGTTCATTGCCATTGAACGCCAAGAGAATGGCAAAATATTTTTTAAAAGAGTACATAAGGATAGTCATACTGAATTTCATATTTATGACTCGGATAGCACAGGCAATCAAACAAAGCTCTTAAAAGTTTCTCCTAGCAACAATATACTCAACCGTTCTTGGTATAAAGACAGTGTACGCTATAGCCGGCCCACATGGAGCAAAATTTTTCCGCTTACAGGTCAGAAAACGCTCTCCCTCCCTGCCGGACATCCTGTTTATGACGAAAGTGGCGAGCTGCGCGGAGTATTCGTTGCTAATTTTTTGATCTTTTTCCTCAGTGACTTCCTGCACAGCTTAAAAATCGGACGTTCGGGAGAGACATTCATTATAGAACGTTCGGGATTTCTAGTGGCTAGTTCAAATCTCAAAGAGCCATTTATTACCAAGAATGGTGAAATCCATCGCCTGAATGCTTTAGACAGCAAAAATGATTTAATTCGGCTGACAACAGCGCATTTAAAAGAACACTTTGGCGACCTCACTAAAATTAACAGTTCTCAACAATTAGATTTTACTCTCGCCCGTCAGCGGCAATTCCTCCAAGTCATGCCATTTCAAGATAGCCGAGGCTTGGACTGGCTGATCGTGGTGGTAGTTCCTGAAAGGGATTTTATGGATCAAATTAACGCCAATACCCAGACTACCATTTTGTTGTGTTTGGGAGCCTTGGCGCTGGCTACCGTTTTAGGAATATTAACCGCACGCTGGATTACCCGCCAGATTCTCCTTTTGAGCGAAGCTTCTAGGGCAATTGCGAGTGGAGAGTTAGAGAAAAATGTGCAGGTAAAAGGCGTAAAAGAACTAGAAGTTCTGGGTCAGTCTTTCAACCTTATGGCCCAGCAGTTGCGCGAATCCTTTAAGGCGCTAGCCAAGACCAATTCAGAGCTAGAAATCCGAGTAGAACAACGCACGGCTGAACTCACGGAAGCCAAACAAAGCGCTGATACTGCCAACCAAGCTAAAAGTGAATTTTTAGCGAATATGAGTCACGAATTGAGAACGCCACTCAATGGCATTTTAGGGTACGCTCAAATCCTAGAACGATCGAACACGATGGCTCCGAAAGAGCTCCAAGGCATCAGTATCATTCACCAGTGTGGCTCCCACCTGCTAACCCTGATCAATGACATCTTAGACCTCGCTAAAATTGAAGCCCAGAAATTGGAACTGTACGCGAAAGATTTTCATTTTCCTTCCTTTTTGCAGGGAGTCGCGGAAATCTGCCGCATCCGAGCCGAACAAAAAGGGATTGCTTTTGTTTATCAACCCAGTTCTGAACTGCCTGCGGGCATCCATGCTGACGAAAAACGCTTGCGACAGGTACTGATTAACTTACTGAGCAATGCAATTAAGTTTACCGAGTCGGGAGGGGTGACTTTTAAGATAGAACCTCTGGAAAAGGGGACAGGTGAAAACTTACAAAGCAATGAGCCAAAGCCAGCCTCACCAATTCACAAAATTCGCTTTGAAATAAAAGATACTGGCGTTGGTATGACACCAGAACAATTAGAAAAAATATTTTTGCCTTTTGAACAGGTAGGAGACAGCAAGCGTCATGCGGAAGGCACCGGACTCGGTTTAACAATTAGCCAGAAAATTGTCGAAATGATGGGTAGTACAATTCAAGTAAAAAGTCAGCCTGGATCGGGCAGTGTTTTTTGGCTAGATTTGGATTTACTGGAAGCGGCAAACTGGGCAAATACAGCCACGATTGCCAAGCTAAGAAAGCTAGTTGGCTACCAAGGTAGAAAGCAGAAAGTTTTGGTGGTGGATGACAAATGGGAAAATCTCTCAGTCATTGTCAATCTGCTCTCACCCCTCGGATTTGAAGTAACCGAAGCGAAAAACGGTCAAGAGGGTTTAGAAAAAGTAGAAGAGTTTAAGTTTGATATAATTATCACTGACTTGGTGATGCCAGTGTTAGATGGCTTTGAGATGATGCGCCGTATCCGAAATTTGCCACACTATAAAGAAGTGGCAATCATTGCTTCATCTGCCAGTGTATTTGCTACGGATCAACATAAAAGTTTGGAGGGTGGCGCTAACGATTTTCTCGGTAAGCCAGTGCAGGCAGAAGAGCTATTTGATATCTTGCAAAAGTATTTAGAAATTGAATGGATATATGAGGAAGAAAAGCAGGAAGAAATCAGCACTATTTCCCTTTTGTCTGAGCATCCATCACTTTCTGAATCGACCTCTTTAATGACTCCCCCGCCCGAAGAAATTGAAATTTTATTTGAACTGGCTCTGAGAGGCAACGTAAAAGGAATTGTGGAGCGCAGCGAGTACCTAGAAAAATTGGATAAGCAATTTGTTTCCTTTGCTATTGAGCTGCGCCAGTTAGCCCAAAGCTATCAGGTGAAAAAAATCAAAGAGTTTATTAAATCCCACAGGATATAAAAATAATGAAGGTAGGCAATATGGAAACAAGCACCATCTTAATCGTCGATGACAACCCTAGCAATCTGGACGTGCTTTCTGAAGCCTTAGGTGGTTCTGGATGGGAGATATTGGTAGCAACTGATGGCGAAACTGCGATCGAACAGGCTGAATATAGTCAGCCTGATTTGATTCTTTTAGATGTGATGATGCCAGGAATTGACGGGTTTGAAACCTGTCATCTGCTGAAGGAAAGTCGGTTGACGAACGAAATTCCGGTGATTTTTATGACGGCTCTTTCTGACATAGGAGATAAAGTTAAAGGCTTTAATCTAGGGGCGGTGGATTACATTACTAAGCCTTTTGAACAAAAGGAGGTGTTAGCTCGCGTCAATCTCCATTTAACACTGCGTTCTTTGACTAAAACTCTCGCACAGCAAAATCTGCTTTTCAAACAGGAAATTGAAGACAGGCTCGCAGCAGAAGCAGCGTTACATCAGCTCGCGCAGGAGTTAGAAAAACGGGTGGAAGAACGAACGGCTGAACTTTCTCAAGCTTTGGATAATCTTAAAAAAGCTCAAGTGCAAATCGTTCAAAGTGAAAAGATGGCTTGCCTTGGTCAACTTGTAGCTGGGGTGGCTCACGAAATTAACAATCCAATTAGTTGTATTTCCAATAATATCCCTATTGCTAAGGAATATATTGCCGATTTGCTCGGGATGATTCGGCTTTGCCAGCACAGCGTTACTTCGACATCAGAATTTGAGGATAAGTCCTTGGAGATTGAGTTAGATTTTATTGTTGAAGATTTGCCTAAAATTCTTGATTCAATGGCGGTAGGAACAGAGCGACTTTACAATCTTTCTATGTCACTGCGTAATTTTTCTCGGTTGGATACATCGGCACTAACGCCAGTGAATATTCACGAGGGGCTAGATAGTACCTTATTAATTTTAGGGCATCGACTGAAAGCTAAAGGAACTTTCCCAGAAATTGCAGTGAGAAAAGAGTATGGCGAATTGCCGCTAGTCGAGTGTTATCCGGGGCAACTTAATCAGGTGTTTATGAATATATTGGCGAATGGAATTGATGCTTTAGAAGAGTATACAATCAGTTGTCCGCTGTGCGGGGAAAAGAAACAGAGCAATCACAGTCCACAGATTCGCATCTGCACTGAAATGCTTGAGGGTGACAGAGTGGTGATTCGGATTGCTGATAATGGGGTTGGCATAACTGAGGAAGTAATGCAGCATTTATTCACGCCGATGTTTACTACTAAATCAGTGGGTAAAGGGACAGGTTTAGGTTTGTCTATTAGCCGTGAGATCGTAGAAGAAAAACATGGTGGTAGGCTGACTTGGATTTCGTTGCCCGAAGGGGGGGTAGAGTTTGTAATTGAGCTTCCTATTGAGCATTAGTAATGGGGATTTTTTCGGGTGAATCTTTGTTTGGCTGTTTTGTCAATATACCGTTAATCATGCGATCGCCCATGTCTAATCTACCAATCACCGTCACTGTCAGTCGATTTGAGATTTGAGACGGGGGCGCGAGAGGTTCGGCTCGCGCCCCCGTCTCGCCGTTGAGTCGCGCTTGCCGTCGAAGGATTTGAGATTTACTCCAAAGATGAATCTGGAAGCTTGAACTAGGGTCGAAATTTTGGGCCTCGGGCGATTCCTGTCGGAAACTTGTATCTGTTTTTGGGCGGGGTCAAACTATTGGCTGCCTATGAAGAAGCATACGGCTTGTCCGAACTGAAATTAGAATTTCCCAAAGAAACTCCCGTATCGCAAGTCCTAGAACGCCTGAGTGCCTCACGCGCACTGTTGTAACTATGGGCGCTGGCACCCGTGAGCGGTATCAACCAGGAATTTGCCCTCGCCCCACCCCACTCCAAAACTGTGATGAAGTCGTTCTCATTCCCCCTGTGAGCTCTCCCCGTCTCCCCTCGGACACTCGCCCGAGGGCGATCGGTTTGTCACCGGGCGGGCGATCGAGCTAAACTGAGAAGTGAGGCCTGCCTTCGATCGGAAGAAGTCCTCAAACTTCTTGGAAGAAATTGTTTTACCTAGGAGTGGGTCAAGCCCACTTTTTTTGTTGCATTAGTCGCAGGAAAAGAGCTCAGGGCGTCAGACTTGCAAGTTGAGGACTGATCCAGTAGGGGTAATCCCCCCGCAGGAGATCCCCTGCAGGGGTGTTGGCTAAGTCCCAAAGTTGAAGAGGAAAGTCGCAGCCACCTAATCAAACCACCTCAAAGCCAAGCAATCTCAACACCAAATTTTTCCTTGCCCGTATCCGAGTTCAGGAGTTTTAACTTAAGTATTCGATATGACTCATCCCCTAATCCCACAAATCATTGACTTAGCTACCCCCGTTGCGGAAACACTGGGATTGGAAGTAGTGGGAGCAGTGTTTCACACCAACCAAAATCCTCCCGTCTTGCGGGTAGACATCCGCAACCTCCAACAAGACACCGGTTTAGCCGACTGCGAGCGCATGAGCACAGCTCTCGATGCCGAGTTAGAGGCAGCCGACATCATACCCGATGCCTACGTGCTAGAGATTTCCAGTCCCGGAATATCCCGATTGCTCAGCAGCGATCGAGAATTCATTACCTTTAAAGGTTTTCCCGTGACGGTCAAAGCCACCGAACCGGACTCGCGAATCAAAGAGTGGAAAGGACTACTCCTCTCCCGGGATGAAACAGCGGTTTATCTCAATCAAAAAGGGCGACAGGTTAAAATTCCCCGCCCTCAGATTGTGAAAGTTGAACTAGACGAAGGAAAGCAGAGGTAAAGGGAAATTTTGAGTTTTGAGTTTTGATTTTTGAGTTTTGAGATTGCCTCGCAGCAAGCTGAAAACGCTTCGCTGCGAGTTACTTTTTAACAATCACATCTTTAGCAGCGGGTTGAATAGGAACAACAAATAAATTGTTACAGCACCCAGCTCCCCTTATCCTATCCAGTAACTCATCAATCATCTGCTATTGCTTTTACTCGAAAATTTCCCAGTACCAATTACCGATTACCAGTTACTTATTACCAAAGCAAAAAAGGAGTGTTTTATATGTCAATGGTTCCCCTGCCCGGACTAAAAGATATGGTCGAAGGTATTAGCAAAGAACGCAATTTACCCAAACACGCCGTCCAAGCAGCCTTGCGAGAAGCTCTGCTCAAAGGATACGAACGCTACCGCCGCACCCAAAAACTCGACCACTTCAGCGAAGAATACTTCGACAACTTTGATGTAGAACTCGACGCAGAACAAGAAGGTTTCCGCGTTTTAGCAAACAAAACTATTGTCGAAGAAGTGATCAATCCCGATCACGAAATCTCACTTTCGGAAGTGCAAGAAGTAGCCACGGAAGCTCAACCGGGCAGCATCGTGCTCGTAGACGTAACACCAAATCAAAAAGAATTTGGTCGCATGGCCGCCATCCAGACCAAACAAGTTCTTGCTCAAAAACTGCGCGACCAACAGCGCAAAATGATTCAAGAAGAGTTTAAAGATTTAGAAGAAACCGTTCTTCAAGCAAGAGTGCTCAGGTTTGAGAGGCAGTCGGTGATTTTAGCAGTCACCAGCAGCTTCGGTCAGCCAGAAGTAGATGCCGAACTCCCTAAGCGCGAACAGTTGCCCAACGACAATTATCGGGCAAACGCTACATTCAAGGTTTATCTCAAAAAAGTAGGCGAAGGCTCTACTAGAGGGCCGCAGTTACTTGTTTCTAGAGCGGACGCAGGTTTGGTGGTGTACCTGTTTGCTAACGAAGTACCAGAAATAGAAGACGGGGTGGTGAGGATTGTGGCCGTAGCCAGGGAGGCAAATCCGCCCTCCCGGCACGTCGGCCCCCGGACTAAAATAGCGGTTGATACTCTCGATCGCGACGTAGATCCCGTGGGAGCCTGCATCGGAGCGCGGGGATCGCGGATTCAGGTAGTAGTCAACGAATTGCGCGGCGAAAAAATAGACGTGATCCGCTGGTCTCCAGACCCAGCAACTTATATTGCCAACGCTCTGAGTCCCGCTAGAGTAGATGAAGTGCGTTTAGTTGCTCCAGAAGGCAGGAGAGCTCACATTTTGGTCGCTGAAGACCAACTGAGTCTTGCCATTGGCAAAGAAGGTCAGAACGTGCGCCTCGCAGCCCGCCTCACCGGTTGGAAAATTGATATCAAAGATATTGCTAAGTACGATCGCGCCGCCGAAGACACCAAATTGGCAGCAGAAGCAACCAGGCTCGAAGAACTAGCAGACGACTATGACGCAGACGAAGCATCCGGCTTCGACGGCGACGAGGAAACCTCAGAATTTGAGGAAGATGAGGCAGCCGCCACGGAGGAAACCGAAGCCGCTGTCTAAAAGCTGTGACATTCACAATATTTTCTCTCGAAGGGAGACAAGGAGGACTTGTCCCCTACTCGCCCCTCTCCCCCTACTTCTCCTCTGACTCCGATGAAACCGAACTACCGGTGCTGTGCAAGTTGTCGAAAAATAGCTCCTAAGGAAGCTTTTTGGCGAGTAGTCAGGCTCTATCCTTCTCATCAGGTACAATTAGATCGTGGCCTTGGCCGTTCGGCTTACCTTTGTCGGGAAGCCGAATGCCTCAAAGCAGCTCAGAAAAAAAATCGACTTGGGCGATCGCTCAAAGCGCCTGTGTCTGACGAACTGTACCAAACACTTTGGCAGCGTTTAGCCACATCTGAGTGTAAATCTGACCGTACATCTGACACCATCCCGGGCCGGGCGAAAAACCGACAATAGTTCGGCCTCGACTGTATAAACCCTCTTGGCAGTCCTACCAGTAATTACCGGTAGCGCCAGCTCTAAAACCCCAATCCGATCTGCCCACCAGTCTGGAAAGATTTGTGTCAGATTAGATAAGGGTAGGGTACTAGCAGAGGTATCCTCAAGGTGGAAAGGCAAACTTTGAAGCTTGAGAGAGTGGCTGTTGCCAAAATTCAGACTTCAGAGTTGCAAGTTCCCAAAAAGACTTGAGAATTCTCCAACCGCAGACTTCAGCGAGTTGCATCTTTTAGATAAAATTGCTGAGCGAGTACCAAAACCCCGATTCCTGACACTGAATCAATCACAGCGAATGATGTCGTCATTAGAACAAAAAATCACAATGTAAAAACTGGTTGGCACAAAAGAGGGCAGAGTGGATGAACAACGGCAAAGTAAGAATTTACGAATTATCACGGGAACTAAATTTGGATAATAAAGACATCTTGGCAGTATGCGAGCGGCTCAATATTTCAGTCAAGAGCCACAGCAGCACAATTACAGAATCCGAAGCAGAACGCATTCGCAAAACGGCTGAAAAATACGTAGCCAGCAGCCACTCTTCCCCCGGCAAGCCAGCTCCTCCCGAAAGAGCAGCAGCGCCATCTAGAGAATCTGGCCCTCACCCTAACGACCAACAAAAAAAGCAGCAAATTTTAGAAATACGCAGTCCAAAAGTACGGCCGGCTGGTGCAAACTCCCAGCCTGCGGGCAACGAGGAGCAAAAAACCCAGCCTGGGGCCACCGTGGCAACTCCTCCAAAATCGCCCGCCGCTCAACAACTCCAGCCTCCAGCTAAACCAAATATCAATCGACCTGTACTGTCGAAGCCAAATGTCGCTGTCTCGGCGGCTCCGTCAGAAACAGTGTCAGAAACAGTGGCGGAAACAGTCTCGGAAACTGTAGGTGCGATCGCCCCGGAAACAACCGCTCAGGCTCAGGCACCTACAGCACCTCAACCGCCGTCGGAAAAGGCTCCCGAACGCACCAAGCAACCGCCGATCGCCCCCCCTGCGCCGTCGGCAAAACTCACGTCGCCGCCAGTCAGAGGGGCGTCCGAGTCAGCTAGCCGTAGCCCACAAAATCTGGGAAACAAGCCGGTACTCAAACTTGCAAGAACCGAGCAAGAGCAATCAGAACAGTCAGAAACTCTGGAAGCGCCGGCTAAACCGAGCCGCCCCAGTAGACCTGCACCGGGAGCTCCTACCGAATCTCGCGACGCGCAAAGACCGCGCCGGGAAGGCGCTGGTGGCCCAGTAAAAACTCAACTGACCGATCGACCTCAGCCCGGTGGCCCGCGCCGGAGCCTTGCCCCCGCAACCTCAGCTACCGGGCTACGCAGCCGTGGTGGTGACAGCGGAGCCGCAGGGGATGACACTGATGACAATGAAGAAGATAATACGCCGGACTCGGGGATTCTTCTCCTCGAAAGGCCCTCCCTCCCTCGTCCTGCCAAAAAGACTTCGGTCATTTGGGAAGAAGACGACGAAGAAAACTCAGATGCTGCCAAAGCTGCCAAGGCTGCCAAACTAAAACAACGTAGTCGCCTCAAACCCATAGATGACGATGACGATGACTTAGAAAACGGCTTGGATCTGCCAGCACCAGTCACGGTCAGCCTGTCCCTAGCCCGCCCAGCTAAAGCGAAGGGACAAGCAGCACCCAAGTCAACACCAACTCCGGGCGCACCCGGAAGCAGCGGCAAAAATAAGAGACCAGGCCCTTCTCACGATAAAAGTTCTTCTTCAGGTTCGAGCGGGGGACGCGGCAACCGGGGCAAAACAGCCGAAGCTAAGGTAGAACGTCCAGAAAAGCTGCTGCTGAGCAGGCCGATGACCGTTCAAGAACTAGCAGTTACTCTGGCTGTTCCCGAAACCGAAATTATTAAGCGGCTGTTCTCTAAAGGCATTGCGGTCAACATTACCGAAACCCTGGACATTCCAGCGGTGAGGATGGTAGCTGAAGAAATGGGCGTAGAGGTGGAAACCCCAGAAAAAGTAGCCCCAGCTATCAAAGTGATCGAGATGCTGGACGCAGCCGATTTGGAATACCTAGAACGCCGTCCGCCAGTGGTAACGATTATGGGACACGTGGATCACGGCAAAACTACCTTGCTCGATTCGATCCGCAAAACAAAGGTGGCTCAGGGAGAAGCTGGGGGGATTACCCAGCACATCGGTGCTTACCACGTGGATGTGGAACACGACGGCAAGAGCCAGCAGGTCGTATTTTTGGATACGCCGGGTCACGAAGCCTTTACAGCGATGCGGGCTCGGGGAACACGGGTTACGGACATTGCCATCTTGGTGGTGGCGGCCGACGACGGCGTGCGACCCCAGACAATTGAAGCGATCAGCCACGCGAAAGCGGCGAAAGTGCCAATTGTCGTGGCTATCAATAAAGTAGACAAGGAGGGTGCTCAGCCCGAACGCGTGAAGCAAGAGCTTACTGAGTATGGCTTGGTCGCAGATGACTGGGGCGGCGATATCACGATGGTGCCAGTGAGCGCGATCCGAGGCGAAAACCTGGATACGCTGTTGGAAATGATTCTGACAGTGGCGGAAATGGAAGACCTCAACGCCAACCCGCACCGACCGGCTAAGGGTACTGTGATTGAAGCTCACCTCGACAAGGCAAGGGGGCCTGTGGCAACTCTGCTGGTGCAGAACGGCACTCTGCGAGTGGGCGATATTGTGGTCGCAGGCTCGGCTCTGGGCAAGGTGCGCGCAATGATCGATGACCGGGGCGAACGCGTAGAGCACGCAACTCCATCCTTCGCGGTGGAAGTGCTGGGGCTGCGGGAAGTTCCTCGTGCCGGAGATGAGTTTGATGTCTTCGCAAACGAAAAAGAAGCTGCGGCGATCGCCTCTGGAAGAGCTACATCCCAACGAGATTCTCGCCTGCTGCAAGGCGGCCGGATCAGCCTCAGCGGCTTCTCTCAACAAGCTAAGGAAGGTGTTCTCAAGGAACTCAACTTGATCTTGAAGGCAGATGTCCAAGGCTCTCTCGAAGCAATTGTCGGCGCTCTGACTCAACTTCCTCAAAAAGAAGTTCAACTCCGACTGCTGCTATCTGCTCCTGGGGAAATTACAGAAACGGATATTGACCTCGCTGCAGCCAGCAATGCTGTGATTATCGGGTTCAATACTACTCTCGCGACCGAGGCTCGCCTCGCGGCCGACCAAGCGGGCGTAGACGTGCGGGAATACAGCATCATCTACAACCTCTTGGATGACATTCAAGGGGCGATGGAAGGTCTGCTGGAACCGGAACTGGTGGAAGAACCTTTGGGTCAAGTCGAAGTGCGCGCTGTCTTCGCGATCGGTCGCGGGGCTGTGGCGGGATGTATGGTACTCTCTGGCAAAGTCATCCGTAACTGCAAGGTGCGGGTGCGCCGGGGCAACAATGTCGTTTACGAAGGTGTCCTCGACTCCCTCAAACGGATGAAGGAAGATGCCAAGGAAGTCAATGCTGGCTTTGAATGCGGCATTTCCTTGAGCGGGTTTAGCGACTGGGCGGATGGGGATATTATTGAAGCCTACCGGATGGTTACTAAGCGCCGGACTCTATCTCAATAGTTTTGAGCTGTGAGTGTTGAGTTGGAAGAGAAGTTTTGAGTGAAGGCAACTAAATTGCCGATCGCTCGCCACTATTCTCTTCACTCAATACTCCCAAACTCATCACTCGCAACTTTTGTTTTTAACTTAGAGCAGAATCAAGAAGGTTTTAGTTATCTAAAAGAGAAGGAAGAAGCAAGAAGGTTTTAGTTATCTAAAAGAGAAGGAAAAAGGAAGAAGCTTTTAGTTATCTAGGAGAGAAAGAAGAAGCAATAAAAGCAAAGATTTCAGCAATTAACAACGTCCTAATCGTCTTGGCTGTTGCTGAAAATTCAAAATTCAAAACTAAAATAAGACTTACGCAAAGCAACCGAGTTTCTTCCCAAAATGCTGGGTGGGATCGCTAGATATGTACTATTTGCAGCGGGTTTCTGGGTCAAGAGTGGGTCCCTGGCTGTCAAAACTTAAAATTCAAAACTCATAACTCATAACTATTTAAAGTGCGTTCTTTTTGGTCAGAGCCTTTTTTGTGGATTCACCTTTCTGGGGCGGCTACACTGCCGATTTTCCTGGGACTGTGCTTGCTGGGACTCGCAGTGGGTTCTCCCCTGCTCCCGGTCTGGTTAGAAATGTTTTTAGTGGCTGTAGCAGGTATTGTTCCTGTGCTGTGGATGCAGTGGTTCCGCCCTTTTTACATTTTTAGTATTTTAGTTGTGGCGGTGAAACCGCAGAATTTAACTTCTTTGCAACAGCGGATTCTGACTCGGTTTAAAACTAAGTTAAATCAAGGAATCGCTCTTTTTGTGGCTGTTTTGCTGACAGTAATTTTGTGGCAACTCTACCGATTGGCTCCCCTCGCAGCTTCGGTGGCTCCCTTTCCTCCTTCCTGGCGGTGGGCTGGATTGTTGTTGGCAGCTTCTGCTTTTTTAGCTAGCAATTTGTTTTTGCAGGTGTCTGCTAGTGTCATGGCGGTTTTGCTGACGCCGGAATCAGAATTTGCAGCGACAAAGCCTCAGGTTGTAGAAAAAATTCGGCAGGATTTTACGATCGCGCCTTGGCAAGTCGATCGACTTTTGCCGGCTTTGGCAGCCGAGACAACTGCCACGGTGGCTGCACCCGCAGAGTCAATTGGACCAGCATCCGGCATAGGAAATTCGTCAGTCGGCAGTATTGTCAACCCAACACCTGCTGACACCAACGGCGTTACATTTCTACCCGAACAGTCGAGCGAAAAAAAGTGAAATAAATAATTAAGATGGGCACAATTGTAGTTTAAGCTACTGTACTTTGGACAGATGTATGCTGTAAAAAAAATAGGCAATGCTCCTCTTCTGATTGAGATTATTAATAGTCTTAATATTTAATGTTTAATGGCAGGTTGTGGATATTTTATATTGGCTATCTGGAGATAAGAATCTATAATAGAGAGTGTCAAGGTAAGCTTTCAATGCTTACAGGGGATTAAAACAGAGGTATAACAATATGGCGAATTATCTACCGATCGCAGAAGAACCTCAAGCCGCACAGCCGATCGAGCTGTGCGAAGATTCTGAAATCTGGGGCAGTCTCAAATCCGCGATCGGCGCAAGTTCAGGATTTCAACGCTGGCAGCTAGAACTCAATTTTGAGCGTCAGCAGCAAAATGCCACCATCGATCAGCAGGTTCGGTCCTATCTGCGGGAAACTTTAGAAACTTTGGCTTACTGAATGCCCTAAAACCAAATATTGTCACGGTTTGTGAATTTTACAGCCCAATTTTGCTGGCATCCCCTCCAATATGCTATGTGAGTGCCGACAGCAAGTGTCGATCGCAACTTCGGATCTCAAATTGCAGGGGACAGTATTTCTCCTTACTTAATCGGGATTAATTCCCGCACTCTAGTTACAACACACTCCCAGAAAAATCAAGAGAAAATTAGCCTGAAACCTCCCATACAAAGCGACAGCAGCCGCTATCTATTGACTTGGCTGGTGCCGAAACTCTTTATAATAAGGCTGAAGCCAAATAAAATTAACAGTTCGACAGTGGTAGTACATTAAACCCTCCACATAAACCTGATTACACATCTTTGGCACCGTAAGTCTTAGGAATACTTTACAACCAGAGTTGAGGAAAATGCGCTTAGTCATAGTTCAGTATGCCGGCGATTACGCAGAAGCCTTTCAGCGTTTAGCCAAAGGTGGAAGCGAAACATACTACGCTCAAAAATATTCTGTTGATGCCGTTACCGAGATGGCAAAACGGGCGGAGTCAGTAACGGTTATTTGCTGCATGGCACCAGAATTTAACGAGCAGGTTCTAGAAAACGGCGTGCGGGCGATCGCTTGCGGATTTAGTCACCCAATTAATTCCCAAAAATTGATCGAGTTAATTGCCAAGCAAAATCCGACTCACTTAATCATGCGGGCGATTATTCCCGACGTTTTTAAGTGGGCAATTAAAAACAAAATTAGAACCATCGCCGTATTTGCAGAATCCATTGCCACAACTACTTGGCCTCAGAAATTCCGCAACTATTTCCTGGCTAAGTTGTTGAATAACAAGCAAATAGAATGGGTTGGGACTTACGGCATAACTTCATCTTTATTGTTCAACGAAATTGGAGTAAAACCCGATAAAATAATTCCTTGGGACTTCCTGATAGAGAGCAATCCCGGTTCTCTTTCGCCGAAAGAAATCCCTGCTGGCGTCAAAAATTGGAAACTATTTTACGCAGGCTCGTTAATACAAAGCAAGGGAGTTGGCGATATCTTAGAAGCCGTAGCAAAGTTAAGAGAGCGGAATATATCAGTTCACTTAAAAATGGCAGGTAAAGGCGAAGAAGAGTTTTTTTCCCAGCAAGTCGAACAGTTGCAAATTAAAGATTCTGTAGAATTTCTGGGAATAGTGCCAACTCCGACTTTAGAACCTTTAATGAGAGAATCAGATCTCGTGTTAGTTACTAGCAGGCACAAATATCCTGAAGGTTTTCCCCTGACAATTCAGCACGCTTTACGCACTAGAACACCGATAGTAGCTTCGGATCACCCGATGTTTAAAATGCACTTAAAGCACGGTGTTAATTCGATGATTTTTGAGGCGGGAAACTCTCAGGCTTTAGCAGATTGTATCGAAAAAGTTATTTCGGATTCAGCGCTTTACCACAATCTTTCTGTGGCTTCTCACTCAACCTGGTATGAGTTGCGTCTGCCTGTCAAATGGGCGCAATTGATCGATCGGTGGCTGGATGATTCCCCTGAAAGCAAAGAGTGGTTGTTTGAAAAACGGCTGGCTGCTGAATACTACAATAAACCTCTCCAATAACTGCCAAACCTTCTCCCCGCTTGGTTTCTTGTCCGAAGCCCTCGATCGAGGGCTTCGGACAAGAAACCAACGCTTAAATAAGGGTTTAAAGACTACATTAATCACAACTACCAATTTTTATGACATAATTTTTCCTCTTTTTTCGTTTGGTAGCGACTTTTATTGAGACATAACTATTGCACCTATCCGCCATCGTATTAATCCACACACCACCAGAATTACTGGCTCGTAATTATCTGTTTTTAAACGAAAACTCTTCACGGGGTGACAACGCCGTCAAAACTTCGGTATCATCAGGGACATAGCCCTCAAACCCCTTTGAAAAAATGGTAGCTTGTTCCATTGGTGACAAGTTAAGAAGAGCGATCGCTCGTCAAGAGGGACTTTCTCAACAAGCTCAAACGTGTGAAACTCAGACTGGAGAAGTCATCTAGCCCTGGTGAGTCCCCATGAGCCACAAGCGAAAAACTAATAGAGACCATGCTAAGAAGAGCCAACGACCGATGGTGGAAGATGAAGTCGTCGCCGCCCAAATCGAAGCCTTGGTCACACCCGCCATTACCGCCCTTGAAAATTACTACCGCCGACTGGGGTTGAGAGACCGGATACTGAACCTACCGTTGATGGTGGCGGCGCTGCTGACGCTACTGTGGCGGGATGTGGCAGGAGTCAGAGAGCTAACCCGCATCCTGGGGGGAGGGAAGGTTGTTTATGGTGTCCTCCCACACAAGTATCTCAACAAGCGCTGTCTCAAAGATTCTTGACCTTTCCGGCTGAGTTGTTCGTTCTTGGTATTCAAAGAATTACTCCCACAACTCAAACAGGCTTAGAACTCACGAACTCGTCGTCTTGAACCCGAAAGTATACAGTGGACTCGCCGTTGGTTTGAGCAGATTTGGATCGCTGAGAGTTCAACCCTAGAAGCCCTATTCCGGAAACTTAAAAGTTTAGAAACTCTCCCCAAAGGTCAATTAGCCGGAAAGATGACAGTGGTGATCGATTTAATCACTCGATTGCCCATTGAGATTGGATTTGACGAAAATCCGAGAGCCTCGGATACCTCATGGGAGAAGGAACTCTTAGCATTAGTCAAGCCCAAGACATTACTCCTATTAGATCGAGGCTTCTATCACTTTCAATTTTGGCATCAATTGAGAGAGCAAGGCGTTGATTTAATTACCCGACTCAAAAAACGAGCGTCGATACAAGTTGAGGAAGTATTCACTCTTCTGCTATGGTCTGCGAGACCGTCGAGTGCGTCTGGGTTCGAGAACGAAAACCACCCCATTTATCACCTTACGTTTAATTGAAGTCCGTTCGGGTAACACTTGGCATTCTTATCTGACTTCTGTCCTCGACCCGACCCTTTTACCGCCCTATGTGGTGGCTGATTTATACCGACGGCGATGGCGAATTGAAGAGGCGTTTAACGTGGTCAAACGCCTCTTGGGGCTCAGTTATTTATGGACGGGTTCCCTCAATGGAATCAAGTTACAGATTTGGGGAACTTGGCTGTTTTATGGCGTGTTAGTAGATTTAGGAGATGCGGTTGCTGACGAAATGTCTCTGCCGTTTGAGAGCATTTCTTTAGAGATGATAAACCTAGGTCTGTATCATTTTCAAGTGGCTCATCACAAGGGATTAGCTGCTGACCCCGTAAACTATTTTGCCGCCGAGGAAAATCGAGATTTAGGGATTGTCAAAGCTCAACGAAAACCCCAGGTCAAGTTGATTGTGGCACCCTTTCCAGATGCTGTCGGCAGTGGAGAACCTTTTTTCTTTGAGCTACCTCCGAAAATCCCCTTGACAACTGGCTTTGAGCCTTAACTTGTCACCAATGAGCTTGTTCCGTCTTATTGCCATTAATTCCTCAATCATTTTTTCACAAAATTCTATTCCTATTACCCAAGAATGACCATACAATCCCACCCAAAAACTACTATGTCGGCGTATAGTTCGCTTTGCTTCTTTGAGGCGGCCCACATATTTTTGAATACCGAGCTTTTGAATTTCTTTTCCTTGTAAAGTGGCGCAACTGTAGGCTAAAGCTATCAATAAAATTAGAGTTTTCAAGCGCTCAGTAGAAGCGTGACTTTTTTCAAGATTATAGCCTCCCGTTTTACAATCTTTGAACATAGCTTCGATCCCACTCCGACATTTAAATGTGGCGACCGCTTCTTTCAGAGTTCCTAAATTTGTGAGCAGATACCAAGCTTCGTCTTCCCCATGACCTCTATATCGACGCTGCCAATAACCTGCAATATCAAATTTGCCAAACCCTTTTTGCTTGGTAACTTGAACATCCTTTAAATGGCTCTCCTGAGTTTATGGTGTAAAATAGATCAACCAATACAGTTAGAGTGATG
>JAUBOM010000334.1:0-1902 GCA_036700245.1 Microcoleus vaginatus BM001213989
TTTTTTGGGCGATCGCAGAGTAAAAATAGTCATCTGTATAGAAAGTCATTTACCTAGCTTAGTTTAACGCTGGTCCTCGCACTCCGCTGCAAATCGCTGGAAAAAGCTGCTGGGATTGATAAATTATATAAACTTCATCGATAGTTTGTTCAGTTTTTAAGTTAAGGTATGACTTATAAATCCAAGTTAATGATTTCTTTTTTGATCGGAGCGATCGCTCGACCTGTTTTGTTGGCTCGGAATTACAAATTCCACTACCAACTCCACTTCTTAGTAAAAAGGAGTCAAGTAAAGGACAGCCGGATTGCCCCAACAACGCATCTGTGGCACGATGAGTGTGCACTATCGACTTTTAACCACTGATCTAACCTATGCTAGAAACCGACGGGAAATTGAGAATCGCTCGCTGGAATACGCACGACGCGGAATTGATGCAGCTAGAACTGGCATCACAGTCATTCCTGTGGTTGTTCGCGTTGTTCATAACCCCAGCATTCCTGAACAAAACATTTCAGAAGCACAAATTCGCAGTCAGATTGATGTTTTAAATCGCGACTTTCGCAAGCAAAACCTAGATATTGTATCACTCCCGGCTGCTTTTGAGTCATTGGCAGCAGATACCAAAATTGAGTTTGTCCTAGCAACCACCGATCCCAATGGCAACCCCACTAATGGCATTACTCGAACAGAGATTGTGTTAGCTAAGCCGGATGTTTCCCAGTCTGGCTTAGTTTGATGATTCTGATGGAAGTCACTGACACAGGAAAGATAGGTTCAGGCATTGCATCGAAACAAAAATATGGCAACTTTTGTTAAATTAGTCGATAAGCCTCTTCAAAAACTAATGGATAGCAATAGCAATGTTTAGCAAAATCATGGACATCTGGAGACTCATAGCAAAATTGACTCGTTTAATGAATAAACGACGGTGGCGATCTCTATCGTCTTTAATTGGCTTATATATTTTGAGCATCATACTTTCATTACCTCACCCTATGTCTGCTTCTTCACAAGCTGAACATAAGGCCAGCATTACTCCACCCACTATTGTTCAGGTAGCCGCCAAGACTTTACCAAGCCAAATTTTTAGACGATGGACACATTCTCACGAAGAAGATCGGGAAGACATCCTTGTGTATCGTCCGAAGGACTACCCGTTTCCACCCGCGCGCGGCCGGGAAGGACTGGAATTCCGCAAGAACGGAGAATTTATTCGCTACCAAATTGGTGCCACGGATAGAATCTTAGCAGTTCCTGGTCGATGGAGTATTCAGAACACAAATAAGGTAAAAGTTCGATTTCCAAATCAATCCGTTTCATCGTATACATTGACAATCCTGGAATGCGATGAGCAGATTCTCAAGGTCAGACAAACAGCAGGGGCTACAAGTCAGTGAGTACCCTGATAGAATTATGAGAATGAAATGCAATTCGGAACGGATGAGATAGTGGATATAGGCGTTTAGAAAATGCTATATCTGAGCGTTTCGTCTAACAAACTGATGCACCGGACGGATTGACAGCCTTTGGCTTAGTCGCACGTAGGTGGGAAGATAAGAAAAAAAGCTATGAAAAAGCTCAGAGATGAAATTAACGCGGTTCCTAACGTGATATTTTAATTGAGTCAACAAGGGGCTTTGAGAAAGATATTGCTAAGTTGAGTGAAGATGAATTCGCCGCCTTTGAAATTCTCTCTACTCCTCAAACTATCTATGTCAAATAGCCGCGATCGCGCTTCCTTGCTAGACATTGCCAGGGCTGCTCAAAAAGTCCTGCAATATAAAGGTAATACGGACAAAATAGCGTTTCTGGCCGATGATAAAACGCAGTCTGCGATATTGACCTACCGATCGCCAGAGTCGATCGACTCCATACCCGCAATCATTTTCAGCAGGGTTGATT
>JAUBOM010000125.1:0-592 GCA_036700245.1 Microcoleus vaginatus BM001213989
AATAAGCCAAAAATCAGGTCTGCACCTTCATTGCCAAAGGCAATATCGTTGCCGTCTCCAGCATTAATTGTGTCATTTCCTAAGTTGCCTAAAATGTAGTCGTCGCCATTTTCACCGAGCAAGATATCGTCATCTTGCCCGCCATAAATGCTGTCGTTGCCACTGCCGCCGACAACAAGATCATCGCCCATATCTCCAGTCAAAAAGTCGTCGCCCTCTCCGCCAAAAACAGTGTCATTATCTTTGCCACCGCTAATAATATCGTTGCCTGCGTAGCCTTGGATGAAATCCCTGCCTCTATTGCCCAAGAGCAAGTCTTGATCTGCACCGCCCTCAATGTTGTCATGGCCGCCCATACCTAAAAGAATATTGTTGCCGGCAAGTCCGTTAATCCACTCGTCCTTGTCGCCGCCGATGATGAAGTCGCCCTCTCCACCGCCGTTGAGAGTTTGTTCAACGGGGTTGGGGGTGATGGCAGCAGAGTCGAAATCCGGGGGGTTGAGGTCCTCCAACAGGGAACTATCCCACGCCGGAGTCTCCGGCGGTGTCTCAGTCTCCGTTGGTGGTGTCTCAGGCTCGGTTGGTGGCACAG
>JAUBOM010000125.1:692-20051 GCA_036700245.1 Microcoleus vaginatus BM001213989
GCTCGGTTGGTGGTGTCTCGGGCTCGGTTGGTGGTGTCTCGGGCTCGGTTGGTGGTGTCTCGGGCTCGGTTGGTGGCTCAATCGGGTCGCTGTCGCCTGTGCCACTTCCGTTATTCTCACCATCTTTAGGAAGAATCACACCCTGCAAATTCCTCGGCGCGATCGCACCAGTACCCAGATTATATCCCGCACTTCCGACTAGCACGGGCCTGATGTAAAAGCCCCTGATGTTTTCCAAAGGGCCGAGTAACAGCTTTGCGATCGTAATACTTGCCGTCGCATTGTAATCGTTGAAGTTATTGGTTTTTTTGCCCTCCCACTGAAAATTGCCTCCTTTGTCGATTAATTCGCTGCTGGTGTGGTGCTGAATGTTAAACGGATTCCCGGCCCTGTTATTGGAAAAAACCGTGTTTTTGACGGTGACAACCTTGCCTTGGGCCGCTGAGATACCTCCGCCAACCCAGCCGGCGTAATTGTCGGCAATCGTATTGTTGACAATAGTTGTGTCGGCATAAAGAGTCATTGCACCGCCGACATTGCCATAGCCATCAGCAGCAGTAGTAGTAATCTTGTTGCCAGAAAAAGTGCTGTTACTAATCGTGGTAGGTGCATCCATGACCCAAATGCCGGCACCTTGACCGGCAGCTTCATTGCCAGCAAATGTGGTATTCGAGATGGTAAATCCCTTGTTGTTGCCGTTGTTCATTTGCACCAAACCGCCGCCATTTCCGCCGTTGCCGCCGGGAAGCGCCAGAACTTTGTTGTTTTGGAAGAGGCTATCTGCAACACTTACGCTGTCTCCAGGGGCGGTGTACAGGTAAGCTGCTCCGCCTTCGCCCCGGCCTTTGTTGTCTTTAAATACGCTTTTGGTAATCTTAATTGTGCCGGAAGACTCGTTAGTAGAACTGGCTCTGTCTGTGTAAAGGGCGCCGCCGAAACCCCTTAAAAAAGAATTGCCGTTGGGATCGTTTGGCGCCAAAACGGCTGCGGTGGTGTCGTTGCCAATAAATCGCGAGTTATCAATTGTTACTTTGCCGTTTAGGCTATTAATTGCCCCGCCGTTAATTCCCTTATTGTTGGTGAAGTCGCTGTTGATCACGGTCAGGTTTTTAGGGCTGACAAAAGCAATAGCCCCAGCACCGCGTTCGTCGTTGCCTGCGGTGGCGTCATTTTCGGTAAACTTACTGTTGGTAACGGTCAGGCTGCTGTTCCAGGCCAGGTACATTGCACCGCCGCCTTTATTAGCAACGTTCTTGATAAACTCAACCTTATCTACGGTCACCGATACTTCGTCAGTTGTCTTGATCGCCCCACCTTCCTCGTTCGTTTTGCCGTTGATAATCTTGAGGTTTTTGAGATTAAAACTGGTACGAACATCAACGTTGGCATTGACATGAAAGACGCGGGATGACTTGTTACCGCTGATGCTTAAACCCGGTGCCAAGGCGCCGTCAATGGTGAGGTTTTTGCCAGGGGGAATCTCGAGTTGACCTTTGGTGAGGGTAATGGTTTTGCCGGCTAAAGTTGTAGCGAAGGTAATAGTATCGCCGGCACGACCTTGGGCGATCGCCTCCCTTAATGAACCGCTCCCGCTATCGTTAGTGTTGGTTACTACGATAGTACGTAAATTACCTTGGTAACTTGCCATAGCCTCGGGTTCCAAGGCTAAGGGAGATTCAATTGGACCGTTAACATATTCTAAATTCCAGTCGCCGTCGCGGCCGGTTAGGTTGGTGGATGCGGCAACGTCAGCCCCGGTTAATTGACTCAATCGATCGACGAAATTAGCACCATTACCGGCGGCTACATCGCACCCGTACAGCATGATGTCTGCTTCTGAGTCTAGTGAAGTCTGCCACTTTTCCAACTGACTTTTGTATTGCTCTATGTTATCTGAAGCCAGAGCGGTATTGCCGAGTTGTACGCTGCCAGAATTGCCGTGAGAAATAATGTGAACCGAGTCTATCGCCCCGTTAGTAGAGGCGTATTTTTCAAGTTCCGAGGTGATTTGTTCGATGCCGTTTTTGGTGCTATCGAGTATTACTACCTGCTGACCCGGCAGCACTCCCGCTGCAATTGACTCACAATTTTCCACGCCAGAGTCAATGAAGACTAAGGAGCGCACTGGCAGTTTTTCAAAAGAAGATTGTGAGTTAACTTGAGCGAGCGTCGAACTCATATTGCATACTCCATTAATGACTTTACTGGTATATTTACCTGAAAACAATCTCATCAGGCTTATGTAATTACATCTTACCACCCTATTTGGAGCTAGGGCCATATTTATCAAAACTTTATTTTAACTTTATTTTAACTTTATTTTTCTCATGATTAATTTGTTGGGGGTGCTACCGAAGAGGATTTTTTACCGCTAATGTTGGGAAGAGGCTGAAAAATTTACCGGGTAATATTAAATAAATCCCGCTTCTACATCCGGATTTTTTCAGCTTTATTTGGCTAACTGTAGCCATTATTTCAGGCATTAGGAAATCATGTAGGTAAACTCCCCCCTGAATAACCAATCTGAACCATATTTAGTAGTTTTCATTTGAGCGTGAAATTTTAGGTAGAGAGAAACGGTACCACCCTTCTGGGTGTCAACAATCGACTAAAACCCTTGATAAATATTGCTTTTACCTAAGTCTATATCCCCCTCGCATCGCCTTTAACAAGGGGAGTAGGGGTTGACTTTGAGCAGACTCTTGTCCCACTCCCTACTCCCCGGACGCTACGCAGGCGCCGGAGGGATATAAGTTTAATAGTCAAGCAGCAGTCTGTGACTGGCTTAGAAGTTAAGTTTACACCAATGGGGGCTACCCTGTCCCTACCTCTTTTTCCTTCCAGGGAAAACTGAATTATGTACAGTTTGAATAATTATATATGCTTTCAAACTGCTAGATTTTTGATAGATTAAAATACTGATTCCAAGTGGGTTTTGTCGCATTTCCTAACAGTCAAAACTGTCTCATATTAAGTGCCAGTTAATCGCTGCCAATCAACTTGTTTGTGCGCTGGCGCGGATACTCTAAGGACTGCCGCCGTCGTTACAAACGTAATTAGAATTATTCCGCGGGAGTGGAGATGATTGCAGATTGAAGCGCGCTCAACTCGTTGATTTCGATCGCGCCTGCGTTGCCTAATTACAATTGCATTCATACCGCTTCCCCTCCGGAGGGTCCACACCCCCCATTGCATCACTCTCCTTATTACACAACACTCGATCGCCCCCGCCGCCCTTGCCGAGTGTGCCACTATCTCGATCGGCATAACACGAACTAAGTCCGCTTTTTTTACTCAAGCAACTCTCCCATTTTGGCCATTGGCTTTTGTAGGGTTCGAGGTAATCTGAACAGAGGATAACAGAGCCTAATTGCAGTTTGCCCGATCTACCACCAGAAATTGTGCGAACTTTGTAAATTTTTCCAACGATAGAGGCATAGTTTTGAAGTGCCGAGGCAATTTTCTCGATACCGTCAAAGTTGGAGTTGAGTAAAATTACTTCATCCCCAGCCAAAATTCCAGAAACAAAATATTCACCGTCATTGATGCTGGAGTCATTGAATACAAAGCTTTTGGATGGGGGATTTCGGGATTCCGAGGCGGGATTGGTTTCGGTCATAGAAGTGAAAATTATTTCTCCTACAAAAGGGTGTTTAGCGGTACATACACCCCTGGAGTCAGAGTGTCAGAAACTGCCAGCGACCTTGTTTATTTCGCACATTCTTATTTAACCTATAGCGGTTCTCAAGCGTCGTGAGGTATGGGGGCGAGTCCTATGCCTATGCCCTATGCTCTATGCCCTATGCCCTATGCGCGCGAGAGCACCTCATGTTAGTGAGAAAGGCTATATCTATCAGTTTCCCCTCTTTCTGCGACACTGCCATCCGCGATCGCACGGAATTTATATTCTGCGTGTTTTTCCTACCTACTTCCAGGCCCGCAATTACCGATTCTATATCTTATCGCTGACACCGCTTTTAAAAAAGAATCCAACTCTAGCCCCGTGCTTCAAACCTCGATATTCATCAGTCATTCCCCATTGTAAAATCTAAAATCTAAAATGGTATGACAGTTAGTCGATCGACACGGAAACTGCACGGATCAAGATTCTGTAGCAGATGCCGGCTTCTTCCCTGAATTGCGGATATTAATAATCTTGTTGAGCGCCTCGAACCAAAAACCAGCTCCCATAGAAATAGCTACACCGCTCAATATCCAACCAAACAATTTTGCCATGAAAGCCGGCCACAATAAATTCCCCTGCTTATCTCGTTCTAACCTGTTCGGTTCGCTCCATCCAAAAGGCAGAGCTACATTGTCCAAAGCTCGATCGACATCCTGTTGAACTTTTGTCAGACTGGTTAAATTATCTAATTTAGTCTTAGCATTTTTTTCCACCAACTGCTGAGCGTACAAATTAACAGTCGATCGCAGCATCGAATCCTTCGACAACCGATTAATAATATTAATCGTATCAGCATTAGCAGCGACAGCGATCGCAGTTCCGAGCAAAATAGCAACCCCTTTGGCATTCCGCTTGTAAACGCCAGAAGCACGCTGCATCGATTGGTCAAACCACATTTCAATTTCTTTCTGAAACCGCTCCAACTGCTCTTGAGTATTTCCGCCGCCTTTTTCAGCGCGCTGCGCTAAAATATAAAGGCTGCGTTTCAAAGATTCTGGCATACTGTCCAAGGTTTCTTGAATTTGTTTGTAAATCCGACTGTCTTGTTTCAGCTCAATAATTTCTCCTACGGTATCCTGAGTTTTTCTAACTGTATTTAACAGATTGCTCAAACTCGGTTGCAGTTGCCCTCGCAGCACCTCCCGCTCAAATTCGCTGTCAAAACGAGCCTTAACAAATGCCATCAGCCTCTGAAATTCCCTTCCGGCCAGCTCGGTTTCTGGTAGATATACCTGAGAATCATTAATATAAAATCCTAGCTTTTCCGACATCCGATCCAAGCTGTTGTTCAAACTTCCAAGCTCGTTTTTATAATCTTCAATAACTCGATCGAACTCCGCAGTCAGCCACTTCAATTCTTGCTCGATAATCGGTTTGGTAGAGTCCGGCAGATTCAGGCCCTCTCCAATCAGTTTAATTTGTGCCAACTGTAAATCTTTAAATTTTTCCAATCTGGTTTTAGAGAGAGAGCTGAGCAAACTAGAAATATTTAAACTATCCAAAAGACTAGCAGAAAAACACTCGGCTGGAATATAAGAAGGCCCAGTGGATTTATTGCCAAAAACATTTTTAGTACCCGTAACTCCGCGGTAAAAATCCCCCATGCGGTGCGTAACAGAGCGGAATCCCTCTGATAAAACCCCTTTCGCTCCCTGATTCAAATCTTTGATCATAGGATTGGCGTAAATCGAATAAGCTAACTGTCCGACTCGCTGAAATTGCACGGGATCTTTCGCGCCTTCGCTGCCGCCAGAAATCAGCACTTCGATCGACTTCTTTAAATGTTCCGCCCGCCACTGCAAAACCGTAGCAATCAGTTCCTGAATTTCCGAAGCTAGCAAGCTTAAAGTCAGGTAGATAAACACTAAGCCAATGATAATATCTATAATTACAGGCAAGTTCATGGTATTTTCGTAGTCGCAAATAACTGCTTTCTAAGTTTACCTTCAGTTTGGGACGCTCAAAACTCTCTTAACTTATGTCAGAAATCTTTCCATTCCTGGGCCGCCAACCGAAAAATCGCTGGAATGACCGCTTTACAGACAAACTGTGGATGCTGGCTTTTCTGTTGGCTGCAGTGCTGATTTTCGGGCTGAATCTGGGTGGTGTGGCGTTGCGGGATTGGGATGAAGGCATTGCAGCGCAGGTAAGCCGCGAAATTTGGCGCGGCAACTTAAATTGGCTGTATCCGACGATCGACTCAATGCCTTATTTCAACAAACCACCGCTGGTACACTGGCTAATCGGGCTGTGTTTTGCAGCAGGGGGCGTCAGCGAATTCACGGCGAGGTTGGTACCCGCGATGCTGACGGCCGCTTCAGTGCCCCTGCTTTACGCCATTGGCAGGGAGTTGTTTCCCAGACGGTCGAGTTCCATTTTTTCTGCTCTCGTTTATCTGACGCTGTTACCGGTGGTGCGACATGGACGTTTGGCGATGTTGGATGGGGCGGTTTTGTGTTTTTTGCTCGCTGCTGTGTGGTGTTTGCTACGATCGCGCCGGGATTTGCGCTACACTTTGGGCGCGGGAATTGGGTTGGGACTCATTTGCCTGACTAAGGGCGTGATGTTGGGGCTGCTGTTGGCTGCTGTTGGCTGTATTTTTTTGGTTTGGGATACCCCGCGACTCCTCACTTCTGGGTATCTTTGGGGCGGATTGGCGATCGGAACTTTCCCAGTAGCTGCTTGGTATTTTGCTCAATGGCTGCACTACGGCCAATATTTCATCCACACTAATTTAGTTAACGAATCTTTCCGGCGCATTGCGGAACCTGTGAGCAATCACAAAGGCCCGCCCTGGTATTATCTTTTAGAAATTTTAAAATTAGCTTGGCCGTGGCAGTTATTTTGGCTGCAAGGGCTGCGTTTGAGTTGGGAAAATCGGAATTTTCCCGGGCCCAAATTAGTATTGGTTTGGACTGGAGTATATCTGCTGGCCATTTCTGTGATGAATACTAAATTGCCTTGGTATGTTTTGCCAGTTTATCCAGCGTTTGCGCTGGCCGTTGGCAGCTATCTCGCTGAAGTTTGGGAGCAACTGTGGCTGCCGCCAGAGCCGGTCAAAGAGGAAGCAGAAGAACATTTTGATGCTATTTCTTTATTGCCTCATCCCGGCATTTTGGCAGTGCTGGCTGTAGTTGGTGTTGTCGGCTGCATTTACTTCAGTGGCTTAGTGCAAATTGGGAAATACATTGTACCGATCGAGCGAGATTTGCAGTTAATGCTGATAGTTGTAGCTTTGACGATGACACTGGCGGCCGTGTTGCTGCACCGCAAAGATCGGCAGTTTATATTAGTTTTAATTTGGGGAACTTACCTGACGCTGTTGGTATTGGTGGCTTCTGATAACTGGGTTTGGGAACTGGAAGAGGATTATCCGGTTAAGCCGATCGCCGAAATTGTCCGCACAGGAACTCCGGCCGGCCAACAGGTGTTTACTTCTCACCGCTTGGGCCGTCCATCGCTGAATTTTTACAGTGAACGCCAAGTTATTGTCGCCGACGCGCCGACGCTCAAACAGAAATGGCAAACTCTTCCTCAACCTTATTTTCTGTTAGAAAAACCAGTTTTAAAACATTTAGGCTTGCAGAATGCTGATATTGTGAAAACCGCAGACGATTGGGTTTTGGTCACTCGAAAATAAGCGATAGTGGGTGCCAAAATTATCCTAGGACAGACGTGCGTTCTAGTAAATAGCGTTTTCTTTACAATTACACCGCAGCTAGAGCATTCTTGGCTGGTATATTGCGGGTTTACCGCAACCGTAATCTTGTCAAATACTTTACGAAAGTATTCAAGCCCTACAGAGAATTGATACCACGATGCGCCGTTAATGGACTTAGCCAGACAGTGATTATTCACCATGTTTTTGATTCTCAAATCAACGCACAACGACTACATCGTTGGATGAGACTACGCACCTTGCAAGTTTTATTGCATGGTCTTTACGCTGTCTACTTATTTTGAGATGGCGCTTGCCTAAAATCTGCCTAGCTTTGAGCGCGTTTATCGATCGATACAGCTTGTAATCCTAAGGGGGGTTTCACCAACCATCGATGCCTAGGTCTAAAACCAACCATATCAAAAACTCTCCCCCACCCACGAACAATAGTTAGCTATCACTTGTTAATTATTCTGTCATTGTTTCGCTGTACTGCCTTTCTATTTTCAACGCCGTTTCGACTCTTTGATACTCGGCCTCAACTTCTTCTAAAAGCGCGGCGGCGGGAGCAGGTAAAGGCTGGTTCGCATTTGTCCCGATGCGGCCCATGATTTCGAGTTCCTCGCACAGCTCAAACAAGCGAAAAGCACCGAGAGTACCGCTAATCGACTTCAAAGAGTGAGCCGATCGCCGCAAAGCCAGCGGATCGGCGTTGCCCAGGGCAATAGAGATGCCTCGCAGCAGTTCGGGAGCTGTTTCGAGGTAAATCTCGATCGCCTCGTCCAAAGCTTCCACTTCTCGCAGTCCCTCTATAATCTTGGCACTGAGGGAATTGCCAATCTTGGCACTGAGGGAATCGCCGTTCTCTGACAAAGCCCGATCGACATTTGATGCACCCCACCCGACTACTGCGGGCGAATAGGGAATTGTCAGTTGTGGATTTTCCGCAACAGCCCCATTCGATCCCACTTCTAATTCACTCGTTCCTCCCATCTGTTCGGGCTTTGAGCTCAAACAAAGAATCGGCTGCGGGCGATCGAACTCCCCATTCGAGCCAGATTTAGACGCCATCAAAGCTCGCACCAACTGCTCAATTGCGATCGGCTTGCTTAAATAGTCGTCCATCCCTGCAGCCATACACTCTTCGCGATCGCCCTGCATCGCATTTGCCGTCATCGCCACAATCCAAGGCCTCGTAGATTTTCGATTTTCGATTTTCGATTTTCCATTGTTAGATTCCTCGTCAGTCAATGGGGGATTTTCGATTTTCGATTGTCGATTGTCGATTGTCGATTTTCGACTGTTAGATTCCTCGTCAGTCAATGGGGGATTTTCGATTTTCGAGTTTCGATTTTGAGATTGCTCATCAGTTGGGGAAACTTCTGATTCGACCGTGGGATTTTCTAAGGTTAAATCTCCTGAAAACTGCGATCGGATGCAGCGAGTAGCTTCCAGTCCGTCCATTTCCGGCATTTGCACATCCATCAGCACCACATCGTAAGGCTGGCGGCGCAAAGCTTCGAGCACTTCGAGACCGTTTCCCGCCACATCCGCACGATACCCCATCCGCTGCAAAATTTGCAAAGCCACCTTCTGATTCACCAAATGATCGTCAGCCAACAGAATCCGCAGGGGTAACTTCTCGGCCAGGAGGGGTATGCTTTGCAAGAAAGGCCCGCTGGTGCGCTGCCCTCTAAATTCTTTTGTCTCTTCCCCAAAAATGTTGATTAAAACATTGTAAAGCTGAGATTGTTTGATCGGTTTATTCAAAAAAGCAGCAAACTCCGCCTCAATAGCTGCGGAGTCAATTTCTTGCCTGCCGATCGAAGTTAGCATGACTAACGGCAACTTTTGGCAATCAGGATATCGGCGAATTTGGGCAGCTAAAGCCAACCCGTCCATTTCCGGCATTTGCATATCCAGAACTGCCAAGTCAAACACCTCTTTAGCAGCCAGCCAATCTAAAGCCAAACGAGCCGAAGCTGAAGCCCTAGGCACCATACCCCAAGATTGAGCTTGGAGAGTCAAAATTTGGCGGTTGGTAGCATTGTCATCGACAATTAAGACTCGCTTGCCAGCTAATTCAGGTTGAGAATTGCTCAAGTTAGCAGGCAAGGAACTGTTGCAGCCAGAAACTACCGTGCTGAAATAAAAAGTAGAGCCAACGGATTTGGCATTTTGGCCGCTCGACTTGTTGCTGAGTACAGATTTGCTAGAGGTATATTTTTCGGCAATTTCGCAAGATTCTCCCCATCCCAAATCAAAAACTGCCGATTTAAATTCTGCGGGAGGATTACCCGCCAGATTACCCATACTTTCCACCCACATCCTGCCGCCCATCATTTCGGCCAAACGCTTGCTAATTGCCAAACCTAATCCGGTACCGCCGTACTGCCGGCTCGTTGAAGAATCTACCTGGCTGAAAGATTTAAATAGCCGATCCATGCGAGCGCTCGGAATGCCGATACCGGTATCTTTAACCGCAAATTGTATTTCGTATATTTGGTTAATTGCTAGAGGTTCGCCATTAATTGCTGGCGGTTCTTTAGCGTTTGCCGCCGGCACTGAAATCTTTTTGGCAGTCACCGAAACCACCACTTCTCCAGCTTCGGTAAATTTCACAGCATTGCTGAGCAAGTTGATTAAAATTTGCCTCAAGCGGGTGCTGTCGCCGATCGCCGTTGCTGGTACTGCACGATCGATCAAGTAACCCACTTCCAGGTTTTTTTGTGCCGCCTTGGCAGCTACCAAGTCTAGAGATTCCTCAATGCAAGTGCGGAGGTCAAACGGATGTTCCTCCAAGTCCAATTTGCCCGACTCAATTTTCGAGAAATCTAGAATATCGTTAATCAGCGTCAGCAAGGCATCGCCGCTGCTGCGGATTGTTTCTACAAAATCGCGCTGTTCCCGAGTTAAGCGGGTATCCAGGAGCAAACCGGTCATGCCGATGACTCCATTCATCGGAGTGCGAATTTCGTGGCTCATGGTGGCTAAAAATTCGCTTTTGGCTCTAGTAGCCGCCAGTGCTTGATCGCGAGCTTTTGCCAAATCTATGTCTGTTTGCTGGCGTTCGAGTTCGCTTCCCACCCACTGAGCCATCAGTTTCACCAACTCTATGTCTACAACTCGGAACGGTTCTGTCGCAGGAGTCGGAGAAAAAAAGCACAGAGTCCCGTAAACTTCACCTGACACCGTGACGGGAATGCCCATGTAAGCTTCGATTTTGAAGGCTGGATCGTCCGTGTTGAAGGACAAACCCGAAAATCTCACCGACTCAAAGTAGATCGGTTCTTTTGCCATTGCTGTAGCGACGCAGAAGGTTTTTTCCAGCTCATAGATTTGTTCTTTGACGATCGACCCGTCGGGACACTCAACAGCCATTATTTGATAGTTGTCGCCTTGAATGCAGGACAAAATTCCCGCAGACAGGCCTAAATACCGGCATCCCATTGCCAGCAGTTCTTGGAGGCGCAAATCAAAGGTAGAGAGGTGGTTGAGGGGGTCTGTACGGGGAGCCGAAGTCACTTGGTACAAAGCTTTAATTGCAGCTTCGCTTTCTCGCAGTTCTTGTTCTGTTTGCTTGCGCACGGTGATGTCGCGGGAAATGCCGATAATTTCTTGCACGGCGCCGGTTTGGGGATCGCGGATTGTGCGGCTGGTGGTTTCAAACCAAATGTATTGGCCATCTTTGTGGCGGATGCGGTAGCTGACGGTGTAAGTTACTGGGAGCGCCAGGACTTTCGAGTGAGCTTTGGCGATGATTTCTAAATCGTCGGGGTGAAAATAATCGTTGGGGACGCGGCCGACGAGTTCCGAAGGTTCGTAGCCCAGCAAAGCGCGGCTGGCGGGCGAGACGTAAATAAATATGCCTTCGGGGTCGTGTCTGGTGATCATGTCGGTTGAGTTTTCTGCCATCAACCGATAGCGGTCTTCGGTTTCATTACGTTCGACTTGAGAATTGCTCAATGCTTCTAGCATTCGGTTGATGGTGTCGGCTAAGCTTGAGAGTTCATCTCCTCCCGCCATATGAACCCGCAAGTCTCGGTCACCGCTGGCTGCGATGTTGCTGACGCTGGTGCTCAAGGAAGCCAATCTCGCCAAGACTAATTTTTCTAGCAACAGCAGGGTGATCGCGCTAAATATTAAACCTACTCCCAGTGTTGATAAGGTAAACAGCTTCAAGGTAGCCTGACCTTGGCGGTAGATGATGCGCTCTGTTTCTACTCGCACCAGCAGCGCTTGCTTGCCGTGGATATCGCGAACCAGGGCGTATCCTGCGACTAAGGTGTCGCTGAGCGGCTCCACTAAAATTTCTACTGAAGATTTGAGGTTGGAAATTTTGAGTTTGATCTTTTCCCAATCCTGTTTAGATCCAGCCATCGCCTTGGCGCCTTGCCCGGAGTCGTTCGCGGCTCCCACTTTAAAATCTAAACTCGGCAATATAAAATCCACTGACAGGTGAGTCAGTTCTGAAAGTAAAGCGATTTCGCTGCTGTCGAGGTAGCGTCCCAGGATCAGCGTCCCGCGCGACTGGCCTTCGGCGTTGCTGTTGAATATCGGCCTTGAAACAATCAGCAGCGGGGATTCTGGCAAGGTGAGGACGCCTGTTTTGGCGACGGGGCGAGATCCTCCTACTGTCGAGGAGTCTAGTAGCGCGTCGGTCAACTGCTGTTTTAAGCTTTCGGGAATCGGGATTTCGGTTTTGGATTTCAGGTCGAAACCTTTGCTGAATATCGTGTTACCGCTGGAGTCCAGCAGCACTAATAAGTTTAGTCTTAAGTAAACAAATGTCGAATTGACGAAATTTGACTTGACAAAGTTTTCGTCCCGTGTATTGACGAAAGAATAAGTATCGTCCCATTCGGCGTAATCTTGGGCGCTGGTGTTTAAACTCGACAAGTCCTGATCTAATGCGTCCAAAGCCCGCGCCACATCCTGGCGGACGTACTGTGCCTCCAGGTTGTGAAAATCGTGCAGCAAAATGGTTGATGCAGTCGCATAGAGAACCATAATCAGGCTGATCAGCGCTGCACCGATGATTAATAGTGTTTTTTTTCGGAGTTGCATGGCGTCGCCCTCCTCACGGTGCTACTAGGCAACTAGCCCGGAGAGGTTTGAGACGTAGGTTGTTTAGCATTGGCGATCGCAGGGCCTGCGTGTTTTGACTTTTCTGGGCTGACGAAAGCAAAGCCCTTGGTATTTCCAAGGTATTCGGTATTTTGCCCCCTACAGTCAGTGTAGTATTTTCACGGCTTTAGTTTCCTATTATGCACAACCTATGACCTACAAGTTATGACATGACGATCGGTCTTTTCAAAAGAAACGGGCGATCGAACTCAAAAGCGTGCGCGTTGGATACTGACGCTGCTAGGGCGGCGGGCGGTTGGGGGAACAGGTGTGCTGGGTTGAGATCCCTAACTATTACTATACCTAAAAAATATTTAGGAGGCAGCGGACTGGCGCGCCAAAAGGTTCTCATTCCAGGAGCTTTTTTGATTTTTGTCGTTCTATAGCAATCCTTGCAATAATTCTAGAATGGGTCGAAAAGCCAATTTAACGTCGAAGCCTAAACTAGGTTGATAACTGACGAAAAATTTGCTAATTCAGAGGCACTTAATATCCGCAGACTTGGACTTTAAATCCGGAAATAAAATATAAAATCAAAAAATGATGCTTTTCACTTTTCTATTTTGAAGGAATCAAAACTGCTAACTAAGATGTATAAATTCACAGTTGGCACCATCCTCAATCAACCCGTAGAAGCGGGCTTACCAATAACCTTAAACAGTACCAACAAATTAAATAAACCCGTTCCCACTCCCGAGACAACCTTTTACTAACATTAGTGCCCGATCTCAGTATAAACTCAGATCGGGCACTATCTGCAATCCGATCGCAACTTGAGCCTTTTTTATCGGATGAGGGCTAAAGTCGGAGGACGGCTAAAGCACCGGCGCCTGCTGATGCTGCTGCCGAGGAAAGAGCGGTGAAAAACAGCCACCAAGAGGCAACTTCTGCTGCTTTCCGGGTTTCTTCGGCTTGTTTTTCGGCTTGCACTTTGATGCTTTCGAGGCGAAGCTGCGCCTCTTGCTGCAAGCGTTCTGCTCTTTGCAAGACGCTGTTGCGGCTTCTTTCAATTTGGTCGATCAAGCGGTTGGCATCTGCTTCGGAAATGTCCTCGCGGGAACTGATTAGTGCTACTAAAGTATCGCGGTTGAAATGACTCAGCCGATCGCGCAAAGCGTCAAATCCGGCTTGCGGGTCGTCAAATAACTTCCGCACGTCCCGCGTAATGCCTTCGTAGTTTAGTTCTGGGCGATCGAGCGAATTGAGGTAATCCCGAACTTTTCCGAGAATCCCGTCAATTACCGACTGAATACGCTCCTGTATTTTCTGAATTTGCAGTGCGAACTCGTCGCGCACCGACAAAATCCCATCGACAATGCGATTGGCTTCTGCTTCAGAAATATCCGGCCGCTGAGACAGCAGAGAAATAACTGTAGCTCGATCGATGTGTGACAGGCGCTCGCCCAAACTGTAAGCGCCGACTTTCGGGTCGTGCAGCAGCAGTTGCAAGTCGCGCTTGATGGCTTCGGGATTTAATTCATCCTTGCCCGTATTGCGCAAATAATCTTCTAAAACAGCCTGAAAATCCTGCACTTGGGTTTGCACCCGCTTTGCCAAACGGCGCGGCGCTTTCACAATTGTGCCAAGAGTATCCTGTACTTGGTCGATAATTTGATTGACTTGTTCCTCGCTCAAATCTTGTCTCTGAGAAAGCAGTTTTACCAAAGTATCGCGATCGACTTGAGACAGGCGGCCGCGCAGCGCTAAAGCTCCTTCTTTGGGATTTTCCAGCAGTTTTGTCAAATCCCGCTTAATCCCTTCAGGATTGAGTTCTGATTTGCCAGTATTGCGCAGGTAATCTGCAAGGGCGGTGGTGCTTTGGTCGTACTGATCCTTAGCTTTTTGGGCCAACTTTTGCGGCGCCTGCAGCGCGCTGTGCCAAGTTTCATCGGCGCTGTCGATAAGCTGATTTACTTGGTCTTCGCTGAGGTCTTTCCGCTGAGATAGCAATTTTACCAAAGTATCGCGATCGAACTTAGAAGCTCTAGATCTCAGAGCCCACATTCCCGCTTCCGGGTTGTCCAGCAGCGTTTTCAAATCCCGCTTGATGCCTTCGGGATTGAGTTCTTCTTTGCCCGTAGACTGCAAGTATTCTTGTACTCTTTGCCACTGATTGTCTAGTCGGGCTTGCGCTGCTTCTTGCAGACCTTTAGCATCTGCTAAAACTACATCTCGCGTCCTTTCCAACTCTTGAACAATATGTTCTACTTCCTGAAATCCGAAGTTGTCGCGGCCTCTGAGAATTTCCACGAAACGGTCGTGGGTGTAAGGAGCAAGCCGATCGCGCAACTGTTCGTAACTCGCATCGGAATCCTCTAAGATTTTTTTGAAATTGCTCCCGATACCTGCTGCTGTCAGTTCCTCTTTCGCCGTCAGCTTCAAATAAGTTTCCACCCGCCACTGCAAATCGCGAGTTTTTTCTTGCTCTTCGGCAAAGCTCACGGTTTGTAAAACTCGCTGTCTAATTCCTTCTAATTCCTGAGAAATTTCTTTAATTTTGTCTTGGGTAAAAACGCCTCTACTGGCCAGGATTTCTGCAAAATTCGCCTGTTTTAGTTTTTCTAATTCGCGGCGCACAGTTCCCGGATCGGCCGTAGGATCGTAGAGCACGTCACGAAATTCGCGCTCGATCGCTTGCGGGTTCATCTGCCACGAATAAGTATTGAGCAAGTAGTTTTCTACGTCAGCGCGAATAGGGCTGTAAGTTTGGGGTTCGCCTTTGACTTGAGCAGTAATTTTATCAGTTTGCAGGCTAACTTTGTCTTTAGCTGCTTTGAGCTGACCGACTACTTTTTCCACATCCAAGTCGGAAATATCCGTGCGGCCCAATACTATTCCCATTAAAGCATTGACTGCCATTGTCGTTGCTTGGGACATCATGTTCGGGCTTTGTCCGGAATTTTGACTGCCCAGATTACCGAGGACTTTTTCTACCCTACTTGTTAGTGTATCTGAGACCAAATCTCCGGGTTTTGCAGATTTAAGATAGTCTACTAATTGGGCGATACCGTCTGATTGCTGCCCTTGTTTTCCTACTTGTTTCCAAGCATCTTGGAGTTGGTCTACAATGCGGTTTACGTCGCGTTTTGATAAGTCCGATCGCGAACTTACTAAATCTACAAGAGTTTGCCGATCGAGATTCGGCAAATTTTCGCCAGCAATTGCTTTGAGTTGGGGATCGTTGAGCAATTTTTCAAATTCGCTGCGCATCCCTTTGATGTCTAATTCCGGCGGCTTGAGGCTTTGGATGTAATCTTCGACGTTTTCGCGCAAGCTTGTGGGGTCGATCGCGCTACCGAGTTCGTGGCCCACTGCTGCTGCTGCTGCTTTGGCTGTGGCGACTACTTGGTTGCTGGCTGCTTTTGCGCCGATGGCCGAGGCTGCGGTGCCGACAATCGCTTGAAAGCCTGATGTCGCGGTGTTGACGACGGAACCGATCAGGGAACCGACGGTGGTGGAGCTCACCCAGACCAGCATTGAGAAATAGGTTGCCCACACGACTAAACCGAGGATCGCACCTAAAGCGGGACTGGTAATGAAGCTGAGCTTAACCGCCAGCAAGCAAGCAAAGAACAGGGCGATGGTGACGGTGATTAGCGTCCAAGTACCTACCTTTCGGCCGATGTGGCGGACTGGCGAACTGCCGCTATCCGACTGGTGGTCGCCGTCCTCATGGGATTGTCCCATGTAGGAAAGGCCTGCAGCTACTGATAAATTTGTTAGCAAGAGTTGGAAAGCGCAGGCGAGCACGACTCCAGCTATCAAGGTGATAAAAAAGTGTGACCCGAAGCCTGACCCCGAATAGAGGGGTGCTGCGTTTTCTACTGTGTTTGTAGTAGTCCCCTGTACTCCCACTTGGGCCAGCCAGAACCCAATGTTATACAGTTGTGGATTTATTGGCAAAATTTGATACATAGTATATTCCTCATTAAGGGGTGGGTGCGCGCGATCTTTGGCGCGAGTTAACCAATGTATAGTTTTAGACTCATGCCCCCAATGGCAAGCATCCCCTTATTGACGAGCTAAAGCATCCCCCTACAGTTGGAATTGTAGATATACGTCTGCGGCAGGCTGTCACTTTAGGGATATTTGTGCTATGTAACTTGGCAGTTGTTAAGTTATTAGTTCTTAATTAGGAGTAAAATGCGCTGCGACGCACCCGAGATTGATAGTAGTCAGGGTAAGTCTGATTAAAATAATCGCAGAGGAAAATCTTTGGTAGAGCGATATTAAAAGTCAACACAGAAGCGCGATGAATTGTTTACAATTCATCTACCAATGCCATAGCACATTAGCCTTCAAGGAATTCCATCGTGCAGCGAGAAAGTCATGCAATTATTATTGGCGGCAGTTTAGCAGGACTGTTGGCCTCTAGAGTATTAGCAAAACACTTCGATCGAGTAAGTATTGTTGAACAAGATTTTTTGCCAGAAAAACCCGCACCTCGCCCCGGTATTCCTCAATCCCGTCACCTTCACATCCTTTTAAATAGGGGAAAAATCATTCTAGAAGAGTTTTTTCCCGGCTTGGAAAAGGAACTCGTAGCTGCTGGTGCTCCTAGTTTAGATCCAAAGTCGCTCCGGTGGTTTAGTCCGGCGGGTTGGGCCCCGCACTTTACCCCGGATCTAAATGATTTAATTATCTTCAGTCGGGATTTACTCGATTGGCAAATTCGCCGCCGCTTGGCTGAAAATACGAACGTGCATTTTCTCGAAGGAGGCACAGTAACGGGGTTGCTGACGAATGCCTCGCGCGCGGAGGTTACTGGCGTGTCGGTGCGTTTTTGCGATCGCCACAACCCGGCTAACATCCATACAGAGAATTTGTATGCAGATTTAGTAGTCGATGCTAGCGGCAAAGTTTCCAAAACACCTCAATGGTTGAAAAGTTTGGGCTATGAACCTCCGCAAGAAACCGCTATCAACGCTTTTGTCGGCTATGCCAGTCGCATCTATCAATGCAGCGATAAATTGTCAGACACAGCGCCAGTATTTGTGTCACTAGGACCGCCATTGCGCACCCGCGGCGGTGCAATTTTTCCGATCGAAGGCAATCGCTGGCTGGTGAGTCTCAACGGGGGCGATCGGGATTATCCCCCTGCAGACGAAGCAGGTTTTCTAGAATTTGTCCGCAGTCTGCCAACCCCGACAATTTATGATGCAATTAAAGACGCAGAAGCAATAACACCTATTTATAGTTATCGAGGTACAGAAAATCGTTTGCGCCACTACGATCGCCTGCCTCGTTATCCTGAAAACTTAATAATTATCGGTCATGCAGTTTGCACTTTTAACCCGATATACGGACACGGAATGACGGTTGCTGCACTGGATGCTCAGATGCTAGATGAATGCCTCCAAAAGGAGCTGCAGCGCTATCTGGAAGGCAATTTAAAAGGTTTGTCTCGACAATTTCAACAAAAATTAGCAAAATTACATACAATTCCTTGGGCATTTGCCATCAGTCAGGATTCCCGCTATCCGGGAAGTGAAGGTGCAAAACTAAACCTCCCTACCCGGCTGACAATTGATTACATGGATCTGGTTTTAAAAGTGCTGGTCAGAGATGCTAAAGTTTGTCAAGCATTTGTGGAAGTTGTGCACATGATTGAGTCGCCTGCTGTACTTTTTCATCCCAGTATTGCGGTTAAGGCGATCGGGCAATTAGTCAGCGGCGGGCAGAAAGTAGGAGGCACAAAGCAGAATTAATAGAAAGACTTGAGACCGAATGAGCTTATTTTTGCCAATTCTATTTTTTCAGCATCAACAGATATCAACGCAGATAAAATTTTCTTCATCAGCGTTATTTTAGGTTCAGACTATTCGGAAATCGCTAACACCAATTAGCGTGGCGTTGACTCCAGTTAACGAAGCAAATACTTCTCCACTTCCCTTGAATTTAATCAGCGCATTGTTATTGTTCTGACTAATTTCTAACTGGTCAAAACTCAGACCTCCCCACAATCCGATGATATCCTGCCCTTTGACAAAATCAGAGACAATATCAAATCCTTGATTGAATCCGATGACAAAAGTATCATTACCCAAACCGCCACTCAAGCTGTTATTGCCTAAACCTCCAAACAAAATATCATTACCTTCGCAACCGAGAAGCGTGTCATTTCCTAAGTCTCCATAAATCGAATCATTGCCCTTACAGCCGTCAATTAAATCATTGCCTTGACCGCCATAAGCTAAGTCATCTCCTGCACCGGCGCACAAAGTATCGTCCCCGAGTTGTCCGAAGAGACTATCATTGCCTTGACTGCCGAGAATTGCATCGTTTGCTTTACCGCCGAATAAGGAATCGTTTCCTTTACCACCGTCAATGAAGTCATTGCCTTCATCGCCAAAGATTAAGTCATCATCTTCTTTGCCGTTAATTAAATCGTTGCCCTGATTTCCGAAGATAATATCTTCACCAAAACCGCCAAGAATGATATCGTTTCCTTTGCCGCCAAACAGGAGGTCGTCTCCTTTGTTGCCCTCAATGAAATCGTTGCCTTCATTGCCGTTAAAGATATCATTAAAGTCGCCACCAAATAAGTTGTCGTTGCCTTCTTTGGCATCGAAGATATTGCGAGGGTTCCTGCCCAAATATGCGTCGTTGCTGGGAGTACCAATTAGCAGACCAGGACCACCATTGATAATGTTATCAATTTGTTGGTTGGGTTGGTTGAGATTGGGATACTCAATTTTGTCGCAAATGCAGTCTGCATCGGGAAGGTTAACAGGCGTTGGGGTTGGTACGGGTGCAGGCGTTGGCGTTGGTACGGGTGCAGGAGTGGGCGTTGGTACGGGTGCAGGAGTGGGCGTTGGTACGGGTGCAGGCGTTGGCGTTGGTACGGGTGCAGGCGTTGGCGTTGGTACGGGTGCAGGCGTTGGCGTTG
>JAUBOM010000126.1:0-19971 GCA_036700245.1 Microcoleus vaginatus BM001213989
GGAGTAGGGTTTCATTTTTCTCTTTTTTACCACCTCTACTATTGTACCTAATTGTTAAGCAAAGTGCTGTAACAATAGACCCAGCTCAGGTTTGAGAGATTTTGTTCTATTATACTCTTCCTAGAGTGACAGAAGTGCTGTAAATAAAGTCGGGATGGGATATCGCCACGACTATAAACGGGCGCAGAGACAGGGTAAGACTACTTCGGTAGCACCAGTCGATGGAGCGTCAAGAATCACCGCTCATTTATGACGGTGAGTATATCAACTATTAGACTCTTTTCTTGAGTTATCGACTGAAAGTTTTTTCAAGAAATACAATAGAACACGAGCTAAATATTCAAGGCGGTTGAAACCGCTACCGACTTATTCCCACGTCTAAAGGCGGGGGCTTGTGTCTTGCTTTTCGGTCACAAAGTCAAAAAGCCACTATCCCAACGAATACAAAACTGTCCGGTATGTCAGGTCAGTTTGTAAGGAGATTGGAAGGCGGCTATCAATCAATATCAAGAACCGTGGGGAACACGGTCTTAAAGCTAAGTCAATGTCCTCGCAGAGGAGTCCCTCAGAAGCCCTCACTCACCCGAAGGGTGAGTGAGGGAGTATGTCACACAGGTTCTAACTGGGAAATTACCTTTTCCATGTATTCGGCAACTTGGGTTTCTTTTTCCAGAGAATTGGTTTCCAGGTAAACGCGCATCAGGGGTTCGGTTCCCGAAGGCCGCAGCAGTACCCAGCCACCGTCTTCCAGATAAAGTTTAATGCCGTCTTTGCGACCGATTTCCTTAACGCCGATACCTGCTACTTCTTTGGGGGGGTTCTTGGTAAAAGATTCCAAAACGGCTGCTTTGTGGGCTTCTTCTAGGTGCAAGTCCAAGCGTTTGTTGTACAGGGGACCGTCGGCTTCTTTAATGGCTTCTTCGACTAGCTGAGAAAGCGGTTTGCCTTCATAGGCGATCGCCTCAGCAACTAGCATATCAGCCAAAATCCCGTCTTTTTCGGGAATGTGACCCAAAACGCTCAAACCGCCAGACTCTTCGCCACCGATGAGCACCTCCGTTTCCCGCATTTTTTCGCCGATGTACTTAAAACCGACTGCGGTTTCGTAGATTGTTAAACCGTACTTGGCGGCCATATTGTCCAGCAAGTGGGTAGTTGCGACTGTACGGACGATCGCCCCAGTCAAGCCTTTATTCTTAACCAAGTGACGCGCCAGCAGCAACAGCACGGTGTTTGGAGTCAAGACATTTCCCAACTCGTCAACAATACCAAAGCGATCGCTGTCGCCATCGGTAGCCAAACCCAAATCCGCCGCATCCTTCTTAACAGCTTCCACCAACTCAACTAACTGTTCGCCCTTGGGTTCCGGCATTCCGCCACCAAACAGCACATCGCGGTAGGTGTGAAAACTTTCGACCTCACAGCCACAGTGTTCCAAAACCGCGTCGAGATAGCCGCGAGAAGTCGAGTAGAGAGCGTCGTACTTCACCTTCAACTTAGCAGAGCGAATCCGCTCCACATCGATCAAAGTATAAAGAAACTTCAGATATTCGGGTTTGGGGTCAAAACTGGAGATTTTATCGTTGTGGTTGCCTTTGGCTGGGGCATCAGAAGCACCAGCAATATTTGCCACAATTGTATCAGTAATTTCCGGGGTTGCCGGGCCGGCATAGTCGGGGATGTATTTGATGCCGCAGTAAGGTGCGGGATTGTGGGAAGCAGTGAACATCAGGGCTCCTGCGGAGTTGAGATGCTTGGCGCTGTAGGCGATGACTGGTGTGGGGCAATCTCGATCGACCACTTTCACAGTCCATCCCAAATCTGCCAATACTTCCGCTGCGGTGCGGGCGAACTCGTCTGCCAGAAAGCGGGTATCGTAGGAGACTAGAACTGCGCGGTCTTTGGTGTAAGCGGTTTCTAGGTAACTGGCGATCGCCCGGGTGACTTTTCGCACGTTGGCAAAAGTAAAGTCATGGGCAATCAGTCCCCGCCACCCATCGGTTCCGAACTTGATTTCTGTTGAATTGCTGCTAGCGCTCATTTTATCCACTTCCTCTCGTCCTATTAATCCTACCCGAAGGCATAGCCTTAAAGACCTACTGGCCCTGCTGTTTTTGAGGAGCGATCGCTCGTGGGTCCGCATCAACCTCATCCAATGGTTGTAGGGGCAGGCTTCCGCCCCCGGCCTCGGGAATCGAACCAGTCAGAGTTGGCAAAATGCCGAAGCGATGGGGCGACTCACTCGCTAATTCTGGTTTTGAAGGGTAGTTGGCCGATCGAAGGGACGACGATCTATTGCGGGCGATTCCCTACGGGATAGCTTCGCTTCACGGGGAAGCTAAAAAATCGATCGCAAAAAACCGTGCTGGCAATGGCATTAACGAAATGCACATAAATCTGATTCTCCTCTCAAATTTAATTCTTTCTTTAGAAAAGCCCATAGTTGAACTTGTTAGGGTTTTCTAACAATCGCCAGGCTCAAAATACATTTCTAATTCAGCTAGGGAAATAAATTAACCAAAGTCACCGCTCGATCGTGCTTTAGCCTAGCTTCATTAAGAAATTAGGGCGATCGACCAAAGCGCTCCAAAGCAAAGATAAAGTATTTCAAGGATCAGTTTTTTTGAGGCAGACTTGACTTTAATTCTCAGCTTTTAAGACAAATTAAATTTATTTCCAGCCCTCTTTATAGGTCAAAAACATAAATTAGGATCGCGATCACAGTGTGATGGTGATCGATCGCACAATAAATAACGTTATTAACGTGCAGGTTGTAAAAAATGCAGGCAGTAGAGCCAAATGGCTTATATCTTTAAGCATAATGGCAGATGACTGTCAGCGTACAAATGCAGAAGATTGTAGTTAACAACGTTAAAAATTAGGGGAATCGATCCGGTGCGACTTAATAAAAAAACGAGGTTTATCATGACGGGTATTTCACAACTATCTTCAAAGTCTTTACCGACAGCAGACAAAATTCAACAGGGCGACAGTCTGGGGTCTAGGGGTATTACCGGATCGGACACTCACAAACTCCCAGAGGCTAAAGGCGTCAGCGTTTCTTCCTTCGCAGTTAGCTGGGCAAAAAAATATTACAGTACAGTTGCGGCACGAGAAAACCAAGCGCCACGCCAAATTCACCCAAGCCCCGAGCAAACTTATTTTGAGGGAAATCGAGCAAAAATAGTTGACAAATTGACAAATACCCTGAAATTAGCCAGCGAGATAGCTTGGAATAGAGTAGAAGCTCTTTTAGGGGAACAAATAGAGCGGCACGGGATCGATCCGAGCTTAATTAATCCTTTAGAAATCGTGGCTGACTCTCGCACCTTATATCGCAAAGCAATAGACGCTTACGCGGAGAGAGAACCTGTTTTTCGCTTGTCAGTGCTGGTGGGAAAAGATATTATCCAAGTGAGGCGGAAATACTCAAAGACTGATGCGTTAGTGCTGGGGTTTGTGACGGTGGAATTTCAATACACTAGCCAAATCTTGTTAGGATGTCTTTCGGAGTCAGAGCGATCGGAATTTGCACCCTACTTAAAAATTGTAGACGACTACCTCCACCTTCCCTACGGAGAGATTAACGAGGCTGCAGCGAATCAGCCCCCAAATTCAAGAGCTCTATTAGCTGTTCAGCATTTGTGGCAGCATACAACTGAGATTGCTAGTGCAGTGTACGAGCGGGCGAGTTTCCAGCATCAAGGATACCGCAGCAGCAACGGGTATTTGAGCGATCGAGAGATAAAAATTTCTGGTATCCGGGATGTCGAGATTTTTCAAAGCTATTTGTGCTGGTGCGTTTTGGAAGGTAGTATTCGCCCGGTACAGCAAGAATTGTTTCCAATTTGCGTGATGTTGTACCCCAAACTTCATGTAAGTTGGGAGTTAGTGCAGGATATGCTGCTAATTTTGTTTTGGGAAATATGCGCTCGGCTTCCTGCTGAAGATTTAACGGTATTTGTACCTTACTTGCGTACTGTGACTGAGATGTTTTCCAGCGATGTGTTTGAAAATTAGGTAATTGGCAATTGGCAATTGCCAATTGCCAATTGCCTCAAAATTTACCAGTTGCCTATTTAAAATTAAAAGCAGCGACTGCTAAACACCCCCAACCGACAATAAAAGCAACTCCCCCCAGGGGCGCAATTGCACCCAGCCATTTGATGTCAGTCAAACTCAGGGCGTACAAACTGCCTGAAAAGATGATAGTGCCGGCAATAAAAGCCCATCCAGCCACTGCAAAAAAGGTTTGAGACTCTTGGGCGTAGCTCAAGAGTAAAGCGACGAGTAATAGAGCTAGGGCATGGTACATTTGATAGCGGGCCCCGGTCTCAAAAATTGCTAAAGCTCGATCGCTCAATTGATTTTTCAAAGCGTGGGAGGCGAAAGCACCGCCTGCAACGGATAAACCTCCGAATACGGCTGCCGCTGCTATAAAAATACGAATTAAAATTAGCGTTGACATAATATTTATTGAATTGGAAAGAAGGAAGTTCGGCAACGGATTCTGTAACGGATGTAACGGATGTCAGAAAGAAGGAACAGGGAAGAGGGAAGAGGGAAAAACATCTAATTGTTGATATCTAAGGTGCGCGGTGCGTGCCTTACTTGTCATTGCGAACGTGCGCGAAGCAATCGCAGAGTCTGGATGTTCACTGGCGTAACTCTGGAAAGGGAAGGTGCGCAACGCGCACCCTAGGTTTACGATCAATTAGCTTTTTTGCAGATATTTTTAACCTATTTCCGCACAGCTTCCAGCAAGCGAGAATAGTAAAAGCTAGTGCTAGTCATCGCTGTTCTGTTAATAACAAAACCATTGTTTTCTAGGATTTTGATAATATCAGCTTCGCGGTGCTGGTAAGCGCGGGTAGTTTTGCTCGGACCGGGGAAAAGTTCACCAATTTTTTTGAGGGCGGTTAGTGCTAAAGTTTTGGGTGCAAAACTAAGAATTAGTCGCGATTGGGCGATCGAACTTAGGTGAGCGATCATTTCAGCAGCCTTATTTTGAGGATAGTGGATGAGCACGTCCAAACAAATCACTGTGTGGAAATTGCCCGTTAAAGCTTCCAAATCTTGGGCGGCGAAGGAGATGTTGTAGAGCTTGCCGGGAACTGCTGTCGATCGATCGTAAGCTTCTGCTACCATCTTTTCAGAGATATCACTAGCGCAAACAATTGCCCCAGCGTCAGCCAGAGGAATACTCAGAGAACCCACACCGCAGCCGGCATCGCAGACACAAAGCCCGGGTAAATTGCCGTCAGCTTGCAGCCATTCGATGACTGTATCCACCGTTTTCTGGTGCCCGGTGCGGATGTCTAGCTGAACTTTATTGACTTTGCCCTCGCCGTAAATTCGCTGCCAGCGATCGAATCCCGTCGAGTTAAAATACTGTCTAACTATAGTCTTGTCGTCTACCAAATTCATCGATCTGCCTGCTGCTGAGTTATTGCCAACGGTTAGATATTATATAGCAATTCGGTTCGGAAAACCCGCAACTGGCAACCATCGATCGATTTTAGATTGGCGATTTTAGATTTTAGATTAAAACCGCCAATCTAAAATCTAAAATCGATCTCGCAATACCAGTTCCCACATTCTTAATTCTTCAATCCTTTAATCTAAAATCTAAAATGGTGTAACGGGTTAAAAGAGTCGATGCCAAGTCAATTCCTTTGTCGCCGCATTTAAATTCCAGCGCAACAATTGAGTTGCCGGTTTGCCAATAATTCCCGAAAGTGCGATCGCCCTTCTCGGAGATTCAGTTGCCAGCGCGATCGCACTTTCGGCGTCGCAAATCCCCCACTTCACCAAATTCTGCACTCCCGCCAACAACGGCAGAGTTGTACCCGCCAAAGTAGCATATTCCAGGGGCGAATGGTAATCTAATCTGACCCAAGCCGTACCTTGTCTGACTTCAATTTGTCGGGAATCCCAAGGATAAACACCATCAGGCAAACCCAAAGGAGCCAAAGCATCGCTCACTAAAAAAACGCCTGTTTCGTACCTACCAGCGCGCAGCAAAAAATCAATCATTGTCGGAGAAACGTGCTTCCCGTCAGCAATTAAACCGCATTTTACCCCCGGATAAACGATCGCCGCTCCCAACAAACCCGGTTCTCGGTGGTGCAAACTCGGCATCGCATTAAAAGCGTGAGTTACCATTGAAGCTCCCCGAGCAAATGCTTGCTGGGCTTGCTCTGCCGTCGCTTGGGAGTGTCCGAGACTCACCGAAATTCCCAAACTTTGCAAATAGGAAATGACTTCGCCAGTGCTGTCTAACTCCGGCGCTAAAGTAATTATTTTGACAATATCGGCACAATCTCCTAAAACTTGCTTGACATTTTCTATAGTTAGCGGTAACAAAAACTCAACTGGGTGAGCTCCTCGCTTCTGGGGGTTGAGAAAAGGGCCTTCGAGGTGAACGCCGAGAATTTCCGCTGTTTTGGGTTGAATTGTTGCAGGAGCAGCGGTTTGTACAGTGCGGATATAATCAGCTATAGTCGAGAGCGATTGCCTAAACTTATCCAGCGAAGTTGTAACCAAAGTCGGCAAAAAAGCATCCACTCCCTGATTCCACAAAAATTGACAAATTTTAGGCAAAATTTCAATATGCTTGCTTTCTAAATCGGGAAAAGCAAAACCGAGGGCGCCGTTAATCTGCAAGTCAACACCGCCCAGAGAAAGCCAATCGCCTCCTACATCAAGCACTTGCAAATCGGGAGGACAAATCCGTTTAAATACGGCGTCCATCGGCAAAACTTCTTGAATGATTCCCGTTTCGTCAACAGCAAGCATCTGCAAATCCTTGCAACCGGGGAGGCGAGCATTGAGAATATCTGTGGGGGCGGCAGTTGGGGTTGTGGCTTCAGTCATCCGATTTTATATTTTAGATTTTAGAGTTTATATTTTAGATTTTAGATTTTAGATTTGCTCCCAGGGATAAATCTGGAGGCGGATTATGAGGATACGGAGCTTTTGGGTTTCTGCATGGTGGCTTGTAACCAAATTGCTTTCGAGCCTCAGTTTGGCTAGAAAATATCTAAATTTGAGTTAACGTCATAATTTAAAATTACCATTAATCTGAAATCTCACATCTGAAAATTGCATGAATGAACCAACAGTTGGAATTATCATGGGTAGCGATTCGGATTTGCCAACTATGTCTGAAGCGATCGCTGTTTGCGAAGAATTCAGCGTTGCTTGCTCCGTGGCGATAGTCTCGGCACACCGCACCCCCTCGCGCATGGTGGAATACGCCCAAACCGCTCACCAACGGGGCTTGAAAGTCATTATCGCAGGTGCCGGGGGAGCGGCGCACCTCCCGGGTATGGTAGCATCTTTAACCCCCTTGCCAGTAATTGGCGTGCCAGTACCGAGTCGCCACCTGCAAGGGATAGATTCGCTGTACTCGATCGTGCAAATGCCAGCCGGGATACCCGTAGCCACAGTGGGGATCGGCAACGCTAAGAATGCTGGCTTGCTGGCAGTCCAGATACTAGCAGCTCATCAGCCAGAATTGCTAGAGCGAGTCGTGCATTACCGCAAAACTTTGTCCGAATCTGTAATGAAAAAACAAAATCAACTAGAAGAGCTAGGCTATCAAAACTATCTCAATCTGAACAAATAATCTCTAAACTTTCGTAGTAAAATTGGAAAGTTTTCCGAATATTGCTGAGCTTACTAGCCGTAAAGAGGGTAAAAGTGATTAAAATGACTGTCGGAAGGAAAAAGTCAAAACCAGTCAGGCGGGAGTCTTTAAATTTGTCAGCAGCTAAATTATTTACGAAAGTTAACAGGTTCAAGAAATTACAAAGGACGATCGCCCGCCTCAGTCCAAGTTGGCAAGCCTGCATACCAATAGCAGCAATCATCGTCTTGGTGTGGGGATATGCGGCGGTAGCCCAAACAGCTCCCGCGCCAACCACCGAGGAACAATTAGCCAGCCTTAAGGTGGGCATGGATACCATGTGGGTCATGGTGGCTGGGATGGTAGTGTTCTTTATGAACGCCGGTTTCGGTATGTTGGAAACCGGGTTTTGCCGCCAAAAAAATGCAGTCAACGTGCTGTCAAAAAACTTGATTGTTTTTGCGCTTTCTACGATCGCATTTTGGGCGATCGGCTTTGCGTTAATGTTCAGCGACGGCAACGGTTTTATCGGCAGCAGCGGCGGATTTTTTCTGTGGAACGTAGCTGACAACAGCCCCGCCACCGGAGACGCTTATCAAGGCATTTTCAGCGCATTAAACTGGACGGGAGTCCCCCTCAACGCTAAATTCTTTTTCCAATTAGTTTTTGCCGGAACTGCTGCCACGATCGTTTCTGGAGCCGTTGCAGAGCGAATTAAATTCCTTGAATTCTTAATTTTCAGCTTGCTGCTAGTAGGCATTGCTTACCCGATTACCGGACACTGGATTTGGGGCGGCGGCTGGCTGGCAAAAGCCGGCTTCTGGGATTTTGCCGGTTCGACAGTGGTTCACTCGGTAGGCGGTTGGGCGGCTTTGATGGGAGCGGCATTTTTGGGGCCGCGAATCGGCAGGTACCGCGACGGCGATACTGTGGCGATGCCGGGACACAATATGAGCATTGCCACCCTGGGCTGTTTGATTCTGTGGTTTGGTTGGTTCGGGTTCAATCCCGGTTCGACAATGGCAGTCGATCCAAATGCGATCGCCCACATAGCGATCACCACCAACACTGCCGGTGCCTTCGGGGGAATTGCTGCAACCATTACTGCTTGGCTGTACCTGGGCAAACCCGACCTTTCCATGATTATCAACGGCATCCTCGCCGGCTTAGTCGGCGTAACAGCTAGCTGCGCTTGGATCAACGTGCCCAACTCTGCCATAATCGGCACGATCGCCGGTATCCTGGTAGTTTTCGCCGTAACTTTCTTCGACAACTTGAAAATTGACGACCCTGTAGGCGCAACTTCAGTTCACTTAGTCTGTGGCATCTGGGGAACTCTGGCAGTTGGGCTGTTTGCGGACGGGCCTACAACTGGACTTTATACCGCAGGCCCGGCAGCCGGATTGCTTGTGGGCGGAGGTTTCGGTCAACTCTGGGCGCAGTTGGTCGGCATAATCTCTGTAGCCGGGATGACAGTGCTGCTGAGTACGATTTTTTGGATGGCACTCAAAGCTTTGCTGGGTATCCGCGTTTCTGCTTTAGAGGAGGCTGAAGGTTTGGATATTGGCGAACACGGGATGGAAGCTTACACCGGGTTTGTGAAGGAAACGAGCTTGGACAACAGAAGTGAGACCAGCTACGGCGGTTATGGTGGGGGTTCTGGAGGCAAGACTACCAAACTGTAGAGCGTGCGAAGAGAGCGACCAATTCAGCTTTCGTGTCCTAGATTAGCTATGTATCAGCTAATTCACTTCTTTATTCAGAAAAACCTCAATCTGAAATAGCCGCTAACTTATGGCTAGCTATCGTTGTGCTCGCGTTTCAATCTTCGATGCGAACGCGGGCATATTTTTATTGTTAGTTTACTTTTAATGGCGTACATATAGCAGTTTTCGATTGCATGAGATCGGCGCCGATAATTGTTAATTGGTAATGGGGAAATGGGAATTGAGAAGCTGTAATTGACGAGCGTTGCAAGCTGGTGTATTGGTTAGAGTTTATCGGCAATTGCTTTAAGTTCTTCAACGATGCGCTTGTTCTTGGGATTCCTGCTGCCATAAAGGCGGGCTGAGAACATGGTGATTATTTCTAGTAGATCTTTAGCTACATCCTCCTCACAGCTAGCATCTTCAGTTTGATTGATAATCACTACCTCTGTCCCAAAGTGTTCGCACAAATTAAAAATTAGTTCAGAACCAAATCTCAGCATTCTGTCTTTGTGAGTTAACACCAACCTTTCTACTTGATTGTCTGCGATCGCCCGAATTAGACGTTGTAAACCCCGCATACTGTAATTTACCCCAGAACCCACATCATCAATGATTTGGAATTGCCAGCCGTGAGATGCACAAAACAATTCCAAAACTTGTTTTTGTCTGTCTAAATCATCTTTTTGGTCGTGACTGCTAACCCGAGCGTAAGCAACGGTTAAAGCGCCGTCGCGTTTTAAGCCGAGAAGATGAGCTAGGTCATACCGTCTGTGACCGTTAGCCGTGCGTTCCGGTATTAGCTTGCCTTCGGCTTCCCACCTGCGTAATGTGGAAGCGCTCACACCTTTAAGTTTGGCGGCTTCAGTTATAGTTAATTTTTTCATTTTTGGATTTTAGCATCACAAATGAGTAAGTTCGATAAGTTTTGGATATATTTTTGCGCACTGCTGCGGCTTTGACAAATCCGATGGCGGTGCCAGAAAGTTTGGTAGGCAGATTTTTTATGGTAAAGTAGTGCCAAAAAGCAAAGTTCTGCATCGCCGTCGCGCCCAACACATCACAGTGCTTGATTCTTACGAGAATTGAGGCTTTAATTGAGCGGTAAAATTTGATGCAGCAATGAGTGCAAATTATTCGGTGTGAAGCCTGCAAATAGCTTGAGTTTATGGAGAAGTTTGGGGGAGGTAGCAGAAGTAGAACTCATAAATCCCTCTTAGGGATGGAAGTTAGCCGATCGAAAGCTGTTCCGGTTTGGGCTTTGCTATCTTTGGCGACGAACGGGGTACTGATGTTCACAGTGGCTCAACTACTGCTGCGGGGGCACAACTGGGCAGAAAGCTTCCCGGCGAGTGTTGCGGTGACAGCAGAAGGCGCCCAGGAACAAATTGACCCACTGGCTACCTCTGCAAAGGCAGTGCTAGACGTGCCCGTTCCAGGACCGCGACATAAATGGACTTACCAGCAGTGGGTGACGCAATTGGGTCGCGAAGCTGAGGCGGCCGCGGCGAATCGACCCTCAAGACTGAGTGTTTTGGCTGGGGATTCTCTGAGTATGTGGTTTCCGACGAAGCTGTTACCGGTCGATCGATTTTGGCTGAATCAAGGGATTTCGGGGGAGACTTCCGTGGGTTTGCTGAAGCGGTTGCAGTTGTTCGATAGAACTGTCCCGGATACGGTGTTTGTGATGATCGGGATTAACGATTTGTTGCGGGGGGCCAGCGACGAAGGGATTTTGGACAACCAGCGGCAGATTATTCGCGATTTGCGGTGGGCTCACCCCAAAGCACAAGTGGTTGTGCAGTCGATTTTGCCACACAGCGGGGAACAAGCTACTTGGGAAAATCGCGATCGGCTGTTGGCAATTCCTAACAGTCGGATTCGGGCAATAAATCGGCGGCTGAAAGAAATTGCTAGTTCTGAAAATGTTTTGTATCTGGATTTGTACCCGCTGTTTGCGGATGCTGACGGTAATTTGCCAACCGAACTCAGCACAGACGGCTTGCACCTTAACGATCGAGGTTATCTGGTTTGGCGATCGGCCCTGCAACTGTTCGATCAGATGCAGTTGAAAAATTAGTCATTAGTCCTTAGTCATTAGTTATTAGTCCTTCATCAGCTAAAAAGATGGAGGATGAAGTCATATTATCCCCAACTCTCCCCTCATCCTCCCACTGTCGCCAACTCAAAACTCTCCCCCTATCCTCAACTCCCCCTCCCCGAACACTCGGCTGTCACGGACTATGTCAAGTAGCGACGGATAGATGAAGAAATACGATCGTTAGCTATTTAGTATAACGTGATACAGAATAACTGTTTGTACAAATGGTGCAATCCAAAAGCACAGACCGTTGGATTGATGGTTGACGAATTTAGATGAGTCCGGCTATGCCAAGTCGGGGGGTTGAGGATGGAGGAATTATCTATTGAAGATTTGTTCCGCTAAAACAGGGACTTAAAACCAAATAACTATTGCATCTAAAATCCTCGCATCTAAAATCGGTCCGGTCTTCCCTGAAAATTGCTGAGTATGACAAGGTACAACTGACGTGATCAAAAAAAGTTTAAAGATCGGCATCATCGCCCTGTGGCTGTTAAGCGTACCGCTGACGGACAATGCCTTAGCTCAAGATGCTGCTGGTACTGCGGCTGCGGTGGCGCCGAATCCGATCGACAGCGGCGATACGGCCTGGATGTTGGTCTCCTCAGCACTGGTGCTGTTAATGACACCAGGGCTGGCGTTTTTCTACGGCGGACTGGTGCGATCGCGCAACGTCCTCAACACCATGATGATGAGCTTAGTCATGATGGGACTGATCGGCGTCACATGGACGCTGTGGGGCTACAGTTTGGCCTTTGACGTTTCCACTCCAGCCTCCGAAGGCTTTGGTAAAGGGATCGAAACCTTCATCGGCGGTTTCGACTGGATGTTCTTGAACAACGTCACGGCCGACAAACCAGATCCCATCGGCTACGCACCGACAATACCCCACCAAGTCTTCATGGTGTACCAGATGATGTTCGCCATCATCACTCCAGCCTTGATTTCCGGGGCGATCGTCGAACGGGTAACATTTAAAACCTATTTCTGGTTCGTGCTGCTGTGGTCTACCTTCATCTACTCTCCTTTAGCCCACTGGGTTTGGGGTAGAGGCTGGCTGGGGGCGATGGGAGCTTTAGACTTTGCCGGCGGCACAGTCGTGCACATTAGTTCCGGCGTTTCTGCCGTTGTCGCAGCTTGGGTAATCGGGCCCCGCAAAGACCATTTGAACAAGCCCCACACCCCCCACAACGTACCCTACGTGTTGTTGGGAATTGGGATGCTGTGGTTTGGCTGGTTTGGCTTCAACGGCGGTAGTGCTTTGGGTTCTGGTTCTTTAGCAACAGTGGCTTTTGTCACCACCATGATTTCAACAGCAGCCGGCGGTTTAACTTGGACAATCGTGGAATGGGTACTCAGAGGCAAACCGACAGCAGTGGGAATTGCTAGCGGTTTCCTCGCGGGATTGGTGGGCATCACACCTGCGGCTGGATTCGTGCTTCCAGTGGGAGCGCTTTTGATCGGATCGATCACTTCGGTTTGCTGCTTCTTTGCCGTTAGTTTCCGGGTTAAGCTGGGATTTGACGACTCTTTGGATACCTTCCCGATTCACGGCGTCGGCGGGACTGTGGGCGCGATTCTGACAGGCGTGTTTGCGACTAAAGCGGTTAACGCTTTCGGAAATAACGGGCTGTTTGCCGGCAATCCGGGGCTAATCGTGACCCAGCTTGTAGGCATTCTAGCTACTTACCTGTTTGCGGGTGTCGGCACTTTTGTGATCCTGAAAATTTTAGGGCAGTTTATGGAACTGCGAGTGCCGTTATCTGCTGAAGACCAAGGTTTGGATATCGGCCAGCATGGAGAAGAAGCTTACGGTGAGGACTTTGCCGGCGGTTTCAGTTCGTTTGAATCGAGTTCTCCTTTTGTGCCTAAGAAGATTTGAAGCTGATTTTCTGTGGGAGTTCGATCGTGTAGAGACTCAGCTATCTGGGTCTCTCAGCTTTTTTGAAGTTTTTTTTTACGAACCGCGAAGACACGAAGAGCGCGAAGGAAAGAGTCTGATTCTTCTTTCTTCTTTCTTCTTTCTTCGTGTCCTTCGCGTCTTCGCGGTTCATTCGTTCTTCCGTCTTTTGGCGCTTTTTTTTGAGGTTTTTTAACGAACCGCGAAGGCGCGAAGAGCGCGAAGAAGGAAGAGGAAGAAGGGTTAAGATGAAAGAATTATGCGTTTGATGCCTTCTTTGAGGATCGGAACGTTGAAGTTAATCAGAAGGCCTAGGGTGTTTTTGGTCATTTTAAGATAAGAGATAACTTGGGCTTCATGGATGGGAGCTAGCTTTTCGACAGCTTTTAATTCGACAATCAGGATATCGCCAACCAGAAAGTCTAATTGACCTTCGCCAACTGAATAACCTTTGTAGGTGATTGCTACTGGCTTTTTGGGGTGACAAGCTATCCCCCGCATCCGAAATTCAACTTCTAAGGATTCCTGATACACTGATTCTAAAAATCCTGGCCCCAAAAGCCGATGCACCTCAATAGCCGCCCCAATCACTCTATAAGCCAACTGTTCTAGCTGTTCGCCCAATTGTCTCATTCTTCTTTCTTCTTCCTTCGCGTCCTTCGCGTCTTCGCGGTTCATTCCTTCTTTCCTCTCATGTGTCGATCGTATAAATAGCATATCCCCTCGAACCTACTGAGCCAATAATCCCGATCGCACCCCAAGCATTCTAAAATCAAAGGTAATTAACCTAGATTTCAACTCGATACCGCATGGATACTAAAGCTTTTAAACGATCGCTCCAACAGTCTGAAAACTACCACCGCAAGGGTTTCGGATACGAAGCTGAGGTAGCTGGGGTAATGCAGACGGCTTATCAAAGCAGTCTGATCCACCAAATTCGCGACAATAATTACAGGCTGGAACGCGGCGCAGTCACGATCCTGCTGGCTCAGGCTTTTGGGTTTTGCTGGGGGGTGGAACGCGCTGTAGCTATTGCTTACGAGACTCGCAAGCATTTCCCCTCGGAACGGATTTGGATTACTAATGAGATTATTCATAATCCCTCGGTAAATCAGCATTTGCGCGATATGGAGGTTGGTTTTATTGCTGTTGAAAAGGGGCAGAAAGATTTTTCAGTTGTCGATAGCGGTGATGTGGTAATTTTACCTGCTTTTGGGGCGAGCGTGCAAGAAATGCAGTTGCTTAATGATAAGGGCTGTAAGATTGTTGATACTACTTGTCCTTGGGTTTCTAAGGTTTGGAATACTGTTGAGAAGCACAAGAAGAAAGATTATACTTCGATTATTCACGGTCAGTACAAGCACGAAGAAACTGTGGCGACGAGTTCTTTTGCTGATAAGTATTTGATTGTGCTGAATTTACAGGAAGCTGAATATGTCAGCAATTATATTTTGCACGGGGGCGATCGGGCTGAGTTTCTTGCTAAGTTTAGTAAGGCTTATTCGGCTGGTTTTGACCCGGACCGGGATTTGGAAAGGGTAGGGATTGCTAACCAAACTACTATGCTCAAAACTGAGACAGAGAATATGGGCAAGTTGTTTGAAAAAACGATGATGCGGAAGTTCAGACCGGAGAATTTGAACGAGCATTTTCAGAGTTTTAATACTATCTGCGATGCGACTCAGGAACGGCAAGATGCTGTGTTGAGTTTGGTTGACGAAAAGTTGGATTTGATGCTGGTGATTGGGGGTTTTAATTCTTCTAATACTACGCATTTGCAGGAAATTGCGATCGACAAAAATATTCCTTCTTATCACATTGATTGTGCGGAGCGCATTCTACTGGGAAATCGGATCGAACACAAGCCTTTGAGGGAAGATTTGGTCGTAACTGAAGGTTGGCTACCGGATGGTAAAATTGTGGTGGGCGTGACTTCGGGTGCTTCTACGCCTGATAAGGCTGTTGAAGATGCGATCGAGCGAATTTTGGCGACGAAAGCCGCTGCTGTTGTGTAATTATATTGTTTCGGCACTGCACTGGGAATCATAATTTTCTCAGTGCAGTGCTTGCGTGATTCCTCGCTCCTGGCATCGCTCTCACGTCAGCCAAGAGAGTATAATTCCGATATAACCGGATTTGATATTCAACTAATTTTAACCGCTGAATTCTGGACACTTACTCGATCGCTTGCATGGATGATACTATTCACCCGCTAATCGCTCCTGTCAATTTCTCCCCTGCGTCCAACTGATTATTTTTTAAATAAACTATTAAAAATTCGCCTTTTTTTTTCGGGTAAAAAGCTTGACTTGGCTGGCTCGATCGTGTATTATTTAATAATGGGAACAGTTGCAAAATTTAAATTTATGTCACCACTCCCATTATCTAAAATATACCCCAGAAATCAACTTAAGTCAATAGGTAAAAACTCTTTTCTTTGCGCCGCGATTTTAAACTGTGAAAGCAGGTAATCGATGCAACAAAACATGGTGAATAAAGCTTTGTTAACCATCCTAGATTGTGTGGGGCCTGCCTGAATCACGAGAGGTAAAAGAGCGAGTTCTTGCATCTGAGACTTAAGGGGGATGCGAGGAGGAGCGAGACTAAACTAAACACAAGATCGATCGCACATTTGATCCTTAAATTTATAGGCTTTGACCGCCTCCCCAGCGGGCGCCACAAATTCGCGCAGTCTGAATCCCGCTAAAATAAAGAAAAAAGCAGGACTCGCGTGCCGATCATTTCATGAAACAATCGCTGACTCGCCAAATTACCGCAGGCATCGGAATGGCCTTGGCCCTGCTAATTTTGAATGCAGCAACTTCCTACCGCAACACTCTCAAGTTACTAGAAAACGAACGCTGGGTGGGCCACACTCACCGAGTTTTAACCGAACTCGAAGCCACGCTTTCCACCTTAAAAGATGCTGAAACCGGACAGCGCGGTTATTTGCTGACGGGAGAAGAACGGTATTTAGAACCGTATCACAGCGCGATCGCCCGCATCAACCAACAAGTAGTCGAATTGCAGCAGCTAACCGCTGACAATAATCGGCAGCAACAGCGCATTCGCAACTTGAAAATTGCGATCGACTCTAAATTAGCCGAACTTCAAGAAACCATCAATCTGCGACGCCAACAAAACTTAGAAGCAGCCCTGCGGGAAGTAAAATCCGGTAGGGGAAAGCAAATCATGGGCGACATTCGGCAGCAGATAGCCGCCATGACTGCCGAAGAAACTCAGCTATTGCAGCAGCGCGCCCGAGAATCTCAAGCGAATGCTAATTTGACAATCCTGACTTTTACCGTTGCCACTTTAGTAAATTTCCTGTTGATGGTGTTGGTTTACTATTTGGTGAAGCGCGATCGAACTTTGCGCGACAATGCCGAAATTAAGCAAAATCAACTGTTAGAACAGCTAGAACAGGATCGCCACTCCCTAGAATTAACCAAAGAACGTTTCCGCCGCGCCATTCTCGACGCCCCGCTGCCAATTATGCTGCACGCTGAAAACGGAGAAGTTTTGCAAATTAACTGCGCTTGGACAGAACTCTCAGGCTACGAACACTCAGAAATTCCCACAATAGAAGATTGGACAGAAAAAGCTTACCACAGCCGCAAATCGGTAGTGAAAGCAGATATCGATCGGCTGCACCAATTAAACGCGCGCATTTCTGAAGGCGAATATATGATTGCCACAGCCAGCGGCGAAACTCGAGTTTGGGAATTTTATTCCGCACCTTTAGGCAGGCTTTCCGACGGCAGAAGTTTAGTAATTAGTACCGCCATTGACGTAACTGCGCGCAAACAAGCAGAAGCAGAAATTCGGATGCTCAACGCTACCTTAGAACGGCGAGTAGAACTCCGCACCCATCAACTTCAAGCAGCTAACGAAGAATTAGAAGCTTTCACCTATACCGTCGCCCACGATTTGCGCGCTCCCCTGCGGGGAATGCAGGGATTAGCTGAAGCTTTATTAGAAGATTACCGCGACATCCTCGACGAACTCGGCCAAGAATACGCCCAGCAAATTGTTAATTCTGGGCAACAATTAGAAGAATTGATCCAAGATTTGCTAGCTTACAGCCGCCTCAGCCGCGCTGATTTATCCCTGCAAGTTTTAGAGTTAGAATCTGTTGTCGCCGAGGCAGTTGCTATGGTACAAGCCGACGCTAAATCCAGGCACGCTCAAATCCGTGTTCGATCGCCCTTGCCTGCGGTAATTGCCCACCGCGTTACTTTAGTTCAAGTAATCGCAAATCTGCTCACCAATGCTATAAAATTTGTCGAAGGCGCACCGCCCCAAGTGCTGATCTCGGCTGAGGAAATAGAGCAGCCTCAAGAGGGAGAGACAGACAGCGAGACAGCGGGAGAATGGGAAAGGGCAACAGTGGGGCAGTGGGAGCATTCCCAGTTACTGATTGCCAGTTGCCTATTGCCAGTCCGCATAGTCCGTCTGTGGGTAGAAGACAACGGCATCGGTATTGCTCCAGAACATCAAAAACGCATTTTTCGGGTTTTTGAACGGCTGCACGGTATCGAGTCTTACCCCGGAACGGGTATAGGATTAGCTATTGTAAAAAAAGGAGCCGATCGCATGGGCGGTCAAGTAGGCGTGGAATCTCAATTAGGACAAGGCAGTAGATTTTGGATACAACTGAGGAAGCATGATGCAAACGCAGACGATTTTATTGGTGGAAGATAACCCCGTTGATGTTTTGTTGATGCAGCGGGCTTTTCGGAATGAGACTTTTGCTAATACTTCGCTGCAAATTGTCCGAGATGGAGATGCAGCGGTTTTTTATTTAAATGGTGACGGAGAGTACAGCGATCGCGATCGCTATCCTTTACCTGCGATAATTTTACTAGACTTGAAATTGCCCAGGCGATCGGGTCACGAGGTTCTGGTTTGGCTGAAGCAGCACCCGGAACTAAAACGCTTGCCGGTGGTTATGCTTACTTCTTCTAGGCAAACACCTGATGTCAAGCGAGCTTACGATTTAGGGGTGAATTCTTATTTGGTTAAACCGATCGGGTTTGCTTCTTTGTTGGAAATGATGCAGAGTTTTAAGGAGTATTGGCTCAACTATACCGAACTGCCGGAACCTAGAGAATTTTCGGGTTTGTAGTGGCGGTTTCCCGGTTTTTCTGCCTCGTTTCCTCGTTACCAAACTCTTCCTGGTAACGAGGAATTAAGTTTCTAGTCAGGAAGCTGGTCCTCTATCATCTGAAAGGGGCGACCTCCAACATTTTTATAAGAGAGCGATCCGCAGTCTATCTGAGAGCCAAATTATCAATAGTTAAAGTGGTACACATTCTGGTAATTGACGATAACCCAACGGATCGGCTGCTGGTCAAACGCGAGTTAGATCGGCAATTCTCGCAATTGCAAATAACGGAAATTGGCGACGATAGATTATTCGGGGAAGCACTGAATCGAGGCGGATTCCATCTGGTAATTACCGACTACCAACTACGCTGGACGAACGGTTTAGAGGTGCTTAAAACTATCAAATCCAGTTATCCAGAATGCCCGACCATAATGTTTACGAATACTGGCAACGAAGAAATTGCTGTAGAGGCTATGAAATCCGGATTGGACGACTACATTATCAAGTCGCCGAAGCACTACGTCCGCCTTTGCGTTGCGGTTCGTGGAGTGCTCGATAGAGTTGCCGCCTGGGAACGAGTCGCCCGACTGGAAAATCCACTTAATTCTCTGCTAGAACGCTTAAATGTCGGAGTTTTTCGAGCGACTTCCGAGGGAAAGCTTTTGGAAAGCAATCAAGCTTTTTTGCACTTGTTTGATGCCAGCAATTTAGCAGATGTCCAAGGCATCTATCGGCAGCAATTGTTTTTGCAACCGATAGATTCAGGGGAGTCTCGATCTCAAAACCTCGAAATTACCTTTCCTTTGGCAGACGGTCGAGTAAAATGGATTCGGTTTACTCAATATCTCTACAGTGCAGAAGGTGAAAGTACGATCGAGGGATTGGTTGCAATACGGTTCAGTTAAGGCTCAAACCGTGGTAAATTAGGTAGGGTGTCCACAAAAGGAGAGCAAGTTAGCGTGCATCTCAAAGAATTTTCATTAGTATCTCCCAAAATCCCAAGTAAGGAGATATTCAAGGCCATAGAGATAGCAATTCCAGCAAGTGCCATTGAACAAGCTATTGCGAAAACAAATGTTGAAGAGAAACGTCATCGCGCCCTACCAGCCCAACTGGTAGTGTGTCTGGTAATCGCCATGAGTCTGTGGTCGAAAGATTCAATGCGGGATGTACTAAAAAATTTAATTGATGGTCTTAATGAAGCATGGATAAAAGTTGGTAAATATTGGCGATTTCCGTGTAAATCGGCAATTACTCAAGCCAGACAAAGATTAGGAGCAGGAGTGATGAGGCAGTTGTTTCATTCATTAGTGCGACCAATGGCTACAGTTGAAACAGTAGGAGCTTTTATCCAGGAACTTAGGGTTGTAGTGATAGATGGAACCTGCTTAGATATCCCAGATAGCGATGAAAATGCTAGGGTTTTTGGTCGTCCGGGTAGCCGTCCCGGTACGAGAGCTGCGTTCCCAAAAGCTAGATTAGTGATTTTAGTAGAGGCAGGAACACATTTAATATTTGATGCCT
>JAUBOM010000127.1:0-19845 GCA_036700245.1 Microcoleus vaginatus BM001213989
TACACCTAAAGGGGTGATGGTAAGTCATGGAAATCTGCTGCACAACGAACAAATGCTCCAGACGGCATTCGGGCATACGGAGAAAACCATCTACGTAAGTTGGCTTCCCCTTTTCCATGACATGGGTCTAATTGGCAATATGCTTCAGGCTCTATACTTGGGTAGACCATGCATTCTCATGTCTCCCGTGGCTTTTCTGCAACGCCCTGTGCGCTGGCTTCAAGCTATTAGTCGCTACAAAGCTACGACGAGCGGTGCACCCAACTTTGCTTATGAGCTATGCGTTAGCAAGATAACCAACGAACAACGGGAGACTCTTGACCTGAGTAGCTGGGATATAGCTTTCAACGGAGCTGAACCTGTTCGTGCCGAAACGCTGGAGCGCTTCGCAAATGCTTTTGAACCCTATGGATTTCGTCGAGAAGCTTTTTACCCTTGTTACGGGATGGCAGAAACAACCCTAATCATTTCTGGTGGTTTCAAAGCAGCTTTGCCTGTACTCAAAACCGTCCAAGAAGATGCGCTCGAACAACATCGGGTGGTTTCAGCTTCTGGGGAGAATGATGAAGTTCGGACGCTAGTTGGCTGTGGTCAAACCTTGTTAGAGCAGCAAATTGTCATCGCTCATCCCGATACCTTAACCCGTTGCCAGCCGCCGGAAGTGGGAGAGATTTGGGTTTGGGGCAACAGTGTTGCTCAAGGTTACTGGAACCGTCCCGAAGAAACACAGAATACGTTCCGAGCCTACTTAGCGGACACGGGAGAGGGCCCATTTCTGCGTACAGGTGACCTAGGATTTTTGCAGGATGGTGAGTTGTTTGTCACAGGTCGTCTCAAAGACCTAATTATTATCCGGGGTCGCAACCACTATCCCCACGATATTGAACAGACGGTGGAACAGAGCCATTCGGTACTACAACTTGGTTGCACTGCCGCATTTTCAGTGGAGTTGAACGGACAGGAGCGACTGGTCGTTGCTTCTGAGGTAGAGCGTACTTCCCGCCGTAATCTAGACCTAGATGAAGTAGTTGGGGCTATCCGTAAGGCTGTGTCGGAGCAGCATGACCTGGAAGTTTATGGGGTGTTGTTGCTCAAAACAGGGACTATTCCAAAAACTTCTAGTGGCAAGATTCAGCGCCATGCCTGTAAGGCAGGGTTTCTAGCAGAAAGTCTATCTGTTTTAGGTTCCAGCATCCTAAGCGAGAATGATGACTTAATTGATGACTTAATTAAAGGCAATACGATAAATCAAGAAACATTAGCCCCTACTGCCAAAACACAACGTCAGTTGTTGTTGGAGTTAGACCTGCGCAACCAGCTTGCTCCTCTTCTAAATATTTCTCCATCTCAACTCAACTCGCAGCAACCTCTCAACACCTTGGGTCTTGATTCCCTAAAAGCTGTCGAAATCAAGAACCAAATTGAAGCAAACTTCGCTCTCGTTTTACCGATCGAGGCATTTCTGGATGACATTAACATTACCCAGCTAGCTACCCAGATTTTGTCTGGGTCAACATCGCCTGCTCCCACTCCCTCTTCTATCTCAGCACCAGCACAAACAACAACTGAGTTTCTCTCCCTCAAACAGCAGAGAGTATCACAAAGCATTGCTCCATTCCCAAGGTCAGCGAGCCCAAATAATCTGCAATTCAGCTTATTCTACTTTTCCAGTGAAGAGGCTGAATTTACAGACGATAAATACCGACTCTTAATTGAAGGGGCAAAGTTTGCCGATCAGCATGATTTTGCTGCCGTCTGGATACCAGAACGTCATTTTCACTCGTTTGGTGGCATCTACCCTAATCCATCTGTCTTGGGTGCTGCCCTTGCAATGGTAACTGAGCGTGTTCGCCTAAGAGCGGGCAGTGTTGTCTTACCACTGCAAAATCCAATCCGAGTCGCTGAGGAATGGTCTGTTGTTGATAACTTATCAAAAGGTCGAGTAGACCTCGCTTTTGCCAGGGGTTGGAACCCGAATGACTTTGTTCTCTCGCCAGAGAGTTATGCTAACCGTACAGAAGCGCTGTTCTCCGGTATGCAAACAGTTCAAAAGCTATGGCGGGGCGAGTCAATCTCATTACCGAATGGAATTGGTAAGGAGACCGAAATTAAAGTTTATCCCCTCCCCAAGCAGCAGGAACTATCGGTTTGGATGACTTGTAGTGGGGGTAAAGAAAGATTTATCGAAGCTGGTGCCCTTGGAGTCAATATCTTAACGGCTCTTCTTTTCCAACCGATTGAAGAACTGGCTGAAAAAATAGCCCTTTACCGTGAATCACGAGCAAAACATGGTCACGACCCCGAAGCTGGTTATGTGACTTTAATGCTGCATACCTTTGTTGGCGAAGACATAGAAATCGTTCGTAACCAAGTCCGGAAACCGTTTACAGAATACCTGAAGAACTCTGTCGATCTATGGCGTCAGGATTCAAAGAACTTGGACGATTTGACCGAGAAAGAGCGGGAGGACCTGCTGGCTTATGCCTTTGAGCGCTACTTTCAAACAAGTGCTTTATTTGGAACACCCGATAGCTGCCTGGCAAGGGTTGCTCGCCTCAAAGAGATTGGTGTGAATGAGATTGCTTGTTTGATCGACTTTGGAGTCGATGGGGATGCAGTCATAGCCGCACTGTACTCCCTGAAAAGCCTTAAAGAGCATTCTAATGCTGATGTCAATCCCGTCGCGAGTGAGGACAATCAGCCACCCGATCAGGTGATTATAAGCAACAAAATTGACCTAGAAAATCCCCAGGAGTTGTTGACTCAGCTCTATCAACTGTCGGAACAACAAGTCGATTCATTGCTAAGCAAGCTACTTATCAATAACCCTAGGTAATTTTGCCTTGAGACAAGGATTTTACGTACTTTGAGAGCTGTTTGTGAAAAAATTACTCGGACTTATTAATAAGTTACGTACATGAAATGAGCATTATTCCCAAACAAAACGCTAATCTTTCGGCTGAGGAAAAGCTGGCGCTTCTAGCACAACTCCTTCGGGAAAAGGTCAACGAGTCTAAATCTGTGTTTCCTTTATCTCAGGGGCAGCAAGCACTGTGGTTTCTTTACAAGCTGGTGCCTCACAGTTGGGCTTACAACACCCTGTTCACAGCACGCATTCTGTCGCCTGTAGACATTCTGGCGTTGCGACGCACATTTCAAGCGCTGATTTCGCGTCATCCTTCTCTGAGAGCTACTTATACAGAGCGTGATGGCAAACCTTTTGCGCAAATCCACGAAGATGTAGAGGTTCAGTTTGACGAGATAGATGCCTCAACCTGGAATTGGGATGAATTAAAAGAGCAGGTAACTCAAGAAGCTCGCCGTCCTTTCAATCTGGAACAAGGCTCGGTCATGCGGGTTAGTCTGTTTACTCGCTCACCAAAAGACCATATCCTGATGCTGGCAATTCACCACATTGCTAGTGATTTCTGGTCACTGCTAATACTGATGGATGAACTGCGGCTGTTGTACTCGGCAGAAAAGACTGGTACTCAGGCATCTCTACCACCTCAAAATCTATCCTATGTAGACTATGTTCATTGGCAGAACCAAATGCTGGCTGCTGCTGCTGGGGAGCGGCTCTGGGCTTACTGGCGAGAACAGTTAGCTGGTGATTTGCCGGTGATAAATCTGCCGATCGATCGCCCTCGATCGCCAGTACAGACCTATCAAGGAGCTTCTCATAGCTTCAGGCTGACAGAGGAACTGGCACAGCGACTCAAGGGGCTGGCGCAGGCCCAGAAAGCCACCCTTTACATGACGCTGTTGGCAGCTTTTCAGGTACTGCTTTACCGCTATACAGGTCAAGAGGACATTCTGGTAGGGTCTCTCACATTTGGTAGAACTCAGCGTGAATTCACAGAAATTGTGGGTTACTTTGTTAACCCGGTTGTCTTGCGAGCGAATCTTGCTGGTAATCCTACGTTTCAGGCGTTTCTGAGCCAAGTCCGCCAGACGGTATTGGGGGCGATCGGGCATCAAGATTATCCCTTTCCTTTACTCGTCGAAAGATTGCAACCGAACCGCGATCCTAGCCTTTCACCAATTTTCCAAGTTTTGTTTGCCCTACAAAAGCCGCAGCAATTTAAGGAAGTTGTAGAGCTGTTTGCACCAAGCCAAAAGGCATCCCAAGTCAATTGGGGAGAGTTAAAGCTGGAGCCTTTTGAAATACCACAGCAGGAAGGCCAGTTTGATTTGACATTAGAAATGATTGAGGCTGAAGAATCGCTGTTTGGTGCCTTCAAGTACAACACGGATTTATTTGAGGCGGACACAATTACCCGGATGTCGGGGCATTTTCAGACCTTGCTGGAAGCGATGGTGACTAATCCCCAGCAGCCAGTTTCCCAATTGCCCCTGCTAAGTACAGCCGAGCAACATCAGTTACTGGTGGAGTGGAACAATACCAAGGCAGAATATCCCCAGTCAATATGTCTCCACCAGTTATTTGAAGCGATAGTGGAACAGACCCCCGACGCAGTGGCAGTGGTGTTTGAAGACTCGGTGTTGACCTATCGCCAGTTGAACATTAGAGCCAATCAACTAGCGCACCACTTACAAGCACTCGGCGTAGGTCCAGAAGTGTTAGTGGGAATCTGTCTAGAGCGCTCCTTAGATATGCTAGTTGGGCTGTTGGGGATTCTCAAAGCCGGGGGGGCATACGTGCCGCTCGACCCTGCCTATCCCTCTGAGCGCTTGAGGTTCATGTTGGAAGATTCACAAGCGCCTGTGCTATTAACCCACAAGGGCGTAGCTGCCGAGTTGCCGACGATCGGCACAGGTGTGGTTTACTTAGATGCAGACTCCGAGGCGATCGCCCGCAACAGCCAAAGCAACCCGACGAGCAACGTCACGGGTAATAATCTAGCCTACGTCATCTACACATCGGGTTCTACAGGCAAACCCAAGGGAGTGCAAGTCTTACACAGCGCTGTGGTCAATTTCTTAACATCCATGCGACGTTGCCCAGGGCTGACAGACCAAGATATCCTTTTATCCGTCACCACTCTATCCTTTGACATTGCGGCTCTGGAAATATTTCTCCCCTTGAGCGTGGGTGCTCGTCTAGTCATGGTCAGCCGTTCCGTGGCTACTGACGGAACCCAGTTGTTAGAGAGATTGAATTCTTGTGGTGCGACGGTAATGCAGGCGACTCCAGCCACCTGGCGACTGCTGCTATCCGCCGGGTGGCCCGGTAGCCATCAGTTAAAAATACTCTGTGGCGGGGAAGCCCTATCGCGTGAGCTAGCTAATCAATTACTCGAAAAGGGCGCATCCCTGTGGAATTTGTATGGTCCTACAGAGGCTACCATCTGGTCTACGATCGCTCGGGTTGACAACAGCGATGGCACAGTTTGCATTGGTCGCCCGATTGCCAATACAGAGATTTATCTGTTGGACGAGCACTTAAAGCCTGTGCCTGTGGGAGTTCCTGGTGAGCTATACATCAGTGGTGCCGGGCTGGCGCGAGGCTACCTCAACCGCCCTGAGCTGACGGCGCAAAAGTTTATTGCCAACCCCTTGAGCCAGGAACCGAACGCGCGTCTTTACAAGACAGGGGATTTGGCTCGCTACCAGAGGGACGGCAGCATTGAATACCTGGGACGTATCGACCATCAGGTCAAAGTACGCGGTTTCCGCATCGAACTAGGGGAGATTGAGGTAGTGCTCAACCAGCACCCTGTGGTGCAGCAGAGTGTTGTCACCGTCCGGGAGGATATTCCTGGCAATCAGCAGTTGGTTGCTTATCTCGTCCCTGAGCCAGAGCAGACACCACCTACTGTAGCTCAGTTGCGACAATTCTTGAAGCAGCAGCTACCCGAATATCTGACTCCTTCTGCCTTCGTGACCCTCGATAGTCTGCCGCTGACACCCAACGGCAAGGTTGACCGCAAGGCTTTGCCTAGTCCGGAGATGGCACGTCTCGAGGTGGAAACCACCTTTGCCGCCCCTCGAACACCCATCGAGGAGATGCTAGCTCTCATCTGGAGTGACATCTTGGGAGTTAAGCAAGTGGGCATCCATGACAATTTTTTTGAACTAGGCGGACATTCCTTACTAGCAACCCAAGTCATCTCACGAGTGCGATCTACTTTGGCAGTAGAATTACCTTTGGGTAGCCTGTTTGAAAATCCTACAGTCTTAGGATTGGCTGAGTGCGTTGAAACAGCGCTCAGTGTCCGTCAACCTATCGTTGCTCCGCCTCTATTACCAACTGCACGGTCAGTTGAGATGCCACTGTCCTTTGCTCAAGCTAGGTTGTGGTTCCTGGAGCAGTTAGAGCCTGGTAATGCCTTTTACAACATTTCAGCGGCTGTGCGTCTTAGCGGTCACCTCAACGTAGCTGCCCTAGAGCAAAGTCTCAACCAAATTATCAGTCGCCACGAAGCCTTACGCACTAACTTAGTAACAGTAAATGGGAAGCCTGTTCAGGTGATTGCCTCAACCTTGACCTTGACAGTGCCAGTAGTAGACCTGCAGCAACTACCTGAAAGCCAGCGAGAAATCTATTCCCAGCGATTAGCAAATGAAGAAGCTGTGCAACCCTTTGACCTAGCTACTGAGCCTTTAGTGCGGACAAAATTGCTACAGCTAAATGAAGTAGAACACGTCTTGCTGTTAACAATACACCACATCGTCTCTGACGGTTGGTCAATGGGTGTACTTGTCCGGGAGTTAGCAGCGCTCTACGAAGCTTATTGCAATGACTCGCTTTTAGTGCTACCTGAACTGCCCATCCAGTACCCCGACTTTGCTGTTTGGCAGCAGCAGTGGTTGCAGGGAGAGGTACTTGAGTCTCAACTAGCTTACTGGAAACAACAACTCGGCGGGGCTCCAGCTTTATTGGAACTACCAACAGACCGACCGCGACCTGCTGTTCAAACCTTCCAGGGGGCGCATCAATCCTTCGCACTCTCCAAGGAGGTAACTGAGGCGCTGATTACTTTGAGTCAGCGGCAAGGAGTCACCTTGTTCATGACCCTACTGGCAGCGTTTGGGACATTGCTGCATCGCTATACAGGGCAGGCTGACATTTGTGTAGGCACACCCATCGCCAACCGTAATCGCGCTGAAATTGAGGGGTTGATTGGATTGTTCGTCAACACTCTAGTGCTGCGTACTGATATTTCAGGCAACCCCAGTTTTGAGGATTTACTGTCGAGAGTTCGGCAGGTGGCTTTAGAAGCCTATGCTCATCAAGACGTGCCTTTTGAGCAGTTGGTAGAAGCATTGCAACCATCACGAGACTTAAGCTATACACCACTGTTTCAGGTGATGTTTGTGCTTCAAAATGCGCCTATGCCTTCTTTGAAGCTTCAAGGTTTGACCCTAACTCCTTTAGCAGTAGAAAGTGCAACGGCGAAGTTTGATTTGACTTTATCTTTAGAGAACAGCGAGCAAGGATTGACCGGGGCATGGGAATACAATAAAGATTTGTTTGATGCTGCCACGATCGTTAGGATGTCGGGGCATTTTCAGACCTTGCTGGAAGCGATGGTGACTAATCCCCAGGAGCCAGTTTCCCAATTGCCCCTGCTAAGTACAGCCGAGCAACATCAGTTACTGGTGGAGTGGAACAATACCAAGGCAGAATATCCCCAGTCAATATGTCTCCACCAGTTATTTGAAGCGATAGTGGAACAGACCCCCGACGCAGTGGCAGTGGTGTTTGAAGACTCGGTGTTGACCTATCGCCAGTTGAACATTAGAGCCAATCAACTAGCGCACCACTTACAAGCACTCGGCGTAGGTCCAGAAGTGTTAGTGGGAATCTGTCTAGAGCGCTCCTTAGATATGCTAGTTGGGCTGTTGGGGATTCTCAAAGCCGGGGGGGCATACGTGCCGCTCGACCCTGCCTATCCCTCTGAGCGCTTGAGGTTCATGTTGGAAGATTCACAAGCGCCTGTGCTATTAACCCACAAGGGCGTAGCTGCCGAGTTGCCGACGATCGGCACAGGTGTGGTTTACTTAGATGCAGACTCCGAGGCGATCGCCCGCAACAGCCAAAGCAACCCGACGAGCAACGTCACGGGTAATAATCTAGCCTACGTCATCTACACATCGGGTTCTACAGGCAAACCCAAGGGAGTGCAAGTCTTACACAGCGCTGTGGTCAATTTCTTAACATCCATGCGACGTTGCCCAGGGCTGACAGACCAAGATATCCTTTTATCCGTCACCACTCTATCCTTTGACATTGCGGCTCTGGAAATATTTCTCCCCTTGAGCGTGGGTGCTCGTCTAGTCATGGTCAGCCGTTCCGTGGCTACTGACGGAACCCAGTTGTTAGAGAGATTGAATTCTTGTGGTGCGACGGTAATGCAGGCGACTCCAGCCACCTGGCGACTGCTGCTATCCGCCGGGTGGCCCGGTAGCCATCAGTTAAAAATACTCTGTGGCGGGGAAGCCCTATCGCGTGAGCTAGCTAATCAATTACTCGAAAAGGGCGCATCCCTGTGGAATTTGTATGGTCCTACAGAGGCTACCATCTGGTCTACGATCGCTCGGGTTGACAACAGCGATGGCACAGTTTGCATTGGTCGCCCGATTGCCAATACAGAGATTTATCTGTTGGACGAGCACTTAAAGCCTGTGCCTGTGGGAGTTCCTGGTGAGCTATACATCAGTGGTGCCGGGCTGGCGCGAGGCTACCTCAACCGCCCTGAGCTGACGGCGCAAAAGTTTATTGCCAACCCCTTGAGCCAGGAACCGAACGCGCGTCTTTACAAGACAGGGGATTTGGCTCGCTACCAGAGGGACGGCAGCATTGAATACCTGGGACGTATCGACCATCAGGTCAAAGTACGCGGTTTCCGCATCGAACTAGGGGAGATTGAGGTAGTGCTCAACCAGCACCCTGTGGTGCAGCAGAGTGTTGTCACCGTCCGGGAGGATATTCCTGGCAATCAGCAGTTGGTTGCTTATCTCGTCCCTGAGCCAGAGCAGACACCACCTACTGTAGCTCAGTTGCGACAATTCTTGAAGCAGCAGCTACCCGAATATCTGACTCCTTCTGCCTTCGTGACCCTCGATAGTCTGCCGCTGACACCCAACGGCAAGGTTGACCGCAGGGCTTTGCCTAGTCCGGAGGGTCTTCGCGCAGACTTAGCAGCAGCTTATGTTGCGCCCCGAACTGAGATCGAGCAAATGATTGCTACGGTTTGGCAAGAGGTGTTGCGGGTAGAAAAAGTGGGAATCCATGACAATTTTTTCGATCTGGGCGGTCATTCATTGCTCGTGGTTCAAGTGCATAGAAAACTGCAAGAAATCTTGGAGCGAAGCTTCTTACTGACCGAAATGTTTAAATACCCAACTATAAGCTCTCTCGTTGAATATTTAGTTCCTAAGCAGGCTGAAAGAACTCCTGTCCAGCAAAGCCAAAAACGTCTCGAAATGCGTCGTAAATCAATAGAACGAAGAAAGAATATAACCTAAAAAAAACCATTTAACAAAACATAGATAGGGGGATATTTAACATGAACCAAGCACATAATGATGACATTGATTTAGATATCGCTATTATTGGGATGTCGGGTCGCTTTCCCGGTGCAAATAATATTGATGAGTTTTGGCAGAATTTACAGGATGGGGTAGAATCTATTTCGTTTTTTTCCGATCGAGAACTAGAATCTTCAGGTATCAACTCGGCTTTGCTTGGCGAACCCAATTATGTGAAAGCAAAGGCTGTACTGGATGATATTGATTTATTTGATGCCTCATTCTTTGACATTTCTCCCCGAGAAGCGAAGATTATGGAGCCACAGCAGCGCCTCTTCCTAGAGTGTGCTTGGGAAGCACTGGAAAATGCTGGCTACGCGCCTGGAAGCCACGAAGGTTCGGTTGGGGTTTACGCAGGAGCGGGTCTAAACACCTACCTGTTGTTCAATCTTAGTTCGAGTTTAAATATTGAATCAACACGAGACAGTTTCCAAACTTTTATTTCAAATGACAAAGATTTCTTGGCAACACGCGTTTCTTACAAGTTAAATCTGACAGGTCCAAGCCTCACTATCCAAACTGCTTGTTCGACTTCACTGGTCGCCGTCCACTTAGCCTGCCAAAGCTTGCTTAATGGTGAGTGCGATATGGCTTTGGCTGGGGGCGTTTCAATATTTGTTCCCGAAAAAGTAGGCTATTTGTATCAAGAGGGAATGATTTTTTCTCCCGATGGACACTGTAGGGCCTTTGATGCCCAAGCACAGGGAACTCTAAAAGGGGACGGTTTAGGAATTGTTGTTTTAAAGCGACTGGTGGATGCCTTGGCGGATGGAGATAGTATTCATGCGGTCATCAAAGGTTCTGCAATCAACAACGATGGTTCTTTAAAAGTTGGCTATACCGCACCCAGTGAGAACGGTCAAGCACAGGTGATTAAGGACGCTCTGACCATGGCTAGGGTTACACCCGAATCCATCACTTATGTGGAGGCTCATGGGACGGGTACACCTCTAGGAGATCCTATCGAAATTGCGGCGCTGACCCAAGCTTTTCGCGCTAGTACCGAAAGAAAGGGCTTCTGTGCGATCGGTTCGCTGAAAACCAATATGGGACATTTGGATACAGCAGCGGGTGTTGCGGGTCTCATTAAGACCGCCTTAGCCCTCAAACACAAGTTGCTGCCGCCGAGTCTGCACTTTAAACAACCCAACCCTCACATTGATTTTGCGAACAGTCCTTTCTACGTCAACACCACCCTTTCTGAATGGACAGCAGGCGAGACACCTCGTCGAGCTGGAGTGAGTTCCTTCGGGATTGGAGGAACCAATGCTCATGTGATTCTAGAGGAAGCGCCTGCACCCCTACCGGTGGAAATAGAAGTGGAGCGTCCTCTTCATATCCTCTGTTTGTCAGGGAAGAGTCAGAGGGCGTTGAGGGAGCTAGCCACTAAATTTGAGCGCTACCTAGCCGTGCATCCATCAGTATCTCTGGGCGATATCTGCTATACAGCTAATGTAGGACGAACCCATTTTCCTCATCGTCTGGCTGTAGTAGCTGAGACAGTCGCTCAAATGCATGAGAAACTGGCTACCTTCGCCAGGGAGGAGGAACCAGGAGGGGTCCTCATTAAGCAAGTAGAAGGTACAAATCAGCCTCAGGTGGTGTTCTTGTTCACCGGTCAGGGCTCCCAATATGTGGGGATGGGACGGCAGCTCTACGATACGCAGCCTACCTTCCGCCAGACTTTGGATCGATGTGACGAACTGCTGCGCCCATATCTAAAGCAGTCCCTGTTGTCGGTGCTTTATCCCGAAGCTGGGATAACGTCGCCCCTAAACGAGACAGCCTACACTCAGCCAGCACTGTTTGCTCTTGAATACGCCTTGGCCCAACTGTGGCGTTCCTGGGGAATTGTGCCGGATGCTGTTATGGGTCACAGCCTAGGAGAATATGTGGCAGCTTGTATTGCTGGGGTATTCAGCCTAGAAGATGGACTCAAGCTCGTTGCCGAACGCAGTAGGCTGATGCAGTCTTTACCACAAGACGGACAGATGGCAGTGGTGTTTGCAGATGAGGAGCGGGTGGTCTCTGTTCTTGCTGCCTATAAGACACAGGTGACGATCGCCCCACAGAACTCAATAGCGTCCATCGCTGCTGTTAACGGACCTGAAAACATCGTCATTTCAGGAGCTAGAGAGGTTGTGAAGTCCGCGATCGAGCAACTGAAGTCACAGGGAATTGCTGTACAGGCTTTGCAGGTTTCTCACGCCTTCCACTCGCCACTAATCGAGCCGATCCTCGACGAATTCGAGCGCAAGGCAGCAAGAGTGCAGTTTAAAACTCCAGGCATCCCATTAATCTCAAATCTGACCGGTCAAATGCTAAAGGCTGGAGAAATCCCTGATGCAAAATATTGGCGTCATCATATGCGAGAAACGGTGCAATTTGCAGCAGGGATGAACACACTGACTCAGCAGGGCTATCAAATATTTCTAGAAGTTGGTCCTAGCAGCACTTTACTGGGAATGGGCAAAAGATGCCTACCGAAAGGAAAGAGTTCTTGGCTACCTTCTTTGATGCAGGGCAAGGATGATTGGCAGGTATTACTAGAAAGCTTATCTAGGCTATATATCCAAGGTGCAAATCTCAAATGGAAAGAATTTGATCGGGACTATTCACGGAATCGTTTGTCACTTCCAACCTATCCATTTGAGAGGCAGCGTTACTGGATTGAACCAACAAGAGTTATGAACAACCAGGAATTAGCAACGGCGGCATCTAGTCCACACATTAATACGATACCCAAGACCAATCGTCGGCATGAGATCCTCTCAAAATTGCAGAGGTGGGTAGCTGATTCGCTGCAAGCAGACCTCTCTGCAATACAGGTGGGTACTCCTTTGACAGAAATGGGGGCAGATTCCCTTGTACTGATGGATGCAGTTCAATCCATTGAAAAGGTTTTTGGAATTAAAGTACCCATACGACAATTATTTGAAGAATTAGCCACAATAAATGCACTGGCAACTTATATAGATGAAAACCTCCCTTCAGAGTTTACTCTGCTAGATTCATCTCCATCTGAGGGTGAGCTAATTGTGCCTTCCGATCGCCCACCTCAATTAGCTCAAGGAAATGTGCCTGCAAATGCAAGCCAGCATCCGACGCCAAATACTGAAGATGGGAGAGCAAAGGCTGAGGCTGGGCTAGAACGAATCATGAGACAGCAGCTAGAAGTGCTTTCTCAGGTAATGTCTCAACAGTTGGAGGTTATGCGCAGCAACGGTCTGTCTGGGGAACTGTTGTCTTCATCCGAGAAAGAGCCATCTCAATCCGCCCCTTTAACCACAGTACCGGCTGCTCATTTTCCTCCTAACAAAACACAGCAAAACCCAGCCCCTAAATCAGCATCTTCTCCAACTAAGTTTGAAATCGATGCAACCAACTCTAAACCATCTTCACTTCCTACTTTTTGGAAAGTTGAACCACCTCAAATAAAGGAACTGAACCCACAGCAACAGCGCCATCTTGAAGCACTGATTTTACGCTATACCAAACGTACACAAAAATCGAAGCAACGAGTCCAAGCCTATCGTCCTGTTCTAGCTGATAGGAGATCTTCACTAAGGTTCCGTTTTGAAACTAAGGAGATGCTCTATCCCATTGTCGGAGAGCGCTCTTTTGGTTCCAAATTTCGGGATGTTGATGGTAATGAGTATGTAGATCTCGCAATGGGGTTTGGCGTACATCTTTTTGGTCACGGAGCCCCATTTATTCAAACGGCTTTAGAAGAGCAGCTTAAGCAAGGCATACAAGTCGGTCCACAATCGCACATTGCAGGCGAAGTTGCCGAGTTGTTCTGTGAACTGACGGGCATGGAGCGAGTGTGTTTCTGTAATTCAGGTACAGAAGCTGTGATGACAGCATTGCGTATAGCGCGTGCTGCAACAGGCCGTACCAAAATTGCTTTATTCACAGGCTCTTATCATGGCCACTCTGACGGCACTTTGGCTTTATCAAGAACGGTGAACGGAAACCTACAGTCTGCTCCAATGGCTCTGGGTGTACCGCAACACGTAGCCGATGATGTTCTGGTTCTTACTTATGGCGATCCTCGCTCTCTTGAAATAATCAAAATTCATGCCTCTGAATTAGCTGCTGTTCTGGTGGAGCCTGTACAAAGTCAAAGACCCGATTTACAACCTAAAACGTTTCTCCAACAACTGAGATACTTAACGCAAGAAGCTGGTATCGCATTGATTTTCGATGAAGTGATTACTGGCTTTCGCATACATCCTGGTGGAGCACAAGCCTGGTTTGGTATTGATGCAGACCTTGCCACCTATGGCAAGGTTGTAGGCGGTGGGATACCGATTGGAGTCGTCGCTGGTAGAGCTTCCTATATGGATAGAATCGACGGCGGTATGTGGAGCTATGGAGATAAGTCTTATCCCAAAGTAGAACAAACATTTTTTGCGGGAACTTTTAACAAGAATCCGCTGGCTATGGCTGCAGCCAAATCTGTACTCAAGTATCTTCAGATACAGGGAGCAGCACTTCAGGAGCAGTTAAATCAGCGCACATCCCAGTTTGCTGAAACAATCAATGCTTATTTTGAACAAGAAAGTGTCCCTATTCAAGTAGTGCATTTTGGCTCGATCTTCCGCTTTGCCTTATCGGGTAATTTTAGCTATCTCTATCAGCCTTTAGAAATTGATTTGCTGTTTTATCACCTAATCGAAAAGGGAGTCTACGTCTGGGAAGGGCGCAGTTGTTTTCTTTCCACAGCCCATACTGACGAAGATATTGATTATGTAATTCGGGCGGTTAAAGATAGCGTCAAGGAGTTACTAGAGGGCGGTTTTTTTTTGGGACGTTCACCCAAGCTGCCAGAGGGCGATCGAGAGCAAAATGGAAAATCCAACACTCTAACAAAACCACTTGCTGCTAAAGAGGATGATACAGCCTCTCTCTTTTTAAAGCCCCAACAAGCAACAAATGAACAACCAAAGGAAGCAGATAAATTTCCCCTGACTGAAGCCCAAAAGCAACTCTGGATTTTGGCGCAAATAGAAGACGAGGGTTCCCTTGCATACAACCTTACCACAAGCGTAAAGTTGCGGGGTTCATTTCAGTTATTTGCAATGCGTCAGGCAGTGCAGAAAGTTATGGATCGTCATGATGCTCTACGGACAATTATTAGTAGCCAGGGCGATTTTCAGCAGGTATTGCCATCTTGCAAAGTGGACGTTCCTTTGGTTGACTTCTCAACTCTGGATAGTCGTGAACGTGAGCAGAAAGTAGCTGCATGGTTCACACAAGAAAGCCGAAAATCTTTTGCTCTTAGCGAGGGAGTTCTCTGGCGCTGTCATATCCTTAAGCTAGAAGAACAACTCCATTTACTGGTTTTAACAGCTCATCATATTGTTATAGATGGCTGGTCAATTACTTTGTTGTTACAAGAGATAAGTGCTTTTTATTCAGCAAAGTGTCAGGGTACGGTTTGTGAGCAGGAGCCACCGCTGCAATTCAAAGACTATATCCAAGATCAGCTAAAGCAGAGCCAGTCTGCGGAGATGGCAAGACATCAAGCTTACTGGCTTAAACAATTTGCGGGTTCGATTCCTATTTTGACCTTACCTACAGATCGCCCGCAACCGCCTGTAAAGACCTATAAAGGAGCAAAAACGATCCTAAAGCTTAAGCCCAGCTTGTGTACTTCGCTCAAAATACTCAGCAAACAGAAAGGGTGTACGCTCTTTATGACGCTGCTAGCGGGCTACATGACTTGGCTGCACCGATTGACAAATCAAGATGATATTTTGGTTGGTATTGCAGTAGCGGGTCGAACACTCAAAGGCAGTGAAAAGGTAGTGGGCTACTGTACTCACTTACTGCCAATACGAAGTTCCCTAGTGGGGTTTCCTGCATTCTCAGAATATCTAACCACGATTAGGCATATATTATTGGATGCTTACGAACATCAGGATTATCCCTTTGCCAGCTTACTCAATCAATTAAAACTACCCCGAGACCCTAGCCGCTCTCCTCTAGTTACCGCAACATTTAACCTAGAGCCAGCCTTGGGTGTACCAAAGATGTTTGGACTCGATCTTGAGTTGGTTTCACCTCCTATTAATTATGGGGATTTTGATATCGATTTGAATGTCATTGAGAACAACGGTGAATTGCTCTTTGAGATGAATTACAGCACGGACTTGTTCGAGGCAGAAACCATTAACCGGATGCTGGGACATTTCCAGACTTTGCTAGAAGGCATCGTCGCTGAACCCGAGCAGCGACTATCAGACTTGCCACTACTGACACAGCGCGAGCGCCATCAGTTGCTGGTGGAATGGAATGATACGCAGACCAATTACCCCCAAAATAAATGCATCCATCAGTTGTTTGAAGCCCAAGTAGAGCGGACACCGAATGCAGTAGCAGTCGTGTTTGAATCCCAGCAACTCACCTACTTGGAATTGAACCGCCGTGCGAATCAGCTAGCGCATTACCTGTGTTCTCTGGGCGTAAGACCGGATGTTTTGGTGGGCATCTACGTGGAGCGATCGCTAGAGATGGTGGTGGGGCTGTTGGGGATTCTTAAAGCAGGGGGAGCGTATGTGCCACTAGACCCTGCCTATCCCAAAGACCGCTTAGCCTATATGTTAAATGATTCACAGATGCCAGTTCTAGTGACGACCCAAAAGTTGTCCGTTGGATTGCCAGAACACCAAGCGGGTATTGTTTGCTTAGACAAAGATTGGGGGATAAACTCGGTAGACAGCGATGTAGCTCCTGTCAGTAGTGTTACAGATGACAACCTGGCTTATGTGATTTATACCTCCGGCTCTACTGGAAAACCTAAGGGAGTGGAGATCGCTCATCGAAGCCTGGTGAATGCGTATCTCGCTTGGGAAGATACCTATCAACTGCGGAGCTTGTGTAGAAATCATTTACAAATGGCCAGTTTCTCTTTTGATGTTTTTTCAGGGGATCTGGTTCGGGCGCTTTGTTCTGGAGCAAAGTTAGTCATCTGCCCGCGCGAGTGGCTTTTAGAGCCTGAAAATCTGTATAAATTGATGCTCCAAGAGAAGATTGATTGTGCAGAGTTTGTTCCAGCGGTTCTTAGGAATTTGATTCAGTATTTGGAGAGGACAAAGCAAGACCTTAGCTTCATGCGATTGCTGATAGTTGGTTCAGATAGTTGGCATATAAAGGAGTATCAGCAATTCCAGCGTTTTTGTGGTTCTCAAACACGTCTGATTAATTCTTACGGGGCGACTGAAGCGACCATTGACAGTTCCTATTTTGAAAGTGCCGCACTCAGTTTTTCTATTGATGGGCTAGTACCCATTGGGCGTCCCTTCGCTAACACCCAAATCTACATTTTAGATTCCCATCTCCAACCAGTTCCGATCGGCGTTGCTGGCGAACTGCACATTGGTGGTGCTGGTCTTGCCCGAAGCTATCTCCATCAGATGGAGTTGACCGAGCAAAAATTTATCCCTAACCCTTTCAGCAATAATTCCGGAGACCGCCTTTACAAGACGGGGGATCTCGGTCGTTATCTGCCAGACGGCACTATAGAGTTCCTGGGACGCGTTGATAATCAGGTGAAGATTCGGGGCTTCCGAGTTGAGCCGGGGGAAATCGAGGCAGTGCTGAGCCAACACCCTGCGGTACAGGAGGTGGCGATCGTGGTTCGAGAGGATGTCCCCGGGAGCAAGCGTCTAGTAGCCTATGTAGTTGTCAACCAGACAACTGCCCCAGTGATTTCCGAACTACAGCATTTCGTGAAGCAGCAGCTGCCCAAGTACATGGTGCCTTCAGCCTTCGTGCTGCTAGATGCCCTGCCACTAACTCCCAATGGCAAGGTAGACCGCAACGCCCTGCCGGCTCCTGACATGACTAGCTCGGAAGGGGAAGAAGCCTTAGTGACACCTCAAACGCCTGTTGAGGAAGTGCTGGCGGGGATCTGGACTGACGTTTTGCGACTGGAAAAGATAGGCATTCACGACAATTTCTTTGAAGTCGGTGGGGATTCGATCCTGAGTATTCAGATCGTAGCCAGAGCCAATCAGGCGGGCTTAAAGCTCACTCCCAAACAATTGTTTCAGTACCCAACAATCGCCGAGTTGGCAACAGTGGCAGGCACTACCTCTGTGTTCCAAGCCGAACAGGGGCTGGTCACAGGAGAAGTGTTGCTGACGCCCATCCAAGAATGGTTTTTTGAACAGCAGTTTGCCGAACCGCACCACTGGAACCAGGCGATGCTGCTGGAAGTTCGGCAACCATTAGACCTGGGACTATTGTCACAAGTGGTGCAGCAATTGCTCATCCATCACGATGCGCTGCGCCTACGGTTTATGCGCTCTCCATCCGGCTGGCAACAATCTAACGCCCTTCCAGATGAGGTAGTTCCCTGCACCAGGATTGATTTGTCAGCGCTACCCGAGGCGGAGCAAAGACCAGCCCTTGAAGCTGCAGCAGCAGAACTACAAGCTAGTTTGAACCTGGAGACGGGTGCCCTGGTACGGGTAGCGCTGTTTGATATGGGTCGGAATCAGCCCAACCGCCTGCTGTTTGTCGTTCATCACCTGGCAGTAGATGGTGTTTCCTGGCGAATTTTGCTAGATGATCTACACAGAGCATACCAACAGCTCAGTCGTGGGGAGGCAATGAAGTTGCCTCCCAAGACAACCTCTTACCAGGATTGGGCCCAATCTTTAAGAGAATATGGACAATCCGCAATACTGGAGCAAGAACTAGACTACTGGCTGACCTCTTCCCGGTTTGGAGTTGCCCCCCTGCCAGTGGACTATCCGGCTGGTAAGAACGCCAACACCGTGGCCTCGGCTTGTAACGTGTCAGTTTCGTTGAGTGCTGAAGAAACCCGCGCTCTGCTACAGGACGTGCCGCAGGCTTACAACACCCAAATTAACGATGCGCTGCTGACAGCTTTGGTACAAACCTTTGCCCAGTGGACTGGTACTCGCTGCCTGCTGGTTGAGTTGGAAGGTCATGGGCGAGAGGAAATCTTGGAAACGGTGGATCTGTCACGCACTGTGGGCTGGTTTACTACTGTCTTCCCTGTGCTATTGGATCTAAGGGAAGCTTCTCATCCAGGAGAGGCCTTGAAGTCGGTCAAAGAACAGTTGCGTCGCATTCCGAACCGGGGCATTGGCTATGGCTTGCTGCGTTATCTCAAGGATGACACAGCAATCGCTGAGAAACTGCGAACCCTTCCTCAGACCGAGGTGAGCTTCAACTACCTAGGTCAGTTCGATCAGTTGCTGTCGCCAGATGGGATGTTTGGACTGGCAAAAGAGTCCAGCGGATCAGAGTACAGCCTCCTGGGAAGACGAAGCCATCTTTTGGAGATCAACGGGTTTGTGGCTGGAGGTCAGTTGCAACTCAATTGGACTTACAGCTCAAACCTGCATCAAAAAGCTAAAGTTGAGGGTCTCGCCGAAGGTTTTATAGCTGCCGTGCGATCGCTCATTGCCCACTGTCAATCGCCTGAGGCGGGTGGCTACACGCCTTCTGATTTTCCAGTTGCGAAGCTGGGCCAAAAAGATATTGATAAGTTCATCGCCAAAATCAGCCAAACCAACAAGAGGAAGTCTAAATGAAAAAGGAGAATATTGAGGATTTATACGAACTTTCTCCAATGCAGCAGGGGATGCTTTTCCACAGCCTGGCTGCTCCCGAGTCTGGGGTGTATGTCGAGTATGTGAGCTGTACCGTGCAGGGGAAGCTAAACATTCCCGCCTTCAAGCGGGCTTGGCAGCAGGTGATGGAGCGACATCCAATTTGGCGTACCTCGTTTTATTGGGAGGGCTTTGATAAGCCACTTCAAGTAGTAAACCGATCCGTGAGCTTACCCTGGCAGCAGTTTGACTGGCGGATACTGCCTCCTGTAGAACAGCAAGAGCAATTAGAGGCTTTCCTTCAGGCAGAGCGGAATCGGGGCTTTGAACTCTCCGAGGCACCACTGATGCGTCTGGTCCTGATCCAGATGGGCGAGGACATCTACGAATTTATTTGGAGCCACCACCATCTCTTGTTGGATGGATGGTCGCTGTCTTTGGTACTTAAGGAAGTCTTTGCTTTTTATGAAGCGTTTTGCCAAGGTCAAGACTTACATCTGAAACGCAGTCGTCCCTACCGCGACTATATCGCCTGGTTGCAAGAGCAAGACTTGACCGAGGCTGAGGCGTTCTGGCGGCAGGCGCTCAAAGGCTTTACAGCACCGACTCCGCTATCGGTCGATCGAGCATTGGGAAGCTTGTCCCGTGAGGTAGAGAGCTACGATGAGCAGGAAATCGAACTCTCAGTAGAAGCGACCGCAGCCCTCCAGTCCTTGGCTCGACAGCATCAACTGACTGTGAACACCTTGGTGCA
>JAUBOM010000128.1:0-19491 GCA_036700245.1 Microcoleus vaginatus BM001213989
TCTTACAGCAGCCACCCCCCGATGGCGGGCTGTGGAATGGTCGTAAAGTGGCCGACTGGATGAGTGAACTCAAGGGTGAAAAAGTCTCTCGTCAAAGAGGGTGGGAATATCTCAAGTCCATGAAGTTTCGATTAAGAGTTCCTCGTCCAGAACATCAGGAATCAGATCTCCTCGAACAAGAGGAATGGAAAAAAAAATCTGCGTCGGTTCGTCTTGAAAATCAAGAAGGAGAACCCTTCAAGCGACGTAGAAGTCTGGTCAATGGACGAACATCGGCTCGGATTGAAACCTGTTCTGAGGCGGGAATGGGTGGATGAGTTTAGTAATGCCACCGCTGTTGTTAATTGGCGGTTTCAATGGTTGTGGTTATATGGTTTTGTGCATCCGAGTTCAGGAGAAACATATTGGTGGATACTGCCATTTGTCAACAGCCAGCTTTTCGAGCGAGTTTTAGAAGATTTTGCCAGACATTGGAAAGTAGGATCGAAAAAAAGAGTCGTTTTAGTCGTAGACGGAGCCGGATGGCACTTAAGTGAAAGCGTGAAAATCCCCGACGGCATACATTTGTATTGTCTGCCTTCACACTCGCCGGAACTCCAACCAGCAGAAAGACTGTGGCCACTGACAAATGAACCGATAGCCAATCGCTGTTTTAAAAACTTAGATGAATTAGAAGCAGTTTTATTTGAGCGATGTCGAAAACTGTTAAATCTCAAACAGTTAATCAGTGGTTTGACTTATTTCTATTGGTGGCCGGAGGCAAAGTTTAATCATGGTTAATCGACCGGACATGATATGACTCAGCGGCGGAAATTCCCATTCTCTTGAATATAAAGTAGATGGCAGCTTTAAACAATAGGCAGCAGGAATCACCTCGATCAACCACCAATTAAACATATCTCGTTGAGCCGCAGCAAAACCAGAAATAGCATCCCCGGTAATGGCATCATACAAAATATCCAAGATGGCATTATAAGCTGTTTTGGTGTTGAGTGTTTGCAGCAAGCCGTAGAAGATATTATAAGCTTCGTCAGTAGCTTGATACTTTCCAATTTTGTTGATATTAGGAAACAAGGTATCTGCCCAAGTTTCTGGGATTTGACAACTATCCTTCAGCCAACAAGATACAATTCCTTCAACGATATCAGCTTTGTGTTCTTCAGGAAAGTAATGTTTAATAGTCGGTTTAGCTGCTAATGCTATTCCACAAGCCATATAGACGTATCGCTGATGGGATCTTCTTGCCTCATTAGGCATTCCAAAGGCTCTCATTACTTCTACAAAAGCTTCTTCTACATTGCACTTTCCACCTCGTTCGTATAAATCGTCATATTTTCTGTCCCAAACCGTCTGAAGTGTTTCCTGTAATTGCTCTGGAATAGTTAAGTTGCTAGGCAATTTAAAATCGGTGTAGTGACCTAGATCAAACTTTATCATTGACTTTCCCTCCTTATGTATTTTATTTAATCGTAAACCCAGAGCCAGCTAATGTTAAGCTTCAGATATACCGCCACATTTCAAATTAACTGTAAACTCTGCTCTGACACCTCTAATTCAGCCCATTTTAATCGTTCTTGAATAGACATCCCCTGCAACTTTTTACTCATTTCATATAAATCAACTTGGGGATAATCCCCCTTAAATAGCGGGATTAAAGCCTCAACAACAGCAGCGATTCCCTGCGGCGGCACTGCATTGCCAATCTGCCGCCGCACTTCTGTCGTAGAACCTTCAAAAACAAAATCATCGGGGAATGTTTGCAATCTTGCCCTTTCACGATTTGTCAAAGAACGCGGTTCTAAATAATGATAACCCCAAGTCCCGCCACCTCCACCCGCAATAATTGTCGATGATGGTTTATCTGGATGAATTCGCCGATAAACGTGACTGATCATGCCTTTGACATAGTATGGACTATCCTTGGGAATATCGGAAAAATTCCCTCCCGGTTTAATTCGATTTAAAATTTCAACGGTGCGGGTCTGAATTTTATGATGTTTGTTATTGTCAAGAACTGCTTCCACATTTTTGAGTGCTTCGCCTGCAGTTCGATAAGGTTTTTTGCGATTTAGACCGTATTCTGGCTGAGGATGCACAAAGTTAAATCCTGTATCCATCCGAATGCCAACTAATAACACTCTTTGGCGAAACTGGGGAACTCCGTAATCAGCAAAGTTGTAGAGTTTAGGTTTAACTAAGTAGCCTGGTGCTATACTTTCAAAGTCAGAAATTATTTGTTTTATTGCTTGATAATTATTTGCACTTAATAAGCCTTTGACATTTTCTGCTACAAAAGCTTTGGGCTTTTTTTTGTTGACAAAATCGAGAAAGTATGTATATAAATTGCCTCTGGTTCCTTCAAGTCCGGGGCGCTTCCAAATCAGGGAGAAATCTTGACAGGGGAATCCTCCTATACATATTTCAGCTTCGGGAACTTGTGCAATGTCTATATTTTCTATGCTGTTGTTGATGATGACATCAGCAATGTTTCTGCTGAATGTTTTGCAGGCGTATGGATTGGAGTCGATCGCCCAAACTACTTTAAACCCCGCTTTGTGGAAGGGCAAGTCCATGCCGCCGCAACCTGAAAACAATGATATCAGTTGCGGTTTTTTTTCCCAATTTATGGGATCTAGACGTTCAATTAACATAAGACTGTAACCTGAGGCAATAGCGGGAAGGATGCCCGCGACACAAGAGTGTGATTATACCAAATAGTCGTAAGGCGCGCACGGATCACCTTACTAAGACTCTATTTCGTTTTATGTTTCACTCTTCGTCATCTAATTCGATTCCCGCTTGACGCAATTTTTCTGCCAATCTTTCAGCGCGGAGTCGTTCGCCATCGCCCCGCTGGCGTTCTTGTTCTACTCGTTCTTCCGACCAAAGCAACAACTCGCCTTCTGCACCCCACCACCTCAACCAACAGCCTGTCCTTCCTTCGTGCGTTCCTTCCCAAATACCTAAAAATAGGTTTAATCCCGGTATCCAATAACGTCCGTTTTCATCTGGTTTTTGCAAGTTGTAACGATCTGATTCTAAAGCGTAAACTTCTAAATGAGCTGTTTTCGCTCTGAATATGACGTATCTGGGTACTTTGATTACTTGCTCGTAAAAATACCACTTTCCCACCCGCGAGGTAAATTCAACGGAGTATTCTTCTCCATAGGTTTCTGAAAGAAATTCCATCACGATTTGGGGGATGGTTCCTTCTGTGTGTGGGGTGTAACTGCGGCGGACTTGCGAGACATTTTTGGGATTGACGGGTTTCACGTACATCCAATCTGGTGCTTTGCAGATAATACGCTGTTCGTCGCTGCTTGAACCTGGGAAACTTATGCCGGCACACAAGGCAAAGTTGGAAACAATTAAGGCATCCTGCATTAATTCTGGAAATGCTGTTAGCGGCTGGCGCAAGGCGGCGGCTAATAATGGTTGGCTTTCGTCTTCTACGGGGTCGTCTGGTAGTTGGAAATCTTCTGGTAGTAGCGGCCAGGTGATTGTGAGTTTTGTTTCATAATTTTTAGTTGCTACAGGCATAGTTTATCAGAGGTTAAATGTTTTAATGCTTAAATTATATCTCTTGGTTTTTGGGATTCATGTTAATGGCTTAATGACGAGGCAGAGCCTCTGGATCTGCGTGACCGGGCAGAGCCTGGTAACGAGGAGAATTATATCTCTTGGTTTTTGGGATTCATGTTAATGGCTTAATGACGAGGCAGAGCCTCTGGATCTGCGTGACCGGGCAGAGCCTGGTAACGAGAGGATGGGAATTCAAAGTCCCCGTTATTAAGCGCGATTTAGGGGGATCTAGACTGGGCTAAAACCGAGAGTTCTAAGGGTTGTTAATTTTCTGCTGTAGCTCGTTTGTCATTGCTAGTAGTTCTGATTGGGCGATCGCACTTTGTTCACCACTCGCCAACCACTTCAATTGTACCGTCTCGTTTTCAGCTTCCGTATCTCCCAAAACTAAACACGCAACCGCACCGCTGCGATCGGCTCTTTTAAACTGTTTCTTGAAAGGACTAGCACTCAAATCTATCTCTACACTAAACCCGGCACTTCGCAATTTTCGAGCTAACAATACCGATTGCTGTTCTGCTTTTTCGCCCCTGGATACCAAATAGAAATCTAACTTGGGCGCAGGCAAAGGTGGCAACTTTTGCAGCAGGATAATCAACCTTTCGATACCCATTGCCCAACCGACTGCCGCCGTATCTGGGCCGCCCAATTCCTTTACTAAACCGTCGTAGCGGCCGCCTCCGCAAACTGTTGCTTGCGCTCCCAAATCGTCGGAGATAATTTCAAATGCGGTGTTGGTATAGTAATCTAAACCGCGCACTAATCTGGGATTTAACTGATAGCTAATTCCTAAGTTTTTGAGCATAAGCTGCACTTGCTCGAAGTGCGATCGCGATTCCTCTCCCAAATAGTCCAAAATACTCGGCGCACCAGCTACAATTTCTTGAGTGCGCGGATTTTTGCTGTCCAAAATCCGCAGTGGATTGCGAGTCAAGCGGTCTTGAGAATCCGCATCTAATTCGTCTTTGTGCGGTGTAAAATAATCGATCAAAGCTTGTCGGTAATTCTGTCTGTCTTGCTTATTTCCGACAGAATTAATATCGAGGCGCAAATTTTTTAAACCGAGGGTTTGCAGGATGTCGCAGGCGATCGCAATTACTTCGACATCCGCACGAGGATTCCCACTCCCCAAGACTTCCACGCCAATTTGATTAAACTGCCGCTGTCTTCCCTCTTGCGTGCCTTCATAGCGAAACATCGGCCCAGCATACCAGAGACGCTGCACGTCACCAGCGGCGTACAAACTGTTTTGAATAAAAGATCGGACTACTCCGGCGGTGCCTTCTGGACGCAAAGTAGTCGATCGATCGCCCTTATCCTTAAAAGTGTACATTTCCTTACCCACAACATCGGTAGCTTCGCCGATGCCGCGTTCAAATAAAGATGTCTGTTCAAAAATTGGCGTCCGAATTTCTCGATAAGCCGCTTTTTTCAAAATTGTTCTAGCGACTTCTTCTATATTTTGCCAGTATTGAATTTCAGCGGGCAAAATATCCCGCGTTCCCGGTAAAGTTTTAATTGCACTCATTTTGTTAGTCATTGGTCATTAATCATTGGTGATTTCATTAATCATTAATCATTGGTCATTGGTATGAAAGTAACTCCTATGAAAGTTGTCAGCAAATAGTCTTTTAACTAAGCAGCTCATAACTTCTGTATTCGTTAGTTCTGTGTCCTTAACTCTTAGCTAATGACTAATAACTGCTGACTAATGACTAATGGCTTAATAATTCCCAAACTCCGTAACGATCGCCATAATAAGCCAAAATGCGATCGACCCGCTCGCGACCTGCCAAATCGAACCCTTCAGGATACTGTATCCACAAACCCCCAATTTGGCTGTCGCTGTAATCAAACCGCTGCGACTGCTGCGGAATTAAACCGGTATGCACCCCTTCAACTTGACGCAAATGAACCGCCACTTCGCGATACACCGCCAACGGCAATCCAGGGCATTGAATTTGATAGCGGAGTTGTTTTTCTTGTGCCGTTTGCATCATTTCTCTGCCTGTACCCAACCAGATCCCCTACTTAAGATACTTCTTTATCCATCGGCCCCGGTAGAGGGCAGCAGTTAATATTGTCCAAACATACCTTCCCCCACTGCAACGCCCAGCGCACCAGCGTAACTCGATTGTCAGCGCGCGTCTTGTTCAAGATATTGCTAATGTGGTTGTCAACTGTACGCTTGCTAATCTCTAACTTTTCGGCTATTTTCTCATTAGTCAATCCCGCCGCTACTAACTCTACCACTTGCAATTCTCTGTCCGACAGGGTGACAGGGGTCCCAGAGACGCTCCCGCTCATAAATTTTTCCTATGTCTGCATATTTACCTATCTACAATTGTAGAGGATGAGGGATGAAATATGAAGAGAAAATTAAATTTGCTCTGCTACTCTTTCGGGCCCGAAGCACCAACTCGCTTGCAGAATCGCCAAAAGTGCAAACTCAGCGCCGACACAGCATGACCCGCACCGACTTGCACTGCTGGCACCGTTCCGGTGGCAAGCGAGCCCTTTACCTGCGCGCAGACATCCGGGCCAAACCCGCAGATGTTTTCAGGTAAAACAACTGATACGCCCGCACTGCACTTGTGCGTTGAGCGAGTAACTGCCCGTATCAGTAAGTCTGATATTATAGGAGCAGCCATTAAAAAATAGCTTGCAATTTTTCTGGGATGGGTTAAAAATAATTGTTGACCTGTCTAGTGCGGCTCTAAAATCTAAAATCTAAAATCTAAAATCTAAAATTGATATGACCTATCCTCGCGTTCTGTGTCTGGGTGAAATCTTATTTGATTGTTTAGCAGACAAACCAGGAGTATCTCTCGAAGAGGTAGAATCTTGGACTCCATATCCCGGCGGTGCTCCTGCTAATGTTGCCTGTGCTTTGGCTAAATTGGGGACGGCGGCGGGATTTATCGGTGCTGTAGGTGGGGATGAATTGGGGAATTCCCTAGTGCAGGTATTGCAAGAAGTAGGGGTTGATACCGCTGGAGTGCAGCACCATCCGAGTGCGCCGACGCGGCAAGTTTATGTTTTGCGGAATGAAGCGGGCGATCGAACTTTTGCTGGTTTTGGCGAATTTCATACTGCGGATTTTGCCGACACCCACCTCCTCGCTGCACAACTACCCGAGGTGCTGTTTGAAAATGCCGAATTTTTAGTGCTAGGCACTTTAGAATTAGCTTATCCTGAAAGTCGAGAGGCGATCGCCCGAGCGCTCGAGCTAGCAGAACAATACGACGTTAAAATTATACTTGACATCAATTGGCGTCCCGTCTTTTGGCAAAATCCAGACGAAGCAAAAGCGCACATTAGAAAAATCTTAAAAAAAGTTGATTTTGTCAAGTTATCTGAGGAAGAAGCCGAATGGTTGTTTGACACTACCGATCCGGGAGCTATTACCTACCGCCTCGATTCCGTAGAAGGCGTTTTGGTGACTGCAGGCGAGAAAGGTTGCGCCTATTGTATCTCGGAAAATGAAGGAAAAATCCCCGCCTTTAAAATAGATGTTGAGGATACAACAGGTGCCGGCGACAGTTTTCTGGCTGGTTTTGTCAGTCAATTGTGCAAGGGGGGAATTAAGAGTTTAGCAGATCCAGAAATAACAAAAAAAGTTGTAACTTATGCCAGTGCGGTAGGTTCGATGACAGCGATGAAACCGGGTGCAATTGCGGCTCAACCAACCGCCGCTGAAGTAGAAGCTTTCTTGTATTTGTACAAAAATTAGCACGCCAAACCTCTCCCCCGGAAACGGAGAGGGGGCTAAATTTGGTTCAGAAACCCGGTTGCTCCGAAAAAAATAACTCTTATACAAATCCCCGTTAAAAACCCTCGATAAGACTCGGCGATTAACATCGCTACTATACAAACTATCGCCCTAGTTAAGAGCGACTAAGAAATAAACTCGTATTTAAGCCCGATTTAGTATTATAGGTTTTATTTGGGGCAATTAACCGCACATCAGATGATTTTTAATTTGGCGCACGATCGCCTCTAGCGGCTGCGAAGCATCTATGATAATTGCATCTTCTGGTTCTTCGAGAGTTTCTAACTGACTTAACAGCAAGTCTGCTTTCATGTAGTGATTCTCGCGAGTTTTTAACCTTGTTGCCAATAGATGAAAAGAACCTTTGAGATAAACTATTTTCATCCGCTGCTGGTCTCGGCAGAGTATGTCGCGGTAAGATGCTTTTAAACCAGAACAAGCCAACACAACATTTTTATTTTCCAACAGCCACCTGTCTATTGCAGCTTGCAATTGTAATAGCCAAGGAAGGCGATCCGCATCTTCTAAAGGAATGCCCCGACTCATTTTCTCGATATTAGCGGATGGGTGAAAATCGTCGGCATCGCTGAAATCCCAATTGAGAGATTGCGCCAGCAACTTGCCAACTGTAGTTTTTCCTGAACCCGAGACTCCCATCACGATCGTAATCATGGCGCCTATTTACCGAAATACTTGCAATTTGATCGAGTTGTGCGATCGAGAAACCGGGTTTCTGAAGTTGCCCGATGAATCATACAATTATAAACTATTCAACAAACCCAGTCTATTTTTCATTCTAGAGCAATTTTATTCCCGAGTGGGTCTAATGCATTCACAATAGTTAACTTGGGTTCTTCTCTAACTTTGTGATGAGAATTTTACTTCTTGTTGCTGATTATCCGATCGCACTTGCAGCTAAAACATCACTGCTAACCGGCTGGTACCTCGGACTGGAGAGGGGGCGAAAGTCTCGCCAATCGGCGGTCATCTTGCACAGCAAGCGGAACTGTAGCGGCGTTGGGGGTTGATTGAGGCGATCGACTTCTACGCGCACCAATTCTCGATCCTGCGAGATAATTTGAAAAATATCCTCCAAAAGATAGCGCGGACAATAGCCGACAATCCAGCGATCTTTAGTACACAGAAGCAAAGCAGAGGAATCCTGCGGATTTTGAAATTCGTGGGCTAAATACAAAAGTTCGCCCACTTGAAGCCCATTAATCCGTTCAATTGCCGGCTTGGGAAGGTGTCGCAGTCCCTGTGCAAAAAAATGGATGCGGTAACGTCCATTTTCATCCGGTTCGGGACAGGGGAATACCTCAAAATTATCAGTTACCCGTTTCCCTCCGCTGCGGGCCAATAAAGCAATTGGGTCATCTTCGTGTTCAGGGATATTCAACCACTGTACAAATTCAGGGTAGTCAGGGCGCGATCGCGGCATCACTCGATTGGAAAACAAGGGAAACAGTTTCTGTGAAGTGTAAACCTTACTGAAATCAGGGAAAGATGGCAAGGGTTTAAACCCGCACTTAAGCTTAGCTTCTAGAACACCATTTGTATAATTGAACTGGTATTCTTTACCGTTAAATGTCAATCGACCAATCGGAAACCAAGAACGGCTGATCGGGTCTTGCCAAGCAAAAAATAGTGTTTTCAAGGTAATTTTTATGTCAATTCAACTGTGTACCTTAGGTTTACTTTGAATTAATAATTTTTTGCAATTTTTGCCGAGTTTTACCGTCGATTATCTCTTTGCCAATATTGGGTTTGCTAACATTAACTCGTACAAAATCGAGATCATCTTTTTCGGTAAACTTGCGATCGCCATCGGAGTCTTTTCTAATTGTAATAAAAATCCCCCCACTCTTTTCATCAAATACCCACCACATTAACTGGGTATCGGGCGGAGTAATTGCCTGAAGCGATTTGCCTCCCAAGTTAGATAAATATCCAATGATTGCGTCTTCATCGTCAAGTTTGCCATCAGCATTTGTGTCGCTATCTATGATAGAAAACAACAACAATTGCTCCTGAGGCTTGCTGGATACTTTTTTTGAGGAATTTTGCTTGGGTTGACTTATTTTTCCATTTTGATTGCTGGGATTTTCTTTATTTTTTTTATCTAACAGATATTCAAATTTATATATTAACGCTTTTCTGTTTAATAAAATATTAGCTTCCCCGTTAGTTGTGTTATAAAAAATCATATTATAACGAATCGCACCCATCCTTGAATCTCCAGATAAATTTAATTTTGATGAGAGTCCATATTTTTTTTCATCGTTAGATAGGATAACTGGAATCATAATATATTCTGATTCAGGGTCAACGATTAAATGGTCGTAAGCAACCTGTGGCTGTAGATTTTCTGTTTTTTTCTGTGGTTGAGTTACTATCTTGGTTGAACTGCATGATAGGGTAATAGCAATTAAGGCAAATGTGGTGGCCACCTTACGAAAAATATGATGATTTATCATGACTTTTTAGATTTGAGATAAGTAGGTAGGTGCAATAAACTTTGGTATGCCACAGAATGTCAAGCTATCATAAGCGCAAGCGAATTGCTTCGTTTCACTCGCTTTTGACTACTTATGTATTTTACCATTCATCTACTTAGATAGTTATTGTTATTTTCTTCTAACTAGCCCCTCGCTGAATGTGAAAGCAATCGGTAAACCCACCTAAAAAAAAACCGAATACCCAGATCCTCGACTTTTTTAAGAAGTCGGGGATCTAAGATTCTAAACATCGCTAACAACTTTCTAACACAGGAATTCGCGCGGATCGGTGACATACCCAGTCAGCGCAGAAGCCGCCGCCGTGTAAGGCGAAGCTAGATAAACTTGCGCTTCTTTATTCCCCATGCGGCCGGGGAAATTGCGGTTAGTTGTAGACACGCAAATTTCGGGTTCGTTCATCCGCCCGAAAGTATCTTTCGGACCACCCAAACAAGCGGCGCAAGAAGGCGCTGCGGGTTCGATGCAGCCTGCCGCTAAGAAGATTTCCGAAAGCGTTTGACCCTCGTATTTTGTGACAAACAAATCTTCGTAAACTTTCTGAGTTGCTGGTACTAAATAAGTCGGAACTTTGACTTGGTATCCTTTGAGAATGCGGGCGGCATTCAGAAAGTCGGAGGTTTTGCCGCCGGTGCAGGAACCGATGTAAACTCGATCGATCTTGACATCGCGGCAGTTGCGGGCTAAGTCGCGGTTGTCCGGGGAGTGCGGTTTGGCGACCACTGGTTCTAATTGGGTGACATCGTAGGTGCGATCGCTGTAAAATGTAGCATCCCCATCGCTGTAAAATGAATCGAAGGGTTTGCCAGTCCGAGAAGTAACGTAATCAAACGTAGTTTTGTCGGGCGCAACCGTGCCGTTTTTGCCACCAGCTTCAATCACCATATTGCACAGCGTCATCCGTTCTTCCATCGTCAAACGCTCAACTGTATCGCCGGCAAATTCCATTGTCCGGTAGTTAGCACCAGCAACGCTAATATCACCAATAATCTGCAAAATTAGGTCTTTTGCTAACAAATAATCCGGCAGTTCGCCGTTGAGTACAAAGCGCATGGTTGCGGGAACTTTGATTAAGAGTTTGCCGGTTCCCATTATAAAAGCCGCGTCTGTATTGCCGATACCGGTGGCAAATTGTCCGAAAGCGCCGGCATTGCAGGTGTGGGAATCTGTGCCGAAGAGCACTTCGCCGGGCCGGGTGTGGCCTTCTTGTGCTAGGGCGATGTGGCAAACTCCTTTGTAGTCGGGATTTGCTTTGAAGTCCGATCGATCCGTGATGTCGTAAAAGTATTTTATCCCTTGTTCTTTGGCAAAATCGCGCAGAATATCGACGTTACGGTTAGCGCGTTCGTCGTTGGTGAAAATGTAGTGGTCGGGAATGAGAACGATTTTGTCTGGGTTCCAGACTTTAGCATTCTCACCGAATTCGCGTTTGAAAACGCCGATGGTGCCGGGCCCGCAGACATCGTGGGTCATCAGCACATCTGTTTCTACCCAAATGTTTTCTCCGGGCTCAACTTTAGTGCGGCCTGATGCTTTGGCTAAGATTTTTTCGGTCAGGGTCATTCCCATAGTTCGATCGCTCTTTTTTATTAAATGCTACAAGTGTATTGTAAGCGAAACATTCCCTGTTACCGAGGATACTGAGGCAGGAAAATGTCTCGGATGTACTTCCAACTTTAGGGAACTGTCCAGCTTTATAGCAGTTTTCAATTGCATTGAATACCAATTGTAGGGCGGGAAATCCCCAGCTTACGAAATTATGCGTAATGTTATGTGTTCTTAAATAATTAGAGTGTATTATCAAAATCTAAAGTATATTGGAGCGTAACTTAATTTAAACATTCTGTTTTGGCATGAGCAAAATTGTGTAATATTTTATAGAGAGATCGAAGGTAAAAATTACTATGCTTTGCGAAAAAATTCAACATTTCAAAGTGCAGCTATTACAAAGCGATCGCACTTCGGAATTCGCAGCGATCGCCCCAAAAACCCGATCGCTAAAAATATCCGCTGCGGCAACCGCGATCGGCCCTCTGCTAATCCTATTAGCACCGCCGGTTGAAGCTGTTAATCTTACATTCGTGAGCGATCGCGCCGCCCTGGGAGGTACAGATCGGGTTGATTGGTCGATTTTAGGGCCAGTCCCGCCCTCGTTCCAAGTATTGCCCAACTCCTTCTCAGTCACCTCGGAACAAGGACTCGGAATTAATGTCAGCATTCCCAGCGCTGCAAGTGCTGGAGTGACGCCTCCCTTACTTTTTCAAACCTTACCAGAACCCGGTATTGCCACCAACTTTGCCAGCGGCGATTTCATTTTGTTTACCGGTTTAAGACCAGGCCCGCCGCCAGCAGTAGGAAACCCAGGCCCGCTGACGATTACCTTCGATCGCCCCGTAGCGGCCGCCGGGACGCAAATAGCGGTAGATGATACTTTTTTATTCACTGCATCGATCTCGGCATTTGACAGTAATAATAATTTGTTAGCCAGTTTCTCAACACAAGGAACATCGTCATTAGCACTGGATAATTCGGCTCAATTTCTCGGCGTTCGCAGCGATACTGCCAACATTTTGCGCCTCGTCTATACCAGTTCGGAGGGCGATCGCGCCTTGGGAATTAATGCCCTCAGCATTGCCGAAGCAGTGCCAGAACCCAGCAATATGGCTGCCATGATTGTTGCAGGATTGGGATTGTTGACCGTCAAAATTAAGAGGCGATCGCTCTTGGTTAAATAAGAGTTTAACCAGACCCGGTTGTTGATGGCGATCGGGTTTTAATTGTGGATGCTAAAAATTTAATAATATTAAGACGATCGTACCCTCACAGATCAAGCTTTGCCAATCCCAAATAGCGCACACCTTCCGGCGTCACGTCAAACCGGCAAGGCAAAACTTCCACACCTTCACCCATCGCCTGTCTGAACAATTCCCCGTAAAGGCGATCGGCACTATCCCCGGGAGCAAAATCAGTACAATCCCCGCGATTGATAAAATACAGCATTACAGCCCTCGCACCCAGCCGCATCACTTCCATCAATTCTCTCAAATGTTTCTGTCCCCTCTCCGTCACTGTATCCGGAAATAAAGCCAACTGCTGTTTTACCCAAGTTGTATTTTTAACTTCCAGAAAAATCGGTTTTTCCTCACCCGTCAGCCAAAAATCAACTCTACTTTTTTTATCAGTGCCGTAAACAACCTCCGGTTGAATTAAACTGTAATTCCCCAACTCAGGAAACAATCGTAATTCCAAAGCTAATTTAATAACTCGATTTGGCAGCGCAGTATTAACTCCCACCCAAGTAGGTTCTGTGTCGCACAGCTTAATTAATTCCCAAGTATAAGCTAACTTGCGTTTAGGATTATAGCTGGGAGATACTAGCACGGGATTGCCGGGAATGCAAACACCTGTCATCGGGCCAGTATTCGGACAGTGCGCGGTGATGATTTCTCCCGTAGTTAGTTCGATATCCGCGAAAAATCGCTTGTACCGCTTGATTAAAATACCGGGTAAGAGAGGTGGATACTTGTAAATAAAGTCAGTCATTCGATTTTAGATTTTAGATTTTAGATTTTAGATTTTAGATTTTAGATTTTAGATTCTTAGATTTTAGATTTTAGATTGACGTATAATAGCACGAAACGACCGTTGGTAGTAAGGATGAATATTCCCGATCGATTATTGCTGATGAGAGACGACTTCAGCCCTCACTACAGACTTAATTCTAACCATTATTCATTCATTCTTTGTTTCATATCCTTCGCCGCTAAAGCATAACCTCCATCAGCGCCATCTATAAAATGCACTTGTCGGCCGCCGCGTTCAAACACCAAACAAGTCATCAACGCCCTGTCAGAAACGTGCAAACCATAAACCAGCTTGCCTTCTCGGTAATTCCTTTCCAAGTACCCCGTCAATTTTTTTCGCCGCCACTCATTGCCAGAAATTACCATTCTCAACATATCATCAAATTTGCGGTAATCCGTAGCTGCGATCGCAATATCTTTATAAACTCCCCAATCTAAATCTTCTGTCTTAACCTTCAAATTCATTAGCAGCGAACCAAGCGCCGTCTCTAACTGTATTTTTGATAAATATAGCTGGCGGTCTAACCAACTAGCACTGCTCGCCCTAACTAGAGTTTCTTTAATTAGTTTTGTGCTATTCAATGTCAATTTTAGATTTTTACTGTCGATAGGATTTAAACAAGTTTCCTCCCCGTAAATGTATTTGATTTTTTTTAAAATATTTCTATAAAAATGATGGCTCTGCTGACCAAAATCCGCTCGCACCATTACCAGCAGCGTTACTATTTCCCCGTACTTGCTGGGAATATCCTGCCATCGGCACTCCAGTCCCGAAAAATCGGCTGTTGAAGAAACACCCTTATTTTTAAGGCTGTAAATATTACCAGCAGCGGAGTCTTTAACAAGTTCAGTAGCATGGGTTAAGCCACCGCCGATAAAAACAGCTTGGCTGTAATTTTCCGACACTTTAAACTTAGCTATTTTTAGCGGGTAATTAGCTGCTACCACAACTTTAACCGGCACGATCCCAACTCGCAAATCCATATCAAATTCTCTCTTAGCCAGTTGTTGAGTGGCCAGCAAAGCTTTCTGGGCAGCGGGTAAAAGCGATGGCCCCATTAAAAGAGAAGCGCCGTCGCCACCAAACACAAACGGAATCTCAGTTTCGCCTGCTACATTCAAAACAGCAACGATCGAACAAGCCCCCAATAAGTTAACTTCTTTGTATTTTCCAGCTTCGATCGCTTTGGTAGAACCGCGAATATCTGTGACAATAATGTACCAATCATCAGGTACGTCAACAAAATTACCGATCTCGGTAATCTTGAGAAAATTGTCCAGTAAAGGTAATTCGGAATAGAAATTTTCTGAATCCATGTTATGATTTTCCAGATTTGCTATTAAACTTAGTGAAGCCTTTTAGCACTAGCGTTTGTAACTATTTGTGTCTCAACAGCAGAAGCCCTCTCGTTCCCTAGCCGGGATTGCCGGCATTGTCGCAGTCGCCACTATAATTAGCAAAGTCTTTGGATTGGTGCGCCAAATTGCGATCGCCGCAGCCTTTGGAGTCGGTGTCGCCGTCGATGCCTACAACTACGCCTACGTGATCCCTGGTTTCTTATTTATTTTGCTCGGAGGGATTAACGGGCCATTTCACAGCGCTATAGTCAGCGTTTTAGCCCGCCGCGACAAAAAAGAAGCCGCCCCCTTAGTCGAGACCATCACCACCTTAGTCGGCGGTTTGCTGCTGTTGGTAACAGTAGCTTTAATTATTTTTGCAGATCCCCTGATCGATTTGGTAGCACCCGGATTAAATAGAACAGTAGAAGGTTTACAAATAAAAACAATTGCCGTCCAACAATTCCGGATTATGGCACCGATGGCATTACTTTCAGGCTTAATCGGCATTGGTTTCGGCACTCTCAACGCCGCCGATATGTACTGGTTGCCTTCGATTAGTCCTTTATTTTCCAGCGTTGCACTTGTCGGCGGTTTGGGGATTCTCGCACTGCAACTCGGAGACAAAATTATTCAGCCAGAATACGCACTAATGGGTGGCTTAGTGTTAGCTTGGGGAACTTTAGCGGGCGCAGTTTTGCAGTGGTTGGTGCAACTGGTGGCGCAGTCGCGCGCAGGTTTGGGAACATTGCGCTTGCGGTTTAATTTTAAACGTCCCGGAGTGCAAGAAGTAGTTAAGGTGATGGTTCCTGCTACCTTATCATCAGGAATGCTGCAAATTAATGTCTATACAGACCTATTTTTCGCATCCTACATCCCTCAAGCTGCCTCTGCGTTGGGTTACAGTGGCTTGTTAGTTATGACGCCTTTAGGCATCATTTCTAATGTAATTTTAGTGCCATTTCTACCCATATTTTCTCGCCTCACCGATCCGAGAGATTGGCCGGAATTAAAAGATCGAATTCGTCAATCTTTAATTTTGACGGGCCTTACGATGCTGCCGCTGAGCGCTTTAATGGTAACGCTGGCTGGGCCGATCGTTCGCGTTGTTTATGAACGCTATGCTTTTGATCGATCGGCCTCGCTGTTTGTTACACCGATATTGATGGCTTACAGTATTGGAATGTTTGTGTATTTGGGACGCGACGTTTTGGTACGGGTATTTTACGCTTTGGGAGACGGGGAAACCCCTTTTCGCATCAGTATTATCAATATCTTTTTAAACGCTCTTTTGGATTATTTGTTGGTAGGAGCTTTTGGCGCGCCCGGATTAGTGTTGGCGACGGTGGGAGTGAATCTTCTTTCGATGATTATGCTTTTGTACAGTTTAGATAAAAAGCTGGGTGGCCTGCCTTGGGGGGAGTGGAGTTTGCCTTTTCTGGGGTTAACTTCTGGCAGTTTTCTAACTGCTTTCGTCACCTTAGCTACTCTGCAAGGCTGTCAAAGAGTTTTGGGTACTGAAGGTTTGGTAATTCAATTAGTGCAGTTGAGTGTAGCAAGTTTTGTAGGGTTAGGGGTTTTTGCCCTGTTTGTCAGTCAGATGAAGCTGCCGGAAGTTGATATGTTTGTCGATCGCATTCGCGGCCGTTTTCGCAAATAAACATCAGAAATTTGCGACAAATTCAAGGAATCCACAAAAGTACGCGCGTGCGAAGCTATCCCGTAGGGAGTCGCCCCTTGAGTAAAAACAGACAAAAAAGGCTCTCGCCCTTAAATCCCAATCAACATTTATCTGCGTTAATCCGCGTACATCTGCCACCATCTGCGGTTAAAATTCCCAACTAATTAACTGAGCAATTTCGTCAGTTGGAAAACCCAAAGCCATCGGTCTTTGTACTTCAGGAATCACCTGAACATCATAGAATTCCGTGACAATCCCTTCAAACCGCAACCCGTGAACGATCGCCCCATTCGTCAAATCAATCACCATCATACCACTGGTTTCTGGCACAGCACGATTAACATTAACCTGCTGGTTTGATAGGTACTGCAAGCGAGGCTGATTTGTTGAGAGGTTAACCAAGATGGAAAATCGCGATCGCCAAAAATCTCGTGTTCTTAAACTGTATTGAAATTTGTGCGATCGTTATTCATAGCATTTAGATAGAGGATTTTTATGTATCCAAAATGTAGGGGCGGGTTTTACAGACAATAATTGCCTAAAACGCCAAATCTCGTAAACCCGCCCTCCACGTCAAATCGCAATCTACCTCTTTCAAGATACTTTAGGCGGATTTTACCGATCGTAATTGCCTAAAATCAATAATATAATAAACCCGCCCCCACCTCGACTCTGTAGAGTTTGTCTAATATACCCAGAGAAATATAAATCTTTGTAAACTCGCTAGTTGAAGCACACACACTGCGATCGAACATCTGCTAGGTTGTCTAGGGTTAAAAATCTACGGTGTCATCTGCCCTAAGGTATAAGTACCGTCTTTTAACTCAAATCGGGCGATCGACGCCAACCAACTCAACAAATTCTTCCACGGCAACCAAAAGCAGATGAAAACTCTAGTTCAAACTAACCACAAAAAAGAATTTTCCCTAATTAATGACATCAGCAACCAGGTAAGGGAAATAGTCATCCTCGATCCCACAATACCAGATAGCCACCACATAGCCTCAGGCATCAAACCGGGCACTGCCACCTACATCCTCAAAAGCCAGCCTGACGCCGTAGAGCAGATTGCCACAATCCTAGCTCAGCATACAGACATCACTGCCCTCCACATCATCTCACACGGCGACCCCGGCAGCCTTTACTTAGGCACAACAGAACTAAACAGCAGCAACTGTGAAAACTACACCCAACAGTTGCAACAGTGGCGAAACAGTTTGAGTGACAACGCCAACATCATATTATATGGATGTAACTCCGCAGCCGGAGATAGAGGCCACAAATTCCTCACTCAACTGCACCAACTCACCGGCGCCAACATCGCAGCCAACCCCACTACCACAGGTAACAGCCAACTAGGGGGTAACTGGGACATCCCCCAACTCATCCCCCCATCCCCCGAAAAGCCCAAACTGGCCCTTACAGAAACCACCCTCAAAACCTACAGCGGCGTACTAGGCTTCGCCCCCCAAGTCCCCTTCCTTCCTGGCCAAGGCCCCGTCTCAGTCAGCATCGGCGACATCAACGGCGACGGGAAACCAGACTTAGTTTTGGCGAACTCGGGCAGCGACAACGCCTCCATCCTGCTCAACACCACCCCCACCGCAGCCACCACCCCCACTTTCGCCACCAAAGTTGACTTCCCTACTGGCGATCGCCCCTTTTCCGTCAGCATCGACGACATCAACTTGGACGAAAAACCAGACTTAGTTGTGGCGAACTTAAACAGCAACACCGCCTCCATCCTGCTCAACACCACCCCTACCGGAGCCGGCACCCCCACTTTCGCCACCAAAGTTGACTTCACTACTGGCACTGGGCCCTACTCCGTCAGCATGGGCGACATCAACGGCGACGGGAAACCAGACTTAGCTTTGGCGAACTTCAACAGCAACACCGCCTCCATCCTGCTCAACACCACCCCCACCGGAGCCGGCACCCCCACTTTCGCTCCCCAAGTCCCCTTCCCTACTGGCGATAGCCCCAGATCCGTCAGCATGGGCGACATCAACGGCGACGGGAAACCAGACTTAGCTGTGGCGAACTTCAACAGCAACACCGCCTCCATCCTGCTCAACACCACCCCCACCGGAGCCACCACCCCCACTTTCGCCCCCCAAGTAGACTTCCCTACTGGCAATAGCCCCAGATCCGTCAGCATCGACGACATCAACGGCGACGGGAAACCAGACTTAGCTGTGGCGAACTACAACAGCAACACCGCCTCCATCCTGCTCAACACCACCCCCACCGGAGCCGGCACCCCCACTTTCGCTCCCCAAGTCCCCTTCCCTACTGGCAATAAGCCCAGATCCGTCAGCATGGGCGACTTCAACGGCGACGGCAAACCTGATTTAGCAACGGCGAACTCGGTCAACGCCACCGCCTCCATCCTGCTCAACACCACCCCCACCGGAGCCGGCGCCCCCACTTTCGCCCCCCAAGTCCCCTTCCCTCCTGCCGGTAACCCCGCCTCCGTCAGCATCGGCGACTTCAACTTGGACGGGAAGCCTGATTTAGCAACGGCGAACCCTTTCAGCAACACCGCCTCCATCCTGCTCCACACCACCCCCAAAGTTACCGCTGTCACCGCCAACACCCCTGACGGCAGCTACGGCGTCGGTGCCACTATCCCCATCATTGTCTTCTTCGATGTCGCCGTCAACGTCACCGGCACACCCCGACTGCAACTAGAAACAGGCACAACCGACTCTTTTGCCACTTATACTAGCGGTAGCAGCGGTGTACCCATCTTCAACTATGTAGTCCAAGCAGGAGACACTTCTCTCAACTTAGAATACCTCGCCACCAACGCCCTCACCCTCAACGGCGGCACAATTAAAGATAATTTGGTGGATGCCGTCTTAACCCTCCCCGCCCTAGCCTCAGCCAACTCCCTCGGCGGTAGCAAAGCCATAGTTATCGATGGCGTTGCACCAGCAGTTGTCTTAACCTCAGAATCACCAACAACCACAAACGCACCATTTTTAGTCACAGCAACATTCAGCGAAAGCGTCA
>JAUBOM010000335.1:0-1865 GCA_036700245.1 Microcoleus vaginatus BM001213989
CTCCCAAGGACGGGTCAGCATCAGCGGTCAGCATGAAGAAACAATCATTGTGCGACGAGGAGGAGAAATTGAGCGAGTAGACACGGTGGATTTAGGCTTCCCCATTGCCCTCCACGATGACATTGCTAACTTCATCAGTCATATTTCAATAGAGCTACAGCTAGGAGATGGTATAGTGCTATATACCGATGGTATTCCCGAAGCAAAAGACATTAACAAAAAGCAGTATGGACTTGAGCAACTCTGTGACATCATTAGCCAAAACTGGCATTTATCGGCACAAGAAATTAAGCAAGCGGTGATTCACGATGTACGGCGACATATAGGAAGTCAAAAAGTGTTTGATGACATCACATTGCTGGTTTTGAAGCAACAGGTAGAAACCAAAGTATAATAACGTATTGCAACAACTGAAAGCGATGCTAAAAGGGTGAACTATTCTTACTTAACCGCTATCCCCGGGAAATTTTTCATGAAGAACAGCTCCCTTAAATTCCGCCTCCACACTGCCCTCATAGTACCCTTTATCCTGCAAATTGTTGCAGCAGTTGGATTAGTCGGCTATCTTTCATTACGCAACGGACAACAAGCCGTAACTGATCTTGCCAACCAGTTGATGACTGAGGTGAGCAACCAAACCGATCAGCAGCTAAATGACTATCTTTCAATACCTCATCGAATTAATCAGATCAATATTGATGCAATCGAGACAGGATTACTCAATATAGAAAATTTTGACCTGGCTGGACGTTATTTTTGGAAGCAGGTGCAAGCCTTTAATAATGTTGGCTTTATTTCAAATACGTTAGCAGATGGACGCTTTATTGGGGCTGGCAAATACTTTCCAGGGGAAGGAGTCATCATTGAGGAAATGTCTGCAAGAACAAACGGAGAAGTAGCTACCTATGCCGTGAACAAGCAGGGCGATCGGGGTAAAGTGCTACGGGCTCGTGCCGACGACTACTTGGCATCCTCATGGTATATTCAGGCGGTTAAAGCAGGTAAACCAACCTGGGCTTCGGTGTACTCTGTTGACGAAATTAACTTCACTTCTGTAGCGGCAGTGCGTCCCATTTATGCAAAAAACGGCCAATTGCTTGGCGTGACTGGGGTGGATTTACAACTATCAAATATTACGAACTTTTTGCGCCACTTAAACGTTAGCTCATCAGGACGAGTCTTTGTCATGGAACGAGATGGGCAGTTAATCGCCAATTCTAGTTCTCAACCCTCTTTTGCCAAAGTAAATGGTAAGACCCAACGCTTTAATGCGTTAAACATTAATGATCCGTTAATTCAAAGGACTGCTCAAGCTATAAAAAATCGGTTTGGTAATTTTCAGCGAATTAGAGAAAGGCAAACGTTGAACTTTCAAATTCAAGGACAACCTCACTTTGTCCTTGTTCATCCTTGGCAAGACCAGTTTGGCTTGAACTGGCTAATCGTGACTGTAGTTCCAGAATCCGACTTCATGGGTCGAATCAATGCTAATACTCGTACCACAATAGGGTTGTGTGTGGTAGCGTTGATGATGGCGCTCACGATCGGTATTCTCACGGCTGGTTGGATTATCCGCCCCATTGAGCTGATTACCCAAGCCTCAGAAGACATGGCAGATGGCCACTTGGAGCAATACGTTAAACACAGTCGCCTTGTTGAACTTGATAAGTTGGGAAACTGCTTCAACCGTATGGCAGACCAACTCAAGGAATTGTTTGAAACGTTAGAAGATAAAGTCAAACAACGCACGGCAGAACTAGCAAGTGCCAATGACGAAATCATTACCCTCAACGAAAGACTCAAGCAAGAGAATCTTCGCATGGGTGCTGAATTGGATATCGTGCGTCAAATGCAGCAAATGATTC
>JAUBOM010000129.1:0-19487 GCA_036700245.1 Microcoleus vaginatus BM001213989
GCAGCGAGTGCTTCTACAGTCGCGCCCCCAACTACTAGCGCCACAGCTTCGGCCCAGCACCTACGCCAACACCCATACGTGCGCCAACACCCACACCTGCGCCAACACCCACAGCGCCAAATAATGACGGTGCAACGTTCACCCCGTGACTGGCGGCACTTCTAGCAATTCAAGTCCTTCTAATTTCTCTCCAGACAGTACGGGTACTGGCGGCGAGAGTGCGATAATTTTTGAGCCAACAGATAACAGTAACAGCAATAATTCGATCGCACTTCCCGAGCACAATACCAACAACAGCAATGCTGAGACAACCCCAGATCCAGAAATGACCGCCCCAGAAAACTATCCTGGGGCATTAACTATCAGTTACGACAGCAACGGCGACGGATATTGGCTCGGCACCAGCCTCCGCGATGTGATTACTTGCGGTAGCGGGATAGATCAAATTTTTGCAGGAAGCGGCGACGATATTGTTACAGGTAACAGAGGTGACGGTGCGATCGATGGAGGCGATGGAAACGACACTTTGCGGGGAGGAAAAGGTCAAGATTTGCTTATTGGTGGCAACGGCGACGATTTTCTTTGCGGCGACTTTGGCACTGATACATTGATTGGAGGTAGCGGCGCTGATACCTTTGCATTTAAACCCGTAACAGCGAGTGCAGCAGCTAATCCATTTTTAGCAGATCAACTCGTTGATTTCAATCCCGCTGAAGGTGATAAAATGGGGGTGACACGGGAACTTTCGGTAGCAGACTTGACACTCGTTGCGTTTGATACTGACGGTGACGGTACGGCAGACGCGACTCTGGTCAAGTTTAGTTCAAATAGTGGCGAACGAATTTTAGCTGTTGTTTTGGGAACAGTTAACGCAGCCGGTGCGACAATTTTGAGCAATGCTGATTTTATCAGTTTGCCAAATAACATATTGTAGCTAACCGTTAACCGTTAACACCAACCACCCCGCAGGAAGCGTGGGGGGATGAGCTTAATAAAGTTATATAGGTTGAGAGAGAAAGATGAAGGACTTTTCCCAGCCATTGATTGAAGCAAGTGAAATCATCGAACTACTCAGACAAGAGCTGCAAATAAAGACATTTACTCAAAAGGTTTTGCAGAAAAAAGTTATTGAGAAAGCAGCCAGGGAACGGGGGTTAACTGTGACTCCCGAAGAAATTCAAGTTGTGGGCGACCAACTCCGCCGCGAAAAGCGTTTGGAGAAAGCGGCGGATACAATTGCTTGGCTGGCAGATCAGATGATTTCCGTAGAAGATTTAGAGGCCGGAATTTGCGATCGGCTTCTCGCCCAAAAACTAGCCGAACACTTGTTTAGCAAAGAAGTAGAAAAGATTTTTGTTCAAAACAAATTGCAATTCGACCAAATAATTCTTTATCAAATAGTTGTTACCAAGCCGCAGCTTGCTCAGGAACTATTTTATCAAATTCAAGAAGGAGAAATCAGCTTTTTTGATGCCGCTCATTTTTACGACATTGACGAAAATCGCCGACATTTATGCGGTTGCGAAGGCAAGGTTTATCGGTGGGGTTTAAAACCAGACATAGCCGTCGCCGTATTTAGCGCTAAACCCGGAGAAGTGATTCGTCCAATTCAAACGGATCGAGGATATCACTTATGCATGGTTGAAAAGTTTCTGCCTGCGGAATTAACCCCTCAACGGTATCAAGAAATATTGCACAATCTGTTTAACGAATGGCTGTCTAATGAGGTCAACTATTTATTGTACAATTCTAAAGTATAGGGTGCGCGCGGAACACAGATAAGCCTAAGTGGTTTGACGCGCAAATTATAGCGCTAAGGTGTGGTGTGCACAGAACCCTACATATAGAGGTTCTACGTAAGTCCTATAATTGTTGCCGTTTAATTTGGCAATTTGGATTTAACTATATTACAAAAATCGATGAAATGACGGAAAGTAGTCAGTTGTTCGGGCTGAAGTTGAATCCTTGTCAATAGCTGTTCTAAATAAAATGGCTTGAGTACATCTCCCGGTCGTTTTTTTGAATAGGTAATATTTTTAGCTTCAAATAACGCTCTCAAATAAGCTGCGTGAAACTGAGCGTGAGTATTAAAATCTTGATATCTGCCCATATTTTCGGGACAGTTAACTGAAACATCGTAATATTTATATAATCTAGCAAAGGTTTGTTTTGAGGATTTCTGGAATAAATCTTCCGATTACCCAGCAGCCAACTTTCCAAGCAGCGATTCTGAAATATCAGCACAAGTTTTGCATTATTGAATTTCAAATTTTGCTCAGTGAAAAAATCCTCAATTTCAGTTTTGAGTTCATTTATCAAAAACATCTGAATAAATAGCGCTGTCAATGCCTCACTGCGATCGACCAAAAACTTCTCCCCACCCATCTCCATCAATTCTACTATATGCCGAGCAAACGAGTAGATATGTCCGCACTTTAACCGAGCTGGGTGCGCGGCGCGCACCTTACCCCACCCATAGTGTAACAATTGCTCGTGCAGCGTAAGTAATATTTAAGCGACATTGCGCGGTGCATCAACCATCGGCGCAGTACCAAACAAATGTCTGAGATAACTGCGACTGAGTTCGCGGTTCCAGCGCCGCAGCCGCACCATCACTCGGGTGAATGTAAAAGTCAATTCCAACACCAAAGAAAACTGTTTGAGACTAAGTGAAGTATTAAACACATCGTTACCGTGCGTGCGTTCAATCTGATGGTGTTTCAGCAAAGCAATCAGGTTTTTGGTAGAGCCTTTGAGTTGATTGAAATAACTCTGGGAGAATGCCCAGCGGCTGAAACCCCAAAACTTAGCCAAATGATTGATCTCATCCTGTAAAGGCTGGGAAATTGCCTGTTGCAACGCTCCAGTTGAGTGTACCATCAACCATAAATAAATAGAAGTAGCTCCCCACTCGGTACTTAGGCGACTAATCACGTGTTTGTAGGTATCTTGCCAAGCGTCACCTGTGGATTGACAGCCATTAACAGAGTTGGGTTTAACTTGCAGTTTTTCGGCGGTAAGTTGCTGGTAAATTTTCCTAAATGTCGGGCAATGTTGGCGTTCTTCTTTTTCCCAGACACCTATCTCTAAGATGTTGCCGTTGGCATCAAAAATTCCTCCCATAAACCGCGCCATTTGCGGGTAAATATGCTGTAAGTAGCACCAACTTTCTCTACCGTAGCTGCGAATGGGAGCTTCAATTTCTGCCGCACTTGCCAAAATTTGCAAAAAGATTTCTGGCTTGACACCAATAATTTGGTCGCGATTGATTCCTTGCCAATCTATGGGCTCCCAGGGGCGGGGCTGCGGGGTGGAAAATTGCTGGGGGAGATCGGAAAGTCGATCGCTCAAAACTTCCAATGACATATAATGGTCGATGAGGGAATTAATCCTAGCCCGACTTTGCAAGTAGCGAGGGTTTTGATACTGAGTCCCAGCCAAATCAATTCTATACACGTTATCAGTAGTTTTCATTATTTCTGCCTGTTCGTAACCTTTACAGCTATTGTGCAGGAGGCATTTGGGAAATCGCAATGAGTAACGTGCAGGCTGCTCAATTACTAAGAGTTGGGTAGACTGACCCGAACTCAGGTGAAGCGGCATGAAGTATGGTGAACTAAACAACAGATGATAGCCGTAAGGTGCGCCCAAGAGTACCCTTCCTCCCATCAATTATCAGCGTTCATCAGCGTTCATCAGCCTACATCTGCGGTTAAAAACCCACATAATTTTGCCGCCACCAAGCACGCACCAACTTAATCTCCTCAAACGTATAAACTTCTTGCAAAAACTCATAAATCGCTTTCAATCTCTCATCTCCAATAACTTCAATTGCGTTCACAATCGCCTGCTGGCGTTCCGATTCCACCAACACATTCATCTCAACTTCCCAGCCCATCTCCATCAACTCTACCAGATGCCCAGAAATAGTATTAGGACTCATCCCCCGCGCATTCGCTATTCCTTGAACTGTCAAACCTTGTCGGTATAATTCCCAGGTTTGCATCTGCGAATAAGACGCAACGTTAGAAAGATTGGGATGATTAGCAACATCAGAGGATGCAGCACCAGTTGGCAAGTCTTGTTCTTGGCAAAAAGTGCGTATTGCCTCCAAGAAAACCTTACCGTACTTATCTCGCTTGTTGCTGCCAACGCCGTACACATCCTCGAATTCTACGAGATTTTGCGGGCGTTTTTCTGCCATGTCTCGCAAGCTTTTATCAGCAAAAACTACGTAAGGTGGCACAAATTGTTCGTCGGCAATTTGTTTGCGTAGCGTCCGCAGTATGGCGAATAAACTTTCTACCTCTACTGCTAAATACCGGACTTTTTCCGCTACTTCCCGCTGCGGTTCAATGGCAATTTGAACTGTGCGCTGACGTTTCATAATTTCCCAACTTTTTTCATTCAGTTTCAAAATGGGAAATCCGTCGGTTTTTTCGTCTAAGAAACCTTGATTTAACAGCGAGCGACTCAATTTTTTCCATTCATCAGCACTTCTATCTTTGCCAATTCCGTAAGTAGAAAGTTGGTGGTGCTGGTATTGCAATACTTTTTGACTTTTTGAGCCGCGCAGCACGTCAATAATATGATTCATGCCAAATTTTTCTTGGCATCTCGCGACGCACGACAGAAATTTCATTGCCTCAATCGTCCAATCTTCGACTGGTTTTTGGTTGCAACAGTTATCGCAAGTACCGCAGTTTCCGGGGAATGAATCGCCAAAATAACTTAACTGGATTGTGCGGCGGCAATCGGTGGATTCTGCATAGTTGATTACTCGCCGCAACTGTTGGCGGGCAATTCGTTGTTCTTGCGGATCTGGTTTTTGCTCGATGATGTAGTCGATGGTTTTGACATCGCCGTAGCCGAAAAATAAGCTGCAATGGGCGGGTTCGTTGTCTCGGCCTGCGCGGCCGGATTCTTGATAGTATCCTTCGAGATTCTTGGGCAAGTCGTAGTGAATTACAAACCGCACGTCTGGTTTGTTAATGCCCATACCAAAGGCAATTGTGGCTACCATTACTTGCACGTCGTCGCGAATGAAGCGGGTTTGATTGGTTGCGCGATCGACATCGTTCATGCCGGCGTGGTATGGTAAGGCTTGGATGCCACTTTGTTGCAATTTATAGGCAACGTCGTCAACTTTTTTGCGGCTGAGGCAATAGATAATTCCCGAACCGCCTTTTTTTTGGATGATTTGCAAAACTTCGGCAAAACTGTGCTTGGTTTTGGGGCGAACTTCGTAGTATAAATTGGGGCGGTTGAAGCTGGCGACGTGGATGTAGGGATTTCGCAGAGTTAGCTGCTGGATGATGTCTTGGCGGACGCGCTCGGTCGCGGTGGCGGTTAGTCCCATAATGGGAATGTCGGGATATCGATCGCGCACTCGTTGCATTTGCCTGTATTCTGGTCGAAAGTCGTGTCCCCATTCCGAAACGCAGTGGGCTTCGTCGATCGCAAATGCCGAAATTCCTAACTTATTTGCTACTATATCTAAAAACGGTAAAAATCTCTCACCGAGCAAGCGTTCGGGTGCAACGTAGAGCAATTTAATCTTACCTTCGAGAATCGCAGTTTCGCGCGATCGAGTTTCCTGAGAGCTCAAAGTGCTGTTGAGAAAAGTCGCCCCAATTCCATTATCCTGCAAAGCTTCCACCTGGTCTTGCATCAGAGCAATTAACGGCGAAACAACCACAGTCAATCCCGGTTTCAACAGTGCCGGTAATTGAAAACACAAAGACTTGCCACCGCCAGTCGGCATGACAATCATCATATCCCGTTTTTGTAAAGCAGCTTCGACAATTTCCCGCTGTCCCGGGCGGAAAGAGTCATAGCCAAAAAAATGTTTGAGGGCTTGTTCGAGGGACAGCGGCACAGGAGATGTTGGGGGAATCGACCCTGACATTTGCAGTAGTTGGTTGTTGACTTCTACACTATTCTATGCTTTTTGAGCGCAAATACAGTTACAATAATTGAGAATCTCAATTTAAGCAGAGAAACTGATGCCGAAAGCAATTTGGAATGGTGCCGTTTTGGCCGAGAGCGACAAGTGCGAAGTTGTAGACAACAACTATTATTTCCCCGCAGATGCCATCAAACGCGAGTATTTCAAGGACAGCAGCACTCACACGACTTGCGGTTGGAAAGGTGTTGCTAGTTACTACAGTATCGAAGTCGGCGGACAAGTTAATAAAGATGCTGCTTGGTACTACCCTACTCCGAAAGATGCTGCTAAAAATATTGCAGGACATATTGCTTTTTGGAAAGGAGTTAAGGTTGAGGCTTAAAGGAGTTTTTAGGTAAAAAGTTGGGGCGGGTTTTGGGCGAATTTGGCGCCGGGCCCGCCCCTTGAAATTTTATTTGTTTTCCCAAACGGCGACAGCTTCCCATCCCAAACCGCGGCGAACAACAATCGGTTCGCTTTCTGTCAAATCGAGAATGGTAGAAACTTGATATCCCGGATCGGAACCGTCATCGACAATGACATCCACTAACTTTGAAAAACAGTCAAACAGTTCAGCTTTGCCAAAGCTTTCTGCATTTGATTCAGGGACTGGTGCTTCACCTTCATCATCAGTGGTAATGTGAGCCGATGTTGAAATAATCGGATTTCCCAAAGCTTCCAACAGTGTAAAACAAAGCGGGTGGTCGGGAACGCGAATTCCCGTGGTTTTGCGTTTTGGGTTCATTACCAACCGTGGCACTAACTTGGTAGCTGGCAGCAGAAATGTGTAAGACCCGGGAATTAATCGCTTGATAATTCTGTATGCTTCATCGCTGACTACAGCATAGTCGGTGATATTTGACAGAGAGGAACACAAGAACGTTAAAGGCTTATCATTGGATAGTTGCTTGATCTGCCTGACTCGTTCTACTGCCGACTTGGAGTTGATATCGCAGCCGATCGCGTAAACTGTATCTGTCGGATAAAGCATCACTGCCCCATCTTTCAGAGCTTTTTGAATTTTCTCGATCCGGTTTTTTTGGGGTGCAACTGGATGCACTTCGTAAATAGTTGCCATGTTAAGATATTGCAGGCTAAGTGGGCGATCGAAATATCGAGTGAAACAATCAATGCTAAAAATTAATTGTTAACAATGAATAAAATAGCTTATTTTGACTGTCCAACCGGCATTGCTGGCGATATGTGCATCGGAGCTCTCGTCCACGCCGGCGTTCCTTTAGACTACCTAATCGAAAAACTTAATTTGCTCGGCATTTCGACAGAGTACCAGTTGCGGACGGAATTAGTCCACCGGAATACTCAACAAGCAACTAAATTTTATGTCGATTTAGCTGCGGATTTGTCGTTAAAACCTGAAAATCCCGCTACCGACTCTACACTCGATCCCTCGGAAACGGAATCCCCGACTTTCGGGGGCCACCACCATCATCACGGGGAAGAACATTCTCACAGTCATGGGGAAGCAGATGCCGAAATTAGCCACACTCATCATCGCCACTTGCCCGAAATTGAGCAGATTATCGTCTCTGCAAAATTGCCTGGGCGCGTGGAAGCCTGGAGTTTGGCCGTATTTCGCAAATTAGCAGAGGCAGAAGGTGCCGTACACGGTATCCCCCCAAAGGAGGTTCACTTTCACGAGGTGGGGGCGACGGATGCAATTGTTGATATTGTCGGTACTTGTTTGGGTTTGGATTGGTTGGATATTCAGGAGTTTTACTTTTCGGCGATGCCGACTGGTGGCGGTACGGTGAAGGCCGCCCACGGTAAGTTAGCGGTGCCGACGCCGGCGGTGATCCGGTTGTGGGAAACGCACCGAGTGCCGGTTTATAACAATGGCATCGATCGCGAATTGTGTACTCCTACGGGAACTGCGATCGCCTGTACTCTCGCTACTGGTTTCGGCCCGCCACCGCCGATGCAAATTCAGGCGATCGGTTTGGGTGCAGGTTCTCGAAACCTGGCAATTCCTAATATTTTGCGCCTCTGGATTGGGGAGAAGTCATTCGCGGGCAAAGAAAATTTAACCAACGATCGAGAAGCAATCTGTGTATTGGAAACGCAAATTGATGATTTGAGTCCGCAGGCGATCGGCTATGTTTTCGATGCTTTGTTTGCCGCGGGGGCTCTGGATGTTTTTACTGTCCCAATTGTGATGAAAAAGTCGCGGCTGGGGGTTTTGTTGACTGCGATTTGTCATCCGGAATTTCAGGATGCTTGCGAAGCAGTTATCTTTCGCGAGACTACTACTCTGGGAATTAGGCGATCGACTCAAGAAAGAACTATTTTACATCGAGAAATCCACAAAGTTCAAACAGAATACGGCGAAGTGCAAATAAAAGTTGCCAAGTCTGGACAAATGATTGCTAATGTGCAGCCGGAATACGAAGATTGCGCGTCCATTGCCAGAATTAAAAATATTAGCTGGCGCGAAGTTCACCGCTTGGCGCTGCAAAGTTGGTACGATCGAAGTTAAAAAAAAGCCTGGGCGGTTGCAACGGCTTTTTTAACCTCAAACTACACAAACTTTCGTCAATCTCACCCGACAAAAGAAGAAGGGGGATATTTAAGCCGGATTTGGTATTACTCCTGTTTCAGAGTGCGAGTTGCTTTTGAGAAAATTTAAACAAATTTACATAATTGAGCGAAAGCAATAGGGTCAAAAGCCCCCGGTTCAGGCTGTGAGGTCAATTCCACAATCTCAAATCTCAAATCTCAAATCGATTGACTGCTATCCGCTTTGAAGGAAATTTACATAAGTTTACAAAACGATCTCACTTTTTCTCACTGACAGGGCGATCGAGAGTCGGTTATTCTTTAATGGTTAGTTGATTAGAGGATGGTCATGGCAACAGTTGGAAACATTATTAAAACTAAGGCTGATGGTACTTGCAGTACAGCTTCGGTGAAGAACCTCAGCCTTCAGGTGATTGATGAAATGAATCTGCTAATTCCCAATGTTTTGGTTAGCTTTGATGATTTGGACGTATCAGGCGATCGAGCAACAGTTAATTTTTTCTTGCAACCCAAGGCAAAAGAAGCTCTGCGACGTGCGATTCGCAACAAAGGAAAGACACTCAGACTGACTTCTGCCTATCGGACTGTTGTCCAACAACATATTCTATTCAATTGGCAAGGTTCATGTGTAGCTATAGCAGCGACACCTGGATTGAGCAACCATGAAGATGGCTTGGCCATTGATACCCCTGATTGGGAAGAATGGATACCGGCTTTGGCTGCAGAAGGCTGGGAGTGGTTGGGAGATAATGATCCGGTGCATTTCACCTACATGGGTGGAGGTGTTCGAGATGACATTGGAGACATTGGCCTCCAAGCTTTTCAGATTTTATGGAATAAATATAATCCCAACGATCTAATTGATGTAGATGGTGACTATGGGCCTGACACCGCGGCACGTTTGGATCAAACGCCCGCCAACGGTTTCGCCAGACTAAGACTTCTCAAGCTAATTACTCCACCAATGAAAGGTGAAGATGTGCGGAAAGTGCAACAAGCCCTGGTTAAAGAGGGGTTACTCGAAGCCCAGCAGGTGAATGGAACTTACAACGAAGCAACTAAACTTGCGGTTGAGATCTTCCAGAAACGGCAAGGATTAGGGATAGATGGAATAGTCGGCCCGCAAACTCGCAGAGCATTAAAAATTCCGGCATAAATGCTGAAGGCTTTTAGCGCAAGTCCAGAGAAAGTCATTATTACTAATTGGAGATCTGAATATGGCGATTGAAAAAGTTGAGTTAGAAATCAATGACGGGATTATTAATACCCCTCACCTGATTAATGATGTCGAAATCCTGCAAAGGCGCTTGAAAGATTGGGGAGTCTTACCAAAAGATGCCAAAATTGACGGACTTTTTGGGCCTGCGACTAAGGCAGCAGTGGAGCAATTTCAACGGCTGCGCCCTGCTGATAGAAGCCGATTTGTCCAAGGTGGACTAAAGGTTACTGGCAAAGTCGATCGCAATACCTGGGCTGAGTTGCTGAAAGTGAAGCCAGAAGAAATCACAATAGTTAGTCGTAAGCCCAACATTTGGGAGATGCCTGGTGGCTTCGCTAGCGTTGATGATATTTTAGATAGGGCTCAATGCCCGCCCGAAATTCGCCCCTTTGCCAAGAAAAATTTGCCTCTTGTCCTCAATCAATGCCTCAATAATGGCGTCATCGACCGAGGGCAAATTGCCTATGTTTTCGCAACTGCCGAACTTGAATCCAATTTTGGACGCTTCATGATGGAATTAGATGATGGGTGGTATCTGGAAGGTCGCGATGATCTAGAGAACACTGAACCAGGTGATGGTCCTCGCTTCAAAGGAAGAGGTTTTATCCAAATTACAGGTCGTCGGAACTACCGAATCTGGAGTGAGAAACTAGGGATTAACTTGATAGATAATCCAGAAAAAGCCGCTCTCCCTGAAATTGCTGCCATCATTATAGTTCAGGGGATGCGTGATGGTAGTTTTACTGGTGTGGGATTAAGTGATTTCATTGTGGGCGCTCGACGCGATTTCTTCAATGCCAGAAGAATAGTGAATGCACTGGACAAAGCTGACATTATCGCGCAGATTGCTGAGTTTTATTTCAAAGCCATAACCTAAAACTTCAACAATTTGGAGCCATTTTTTATGCCATTTACAGCAAAAGTTGTAACAGCAGCAGAATGGGGAGCTAGACCACCAGAACCTGGAACATTTCCTTTCCAAAGGACTATTCCCCGCTATGTCATCGTCCATCATACAGACAACCCAAACCCTCCCAACGATGCCTCAAGAGGCACAATTGAAGGCGCACTTCGGCTAGCACGAAATATTCAAACATCTCACATGGATGAGCGTGGTTGGTCAGACTCAGGACACAACTTCTTAAATACAACCGGAGGGTTTGTTCTAGAAGGTCGGCACGGTTCTTTAGATGCTGTCAAACAAGGATTTTGTATCCAGTCAGCCCATGCAAAACAAGACCCAGGAAAGTTAGCCAACGGCAATCAATCTCCTGGCATTGAAAATGAAGGCAATTTCATGACCTTCCAAATAGGTCAAAAGCAATGGCAGAGCCTTGTAGAACTTTGCGCCTCGTTATGTGATTCTTGCACTATTAGTCCGCTCAATATTAAAGGACACAGAGATTTCAGTAATACTAATTGTCCGGGTGATTTGCTGTACAATCAACTTCCGCGTTTGAGAAAACAAGTTGCCGATCGGCTAAATCTGCAATTCACGCCAGAAGAGCTAGAAAATGAGTCGCCATTGGTGGATATAAAGTTTGGCTCAACAGGTTTAGCCGTTATCACACTACAACAGCGATTGCGCGATCTGGGATTTAATCCCGGAGCAGTTGATGGTGTATTTGGTGAAAATACAAAAGCGGCTGTAAAAGCTTTCCAGCTTTCTGTTGGACTTCAAGATGATGGAATAGTTGGGAGCAACACTCGAACGAAGTTAGAACTTAGTTAAGCTTTAATCATTAGACCCAAAAAATTTTGTGGGGTGTGGTGCATCTCCTTGGCTGGCTTTTCACTTCTCTGTCTATTTAGGAGGTGAATCAAATGACACATTCTTCTCTCGGTGAAACTAAACCAAATTCTTTGGAACATGGAAAGGAATTTGCAGATTTTTTTTAGGGAAATAATGGGAAATACTCGACCATGCGAGCCATGAGTTTTATGGCGCTGATTGCAGCGATTGTGTTGGGCGCAATAACAATAGCTAGCAACGATCCTGATGGCAAACAAATTACAACTGCTTTTTTAGTGGCGGCTTTTGTACCAAAAGCTGTTCAAAGATTTGCAGAAGGTGCGTAAGTAAAGTTGAGTTATATGGATGATTGAAGCAGCCGCCGCGCTTGTAAAATCTGTTGTTGCAATTGCTCAAAAGTGTGCATTTTTGAGCGATCATCTTTTTCCACGATCGCCTTGATTTGCTCGATCTAGCTCGATCGCCACCAATACACTAAGCAGCTAGCTATTAGCGTGACGATCGCACCTCGTCACTCGTTCATCTCCTCACCAAATAACGGGATATGAAGGTGAAGAGTGCGATCGCCATCTTTCACTTTTTTAAAGTATAGACAAGGCGCACTTGAACGATATACAATAGAAAGGGTTGGATATTTTCATCCGTAAAGGCATTTGAGACGTTACTTTTAATGAAAACTCAATATTATACCTCCGCCAGCTTAGATGGTTTTATTGCTGATTCACACAACTCTCTCGATTGGTTGTTTCAGTTCGGCGAGGCGGGAGACAGCTATCCTAATTTCATCCGCGAAGTAGGGGCAATAGCAATGGGAGCAACTACTTATGAATGGATTCTGAACGATCAGAGCGATGAAGGTGCCGATCGTCCCCAAGCATGGCCTTATGAACAACCGGCTTGGGTATTTACCTCTCGGATTATGCCTGCGATCGAGGGTGCAGATATTCGATTTGTGAAAGGGGATGTCTTACCTGTCCATCAAGAGATGATGGCGGCGGCAGGAAATAAGAATATTTGGCTTGTAGGAGGTGGCGATCTGGTTGGTCAATTTTACGATCGTGGGTTGCTTGATGAAGTAATTGTGTCAATTGCATCGGTGACACTTGGTAGCGGAGCACCGTTGCTACCGCGCACGATCGCAACTCCCCCGCTAAGACTTTTATCCGCGAAGGCTTATGGAGAAGCCTTTGCGGAGTTGCGCTATGAAGTTCCTGTCCGGGCCGATGAGACAACTGCTTAATCTTTAAAGCAGCCGACGCGCTTGTAAAATCTGTTGTTGCCACAGCTCGAAATTCTGTATATTTGAGCTATCATCTCTCTCCACGATCGCCCTTATTTGCTCGATTAGCTCGATCGCCAGCGGTAGGCCAAGCTGCAATTGTTCCAAGACATCCCGCTGAGCAAAAACTGTTTCCGGTGTTCCTTCTAAAATCAATTTTCCTCGGTCCATTACAAACACCCAATCTGCCCAGCGGTAGATGAAATCGAGGTCGTGACTTGCCAAAACGATAGTGGTTCCGGCGTTGTGAATTTGTTGCAGTAAACCGATCAGTTGTCGGGTGTGGCGCGGGTCGAGATAGGCGGTAGGTTCATCTAACAGCAGCAGTTTCGGCTTGAGAACCATGATATCGGCGATGGAAACCCGCTTTTTCTGCCCCAAACTGAGATTGTGAATTGGTTCGCGGGCGAGTTCGCTGAGATCGAATTTGTCGATCGCCTGCTGTACTTGTTGAGCAATTTCGGATTCTGTCAAGCCTAAATTGTACAATCCATAGGAAATATCTTCTTCTACCGTCGAAGCTACTAATTGATGTTCGGGATTTTGAAAGACGAGTCCGATTTGTTGGCGCAGTTGCATCAAAGATTTGCGATCGTAGCAAAACGGTTCGCCTTCCCAGCGAATGATTCCCTGTTGCGGTTGGTACAAGCCATTTGCTAACAGAAAAAAGGTAGTTTTGCCGCAGCCGTTTTGACCGATCAGCCCGCAGCGTTTCCCGGCGGGGACTTTGAGGTTTAAATCATGAATTGCCGATCGCGAACCGCAGGGATAGGAGTAGGAAGTGCGATCGAATTCGAGAATCCATTGAGACATATTTGTTATTTGTTATAGCCTTCCAGGCCCTGCCTGGGAATAAATACCCGGAGGCTGTGCCTCCAATTACCGATTACCCATTACCGATTACCATTGTATTTGTGTCAGCCTTCATCTGATTTTGACAACTGCCAAAGTTGAAGTTCATAACAGAGATGTTGCTCAAAAAGCTGGCTGGCCTCCAATCCTTCAACCACCAGCTTCTTGAACCAGCGACGAAATATCCAGCGCAGGAATTTGTGGACGGGCGGAACTGCGATCGCAATTAAATCTGCAACATAGATCATCGTATTCAGTCCATACCTGCGGAAAGTATCGACATACAAATCGATGGTCGGCAAAATATGGGCGGAAATATCCTCAGTTTTTATTAAAGTGAATCCAGCCTGCTTTAATGCTGCATGAAGTTCCGTAACAACATGACAATTAGAGAACATTCCCTCTGTATAGTTAGGATCGGAGCGCATCATATCGGCAAGCAGCACGTAGCCACCGTGATTGAGGATTTTGGCGGCACCGTTAGCAATATCACTAGCCGACATATACTGGCTACTTTCGCTAAAGAGAATAAGATCGTAGAAATGGGTTGCTTTGAAGTCTTCAAACCTGGTGAGGTGGAAGATTGCCCGATCGCCCGTACACTTAAGAAAGCGCTGTTGTTGGAACGGATCGGGTGCGAGTCCTTCCACTGCAAAACCTCGATCGAGCAAATAAGCGGCATTTCCGCCAATCCCGCAGCCCACATCCAGTATCGTATGAGTGCCTTTGGGGATAGCATCCAACAGTTTTACAGTATAAGCTTGCTGAGCGCTGCGCAATCGGGCGATCGTTAGTTCCTCAGCGGGCACAGGTAGAGTTTCCCAATAGCCGTAATGAAGGTAGGGCGAATCTGTCAGGCCCAAATAGTAATTAAGCGCTGCATTTTGGTAGCGAGTTACCTTGGAAATTTCGATTGATTTTGGCTTCGACATTCAAAAAATTTAGTAAGTTTTAGGATTTCGGGCAGAGTTGAAATTCTTCCCAGCGCTTGCATACCTGTTCATAGCACTCAACAGGAGAAATTGCCAAGTTTTGCAACAAATTGATATCAATCTGGCCGTTGGCGATCGACAAAAATATAATTGCTTCCTTTGGATCGTAGCTAGCAATAATAGAGAGCAGATTTGAAACAGTGTTTTCCTCTAGTTCTAGTTGTTGCAAATAAGCAGTTGCATACACTTGGGAAATAAATTGCAGATCGTACTTGATAGTATCTACGCTCCAATTCACAGAACCGTTAATGGGAGTATTGATTTTGCAAGCAACCAAGCCTCGTCCTCGATGCAAAAAGCCATTCCAAGCAGTATGTCCGATCGGCAAAATATTCTGGTGAATAAACAAGTTTTGCCAGTAGCCAAAACTACCCTGCCAAACACTATCTTCAATTCGCATTTCTTTTCCATTAAAATTAAGATACGCTTCAGAACACAGATCGAATTACATCAGCGTTCATCTGTGTTTATCTGCTGATATCGGCGGTTAAAAAATCTCAATCCAATAATTAAAAAAATAATAAACTCACCATCATCCATACCTCGCAGATGAAAAACAACAGGTAAACAAATCGGCGGGCATCCTGACTCAGAGATGCAATGATCTCATTACAGTTGCGGGACAGCGCCGGATTCGCACCGAACTTTCCCCCTTGCGTCTGATGGCTGTTCTCCATCAGAGCCGATCGATATACGGGGATATTACCACTATTTGGGATATTTGACAAAAAACCGATCCGACATCTGCAACAATTCTTATGAGGAGTAGGGATTAGGCATCCTGTCGGCCTTTGACTTCCTTTTCAATTCTCTGTCGTCTATGATAATTCTCGAAAGATGTTAACGCAGGGGTAAGAATCTTACTTGTCCTTCCCATTCTCCTTCAACACTACATTCATCTAACAGCAAGATTTCCTCCATCGCTAAACCCACATCTACATAGCGATTAACCTCAAATAATCCAGACATTGGCAACTATTCAGTAAACTCAATATTTTCATACAAATCAGCCAGCGAAATTTCCACAGTAACAGATGTTAAAGTCAGGCGATCGCCCATACAGCTATATTCCGAAAATATCCACTTATTCGCTTCAGTTTTAGAGTATTGCTCCACCTGTAGCCGATATTGATCGATTAATAAATATTCCTGAAAACTAGGAATAGTGCGATAAGCAGCAAACTTTTCATCTCGATCGTAATGTCTGGTACCTTTAGACAGCACCTCAGCAATCAGCAGAGGATTGGTAATTGTATCCGTCCGTCCAGATTGCAGCTCGATCGGGCGCGCTACCACCATCACATCCGGGTAAGTATAATTATTAAGCTGCGGAACCCAAAGCCGCTGATCCGATGCAAAAATACTGTAAGGTTTACCCTTGAGACCCACCCTCAAAATAGCATTTAAGATGCTCGTAATTTCATTGTGATTCGGTGCGCCACCAGCAATCAGAACAATCTCCCCATTGATAAATTCATGCCGATCCTGAGAATTGATTTCCAATTCTAGATATTCCTCAGCGGTGTAGGTTTTGGTTTCAACTGGCGCGATCATACACAACGCTCTCCTTTAATCTACTGATTTCAGTTTATCTTAAAAATTATGCTAATTCCATGTAAAATTAGCTCGGGAACAGACATCTTGCCTGTTCCAGGCGACTGGTGTCTTTTCTAGCGTGATGGGAACTTATATCAGCTATCATATTGATAGTTCCACAGGCGGATGTATTGTGGTGCTGCAAACGCTGCTGTTTGTGTTGGCGATGATTTTTGCTCCGCAACACGGTTTGTTGGTTAGGGCTAGGAACTCAAAGGCGATCGGCGAATCAACAATACTCCTGTTATTTTGTCCTTGGGCGGGGGCTGGTTTATGAGATTGTCTGTTTTTAGCAATTATTATCGGCGAACCTGCCCCTACAGGAATTACGGTCAATTCACCGGACACGATAAAGGAAGTCAAGCGCAAAGGCTTGACCGACGGCGTTAGTATCTTGCGCGATCGGCAATTTCAAGGCAGATTTGTTGCACAAAACGAGGTGAGCCAAAACGGATCTAACAAACGAAGAGACCTTGTCGTAGATTAAGTATTGTAGGGCTTCTTCAACCTGGAATAAGTTTTGTTTATGGTTTAGTAATTGGGAGTGTCGATCGAAAAGCTTATATCAATTGGAAAGCGATCGGCTATCGGGCTTGCGACTAAGCGATATCCCTATCGTAGTAGCGAGTTATATTCAAAGAACCGTCTCTCCATCTAGTCGAAAACGGACATTATTCCCGGACTCAATGGCGTGTTTATTAAATTCTCTCATCGCCACCATCCGAGATTCCATATCGGTATGCACTTTCCCGTCCTTGCTTACAGCGATTATTTGATCGTCATCATCACTTAGTTTCGAGATGAATTCTTGATAAATACTCCAAACACAAAGTTGCTCATAGGTGTATGCCTTAAGATGTTTAATTGCGTCTTCACCTCCGGATATTGCACGCTCAACACTGTCCCAAACTGTTAGAGTAACTTGTTTGGTGTGTTCCTGGGAGGGATTCGGATCCAGGCAAACTAAATATCTTTGAGTTCTGGCGCTTTTTACAATATCGATAGTCAAGGGCCTATTATCACTAAACCAAGCCTCTTTAGAAAATAAAAGATCGCCCACTGGAGGAGGGGTAATAGATGGAAGTTGACCTTCTTCCATCTGTAGTTGTCGATCTGTTTTCCGTTGTTTTTTGAGTTTTGCTTTTCTTCCCATACCAAATTTTCACTGCGGTGTTGCTTATAATTATAACCAGAGATTGTGCTCAAATATTAAAGCAGCCGTACTGTTTCGCCGAAGGGAAATTCCTCCAAACCCCAGTCCCCCGCCGCGATCGCCCGCAGAACCCGGAGTCCGGGAACAAAGTCGGAAACGTACCGTATCCATCCCTCAGGTAAAGGCAAACGCCTCGCACCTAACAAACTTACCGCAGCGGGACAAAGTTATAGCCAGTGCTTCCTCCTTGTTTAACTTGCACTAAAATCGGCTTACCAGCCCGATCGCCCGTTGACAAAAACTTCACATCCTCGCTGGCTCCCGGTGTCGAAAAATTCCGATTTCTGAGTGCTTGTTGCAACCCGAACCGCGTATTGCTTTGTCGCAAGCCAGCGATCGCAGCTTGAGTCGCGTCAAAACTCGTTGCTGTTCGCCAATTCACAATTCCTCCCCAACGCAGGCGGGCATTTTCTGAGAAACGGCTACCGGGATTAGTTTCAGGATGCCAGGGAACGGGCAAAACAAGCCCATCAACATCTTTCTGTCCGTCTTTTACAGTTTGAAAGGTATACATTGTGGTGCTGCCGTAGAGTGGCAATTTGCCTCGATTGATGCGAGCCAGAGAAATCGCACGGTCAATGCGATCGATGTGGGGTGCTAACATCAATCCTTGTGCACCTTTGCTGACAGCATCGGCGATCGCACTTTCGGGATTAAAAGAGGGTAATGAAAAGTCGCAAACAGTGGGAACTAATTTGCCGCCAGCAGCAGTAAGAGCTGCCACAAATTCATCTTTAAATGATATGTTATCCGGTGCTTGGGAGTCATAACAAATGGCAATATTAGTTTTGCCTGCTGTTTTAAATGCATATTCTGCTAAGGGAGCGGCCATTAAGCTAATATTGGGTACTGTCCGAAAGATGTAGCTGCCAAATCCTGATAGATTATTGGCAAAGCTCGTCGGTGTCACCATTACCAGTTTTTCTTGCTGATAGATCGGAGCAGCTTCGAGAGATGCGTTGCTAGCATTGTGTCCAATTACTGCTAGTATACTCTGATCTTTTGTCAATGTCCTTGCAACTTCTCTGACAACCTCTTGACTGTTGTCATCGTTGACAATTTCTACTTGCAGTTTGGCGCGGTTGATGCCACCGCTATTATTGATTTCATCCTGAGCTTGGGCCACACCTCGGAGGATTTCTTGGGCGACATTGGGGTTGCTACCAATGGGGACGCTGACTGCAATTTTTAAGGAAGACCCATTGCTGCCTGTGGCATTATTCAAATAAATAATGGCATTATTTAAATAGATAATGGTTTCCGGGTCGTTGCGATTTTGTTGCAGCGAATCCTGAAAATTTTGGACGGCGGCTTGGTAATCTCCCTTGGCAAAAGCTTGAACGCCTGCTTGTTTTCCTGCTGTTGTTTGGGATGTCAGCAATATCTGATTTCCTAAACTGATGCGATTTGCGATCGTTCCCGATGGACTTGCACCCCATGTAGGTGTAGAAGTAGATATATCTGAACTTTTGGATGCGAATAAACCGGGAAGGAAATTGTACCCGCCAAACGCAATTAAGCCGAGAGTAACAATAAAAAAGATGGGCGGGGGGCTTTTTCTTTGGTTAGTGTCTGGGGACATAATTTTTTATCCTTATATAATTTATACAGACTCTACATAAAAGTTGTTAACAACAATCAGTATTTAAGAGATTTCTGTTAAAGTCAATTCATTAAATTCACTAATTAAGTTCATAAAAGTCATATTTGTATTTTTATATCGGGCAGGATGCCCAGCCCACAAGAGTGTTAGCAAATTTGGCTGTTTCCCGATCGCGTTTGTGGTGCGATCGCACACAGCGCATTTCCAGATAATGCTAGGGCGATGAGCGCACTACAAGTAATTGCGCTCGAGTTTGGTAAATTCATGTGTTTCTGTGCAACTGTAAATCTCATTATCTTGTACCTCTAATTGTATGAATTTTAAAGTTTGACCATTTAATTCCTGTGTTATTAATTACAGATAAACTCGGGATCGAGCGGGCAAATTTTGGGAAAAATCGGATTTCCACCGAGGTGAAATAACATCATGTTAGTCAAGAATCTGGTAGTGCCATGAAGGAAAGGATGGAGTAAACTTAAGCTACTATTAGCGAGAAGT
>JAUBOM010000012.1:0-18961 GCA_036700245.1 Microcoleus vaginatus BM001213989
ATGTTCTCCTGGTTTTGGGTTTTCTAGAAAAACCCAAAAACCCAGCCGCCCCGCATTTCAACACATAGCAGGGCGGCTACAGAGGATGTTAAGATACTCCGTTAGCCTCCAGACTGCTAGTCCCAGTTTGGCGGTTATGCTGTCCATTGCTGTTTGCCGCAGCTTTGGGCAGTGCAACTAGATTTTTGGGCGACGCGGGCTGCCTCCTCTACAAGCAAGCAACCTCTCACTTCAAAGCGTAGCCGCAGATGGGGGCCGCCGTCAACCGATTTTAGATTTTAGATTTTGGATTTTAGATTTTGGATTTTGGATTTTGGATTTTGGATTGAAGAGGGGGATTGGGAGGTTTTGGGCGATCGGGCTATCAATTTAACGTTATAACTGAACTAAGAGAACCCCAGGATAATTATGCTGCACGATCTTCAGCAATCTCACCAACAAGACATACAGACTATTACTCAGGTTTTGGAAAAAATCACCAACCGCACGCCGGCTCAGATTAAACCATTACTAGATGCGATGCTCAAACGGCTAATAGAACCTCAACAACCTCCCTTTTACGAAACAGCTACCCCAACAGAATGGTCAATAGCATTTCAGGAATGGGTTGACAGTCATCGTACCCTAAATCTCCCCACTCTTTCAGATGAAGCTATTAGCCGAGAGAGCATTTATGGAGACAGAGGTTAAATGCCATTCCTCGTAGATACAAACATACTTCTGCGTAGCGTCGATACAGCACACCCAATGAATCCTGATGCCGTCAATGCCGTGATTACTCTGCGCGATCGCGGGGAACAACTTTATATCGTACCACAAAATTTGATAGAGTTTTGGAACGTCTGCACGCGCCCGATCCAGAAAAATGGATTAGGACGAACTGCAACAGAAGCAGAGGCAGAAATTAATCGCTTAAAACAACTTTTTCCTCTGTTGTTGGATACCGAAGCAATTTATCAAGAATGGGAGCGACTGGTCATAAAATATAAGGTTATAGGTGTCAACGTTCATGATGCGCGGCTAGTTGCTGCTATGCTTGTTCATGGTTTAACCCATATCCTAACTTTTAACATTACTGACTTTGCTCGTTATTCAGAAATTACTGCTGTTAATCCCCCAACTGTGAGGCCTTGATTAACTTCAAATTTCTCAGATGGCTATCGCCCTTCACAAAAACGCTCCCCGATTTTTGGGAGGACACAACACTGTTGTGTCCTTTGGCTGTGGTAATCAGGGTTTTTTGTTAATAAAAATCCCGCTTTTTGGGAGGAAACGACAATGCCCTTTCCCTACAAACCAATTATCCCCGTCACTCCTCGCTAACAGCCAAACCAGAAACCACAGGGGCGATCGCATTTAACTTCAAAATAGGATGTTCCCCTTCCACCTGTCGGCAATTCCAGTCATTTCTAAACAGCAAAACAGGTCGGCCCCAAGTATCTTTCACCGTCACCGTATTAAACAGCCGCCCAACTTTTTCCAGCGCATCCCAACCGCCGTCAACCCAACGAGCTACACTGTAAGGCAACATATCGAGCGTCGTTTCCACATTATATTCCGACTGCATTCTGAACTGCACCACCTCAAATTGCAACTGTCCCACAGCCGCCAAAATTGGCTCGCGTTTCGACTCATCAACCGAGTACATAATTTGCACAGCGCCTTCTTCCTGCAACTCCGAAACGCCCTTGCGGAACTGCTTAAACTTAGAAGGATTGGGATTTCTCAAAAAAGCAAAAAGTTCAGGAGAAAAACAGGGAATCCCTTCATATTCCAGTTTTTGCCCAGTGTAAATAGTATCGCCGATCGCAAATACCCCCGGATTGTTCAAACCGATCACATCGCCCGGATAAGCAACCTCGATCGACTCCCGATCCTGAGCAAATAACTTTTGAGGTCTTGACAAACGCACCGTTTTACCACTGCGAGCGTGAGTCACATTCATGTCCTTTTCAAACTTGCCCGTACAAACCCGAATAAACGCCACCCGATCGCGATGTCTCGGGTCCATATTCGCTTGCAATTTAAACACAAACCCCGTAAAATCTTCATAAGTTGGGGGCAAATCTCCGGCGCTGCTCTTGCGGGCGATCGGCTTCATAGCGTAATCTAAAAACGCCTCTAAAAACAGTTCCACCCCAAAATTGCTCATCGCGCTGCCAAAGAAAACAGGCGTCATTTTCCCAGCCCGAACCAAGTCTAAATCGAGTTCAGTTCCTAACTCATCCAGCAGTTCTAACTCTTCTTTGAGCTGATAGTAAAGGTCTTGTTCCAACAAATCTTCAATCCGCGGATCGCCCAATTCGATAACAGTATCAACAGCAGCGCGAGAACCGTGTTTAGTCCGCTCGAATAAGTGAATTTTGCGCTTTCTGCGATCGAAAACACCTTTAAAGCGATCGCCCGTACCTATCGGCCAATTTACCGGATAAGTCTGCAATCCTAATTCCTTCTCAATTTCGTCCAACAAATCCAAAGGTTCTCTGCTAGGGCGATCGAGCTTATTAAAGAAAGTAAAAATAGGCAGACTTCGCAGCTTACAAACTTCAAATAACTTCCGAGTTTGCGGTTCCAAACCCTTAGCAGCATCCTCAAGCATCACCGCATTGTCAGCCGCCGCCAGAGTGCGATAAGTATCTTCGCTAAAATCTTGGTGTCCCGGAGTATCGAGCAGATTAATGTGATAATTTTGATACTCAAACTGCAAAACAGTAGAAGTAATAGAAATTCCCCGCTGCTGTTCCATCGCCATCCAGTCAGACGTAGCGTGTCGCTGAGCCCGCCGCGCTTTCACAGAACCTGCTTCGTGAATTGCACCTCCGTACAGCAGCAGCTTTTCTGTCAAAGTAGTTTTACCCGCGTCGGGGTGCGAGATAATAGCAAAGTTGCGCCGGCGCTCAACAGCAGTTAGCAGTTCAGTTTCGAGTTCTGTTGTCATTACAAATTAGGTAGGGGAATCATCACCCGATCGCCATTATAGCCTGTGCTACAGTTGCTATTAAAGGTAAAATTATCAGTAAAGTCAAGGAAGAAAAATAATATGTACGACACTGACAAGCGAAAGCTGCTATCACTCGTGTGCCACGGGGCTATTTTTTTCAGTACGTTACTGTTCTCGATCGGAGCGCCGATCGCTGTATTGTTAGTATCAGATGACCCCGTTGTCAAAGAAAACGCCACAGAAGCCATCAATTTTCACCTTAATGTATGGTTTTACAGCATCGTGATTGGGGTGTTAACAGTCATCACTCTCGGTCTGGCTGGCTTTATTTTAGTTCCCATAGGTTATCTGGTGCACTGGGGACTGACAATAATGGCTATCCTGCAGGTTTTGCAAAATCCTAACCTAGCTTACCGCTACCCTTTTATTTTCCGAATAGTTTAGACAGCAAATCGCGCTTCACCATCAATTTCCACAACCCGATTTCTTCAAGAAGAAACCGGGTTTTTAATTGTCTGATAACTCACTAAAAAATTATTAAACAAGACTGCAAAACTCATAAACTATCTTGAAAAGCATCTGCGTCCATCTGTGTTTATCTGCTTTTCATCTGCGGTCGATCTATCAAAGATTTATGCAATGCAAGTCTATTGTAGGGTGTGCAATACACACCCTACAATATAGATTGTGCCCAATTGCCGATCGACTAAAACACAATTACCAATTCCCAACCTTCATCGCATTTCAGCAACTCTAGCAGTCTCAGTCGGCGGCATAGCAGCCTCTTTAGCATTCAACTTTTGATTCAACTCGCGAATCCGGCGCGACAGCAAGCGAATAATATTAACAGCAATTCCCGGCGTTTCATCAATCGCATCGTAAAGCTGCATTTGAGTCAACATCAAACACTCGGATTGTTCGATAGTAGAAATAGAAGCCGATCGAGGTTCAGCATCAAACAGCGACATTTCCCCGAAACAAGCCCCCGCTTTCAACTGTGCCAAATCGCGATCGCCTATATGCACCCGCACCGTTCCGGATACCAAAATATATAGCGATCTACCTTCTTGTCCTTCCGTAAAAATCCTGTGCTTGGAAGGAAACGAAAGTTCATCCATTACCGATGCTAGACGCACGAGAAAATCATCCCGCAGTTCCTTAAAAATCGGAACCTCCCTGACAAACAATAGGCGTTCGACGCTGGTTAACATAATGCGATGCAGTGATTAATTTAAATTTAAACAAAGGAAGAGGAATTGGGCATTGGGCATTGGGCATTGGGCATTGGGCATTGGGCATTGGGCATAGTTTCTTTTTATTTCCTCTTCCCTCTTCCCTCTTCCTTCTTCCTTCTTCCTTCTTCCTTCTTTACCTTTTTCCCCCAGCACCCAACTCAGCCATCATCTCTTCAACTTGAGCTGATACCAAATTATCGGGGTCATTTTGCAGCCTCGGCAACAATTCGACTAAAGCCCGGGGCGAGGCTATTTTCAAATAGGCTAACACTGCTTCGCGGACAAAACCCGTCGGGTGTTTCAGACAGACAAGAGTTTGTTGAGCGGTAAGGCTCCAGCGCGCTTCCCTCGCCAAGTGGAAGCAGCACGCCAAAGCCCAATCCGAAAGGAAGTGGCGCAATTCTAGCAAGCGACGCAAGCGATCGCTAGGGGCTAGAGGTTTGTAAACCATCAATTCCGAGAGGTTGGTCAATTTTTCTCTTTCCGAGTGCTGATCCAACAAATTGATCAGCGATCGCTTGCTAGCTATATCCACAGTATTGTCGAGAATTTCCAATCCCCTAGCAACCATAGAAGGTTGGGCAGAAGCGAGATTGAAAGCAGCCGCTTGTACTGTGTCGAGCGGATAAAGAAACTTCATCAGCAAAAAACACCGCTCCTTAGAATCAGCTTCCAACCCCGCCAGAGCCCGCTGCAACAATTGAGCCGTATCGTTACTTTCCCGGGTGCTGTTGGCTTCCCGATCCGAGAAATTGCCGTAGGTTGTTACCCCAGACAAATCTACCAGAGCTGCATAAATTTGACCGATAAACATTAACTCCTGTTCGATGAGAGTTTCCAAGCCGCTGCGGCCGATGCGGTCTAGAACCCCTTCTATCCCCGCTTCTGAGGGCATTTTCAAGAGAATGCGGAGGATGTTGCGCCTGGTAGTTCCCCAAGCCGTCATCAAATTGCTGACCAAAATGTCGATCGCCTCCACAGTCCCAATTTGGCCCAGAGCCGTCCAAGCTTGCAACCTGACCAAATCCGACTTGTGGATGTCCTCAGCCAAATACACGAGCAAAGGAATGGCGTCATTGTGAAGTTTGACTATAGCCTGCAAAGCCGCGTCCCTAGTCGATTTGTAACCGAGTCCGCGCAACAGTGAAGGATAATATTCTTCCGAATGAGTAGACGAAATCACGTCTAACAGAGCGCAGCGCACTCGCAGAGATTCATCTTGCAACAGATTGGGGATGTACAGCCGCAGTCCTTGCAAATAATCAGCCTCTCCCAGAGCCCGCGTCCCCATAACACGTTCCCGCTCTTGCTTGTGGGTCAGCATTTGCCGCAGCGTGTTAGTAGCCTCTGCCTTTTGCTGGCGATCGCCCCTTCTCAAAATTAAAGCAGCCGCCGTACCCCGCACCACCGGATCGACGTTCGGCTGCAAGTAAGGCCGCAAGCTGTCAATATTCGGTTCCGCTTCCGTCAGCCAGATGTAGCGCAAAGCCAAGGCCAGCACCTCCGGCGGCAAGGATTGCTGCGAAAGTGCGCGGACAGCTTGTAAATATCCGGGGTTCGGGTGTTGCAGCATTGTTTCCAAGCTCTGGCGCTGCAAAACAGGGGACAGCGAATCGAGGAGGGGAGCGAGAACTTCACCGACATTTTTGGGGTCAATTTGCGTCAGGAGTTCGATGCAAGAGCGCTTTTCCTCTTCGCCCCCCGGCTGTTCTAGAGTTTCCACCACTGCGCGCTTGAGAGCTTTGAGGTCAACGTCTGTGACGCCCAAGCGCCCCCGTTCCGCACTTTTGACCAACAGCCCCACGTATTGAGATCGGATCAGCCAGACCACAAAGACCCACACCAGCGCCAACAGTACGATCGCGCCAATAAATATCAAGCTTTGCTGGTCGTGAAATACCATTTCGTCTTGCTGGGGGAGTATCTTGCCTGTCACCCACAGCATAATCAGGATGCCGACTCCTGTAACTCCGCAGGACAAAGGTTCGCCCACACCGTTGACCAGAGTTTGAATGCCCGATCGAATATTGTCGGGAATCGGTTGAAATAAAACCGGGCTAACGGTTTCCAACAGCGTGTAGTGCAGCAGTTCGTCTAAAAATCTCAGCAATATCAGCCCGATGAACACAGATACTAGCTGGCCCAGGGATGCTCCTATGGTCAGCACCCCGAGTATCGCGATACCCGCCGGCAAAATCATCGCCGTCACGAATACACCGATTCTTTCCACCAACCGGCTCGAAGCGAACCACTGAGTCGCCACTTGAAACAGGCCTTGTATGCCTTCGTAAATGCCCAGGAAGCTAGCTATCCAGCTAGCTCCGTCCCCCGGGTTTTGGTATTCTAGCTGGCTGTAGAATTGGAAATCTACCAGCACGTAGACGACTTCTGCGAGGATGAAGAAACTGACTAGAGGTACGGCGTATTTTTGCAGCGGGCCTGTAACTTTGCGGGCGGTAAATTCTTCTTGGTCGTCGTCTTCGTCGTCATCCGTCCAGTGAGCTGTTTCCGGGAATGCTTGGCTGTATTTTTCCGTGAGGTAGTACAGCAACACTGAGCCTGTCGCCACCATCAACCCCGATATGAGGGTAACGTTTTTGAGTCCGACTACGTACAGCAAAACAGGCAGAGAAAATCCGCTGACTACTCCAGCGACTAGATAGCCACTGCTGACTAGCGGATAGGTGCGCTTGATTTCTCTAATATTAAACAGTTGGTTGGAAGTGATGGAAGTATTGAGGTCGTTGAGGACATAGCAAGCTTCTACCCACAGCCACATCAAAAAAATAGTAATAAAAGCGATGCTGACGCCAGCTATCTTAGTATTTTCGTAGCCGATGCCGAATCGAAACAAAAATAGCGGTATCGACATCATTGCCAGAACAACCACTACGGTGCGCCTCAGCGGCAGGATTTTTTGCAGCCAGGAGTAGACAAATCCCAAGCCTGAACCGATAAACGCGCTGGCTATGTAAATCCAGGGCATTTTGTCTGCACCAAATTCATCTAGAAAAAGACCTACTGTGCTGAGTTCCAGCCAGATCAGCCCGACGGAGGTTAGAGTGTAGACGAGGAACATCAGTACGGTTCGCTCTACTTCTTCCGATCGCAGGTTGAGCGAGCGCAGCACTTTTTTTCCGGCTCCCGCCCAAGCGCTGATTTGAAAATTTTCCATTGCTTAAGAGTGCGTTGATATCCCGATGTGTGGTAGCGTGTCACCGAGTTCCGGCATCCAGGGGAGCGATCGCCAGTCGGTCGATGTTAGATTTTAGATTTTAGATGTTAGATGTACTCCACAGATGAATCTGGGAGAGCGAACTAGGGTCTAAAATTTTTTGCCCTCCACGACAGGAGTTGGAAACTTCTAGCCGTTTTTGGGCTGGGTCATTAGTCTACCGTCACCAGTCTATTACTATTGACTGATGACTGATGACTAATGACTATCTATTTATACTTTCTTGGGCGACAGCAGCATCATCATACTGCGTCCTTCTTTTTTCGGGGCTTGCTGCACTTCTGCTATTTCCTGCAAATCTGTGGCCATGCGCTTAAGCAAGTCCTCTGCTAGGTTGCTGTGTTGGATTTCCCGACCTCTGAACATGATCGTGGCTTTTACTTTGTCCCCAGATTTGATAAAGCGGTCTGCTAGTTTGAGGCGCACTTGGTAGTCGTGTTCTTCAATTTTGTAGCGCATCTTCACTTCCTTCACGTCGGCAGTGTGCTGCTTCCGCTTTGCTTCTCGCGCTTTCTTTTCCTGCTCGAATTTGTACTTCCCATAGTCCATGACCCGGCATACGGGCGGGTCAGCTTTGTCGCTGACAAGTACGAGATCGAGTTCTTTTTCCTCTGCCAGGCGCAGCGCTTCTGCGGGCGTCAATATCCCTAGTTGCGCGCCGTCGGTATCGATCACCCGGATTTTGGGGTATCGAATGTTTTCGTTGATCTGGGGTAGGTTGCGATTTTGTCTTCTTTCAATCACAGGCATGAATGGTTTTACAAGCAGTAGTTTAATAGCGAAGCTTCTTGATAGTTACAGGTTCTCGCGGCCAATATTTCACGATTGACGATCGAACTGTTTTGTAAGGTATTACCCTTACCGGACGTACTAGCGCGCCCTGTGTGCCCAACGCGATCGCGTTGGGGAATATTGGGACGATCGTAAATGAATTCTTACAATACTTGCTATTCTACTCAGTCTGGCTGAGTTTCTGCCTACTTTTATTTTAACTTCACACACCATCGCCCGCCCACTTGCCCGATTTATGACAAAACCGTCAAAAATTCAGGCTAAAAGGTTAAGGATGAGGTAAAACGGCTTTTGGGTTCCCGATATCGCCCGGTCTGGCAAGTCCCCCAAGTCGCCGGATTTGCCTTGTACAATAGGTATAAGCAAGTGTAAATTTATGTTGCGAGCTGAGGCAAAATTGACAAATTCTCTGCTGTGGCACCAACGGGTGGGAACTCAACGAGACTGGGTGTGGCGAGGTTGGCAAACTCGCTACAGTTTTTTGCGGCCGAGTTTGGGGCGAAATCAAGGCGCGCTCGAATCTCAAGATTCCGAGGCCGAGGGAATTGCCCCGCGCGCATCGGGAACGCCGATTATTTTACTGCACGGGTTTGGAGCTTCGATCGGTCACTGGCGACAAAATCTCGCCCAACTCGCCGAAAACCAAACGGTTTACGCCTTGGATTTGTTGGGGTTTGGCGCTTCCCAAAAAGCTCCGGTCAACTACTCTGTGTCTTTGTGGGTCGATCAAGTTTATGATTTTTGGCTGACTTTTATCAGAGAGCCAGTAATATTGGCAGGAAACTCGATCGGCTCGCTGATTTGTCTTGCCGTCGCCGTAGCTCACCCGGACATGGTGGCCGGCACGGTGATGATTAGCCTCCCAGACCCCTCTGCGCGAGCCGAGGCGGTGCCCGGATGGCTGCTCCCGGCGATCGAAGCTGTGGAAGGTTTGTTTGTTTCCCCGATCGTACTCAGGCCTCTGTTTTATTTTGCCCGCAAGCCGGATTTTGTCCGCCGCTGGGTTTCCTTTGCCTACGCCAACCCCGAAGCTGTTACCGACGAATTAGTGGAAATTCTAGCAGGGCCAGCAGGCGATCGGGGAGCCGCCCGCGCCTTCTGCGCTTTATTTAAAGCTGTAGGCAGCTCACAATTTGGCCCCAGTGTCAAGACTGTGCTGCGAAATTTAACAATCCCGATGCTGTTAATTTGGGGCAAACAAGACCGGATGATTCCCCCTCGGTTCGCCCGACCCCACCAATTTGTCGAATGCAATCCCAATTATTTAGAGCTAGTTGAATTAGACAATGCCGGCCACTGTCCCCAGGATGAATGCCCCGAACAAGTAAATCAAGCAATTTTGAACTGGATGAGCCGGAATTTTGCACCTATGGGCGAGAGCCAATTGCAGCGCTGTTGATTAGACACGGGGCGGTGCGTTCCTAATGGACAAAAATAACTTGCGGGTATCTATCCCGCTCAAAAATAAAGTGGTTAGAACTCGATCGCACTCGGTGGTATGGTATAGCAGATGTTGAAGCAAGAAGGAAGAAGGAAGACCTCCGTTGCAATCGACCGTTTATGTTTCAGCAATTAAGAACGTCCTCACCGTAAGGTGCGGTTGCTATATTACAAAACTTCCCTCACAGCATCGAGTCAGTCGATTTGAGAATTGAGATTTGAGATTGACACGACGGACAGCGAGTGCAGGATAGAACTAACCTCAACAACTTTTTGGCTTTAGGCGAATCCTCACAGAAAGCAAGTTTCCGTCTTTCTGTCATGTCATTTATCTACTTTTTTTAGGGCCCCTTGTTTCAGAAATTCAGAGATTGACACAATCGCCAAGATAGTGTATCTTCTCTAACTGGTAGTATATATATAAGTCATGCAGTTAGTCGAAAGGCCGATCCTCAAACCAAATGACAGGTTTTATCCAGAAGCCGATCGATTGTTTTTGCTGTCCAAAAAACTTGACAACTGCGAGAACTATATCTACATCTACTGTCAAAACTTTTTCTCCCGTCAACCAACCAATGCTCTGGCTGCCGATCGTGCACTCAAAAAGAGTGTTAATGACAAAGCATTGCCCGCCAAATTAACACACAACACTCTCCGGTTACTGCAGACAGCATGGACTAGCTATCATAGTGTCACCTTGGCGAGCTCCGTCGATCGCGCCCAACGAAGTTTCAAGCAGCACGGAAAATCCCTGACTATAAAAATTCAACAAAAAAAAGAGAGAAGGGGCGCTATGTAGTTGTACTTAACGGTCAAAGTCTCAGCAACAAGGCTTGTCCAAAAGAATATGCCAGTTGGTCGGGGACTAACTTTGGCGGCCTTCAAAAGTCGCATCAATCTGGGAAATCCGGATTGTTCCCAAGGTAGGTTGTTAAGTTGTTGGGGTGGTTTATGAAAAGTTAGAATAAAACGCAAATGTAAAGCGGATTATAACCCTTGCCGTAACGAGCTTCGCCAATATTAAAAAGCTATGAGACCCCTCCCCTGAAGCTCCATAAAATTCTACGTTCTAACTTGTACCTTCTAGCTTCAAGAGACGCCTTGTTTCTTGTTCCTAAAAATAAATACCTTCCTTTGTACCAGAAATCTTTGAGTCACCTTATAACCGAGCGCCCCCAAGTATACGGGAAAGTTCAAAAATGCCTGATTCTGGCATTTCAGAGCCTGTTAACGCATAAAAAAGTCAATTTAGCCAACAACTGACGGCCACCGTGCCCTCGGTCTGCTGGCGGCCCGCCTGCTGAAAGCCTTCCGAGCAAGCAGCGCCCTTTCAGCTTTTGGCAGTAACGCAAACGAGGAAAAAACTGTCGTGAAATTCCACTGGCTACTACCGAGTTTCTTAAGTGTATTTTTGCTCGCCGGGGCCGCCGAAGCAGCTAGACTGCAATCTTGGCGGTTTGATGCTTCAGAGAACCGGCTTTACATTACAACAGACGGGGGAGTACAACCCAAGGCTCAACTGATTTTCAACCCGACGCGGTTGGTGATTGACTTGCCGGGGACGAGTCTGGGGCGTCCCTCGGTCAGCAAACCGCTCTCAGGGGCGATCGAATCGGTGCGCGTAGGGCAGTTTGACGCCGATACGACCAGAATTGTGGTCGAGATCAGAGACGGGTTTACTCTAGACCCCCAGCAAGTAAAATTCCGGGGGATTTCTGCGAGCGAGTGGACAGTGGATTTGCCAACGCCGGTGCGGGCAGGAACTCAAAATCCGATTTCAGAGCCGGGGGGAGAAAGGTTATCGGTTGAACCTTCAGCACCCATCGCCCAGTCGGCCGAGGCGACAGTAGTTCAGAACGTTCAGGTGACGGCGGACGGTTTTTTAGTCCGCACGGAGGGCGGCCGCCCCCAAATTAATTTTGAACAAAGTCGGGCCGGGGACATCGCTACCCTCGATATTGAAGGAGCTACTTTAGCTCCCGGCTCTAGCAGCCAACAGCCTCAAACGAACGGCAAGCACGGGGTTGACAAGATTGAAGTCCGGCAACTGCCAACAGACCCGCCCGTTACCCGCGTGACTTTGCGGATGAAGACTTCTAATACAGAGTGGCGGGCGTCTGTAAGCAATTTGGGCGGGGTTATGCTATTGCCCCAGGGCGCCAGGCAGCCAGCCCAGGGCCGCCCCCTACCTGTAGCTGTTCCTGAGAGACAAGCTCAAAGAAATTTAGCAAAAGTTCAGTCTATTGATTTAAGCAGTAACGGCACGCAACTGTTGGTGAGAACTAACCGCCAAGTCTCCTATAGCAGCGGGTGGGACCAGGGGTCGAGAGCTTACTGGATCAGAATCGCCTCTAGTTCCCTGGCGGGGCAAATTCCTCAGCTCGATGCCAACAGTCCTGTCTCGTTTACTGCCAGCCAAGAAGACGCGGAGACTGTGGTGATTTGGGTGCAGCCGCGTTCGGGGGTACAGGTAGGCAGGGTGACGAGGCCGAGCTCGCAGTTGCTGTCTTTGCAGTTGCTATCGAATGCTAGCGCGCAGCCTCCTTTGACTCGCACTCCCAGCAGCCTGCAGCCTTTGCCGAGAACAACTTTCGGAACCGGCGATTTGCCCGAGGTTTCTAACCGCCGCGCTGTGGTAACGATAGATCCGGGCCACGGCGGCCGCGATCCGGGGGCAGTCGGGATTCAGGGCATTCAGGAGAAGGAGATTGTTTTGGATATCTCGTTTCAGGTGGCGAGGCTGCTGGAACAGCAGGGGGTGCAGGTGGTGATGACTCGGACTGACGACAGGGAAATCGACCTGGAACCCAGAGTTTCTTTGGCAGAACGGGTGAATTCTACTTTATTTGTCAGCATTCACGCTAATGCGATTAATATGAGTCGGCCGGATATTAGCGGGATTGAGACTTATTATTTCAATAACGGCCAAGATTTGGCGCGGGTGATTCACGGCAGTATGTTGCAGGGGACGGGGGCGATTGACCGCCGGGTGCGGCAGGCGAGATTTTATGTTTTGAGGAAGACTTCTATGCCTTCTGTTTTGCTGGAGGTGGGTTTTGTCACGGGTGCTGAGGATGCTGCTAGGCTTTCTGACCCAGCTTACCGCAGTCAAATGGCGGCTTCGATCGCTCGCGGCATTTTACTTTATCTTCAACAAAGATAATATATTGCCGGAGGGATTGGTAATTGGTAATTGGTAATTGGTAATTTTCCCGTCAGACTAATGACTGATGACTGATGGCTGATGACTGATGGCTGATGCCTGCTGACTATTGACAACCGACTATTGACAATTAACAAATGACAACAGACTCTGGACAAAAAAGAATCGGTATTTTTGACAGCGGCGTGGGCGGTTTGACTGTTTTGACCCAGTTGTACCGACAATTGCCCAACGAATCGATACTTTATTTTGGAGATACGGCGAGGCTGCCTTACGGCACTCGCGCGCCGTCGGAAATTGTGCAGTTTGTGCGCGAAATTATGGCCTGGCTGGTGGAACAGGATGTGAAAATGGTGATTATGGCCTGCAACACCAGTTCTGCTTTGGCGATGGAGATGGTGCAGGCTGAGTTTGATATTCCGGTGTTGGGAGTAATTCTGCCGGGGGCGCAGGCTGCGGTGCAGCAAGGCAAGCGGATCGGAGTGATCGCAACTCCTGCTACGGCTGCTAGCAATGCTTATCGAAATGCGATTTTGGAGATGGAAGATTCTTGCCTGGTGTGGCAGGTTAGCTGTCCGGCTTTTGTGCCGCTGGTCGAGCAAAACCGGATTTACGACCCTTACACTTGTGAGGTGGCTCGGGAATATTTGGCTCCTTTGATTCAGCAGCGCATCGATACGCTGATTTACGGCTGCACTCATTATCCGCTGTTGGCTCCTGTGCTGCGCTCGCTTTTGCCCGCTGGGGTGACGTTGATCGATCCTGCGGTGCGAGTGGTGGCTGCTGCTGCCACAGAGTTGGAGCTTTTGGGGCTGCGGAATGCTGGTACTGCGCTGCCGACTCGTTTTTGCGTGAGCGGTCAGGAGCAGCAGTTTGCCCAGTTGTCGGTGCAGTGGCTCGGTTGTACTCCTGCTGTTGAGAAAATATCCCTGCCGACAGTTGTACGATCGCCCGTATCCCTCCAATCGGCCGAATAAGCCCGAAAATTTTCGGGATTGAAAAATCGAACAACTCTTACCCCCCAAAACCCCAGGCGCCTAGGGTTTTGGGGGGTTAAGTTTTTGCCGCCATTATCTTGCCGAATGCCTTGCTCGCACCCGGTTTCTCGGAAAAATCAGAAGTTTGGCGGCGATATCTCCACGCAGAAACCGGGTTTCTGACTCCGCGCGATCGAGTGCTGCCGCGATCGAACCTAGCAATTACACATCAATCTGTAATAAAATGCAACAAAAGCTTTGATGAACAATGCAAATAATGTCCTATATGTGCTGGAGCTATTCAGCCTTGAACCATGTCAACCTATGTATCGCAAGCAGTTTTACTTGTAGACGGCTATAACATAATTGGACTTTGGCCTCGACTCCGAGAGAAGCGCGATCGCGACGAACTCGAAACAGCTCGCCGCGAGTTAATAGAGGTTTTAGTTAACTACAGCGCTGTTCAAGATTTTGAGGCTCGGCTGGTGTTTGACGCGCACTATCGAGATACTCCCAGCGTTAAAGAAATTATTACTAAAAATTTATCGGTGCACTACACTGACTTCGGTCAGACAGCAGATACTTATATTGAAAAATCTTGCGCTAGTTTGCGCTACGAGTTGCGATCGGTCAAAGGCAAAAGCCGCATGATTGTCGCCACCTCAGACCGAGCGCAACAATTGACCGTAGTTGGCTACGGTGCCGAATGGATGTCCGCCGAACAACTAGCGGCTGACGTAGAAGCCACCGCCCGCCGCAGCGAGCGCCAGCACAAATCCCGCAAACACAATTCCAGTCGCTTTCTCGCCAGTTCCCTCGATCCCGAATCCCAGAAGCGCCTCGCCAAGTTGAGAATGGGGCTGCATTAGCTGCACAAACCCGGCGACGGTATGAGAAAAAAAAAAGTTTATCAAAGGCCTTGCCAAATCGAGTAAGTTCAGCTATTGTTAGTAAATGTGGGTAACAAAAACCCCCAATCCTCGGTAGCTCAGTGGCAGAGCGGTCGGCTGTAATGAATGCAAGCCTTTGGAATCAACCAAAAGCCCTAGTGACATAGCAGCTCTATCCGGTAACGGGTACTGAAAAATCGGGTGAATTCAAGGAAACCGCAGCACTTCGGGTGGCGGCAATCTTGAGCCAAGTCTGGCGAAAGGCAGCGGTTGCGATCGCAAGTAGCCGGAAAGGTGCAGAGACTAGAGATGAGGAGCCTAACCAATAAATCTCACAGCGCCCGACATCCCGCGATAGATGATAAGTCTGCGTTCTAGGGATGATGAAATAGTCCGCCCCCTTCGGAAACGTTGGGATAAGTGTAACCGATTGGTCGTAGGTTCAAATCCTACCCGGGGAGTTAGTAAAAGTCTGAAGTTGGAATTGTCCAGCTTCAGACTTTTTGTTTTTAAAATTTGAGATGCTTTGGGGTCAAGCTTTCTGGTAGCCCCTTAATTCCCATCGCTGTGAGTGTGAATTAACTCACCTTTAAATGGATAGTCAAAGCTTAATCCCGAAGACCGAATCACAACCTGAAGCGATGTCTGATGAAAGGAACTCTCCCGCGATCGACTAATTATTCAGCCTCGGAATGAGCGAGGCTGAATTTAGGCTGTAAAACGTTTTATCCGACTGTTAGTTTATCCTCTTCAGGTATGTGAGAAATGTGGGAAATCCCCAAATTCTCTCTCCAAGTATGAGCAATCTCCCGATTCTCTGTCCAAGTATGAGCAATCTCCCGATTCTCTGTCCAAGTGTGAATCATTGTCGGTTCTAGCTCATTGATTACAGTTGAATTGCCGTTAAATTATGAGATGATGAGTCTCCTTACTAAGGAATGAATTTGATCTGATTATAAGATTGGTCTGGTTCTCAAAATAGAAAACTTTACATCTGGCAGACTACGCAGCTTTTAAAGGTTGCAAAATATCGCGGGGTTTTGCCAAAGGTTGATCAAAGCTATGGGTTTTTGCATAAACCAGAAGTTCATCCATCATTTCCGTGAAAACTTTAAACAAGTTCTCAACTACCTCAAAAGCCTCCTGACGGCTCTCAATAGTCAGTTGTATTGTTTCGCTCCATCGCCTCTGCTGAGGTAAATCCTTAGTGTGGTTATTTTCCACCTCGAAATGAACGTTGCCAAAATAAATAAGCTCCTTTTGAGTAATTGTTCGCAGTTCTTCGGCAATTGGTTCTGTCGTTGAGAAAAACACATTCGCCACTGCTTCTATGACTTCAAGGATTAGCAACTTAGCGCTCGGACTGGCTCCACAAGCGTATCGGAAAATTTGATGTGATACCCACCGCGAAGCTTTTGTTTCTTCGCTCCAAACAAAATTCAAAGCATCGCTGAACTTCAACGATTGGTTAATACCCAGTGTTTCTAAATCTTCCTGAAACCACAACCAGTGATCATCCTCTTCATAACTGTGCTTATTAACTATTACCTGAAGTGGATCGTTGGTTGGCTGTTCTGGGAAGACATACTTGTTACATTCAGCAAAACTCATTACCAAAGGAGCCATGCAGGGAGCAAAAGCTAGGCGTTGTCTTGGGTCTATACTTTGGTCTCGCATAAACTCAAATAGCCCAGATTTAGCAAATTCTTGCTTCTTCTTTTCAATCAATGATAGAACTTCTTCCATTGTGATAAGCCTGATTGATAGACGTTATAATGAAGATATGCTACCACGCCGATCGCTTTCCACTTGCGATCTGAATCATGCTTGCTTATGAGCCGCGTCATATTAGATTGTGTCTCGATCGTCTAAACCTGCGTTTTCAAGCCCTTGGCGTCCCATTCGTTCTTGGTGACAAGGCTCAAACATCGAGCTAAACCTTAAATTAATAAGGATTTGTCGCTCATCTGTGGCCTCAACCTCACAGAATTTGTTACACTATGGCAATCTACTCGGTCAGGTGTCAGACCGTACATGATTACGTCGCAGTTTAAATCAGAGGTTGTGCTGTCCGCCCGTCTAGACCCTCTCAAGCTTTAGGCATCCCGCATCTACAAAATCTACGAGTAATTAACTATACCTGCAAGTATAAAAAATTTCTGAAGTTGGAATTTTCCAGCTTCAGACTTTTTGTTTTTAAAATTTGAGATGCTTTGGGGTCAAGCTTTCTGGTAGCCCCTTAATTCGCATCCCTGTGAGTGTGAATTAACTCACCTTCCATAGGTATGGAAATATTCAACTTAGACAACTCGGGGTTCAGTATCGCCTTGACAATACCAGAGCTCACCATCACCTCCAAACAACCAAGGGCTTGATGAAGAGCTACTCGAGCGTGTTGCACAGAAAAACGCTCCCTAAACACCAGCACCAACTGCCGATAAATTTGTTCAATGTAATCAGTGCGGCTCAAAATATCAATCAGCAAACCATATAAACCTGTAACAGGCAAGCGCTGACCGTTCTTCACATAACACTTGATCCTGTTAATTTCACCAGCATTATAAACAGCTACAAACTCAACATCAGCCTCCACTAGGTCTAACTGAAACACATTGTACGCCGAAAGTAGCCAAGGAACCTCCTCCTGTGAAAAGCGCTGCATCACCTGTTTCATAGAACCCAAATCAAATCCAGCAATCACCGCTTGACCCAAAATATCATTGGTAAATCCCCCTTGAGCCAACCACTGAAAAGCTTTTTCCGGGCTTAAATTCAACCCCGAATCCCGCGCAATTTCCCTTGAATGTTCTTGTAAATCAGTGAATTGACCGTTAGCAGCGTACCAGTAATCGGCGAACCGAATGTGCTGTTTAACTCGGCTTCGCTGATTGTGGTCGTATTGAGATTTAAGCCAGTTGCCGTCGTGTTTCTGCTGCTCTAATGCCAAAATCGTGTAAGCCAATTCACGAGCGCCGGTATGAGCTAAAGTCATGCCCGCCGCTAAAATCGGGTCAGCAAAACCCGCAGCTTCACCCACCAAAAACCAATTTTCTCCTACTGTTTGATCTGCCAAAAATGACCAATCTTTTGTAGTCTCAATTTTTCCCGTACTGGTAGCATTAGCGATTAACTTGCTGATGCGGGGTTCGCTATTGAGGGCTTCGGAATATATCTCCTCTGGTCGCTTTTTCATGTCCTTGTAATGTTCCGCAGGACAAATGAATCCAATACTGGTGCGAGTTGGCCCTAAGGGAATGAACCAGATCCACCCATGACTCAAACTCATCACCTGTACGCGGGTGCCGCCAATGCCAATTTCATCGGCCCATTCAGCGTTTGTCCAGTAGTCCCAGATAGCAATGTTTTGCAACCGCGTCGGGCAGTGTGTCTCGATGCCTAAAACTCGCCGCAGCACGCCGATGTGCCCGGAGGCGTCGATGTAGTAGCGGGCGGTTATTTGTTCTTGCGATCGCAAGTGCAGGGCCGTAATGCGATCGCCCACTACATCTACCTTAACCACCGCCGTTTCTTCTCTGACTAAGCATCCCATTTCTTCGGCGTGGCGCAGCAAAATTTCGTCATATTTTGCTCGATCGACTTGGAAAGCCGTTTGGCGTCTCTGTCCCTCAAATTTAGCAGGACGCTGTTCATTTTTAAACTGTTCAGGCTTAATGAAATTAAAATCCCAAGGATGTGGATCGGTTCCCCAGCGATAGGTAGCACCGATTTTAATTGGGAAGTCGGCTGCTTCTACTTTATCCCAGCATCCCATTTCCTGAAGCACATCACTAATTTGAGGCAATTGGCTTTCCCCAACGTGATCGCGAGGGAATTTTTCTTTCTCTACGATTAGCACGCTCAGATTGGGATTGTATTTCTTGATCAGACTGCCAGCAGTGGTTCCAGCGGGACCGCCGCCGACAATAACAACGTCGTAATGGCTCATATCAAATAAAGGTAGTAGATGCTGAATTTGGACACTGACGAAACATCGCGCGATCGCGGCAAACCATATTTTCCGAAAGTTGCGATCGCTACTCCGACCGTAGAAAGACTTGGAATGTACCTAACCTAAATTAAAGATGGATAGTCCAAGCTTAATCCAGAACAGCCAATCACAACATAAAGCGATATGCGATCGAAGGAACTATCCCGCGAGCGACTAATTATTCAGCCTCGGAATGAGCGAGGCTGAATTTCGACTGTAAAACGTTTTATCCAACTGTTAGTTTATCCTCTTCAGGTATGTGAGAACTGTGGGAAATGTCCAAATTCTCTGTCCAAGTAT
>JAUBOM010000012.1:19061-45005 GCA_036700245.1 Microcoleus vaginatus BM001213989
GAGCAATATCCAGATTCTCTGTCCAAGTGTGAGCAATATCCAGATTCTCTGTCCAAGTGTGAGCAATATCCAGATTCTCTGTCCACGTGTGAGCAATATCCAGATTCTCTGTCCACGTGTGAATCATTGTCGGTTCTATATCATTGATTACAGTTGAATTGCCGTTAAATTCTGACATGATGAGTCTCCTTCTAAGTAATGAATGTTATCTGATTCAAAGATTTATCTGACCCTCAAAATTGAAAACTTTACCTCTGGTAAGCTACGCAGCTTTTAAAGGTTGCCAAATATCGCGGGGTTTGGCAAAAGGTTGCTCAAAGCTATGCGTTTTTGCATAAACCAGAAGCTCATCCGTCAGTTCAGTGAAAACTTCAAACAAGTTCTCAACTACCTCAAAAGCCTCTTGACGGTTTTCCTCTGACAGTTGTATGTTTTTAATCAATTCATCCACTTCCGGCGTCCCTCTAGTATGACCTGTTTCCACTGCTAAATGAAAACAGCCAAAATAAAGAAACTCTTTTTGGGTAATTGTTCGTAATTCTTGAGCAATAGGTGCCGCCGTTGAGAAAAATACATTACCTGTTGCTTCTATCACTTCCAGGATTGCTAACTTAGTGATAGGACTAGCTCCAAAAGCCGAGCGAAAAATTTGATGTGATACCCAACGCGATCCCTTTGTTTCTTCATTCCAGAGAAAATTTAAAGCATCACTGAACTTGACCGCTTTGTTAATACCCAGTGTTTCCAAATCTTCTAAAAACCACAACCAGTGATGATCGTCTTCATAAGTGTGATTGTTAACTATTACCTGAAGTGGATCGTTGGTTGGTTCTTCTCGGAAGACATACTTATTAAATTCACCAAAACTCATTGCGAAAGGAGCAATGCAGGGAGCAAAAGCTAGGCGTTGTCTTGGGTCTATACTTTGGTCTCGCATAAACTCGAATAGCCCCGAAGAAGCAAATTCTTGCTTCTTCTTTTCAATCAATGCTAGGACTTTTTCCATTGTGATACACCTGATGATGAAAATATGCTAGCAAGTTGATCACTATCAATTTGTGATCTGAATCATACTTGTTTATGATCCACGTCATATTAAATTGTGTTCTCGATCGTCTAAACCTGCGTTTTCAAGCCCCGGGCGTCCCCTTCGTTCTTGGTGACAAGGCTCAAAGATCGATCTAAACCTTGAATTAATAAGGAGTTGTCGCTGATGTGTGCGCTCAACATCACAGAATTTGTTACACTATTCCAATATACTCGGTCAGGTGTCCGACCCTACATGATTAAGTCGCAGTTCAAATTAGAGGTTCTGCTGTCCGCGCATCTAGACGCTCTAAACCTTTAGGCATCCCGCATCTACAAAATCTACGAGTAATTAACTATACTTGAGAGTATAAAAAGTTATAGTTATTACAAAAATACTTACGTACAGCCGGTCCTGCCCTTGTCAAGATCAAGCGCGATTTTAACTATCTAACACTTCGTCAGAGAATAAAAGCAATGAATACACTTCCCGGTTACAAAATCACAGAAGTTGTTCAACTTGGTGTGAAGTCCATCATTTATCGCGCAGTCAGGGAATGCGATCGAGCCTCAGTCATCATTAAAACACTCCTGAGCGAGTATCCCACAATAGAAGAAATTACCCGCTTGAGACATGAATACAAAATTAGCTCAAATCTCAAAATCAAAGGGATTATCAAACCCTATAGCTTAGAAAAATATACAAACAGTTTCGCTCTGATCTTAGAAGATTGCGGCGGTCAATCTCTCAGCCACCATCTCGCGGGTAAAAGTATGAAACTTCAGCAGTTCTTGCCGCTGGCTATTCAAGTGGCTCAAACTCTCGGAGAAGTGCATCAAAAGCAGATTATCCACAAAGATATTAAACCCTCAAATATTATCATTACACCAGATTTTGAACAACTCAAAATTACCGATTTTAGCATAGCGACCCGCCTATCGAGAGAGGTTCACCAAAATAGCAATACCACTGTGCTAGAAGGCACTCTAGCCTATATATCCCCAGAGCAAACTGGTCGAATGAACCGCGATCTTGACTACCGAACTGACTTGTACTCTCTCGGCATCACCTTTTATGAAATGCTGACAGGAGAGTTGCCCTTTAACTCCACCGATCCCTTAGAATTAATTCACAGCCACATTGCGGTGACACCAGTTCCTCCCCATCAGCGAAACAACCAAGTCCCGCAGATTGTTTCAACCATTGTCATGAAACTATTAGCTAAAAATGCAGAAGACCGATATCAAAGTGCCTTTGGAGTAAAAGCCGACTTAGAAAATTGTCTAACTCAGCTTCTAACTACGGGCAAAATAGAAAATTTCATTCCGGGAACCGTTGATAAATCAGGTCAATTTTTGATTCCCCAAAAACTCTACGGCCGCACACAAGAAGTCGCTGATTTGATGGCATCATTCGAGCGAATCAGCTTTGGGAAAACAGAGATGGTGTTGGTAAGCGGTTACTCAGGCATCGGCAAAACCTCAGTTGTCAGTGAAATCCACAAACCAATTGTCAGGCAGCGGGGTTATTTTATTGCTGGCAAGTTTGACCAATTTAAGCGTGATATTCCTTATGCTGCAATAACTCAAGCGTTTGAATCATTAATGCAGCAGTTATTAACAAAAAGCTCAGACGAGTTGGCAATTTGGAAAGAAAAGCTCTTATCGCGGCTAGGTCAAAACGGTGAAATTATTATTGATGTTATCCCTTCTGTCGAACTCATAATTGGTTCGCAGCCTGCTGTTCCACAATTGGGACCGACAGAATCTCAAAATCGCTTTAATCGATTGTTTAAAGAATTATTGAATGTGTTTGCCAAAGCAGAACACCCATTAGTTTTATTTTTGGATGATTTGCAGTGGGCAGATTTAGCTTCCTTAAAATTGATTCAGGAACTGGTAACCGACTTGGATAGCAGATATCTTTTACTGATAGGAGCCTATCGAGATAACGAAGTCAATTCGACTCATCCCTTGGTTCAAACTGTAGAAAAAATTCAACAGACTGGTGCTGCGGTGCATCAGATTATCATCCCATGTTTAGAGTTGAATAGTGTCACGCAGTTAGTGCGCGATACTTTGGGTAATGAAACCAAAAATTTCAAGTCCCTGGCAGAGTTGATTTTTAATAAAACTGGCGGTAATCCATTTTTTATAACTCAACTGCTTTCAACCATGCACTCAGAAAAGCTGTTAGCATTTAATTTCACAGTTGGTGCGTGGGAGTGGGACATCACGGAAATTCAAGCCGCTGGCATTGCAGATTACAGTGTCGTTGAATTAGTTGCTCGGAATCTTCAACAACTGTCGGAGGAGACGCAGCAAGTATTAAAATTAGCTGCTTGTATCGGCAACCGTTTTAATTTAGAAAGTTTGGCAATTGTTAGGGGAAAATCTCCCTCAGAAACGGCGGCTGATTTATGGGAGGCGCTGCAAGCTGGTTTAATTCTGCCAATGAGCGATGCTTACAAAATCCCCCTCGTTGAGGAAATCGACTCCCAGCGGCCAGGGCAAGGGGAGGGAGTTGGGAGTCGCCCTCAACACCCAATATCTTACAGGTTTTTGCACGATCGCGTACAGCAAGCCGCCTATTCTCTCATCCCTGACTCCCAGAAAAAACAAACTCACTTAACAATCGGCTTCCTGCTGCTGAATTCTACTCCGGCATCGGAGATAGCAGAAAATATCTTTGATATCGTCAACCAACTCAATATCGGGGTGGAATTCATCACAAATCAAGAAAAGCGAGATGAACTAGCTAACTTTAATCTTATAGCTGGTAAGAAAGCTAAGAGTTCAGCCGCCTATGAAGCAGCGCTCAAATATTTTAATGTAGGTCTAGAACTTCTACCCGATAAAGCTTGGCAGAGCCACTACGGTTTAATCATGGAACTCCATAGCGAAGCGCTGGAATCGTCCTATATAAATACCGATTTTGAGCGAGCCTTTCAGCTATCAGAGGTTATTATATTCCACGCCAAAAATTTGCTAGAAAAAGTTAAAGTTTATGAGCAAAAAATTGTTTTCTACTTTAATCAAAATCAACCCCAAGCTTCGATAGATATAGCTCTAGAAGCTTTGAAAATGCTGGGAGTGTACATTCCTAGAACCCCACAAAAACTGAATATTCTCATGGATCTATTTCTGACAAAACTAGCTTTAAGAAATAAGCAGATTGAGGATTTATTGGAACTGCAACCAATGACTGACCCTCATAAAATTGCGGCTCTACGGATTTTAACGAATATGTGTCCGTCTGCTTCTGTAACAGCAGCCGATATGTTCCCACTGATCATATGTAAAATCGTTACTCTTTCTCTTAAATACGGGAATGCACCACTGTCTACTCACGGGTATGTAAGTTACGGGCTGATTCACTGTGCAGTATTAGGTGATATGGATTCTGGATACCGATACGGTCAAATGGCTGAGGCACTTTTAGAGCGATTCCACACCAACTTGCACAACTCTCAAATCTCGCTAGTTTTTAATGGTTTTATCCGTCACTGGTCTGAGCAGGTCAGGGAAAGTCTTATCGGTTTACTTGAGGGTATTCAGAGTGGCCTAGAAACGGGAGATGTCAACAATGCTTGTTATTGTGCTAGTTTTTACAGCAATTATATATTTTTGAGTGGCGAACCTCTGGACTCCGTGGAGACTAAGCAGATTCAATATATTCACATGTTGGTGAATTATCAGAATGAATTTATGATGAACCATAGCAGAGTTGGGGCACAAATTGTCTTAAATTTGCAAGGCAAAACAGCTAATCCTTGTCTGTTAGTTGGCGAGAAATTTAATGAAGAAACGCTGCTGCCAGAATTAAAAAAAAGTCAAAATAATCTGGGAATATTTGTAGTATTTCTGTTTAAATCCTGGCTAAATTATCTATTTAAAAATTATGCTAAATCGGCTGAAGATGCCAAGACAGCTTCAAATTACTCTGAGGGTGCAATGGGCCTGATGTATGTTCCCATCCACAATTTTTACTATTCCCTAGCGCTATTAGCTTTGTATCCCATAGTTGCCAAAAATGAACAGAAAAAACATTTAAAAGAAGTGGCTTCGCTTCAGAAAAAAATGAAGCATTGGGCCTTGAACTCTCCGGGAAATTATCAGCACAAATATGACTTAGTAGAGGCCGAGAAAGCGCGAGTATTGGGACAAGATGAAAAAGCTGCTCTGCATTACGATCGAGCGGTGATAGGAGCATCGAAGAATGAATACATCCACGAAGCAGCGCTAGCAAATGAAAAGGCGGCAGAATTTTATCGGGCTCGCGGTCGAAACAAAGTGGCTCAGAGTTATCTGATAGATGCTTACTACGGCTATATTCACTGGGGAGCAACCGCCAAGGTAAAACATTTGGAGTCAGAGTATCCGATGTCTTTACCCCCTGCATCAGCGGCCAAATCTAGTGGCGATCGAACTATTACTAGCACTAATTATAGCACGAGCAGCAGTCACAGCAGTTTATTAGATTTGACAACTGTTCTGAAAGCGTCTCAAGCACTAGCTAGCGAAATTGTGCTGGATAAGTTGTTAGAAAAGTTAATGAAAATGGTGATTGAGAATGCTGGGGCGCAAAAAGGTTTTCTCCTGATGCCCAAGGAAGGAAAATTGCTGATTAAAGCAGCGGCATCGGTGGAATCTTCGGATGTTGCAGTTGAGCAATGCCCCAGAGTATCTCCTGCAGAAGTTTTGCCACTAACGGTGATTAATTATGTTGAAAAAACGCACTCTGATGTAGTTTTAAGTCAGGCTGCTAGGCAAGGTCTATTTACAGATGACCCCTATATTAAAAGGCAGCAAGTGAAATCTGCGCTTTGTACTCCTATTCTGAATCAAAGCAAACTCCTAGGAATCCTTTATCTGGAAAATAATTTAGCTACTGAAGCGTTTTCTCCAACTAGGTTGGAGGTTTTGAAAATTCTTTCTTCCCAAGCGGCTATCTCTCTAGAAAATGCGGTACTTGTTGCTAATTTGTCGGAGGCTAAGGAACAGTTGGAGGATTATTCGCGAACGCTGGAGGTGAGAGTTGAAGAGCGCACGCAGGAATTAAAGATTAAAGAAGCTAAGCTGCAAGAAGCTCAAAAACTGGCGCACCTCGGCAACTGGGAATTTGATTTGGAGGGGGATAAATTAACTTGGTCTGAGGAAGCATTCCGAATTTTTGGTCTTGACCCTGAATTACCAGAACCTACTCTTTTAGAACACAGGAAGCAAATTCATCCAGATGACCTACAGTTGTGGTTAGAGCAACTAGAGGAGATAAGTCAGTTAGGAAATCCTCGCGAGTATGAGATGAGAATTTTGCGCCCTGATGGATCTGTCAAATATATTTATGTTAAGGCGCAAGCTATTTTTGATGGCGGTAAGGTGATTAAGTTATTTGGGACGATGCAGGACATTACGGATCGCAAGTTAGCCGAGGATGCTTTGCGACAGTCGGAGGGGCAGTTGAGAGAAAAAGCGACACAATTGGAAGTTACTTTGTCCGAATTACGCTCGACGCAGACTCAACTAATTCAAACTGAAAAAATGTCTTCTTTGGGGCAGTTGGTGGCAGGGGTTGCTCACGAAATTAATAATCCGATTAATTTCATCTATGGCAATGTCCTGCACGCTAGCGAATATAGTTCGGATTTGCTGGGATTGATTGAGCTTTACCAGGAGTCTTACCCGAATCCTACTCCTGAGATTGTTGCTAAAACAGAAGATATTGAGCTCGCTTTTCTTCAAGAAGATTTACCGAAAATCCTGCAATCTATGCAGGTTGGGGTCGATCGCGTTCGCCATATTGTGCTGTCGCTGCGGAATTTCTCACGGCTTGATGAAGCGGAGATGAAACCAGTGGATATTCACTCCGGGATTGATTCGACTCTGCTAATTTTGCAGCACAGGTTGAAAAAGGATGCACTTGGACATGCCATTGAGGTAGTTAAAGAGTACGGTCAACTTCCGGAAGTAAATTGTTATGCTTCTGGGTTAAATCAGGTGTTTATGAATATTTTGAGCAATGCGATCGATGCAGTAGAGTTAAGAGTGGGGCAGGAGGAAATAACTGCTAGCCTCGAAAATCCTTTATCTCAAAGATTTGAGCGAAAGATTCGGATTCGGACTGAGGTATGCGACAAAAACTGGGTGAGAATTTCTATTGCTAACAGCGGCGCCGGTATGACTGAGGAAGTGCGATCGAGGGTATTTGACCCTTTCTTTACTACAAAAGCTGTGGGTAAAGGAACGGGTTTGGGGTTGAGTATCAGTTATCAGATTGTAGTCGATAAACACGGTGGGAAGCTCATGTGCATTTCGGCACCGGGCCAAGGGGCGGAGTTTGTGATTGAAATTCCGGTGCAGCGGTGAACTTTTTTTAAGTTTTTATATAATTTTTGTTAACTGCCTATGAACGCTTAGGAACGCAGATATAATTTTATCTGCGTTCCTCTGTGTTTATCTGCTGATATCTGCGGTTAAACAATCTCAATCTAAATATTAAACATCGCGTTCTGTCCGCACCCATTTGGTTTGCCGCTTCAGGATAAAACCCAGATACAAAGGGATTTTCCACAGGATGTAAAAAGGTACAGATAAAAGAGTTGCTCCCGAAATATCGGCACGCCCGAATTTTGCCCAAGCACTGACAATTGAAACTAAAATTAGCAATCCTTGTACTGCTAACAATATCGCGGGAATTGGGGATGCTGCGATAATTGTTGCTAGTATGGAGGTGGCAAAAGCAGCTACCCAGATAGCGACTAAAAGCGATAGGGGAGGGACTGACAAGTCTAGGGCGATCGCCAATAAGTCAAAACGTTTTTGCTGGACAGAAGCTGTAGCCAGCCGGGGAGTTTGAGTTAGCAACGTCTGCAAGTGACCGTGTTCCCATCTGGTTCTTTGACTTTTAGCTGCTTGCTGCAGCTGCGGCAAACACCCTGTGACTTTGGCTTCGGGGCAGAATACGGTTGGATGTCCGGCGATCGCCAAATCCAAACTCATTTGCATATCTTCAACAATATTGCTGCTGGCTAAAGAAACCGATCGAATTATCGACCAGGGAAAAGCCATGCCTGTTCCTGTTAGTAATGATGGGAATCCTAACTGTTTTAATCCGCTGGGACGGACTAAGTTTTTCACGAGAAATGCTAAAGCAGAAATGGAATCTTTCGGAGTAGGATTGGGCGGCTGTTCCATGAGATAAGTTGCTTGCACTGGTCGTTTGGAAGCAAGTGCAGCACGGGCTAATTTTTCTATAGAGTCTGGCTGACATATGCAGTCTGCGTCAACCATGATGACTACTTCTGGGGGGTCTGATTCGAGCGACTGCAAGCCGAAATCCAGTGCGTATCCTTTCCCCTTGCGTTGTGTGTCTTGGCGATCGATCGCACTTGCACCGCAGTTGCGGGCGATTTCTGCCGTGGCGTCCGTGCAGTTGTCAGCAATCACTAACAGGCGGTCTTGAGGTGTTAGCTGCGGCAATATGGTGGAGATGGTGGCGGCAATTCCTGCTGCTTCGTTGTAGGCGGGAATTAAAACTGCTACTTTGGGGCGTGGCGCTTTAGTTTCCGCTGTGGGGGGGAAGCCGGACAAGAAAGCTGCACTGCATTCTAGGAATAGAACTGTAACGGGAATTAGAAGGATCAGGGCGATCGCCAATAGCACCACATCAATCAATATGAACAGTAGCTGATTAATTTCCACAATTCTCGTACCTTAATTTAATTTAATTTGTTGTGTTCATTGAGTTCATTTAATCTAATTGCACCTTTGTTAACTCAGTGCATAACGCTATCTAAAGTATCATCATATTATTCCCGGAGGAAATAACCTTTATAAGGTTTGTAGTGATGACTTAAGTCCTCATAAAACTACTAGGACTGTCCTCCTTACTACAAATTAATTTGATGGCGGTTGTGCTATCGCAAATAATATCATATTATGTCGATTCTGAAAAGGTTAAGTGAATCAATTTAATTAAACCTCCAACAGACCCAGAATTTAGAAACCGGGTTTTTCAATTCTGTTTTTAAGATGACTTACGCAAAAAATGGTTTAACCCGGTACTTATACCGATAAGGTATGCACGGAGCACCCTGCATAATTAGGTTGTGCGTCCAGCGCTGCTTAATCAACTAACAACTTGGTCTATGTGCCGGCTGATTCACCCCCTGTGGGTTGCCAGTCAGGAAGCAATCTCCTTTCCTCAAAACTATGTTCAAGCTAAGCTGCATCGCCGACAGCAACAGGTTGAGATTGTTTGGGGTTCAAATCTGCGGGGGGTACAACTTCTCTGAGATCTTTCGACATCGATCGCAAATATCCGACTTCTGCTTGAATACAATCCAGGGTAGAAAGACTCTCAACTAAGTCATCCAATTCATCAGCAGTAACTCCAGCACTGTTCAACACTTCTTGGTTAAGCCGCCCGTAGATTCCTTGCAGGAGGAGTTCGATAATCTCGCTGTAGTCAGCGATTTCCGTTTTGTAACCTTGCAATTTCTTCGGATTGATCCCCCACTGCAAAATCTTCAACAAGTCTTCGGGGGAACTCCACGCAAAAGAGGAAGCAATCACTTCTTTTTTCGCTGCGACAAGAGCCTGCTTGATTTGCACTTCCGGGAAATCGGGAGCGATGATTAAGCTTTCCAGGTTCGACACTTGTTTATCTAACACGCGCAAAGAAAAACGAGCTACTTCTGCACTCACCATGTCGCCAGCATCGTTAACACTTCTAAAAGGAGTTTCCAAAACATTAATTAGCAGGTGAATGTCTGTAGGTTTTGTCCAGTCAAACTGTCCCAGAAAAAACGGTTCTTGGTATCCCGGCACAAGTCCTTGAAAATAAATCGGCAGATTTTTGCCTGATTCAATAATTTTATAAAGAGCTACTTCCAAGGTTTCTGTCGGCCACCCGAGATTACTCACGGCGACAAATTTCAGTTTTCCGGGAACGGACACAACCAGCGAATTCAGCAATAAATGTACGGCTTCGACAAGATTTTGAGCGGTTACGTAGCGGTGGGGAGCGTGAACGTTGACAGTTTTACCTTGCTGTACTTTGTTAGACATTTCCTCGCAGAACAAGCTATTTTCCAAGATATGAGTAAAGCGAACCATCCCGTAAATGACATCTCCTTCTTGAGCTGCTTTGGCAAATTGCCATTCGGCAAACTTTTTGGAAGCGGCGTAAACTTCGGTTGTAAAATATCGAGATGCTTTGCCTGTGGAAGAGAAGATGCAGTGTTCTACGCCGTATTCTTCGCACAGTTGGATGATGTGTTTACATCCTAAGAGGCTGGTTGTAACTGTTTCTCGGATTTTGATTTCAGCTAGTCCGGGTTGGCGTTGGGCTGCTAGGTGAAAAACAATTTCTGGTTTTTCTACCTCAAATATGTGTTTCAGCGCCTCTAAGTTGCGAACGTCGGCGGCATAGAAAGTTACTGCACCTTCTCTGGTAAAAAGCGGGAGATTTTCTTTGGGGTTGTGACATCGGGCGTTGTCTGCGGAAATGATTTTAGTTGCGCCTAAATCGAGGAGTTTTTTGATTAAAAAACTGCCGACACATCCTTCTCCACCGGTGATGAGGATGGTTTTTCCTCTGATTTTGCGGCAGCAGGCGGATGCGTATAGGTGAATGGTGCGATCTCGCACCTCGCTAAATGGTTCGCTTTTTAATTGTCCGTCGGCTTGATAGACCCTGATTAGCTGTGCGGTGAGAGTTTGTAAGGCCCCTAGGATTTCAGGATCTTGCGGTTCCGGGGAACCCGGGGGAACTAGCTGCTGGATGCGAGCGATTATTTCTGCTTTGCTGGCACCTTCAAACACTTCTGAGGATTTAAATGCATTCTTCACTTTTTGGGCTCCTTTAAATTTTATAAATACCGTTGCTGAGCGGCGAGTTGTTAAACAGATTTTCGAGGGACAGAAGCTTTAAAAGTCTGCTGGATTTTAGGATTGTTTAGACTGAAAGCCACTTAATCGGAAAGACAGGCGATCGGCTCTGCTACTAATTGCTTGCTGTATTAAGCCTACTTGTACTTTTATTATTAAGCGCTTTTTTAACGTGCTTACTTTTGCGACCGCCTTTGGCGGAACCTTCTCTGTCCTAAATTGGTCACTCTAACTATAAACTTAAGCTGCTGACTGCGGGTCATACTCAGAACATATCTTTACTATTGCCTTGTAATCACCTGTGAGTTTTTACGCTCTTTTAAAGTTAATCTAAAGTAGGGTGGGCGTTTAAAAAACTTAATAATATACTTGACATTTATTAGATTATTTTACCCGATTAATCTGTATTATTGTATACTGAGTCAATTTAAATTTCAAGCAAAAATACGCAGAACAGCGCCCAATATTTCGGTCTGCTGAAAAGATTGCTAATTGATGGGTGGGGTAGTGCTGTGGCTACCCCTGTATGTGTGCTGCTAACGGGCGCGAACGGTGCGTTCTTTTTTGCTGCCTTCAAAGTCGCGAGCCGACGAGGTAGCATCGTAGCCTCCGGTACGCAAGCGACGGTCTAAATCGCTGGCTTCGGGAGAAGTTTTTGCCGCTTCTTCGAGGGCCACTCTGCCTTCAAGCACCAGTTTGTAAAGACCCTGGTTGATAATCTGCATTCCTTCGTAGGTGTCAGTTTCCATTAACCGGAAAGCTTCATCATCAGCACCTTTCATCAAGTAATCGTGCATGGCAGGTGTATTCACCAAAATATCGTGAACTGCTACCCGACGGTTGTCAACTGTTGGGAGCAAAAGTTGGGCAACTACAGCTACTAAAGTATCGCAAATTTGAATCCGCATCGCCTGTTGTTCCTCGGGCGGGTAGAGGTTCAACAATCGGTTAATAGCGTTAATGGCGCTGCGAGTGTGGAGAGTTCCCAATACTAAGTGACCAGTTTGAGCTGCTTGCAACGCTGTATTGATGGTAACGCGGTCGCGCATTTCCCCGATCAAAATTACATCTGGATCTTCCCGCAAAACTGCCCGCAAAGCCTGCTGAAACTCGTGGGTATGCAAGCCGACTTCCCGCTGGCTGACTAAGCATTTTTTAGAAGGGTGAATGAATTCGATCGGGTCTTCAATTGTAACTACGTGCTTTTGCTCCATCTGATTGAGGTGGTCGATCATCGCAGCTACTGTTGTTGATTTTCCCGAACCGGTAGGCCCGGTAACCAATATTAATCCCTGCGATCGCAAAATGATATTTTTGAGAACTTCTGGCAACCTCAAGGAATCGATAGTAGGTATTTCCAAACTGATCAACCGCAATACTATGGCACCGCCGCTGAGGGACTCAAAACAGTTTAGCCGACACCGCACGAAGCCGGGGTAAAAAATTGCTGAATCTAATTCCTTGTTAGTTGCAAACTGTTTTTGCTGTTCGGGGGTGAGAATTTCGGCTAGGTATTGTTCAAAAATTTCTGGCGTTACTTTGGGGTGGTTACTTGCTACTTGCATCGCCCCCCGAATCCGAAATCGAGGTACTTGGCCGACTCGAATGTGAATGTCGGAAGCCGAGGCAACATGGGCATCTCTAACCATTTGTTCGATCGTGCTCGCGGGTGTCTCGACAGGCCGGTGCTGGGCTGGGGGGGGCGCACTCGGCGCGGGTGGATGAGGCGCGGGTGTTGCAGCCAAGGGCGGGGGCGGGGGCGGCGAGCGGCGGGCTTGAGCGTCTGGTCGAAGCGGTGTAGGATTGTTTAATGGGTTCATTTTTTTGTCTCCAGTCAATGTAGATTTATTGCGAAAAAATGCCCAATTTCTAATCTAATCGCTCTCCGCTAATTCGGTGCTAAATGCTGAGAATATTTTACAATTAGACTTGATAGGGCGATCGAGTAATTAACAATTTCAACTCCTATGAACATCGGTCACAAAATTGCCGACTGGCTCGAAAATCGCGCTGTTACCCCCGCCTACGCGGGTTGGCTGCTCTCGGGGATGACGGTTTTCTTTTTTGGGTCTGCGACTAATACAATGTCTGGGTGGCTGTACGCGCTCAGCGGTGGGAGTTTGGCGCTGTTGGGAGTAGCGGCGGTTTTGCCGGGAAAATCGCTCCGTTCCTTGGAAGTCCGTCGCCGGGCGATCGAACCGGTGAGTGCGGGCGATCGAATCACCGTCGAACTAGAAATCGAAAATCGCGCCCGCGAACCTAAGACTTTGTTGCAAGTGGTAGACATCTTGCCGTTTGTATTGGGAGAACCGATCGTCCGCCCGATAGAAGTCATAGACCCTAACAGTATATACAGGGATACATACTATCTAGAAGTCCGGCAGCGCGGCGTCTATCGCTGGCAAGAGGTAAACTTGAGGACAGCGGCGCCTTTAGGGTTGTTTTGGTGCCGGCGCAGCCGCCGAGTCAAAGCTGTGGCGGTTGTCTATCCACAGGTTTTGCCGTTGAGCACTTGCCCGATTATCGATCGCATCGGTCAAGAAGACAGCCCGCAATTTTACAATCGCAGCCGATCGCAAACTGCTACCGAAGGTCTCACCCGCAACCTGAGACCTTACCGCCACGGAGACCCCACCCGCCTGATTCACTGGCGCACCAGCGCCCGCTACGGAGAACTGCGGGTGAGAGAGTTAGAAGTTGCAGCCGGCGGTCAAGAAATTATTATTGCTCTCGACAGCGCTGCGGCGTGGCAGCCAGAAGAATTTGAACGAGCCGTGACAGTAGCTGCGTCTCTTTACTTCTATGCTAGCAAGCGCCTGTTAAACGTCAAACTTTGGACTGCCGGGACTGGACTCGTCTCGGGAAACCGGGTAGTTTTGGAAACTTTAGCTGCGGTTAATGCTGGGGAAGATGCGGTTGAGAATCAGCCGAAACTGCCGATAGTTTGGCTGACTCAAAACTCTGCAACTTTAAGCACTCTTTCCCTAGGCAGCCGCTGGGTACTCTGGCCGTTGGCCACTGCTGAAACAGGTGAAAAAATGTTAGTCAAACATGAGTTGCCCGGTTTAGAAATTCGCTCCGGCCGACCGTTAGAACTCCAGTTACAAGATCCTCTGGAAAGACCGATTAGTTATTAAGATAGTCCGGGACGCAAAATCGTCGGGAAAGAGCGAGTAGTTATGAAGATTAACTTCATGAGTTTTCAGGTATCACAAGCTTTTTCTCTTTTTAATCACATATTTGGGGCGGGCTAAGAGTGCCCACCCCAAAACATTTTAATTGTAGAGAGATAGTTTAATTTAAATCGCGAGCCGATCGAACTCTTTGCCTGACAATAAAAGCTCAATCCCTATCACTCTTTAGTGTCGGGGAGAATTTCGACTACATACTCCGGTACATATTCGGGTCGATTCTCGGACCGATTCTGGGGCAAATTCTCGGGCAAATTCCTCGGTGGATGTTCGGCCCTGACTCGCCGGATCGGGAGATTTGCAATCAGTGCTGTGGCCCGCTGGTCGCTCTCCAGCGAGAACTCAGACCCGGTGGTATCGATTTCCACGTAGCGAGATACCACCTCTAGAATTTCTCGGCGCATCGACTCAACCATTTCTGGGCTGAGTTCTGAGCGATCGTGGGCTAGAACCAGTTTGAGGCGACGTTTTACCTCGTCGCGGCTGTTGTCAGGGGTGCGCGGGAAAAGTCGTTCGAGAAGTGTGTGTATCATGGGTCGGGCGGGTTTGTCAAGGGTTAGGCATAGAACAGGTCATACCATTTTCGATTTTCGATTTTCGATTTTCGATTTTCGATTGGGGAATTACTTATTCCCTAAAGGTTTGGAGTTGACATACAGTTTCATTTTTTTGGGGAAGTGGTATCACAGGAGGAAAATCTCGGCTAGTTTCTGTGATGCAGTCCCTGCTGTTGAAGACCGATCGCCAATGAGCACATCACATAATTTTAGTGTTTAAGAACTTGCGGAGGCGAGTGAAGAAGTTTTCCCGACGGGGATTGAGATCTAGAAATTCAACTTTTTCGCCTTCTAAGCGACGGGCAATATTGTCGAAGGCGGTTCCAGCTAAAGAGGCCGTTTCCGACAATACTAATGGTTCGCCTCGGTTGGTGGAAACAATGACGCGCTCGTCGTCGGGAACGACGCCTAACAGCGGAATGGCGAGGATTTCCCGCACGTCTTGCACCGACATCATATCATTTGCCAGCACCATTGCGGGTCTGATCCGGTTGACGATCAGGTTGATTTTCTTGACGTTGTTGGCTTCCAGCAGGCCGATGACTCGATCGGCATCGCGGACAGCAGCGATTTCCGGAGTGGTCACAATGATGCCTTCAGAGGCCGGGGCGATCGCATTTTGAAAACCTTGTTCAATTCCAGCAGGAGAGTCGATCAAAATATAGTCGTATTTTGCTGTCAACATCCCCACAAGCTGCTTCATTTGCTCGGCGCTGATGGCATCTTTCATCCGAGTTTGGGCAGCCGGCAACAGCACCAAACGCGGCTGCCGCTTGTCTTTCACCAAAGCTTGCTCTAGCCGGCACTCTCCTGCGAGAACTTCTAATGCCGTGTAAACAATGCGATTTTCTAAGCCCAGCAGCAAGTCTAAATTTCTGAGACCGAAATCGGCATCAATTACGGCAACGTTGCGTCCCCGCTTAGCTAAAGCCATGCCGAGATTGGCTGTGGAGGTGGTTTTTCCTACCCCGCCTTTGCCTGATGTAACAACAATAATGCGAGCCATAAGCGATTTTAGATTTATTGGGAATTGGTGATTGGGAATTAGTAATTGGCAATTGGTAATTGGTAATTGGCAATGGATAATTTGTCTTATTGTTGGTTGATAATTAGCAATTATTCTTGGGAAATTTGGCAGTAATCTGTTATTCAGGAAATTAACTCAACACTTAAAGCTCTCCTTGTTCTACTAATCCTCTACCAATTTGCACTTAATTTTAAAATCGTCCTTTAGTGACTGATTTAGCCAAGGCAAAAATTATCAACGGCAGGCTTAAAGAGAAATAGTATTAACAATTACCCATTACCCATTCCCAATTACCCATTACCAATGACCAATTACAGATTACTCATTACCCCCGACTAACTGCGATTTGTCAAAATCAGAGGCTCTACCGATCCGAATCCCTTGAGGCGTCACATAGGCGACTTCCGGGAAAAACTGAGCGGGTGAGGTTTCTGGGCCTCTGGCAACATACTTAGCAATCCTAATCACCATCGGTTCCATCTGCAAGGTCATAATCACGCTTTTGGTGTTGCCAGCGGCACCGGCGTGCACGACGCCCCGCAAACGGCCCCAAACTAGGATATCGCCTCCGGCGATGACTGAGCCGCCGGGATTTACGTCTCCCAAAAGTACGACGGTGCCTGGATGGCGAATTTCTACGCCCGATCGCACTGTCATCTGCAAATATAAAGGTTCCGCCAGCGATTGCGGTTTTTCCGCAGTGGCTTTATTCAGGGAAGAAACCGGAGGCTGTTGTTCTACACAATAGCCTGCCGTAGCTGCAGCAACGGCGGTTTGGCGGCGGTTGGTGTGGACTCGTTTGAGTTGCAGTTCCACTTCCTCAAGGGCCGAGGCTATCTCTTGCAGTTGGCGGATATCTAAAAGTCGATCGTTCCCGATCAATTGTACTTCTGCGTTTGGCTGCCAAAAGCGTTCTCCTGCATTCAGCCTGACTTTTAGCTGCTGCCAAAGTTCAGTCCAAGTCGAGGCTGCGGCTGTTGCGGGTTCGCTGTTAGTTTCTGGCGGGAGTAGCAAAAGTAGCTGTCCATCTTCTGTCTTGAGTCGGACTTGCAACTCTAAGCTGACTTCGGGTGTTGATTGAGGGGCGGCAGCAGCGGCTCCGGCGGAGGCATCGGGTGTCATCAGAACTATGAGTTTGAAACCCCGTCCTTTTAGGACGGCTTTACATTGAATTGAATCCCCTCGCGGGGTGGAGGGGTATGGTTGCCCCTCCCGTGAGGTATGGTTGCCTCAATCTCTTTTCGGAGTAGAAGAGACGACCTGCCAGGTCGTCTGTACTTCGCCAAAGTTTAGTGAGCTTGCGCCGGTTGAAAGCACTGTTCCAGTGGCCTTAGAACTGTTTAACTCTCAACGACAGAGCAAAGGACTAGCTACGCATCAAGCGGGTGTCGTGACTCGAAAAACGTAGTCAGTTAAGACGCTTGGCCCGTCAGAACGGCTTGTTAGATTTCTCCTTCAAGCCTCATGCCTTTAGGCTGAGGTTCCTGACGAGACAGTTTGATCTCTGGTAGGGACAGGTTAACATCAATATTAGCCTGAGTCGTCTTTTGCCTCAGCATTTGGGGGGAAAGTCTTGTTTTTTTATTTTTAATGGCAGCTAGGGCAATTTTATTTCGTTTGTCAACAAGATTTTGTTTTAATGAACCGCAGAGGGCGCAGAGAACACAGAGAAAGAGATTTAAGAGAAGAGAGAATGAGAGAATTTGACAAGTTTGGCATCGATTGTTATACAGGCAGATAAGATGCAGAGAGAAATGGTTTTGAATTCACTAGCGCTTACTAATTATTAATTTTCAATTACGTTATGCAGCAAATAGAACGTTATCGCGGCAGTCTTCTCGGTTTAGCAGTGGGCGATGCTCTTGGAACAACTTTAGAGTTCCATCGCCCCGGAACGTTTGCGCCTATTAACGATATGGTGGGCGGCGGCCCGTTTCGACTGCAACCGGGCGAGTGGACGGACGATACTTCGATGGCACTTTGTTTGGCCCAAAGTTTGATTGAGAAACAAGGTTTCGATCCTGTCCATCAGTTAGAAACTTATGTGCGGTGGTGGCGAGACGGACATTTGAGCAGTACGGGTGAATGTTTTGATATTGGCAATACGGTTCAACAAGCACTTTGGAAGTTTGAAGATACAAGAAAACCTTACTGCGGTTTTACCGATGCTCAGACTGCTGGCAATGGTTCGATTATGCGTTTGGCTCCCGTGCCTTTGTTTTATGCGAATAATCCTTTAGAAGTAATAGAAAAATCGGCAGAAAGTTCTCGAACTACTCACGGTGCTGCTACTTGTGTGGATGCTTGCCGTTATTTGGGTGCTTTAATTGCGGGGGCTGTGAATGGAGTTGCTAAAGATGTGTTGCTTTCGGAAAGATATTGTCCGATTTCTGGATATTGGGCAGCAAATCCGCTGGTAGCAGAGATTGATGAGATTGCTGCGGGTTCTTTTAAATTGCGGCAACCTCCTGAAATTAAAGGTACGGGTTATGTTGTCAAGTCTTTGGAGGCGGCACTTTGGGCGTTTTACAACAGTTCTTCTTTTGCTGAAGGCTGTTTGTTGGCTGTGAATTTGGGCAACGACGCGGATACCACTGGCGCGGTTTACGGACAGTTGGCTGGGGCTTTTTACGGAGAATCTGGTATACCGTTCAAATGGCTGTCGCAATTGGTCGATCGCACTTTAATTGCATCTTTTGGCGAACAACTCTTGACTTTATCTCGATCGATCTGAATATTTACCCAAGTTTTCCACTGCATGACAACAGCGTAATCGGTCATCGGTAATTGTCAACCGCTAAAGTGCGACTAATGACTCCTGACTAATAACTGCCAAACTTCTTGACTTTTGCCGCAAACTGTGTATCGCTTAATTAACCAGTATTTATAATAGTATAAAAAATATTTATGAATAAATCTTAAGTTTTAATTAAATTTAGTATTATAATCTTGGTAACTTCCAAATAAGTATTTATTCTCACTATCATGATAGCGGATCAATTTCCTTGGCTGACCGCAATAGTCATCCTACCCCTGGTAGCTTCCCTCGCCCTCCCTTTTCTGCCCGATACAGGGGGCAAAACCGTGCGCTGGTATGCCCTAGGCGTAGGCATTGCAGATTTTGTATTAATGTGCTGGGTGTTTTGGACTCATTACGATCCGAGCATCTCTACTTTCCAAATCGTCGAGCAATATCCCTGGATACCTTCTTTAGGCCTCAACTGGTCTGTTTCCGTTGACGGACTGTCTGTTCCGCTGGTACTTTTGGCGGGATTGGTGACGACTCTATCTATTTTTGCTGCATGGGAAGTCGATCGCAAGCCACGACTCTTCTACTTCCTGATGCTGGTCATGTACTCCGCACAAATAGGAGTGTTCGTCGCCCAAGACATCATGCTGCTGTTCATTGTCTGGGAACTAGAACTAATTCCGGTGTACCTACTAATCTCGATTTGGGGCGGACAAAACCGCCGCTACGCAGCTACCAAATTCTTGATTTACACCGCGGGCGCTTCCATCTTTATTTTGATAGCTGCCTTAGCAATGGCATTCTACGGCGGAGGCACCCCCACCTTCGACATGGTAGAACTAGGCTTGAAAGACTACCCACTGGGTTTGGAATTACTGCTTTATGCGGGATTGTTAATTGCCTTCGGTGTGAAACTGGCGATTTTCCCCTTCCACACTTGGCTACCCGATGCCCACGGTGAAGCATCTTCTCCCGTGTCGATGATTCTGGCCGGTGTATTGCTGAAAATGGGCGGATACGGACTGATTCGCCTGAATTTGGAACTTCTTCCCCAAGCACACGTTTACTTTGCACCGATTATGGCGGTGCTCGGCGTGGTCAATATTATCTACGGCGCGCTGAATTCCTTCGGCCAATCAAACATGAAGCGCCGCCTAGCGAATTCGTCGATTTCTCACATGGGATTCGTGTTGTTGGGTATTGCTTCCTTCACGGATTTGGGAATCAACGGGGCGCTGTTGCAAATGATTTCCCACGGTTTAATCGCCTCAGTATTGTTCTTCCTGGCTGGCGTTACTTACGATCGCACCCATACAATGATCATGGACGAGATGGGCGAGATTGGGAAAGTCATGCCGAAAGTGTTTGCCTTGTTTACCGCAGGCGCGATGGCATCCTTGGCACTCCCGGGAATGAGCGGTTTTGCTAGCGAATTGTCAGTGTTTGTGGGCGTTGCAACTAGCGATATGTACAGCGGTTCTTTCCGGGCGGTGACAGTGTTCCTGGCTGCAGTAGGATTGATTTTGACGCCGATTTATTTGCTCTCGATGCTGCGACAGTTATTTTACAACTGTGGGAGACTAGCGGCTTGCGACCTTGAGGATCTAAATTTGCAGAATCAGAGAAACAATCTGGATGAAGCGGTTTGTTTTGGTAATAGTTGCGTTTTGCCGGGTGATGCACCGTTTATTGATGCTAAACCTCGGGAAGTGGCGATCGCATTTTGCTTTTTAATACCGATTGTCGGCATTGGTTTTTATCCCAACATGGCGATGCAAGTCTACGACGCGAAGACTGTGGCGGTGAACGCAGAAGTCCGCCAATCTTACATCCAAATCGCTCAAGACAATCCTCAGATTTATGCGAAGGGATTTTTGGTTCCCAGAATTGCCCAAGCTCAAAAATCGCCTGCTTTGGAAAAAATTACAGGCTCTGAATCTGCATCGGTTTTTGGCATTGTCAAATAATTTTATCGAATTCTGTTTTTGTTGAAAATCGGGCGATCGCTTTTGTGACTGGGGCGATCGCTTTTTTGTTATAGAAGAAGGAAGAAGGAAGACGGAAGAAGGAAGAAGGGAGAAGCAGTAACAGCAGCAATGGTTTCAGCGATTAAGAATGTCCTAACCGTCTTGGCGGTTGCTATAGCACTTAATTTCTGCAATAATCTGCGCCAGATTTTCCCTAGCATATCCCACCTCAAGAATCGATTTATCCTCGAGATCGGAGGCAACTTTGGTCAGGATATTTAGCGGTTCTTCAAAGCCTCTAGTTTTCGCAAACAAAACTTGCAGCCGATTTTTCACTAATTCTAAAATAGACCGACTTCCCTCGCCTTTACCCCCTTTTCCTTTAGCAATACTGATGCTCAAGCTGTGAGTTTTTAACAGCCGCATTCTTTCTATTCCTTGCGTCTTAACTGTCTCCAAAACCTCCGCTCGAATTTGCTCTCCTAATCTGTCGCTGACATATTGCACGATCAAAGGCTGAAGCATAAAAACAGTTTCTGTGCCATCATTTATTTTTTCAATCACCGAGCGGCGACCCAGAGAATCGAGATTTTTCAGCAAATCCGAAAGCGATAAATTGACCAAGATGTGCTCTCGCAAAGTCGCCAGGGAAATCGGACTTTGAGCAATAGCAATCCAGTAGGCAATCTCTTGTTCAGAACTCGACATTCGATCGAACTGCTGCGCGAGTAAATTGCTGATATGTTCTTCAACAAATAACGCCGTTGCTTCCAAAAACTTTAAAACATTCCCCTCGAAAAACTCGTGAATCGTTATCGCCACAATCTTCAACGCTAGCAGATTGCCTCCGTACCGGGCTAACAAGATTTCCAACTCTTGAGCTTGAGTAGATAAACCTTTTTCTTGGAAAATCTCGCGCGCTATTTCCTCGGAAATAGCAGGTTTTAAAGACCGCACTTTTTCTCCCGTCAGCAAAGCCAGTTCCGTAGGCTCTTCCGAACTAACTAGCACCAAACAGCTATTGTGATTGACCTCACAGAGCCGCACAATTAAATCTCGATATCCTTCATAGCCTTCGCGGTAGTGTCCCGCTAATTCTTCGGGTCTGAGAACCGCGTCAAAATCGTCTAAAATTACCAGACAGCGGTGATTCCGCAGCTCCTCGACCAAGCGCGAAATTTTTCCGTTGAGGTCGATCCTCTTCGAGGGTTCCGCTAACGGCACATCGGGTTGTTGTGGGTTAGAAAAAAGTTCAATTAAGTTGGTGAGGAAGTCGGATGGTGCTGGTGCCGATCGCAGCGATCGCCAAATCACCAAATCAAACTCATTCTGTACCTGTTTTGCCAACTGCACCGACAGAGTTGTTTTGCCACTACCAGCCAAGCCCAGCAGCGCTACCAGGCGACAATTATCTGATACAATCCACTGCTTTAAAGTAGTTAATTCTTCAGTCCGTCCGTAAAAAACCGAAACATCCGGCGCTTGGCCCCAATCTTGCTGTCGGTGCCCGTTAGCGAAGCCCTCGGAGAGGATCGCCATCTTGAATAAAGATCCTTTACCTCGGGCACTAAAATCCCTCCCTTCCTGCTCAGTGTGGTATGAAAACAGCAACTGATGCCTCAATTCCGACAGCTTTCCAGGGCCGTTCCCCCCGATCTGAAACTTTTTGTAAACTTCGCCGAGTCTTTTGCGAACCGCGATGTCGCTAATGCCAAGCTTGGTTGCGATCGCAGCCGTAGATTGACCGTCGAGAGCCATAAACACAGTTTCTAACTCGGCATCTGTGACGCCACGCTGTTTGGCGATCGTTTGCACAAAGTTTTGAGGAATCGGAGTAGTCAAGGTAGGAATCTCGCCTCTACTAAAAAAATCTATCTTCTATTATATTGTGTGAGTTCTCGGGGGGGAGCAATTGAATCGAATCTGCAAACGTTCAGCTTGCTTTTTGCTGTTTGGGCAGTTTTAGATATTTATACTCAATTATCGATTGTGATACCAGTTTCAACAAAGAATGCAACTGTAGGCCCCTGCTCCAAACCCCTACATAATCCGTCATTCCCAATTCTTCAATTCTTTAATTTTTAAATCTAAAAGAATATGAGGAACCGGGAATCTATCGGCATTAATTGTTGCTGTGTCCCTACCCGTAGAACCTATTTTCGGGTGGGTGGAGGCGCGGTGATTAATCTGTAGAACCAAACGATACATCTCCAACCGCACCGCCACCCACCGCGAACCAACAACCGGGTAAATTCACAATTCCTGAAAGCAGCGCTGTATCAACCAAAAACCTTCGCACTAGCGCGGTATTCTTCCGTAGAAACCAGTCGCCAACTCCCATCGCCCAAAAGTTCCAAAACCTGCTGGTGATATTTCACTAAACTCACTCGGTGGCCGACACTCACAAACGTAGTTTTAGTGGCTTGCAACTGCTCGTATAAATGTTGCTCGTTTTTCAAATCCAAAGCACTTGTCGCTTCATCCAAAATAGCATATCGCGGTTCCGTCAACAACAATCTAGCAAAAGCTAAACGCTGCTGTTCTCCCAGCGACAAAATCTCAGCCCAATCTAAATCCGCATCAAAACCGCCCAATCTGTCGGGCAAATCTGCTAAGTTTACTGATGCCAAAACGCGGCGCAATTTTTCCTCATCAACCTCGCTGCTGGTGTTGGGATAGAGAAGCTGCGATCGCAAACTACCCAAAATCATATAAGGACGCTGCGGCAAAAACAGCATTTCTCCGAGTTCCGGCCGCGCCAAACGGCCCGTTCCCGAGTTCCACAAACCCGCAATTGCCCGCAGCAAAGAACTCTTCCCAGCACCGCTTTGACCGACAATTAATAGTCCTTCTCCAGGCGACACGGCTACCGATAAATCCCTAATCAAAGTCTTTTGATGTTTCGGAGTATCTAAAGTAACGTGTTCCAGCGTCAACTGCGAATCTATAACTGTATCGATTGTCCTGACTTCGAGTTCAACAGCATTTTGTTCATCGCTGCTTAAAGACTCATTAAACGTGGCTAAACGATTAATGCCCGCTGCAAATAAACTCAAGCTTTCAATCCTATATACAACCAAAGAAAAGGCTTCTGAAACCTGACGAAAAGCAAATTCAGCTTGAGTAATATCGCCGTATCTGATCTCACCTGCAAAGTAGATAGAAGCCAGGAATAAAGAGGGGATAATATAAGTTGCATATCTATAGCCAACTCTAAAATATCCCAGATTCCGCTGCCAACCAATTAAGAAATTAAAGTTCCGAACTGCTTTTAAAAATCGGTGTTTTACCTGAGCAGATTCCTGTGCTTCTCCCCGGTAAAAAGCAATTGATTCTGCATTGTCCCGAATGTGAACCAATCCATAGCGAAAGTCAGCCTCGCTGGAGAGCTGATTGAAGTTCAAAAATATCAACCTTTTGCCAAAAAATACCATGACTGTCGTGCCAAAGGCAGCATAAATAATTAGTCCGATCGAAAGACCTTTGGAAATAGACCACAGAATGCCTGTAAAAGAAATAATATCGATAACTGCCCCCAATATCAGCAGCAAAAACTCTAAACTTGTGCTAGTGAAAGAATTGATATCTTCAGCAATCCGCTGGTCGGGATTGTCGATTTCCTTCTGAGAATTGATTTCATAATAAGCGCGGTTTTGAAAATAACTACCCAGGAAACTCTCAGTCATCCACTCTCGCCAGTACAATCCCAGTTTATCTTGGGTATACCCGTAAATAACAACTATCGGGGTACCGATAATAAAAACTCCAGCATAAACCCACATAAACCGCCAAAAAGTAATCTGATCTTTTTCAGCCAGCGCTGTCGTGAAAAAATTACTAATATAGCTAATGACTACGTTAATTCCGCTAACAGACAGCGACAAAAATAGCAGCAGAGCTAACATTATCCACTGCTTCCAGCGCGGTATCAACTTGCTTCTGAAAAAGACAAAAGCAGCCAGCGGGAGAATTAGCATTAAACCAACGATCGCAATTGTCGGTGAGTAGATAATTCCTTTAATCAAAGTAGCTAAGCCAGCCGCAACACCGTTAAAAGCGTCTGGAAAAAAGGCTTGAGCACCCAAACTGACAACACTGACAGCCACAAACATCGCAGCGAAGAGAAATAGCAACAACAGCGCCACTAATCCTAAAAAAATTCTGCCGCCTCCAGGCTCTAAAGGATAAAAGTAAGGTTGGGCGATCGCAATAAATCTCTCCCACAACTGACGGTCAAATCGATTCATCTTTGCTTTTTACAGAACAACTTCGACTTTTCTAACATATCAAGTTTTATTACACATTGCAGCAGTAATTTATTCAAGAGTTTAGATAAAAAATTGGTATTACCGAAAGACTGATATAGCATTAGTCTTTCGGCAGCCGGATCTGAAGGCACTTATGCCCAAGACAATAAAAGCAAGAGTTTCAACAATTAAAAACATTCTCATCGTCAGACCCATTGCTACGTTTGCAGAGCAATTAGGTCGGGAGAGCAAAAAAGTTGGGACGTTAGTTGTGGAGCAAATCTCAAATCTCTTTCTCGATCTAGCTGGAAGAAGTCGCGCTGTCGCCGGCAAACTCCCGCTGGGATTGGCTGCTGTAAAACCGCTGGCTAATCCCTAAAATTACTTGTTTCATTACCCAATACAAAACAGCAATTACTACAAAAGTTACAGCCATTACTAAAACCGGACGCTTGCCAATCAAATCGTTCATTACGGTGTTAACCAGCGCATCGGGGTTAGTAACAATGTCCCAAGTGTTGAAGCGTATAAATCGCCCTAAATAAATGCCGATCGCCGAAAGTGCGTGTATAGTTATCTCTGTTGCCAGGATAAATTTACTCCAACCCTGTTGCTTTAAATAGTAACCCAAATTCATCACCGACAGCACGTAAGCCCCAAACCCGACCAGCATAAACACCAGATACTGCGGGATCAAAGCCAGAGTCACAGTCCACACCGAGTGCCCCTCTTTAATCTGGCGGATCAGGTGAATGATATCCGTCAAAACGTAAGGCGCATTCGGCAAAAATCCGATAAACCAGAAAAAACCGCCCCACCAGCGGAGAGAGCGAACTCCGCGCTGCTGCAGTACCCAGATGTCTACAGCCATCAGTGCCAGCGTAATCGCGATCGCCCCCAAAACGTAAGTTTTGCCCACATCTTGCACTATGTGCTTCAGATAGGCAAAAACAGGGCGCGTGCTGGACAAAAAAGTAGCGCCCAGGAGAAAGCCCGTACCCCACAGCAGCCAGCGCGATCGAGGTTTGCGGAACAGCCAAAAACTCAGACCCAGCGGTACTAAAGCCAAAAACAAATTCCAAGACATCCAGCGGACATTGTGTCCCATTGCTTCCAGCGCTTCCAGCATTAATGCCATCATGTCAATTTTTATACAAATAAAGGTTTGATGCAGCACCGCTTCATTCGCAGCTTCAGTCTATCTTAGTCGTTAACTTGTAGGGTGAGTCAGCCTAGGGCTCCGGGCGCTGCGCCTGAAAATCAAGAACTGCTGATGCACCCTACCACTG
>JAUBOM010000012.1:45105-97315 GCA_036700245.1 Microcoleus vaginatus BM001213989
TCGAGTCAATCTAAAATCTAAAATCTAAAATCTAAAATCGACTGACGCACCCTACCACTGTCGAGTCAATCTAAAATCTAAAATCTAAAATCTAAAATCGACTGACGCACCCTACTACTTATACAGTTTGTCGATCGGAATCTCAATCAGAAAAGTCGTTCCGCATCCTATGGAGGAAATACACTTAATCTTGCCGTTGTGCTTTTCCACCACAATCGAGTGCGCGATAGACATTCCCAACCCCGTACCTTTCCCCACAGCTTTTGTAGTAAAAAACGGGTTAAAAATTCGATCGACTATCTCCTGCGGCATACCCGTACCGTTGTCCGAAATTTCCACCATCACAGTGTTCTGGGCTGTTACACGAGTGCAAATAGCAATCCGGCCGCTATGAGTCTCCGATCTTGGAACCGATAACTTTTGATATCGTTCTTCAATAGCATCAATTCCATTAGCAATAATATTCATAAACACCTGATTCAGTTGGCTCGCATAGCACTCCACCAGCGGCAGTTTCCCAAACTCCTTAATTACTTCAATTTCCGGGCGGCTGTCGCGACTCTTCAAGCGGTGCTGCAAAATTAACAAAGTGCTTTCAATTCCCGCGTGAATATCGACCGGCTTCATTGCCGATTCGTCCAGCCGCGAGAAATTTCTGAGGGACAACACAATTTGCCGGATGCGCTCGGTTCCTACCTGCATCGAACCCACAACTTTTCTTAAATCCTCAGCCATGAAATCCAAATCTATCTCTTGAATGAGATCGACAATTTTTGAATTAGGTTCGGGATACTCCTGTTCGTAAAGACTCACCAGATCGAGCAACTGTTTTGTATACTGGTTGAGATAATCAATGTTAGCGTGAATGAAGTTAACAGGATTATTAATTTCGTGAGCGATGCCGGCCACTAATTGCCCCAAAGAAGACATTTTTTCTGTTTGAATGAGCTGAGTTTGAGTAGAGCGCAATTCCAGTAGCGCTGACTCTAAATCTCGAGCTTTTTCTCTTTCTCGTACCTCGCTTTGCCGCAGTGCTTCCTCTGCTTGCTTGCGAGTCGTAATATCCTGGCCAACTCCAATTATTACCTTCGCCTGACCGTCCGCATTCCTACTAAAAATAGTATCCCGACTTTGCAGCCACAAAAATTGACCGTCTGCTGCCCGTACCCGGTACTCAATTTCCCTAGTTTCGCCATCTTCAATTTCTCCAAAGCTCGCGTGATGTTTAACAACTTTAGGCAAATCTTCCGAGTGTATTAACTGAGGCATGAGTGACGAATCCATCCCTGTAATTTCGTCGCTGGTATAGCCCAAAAGCGCGAACATTGAAGTATTAGTGTAGATATTTCGCTGTTCTTCCAAGTCGTAGAGATACAAAATACCGGGAGTAGCATCGGCTACTTTTTTAATGAACTGCTGGCTTTCTTGCAAAGCTAACTCAGCTTGCTTGCGATCGGTAACATCAACGGCGATGCCGTCCCAAAGAAAAGCGCCGTTTTCTTTAGCTTCAGGACGCGACATTATCTGAAGCCAGCGAATCTTGCCTGAAGGTAGCACCATCCGTCCTTCCCACTGCCAAGGTTGCAAAGTCTGGGCAGAAATAGCAACAGATTCGTCATGATGTTGGAGGTCGTCGGGATGAATCAAATTTCTTACCAAAACCCCATTTTGCATAACATCTTCGGGTTCTAACTCCAAAATTTCTCGGCAAGCATGACTTATGTAAGGAAAACTGAAAAACCCATCTGCACGCAACAAAAATTGATAAATTATTCCCGGCAAATTAGCAGACAGCTTTTGGTATCTTGCCTCGCTTTCGCGTAGTGCTTCCTCTGCTTGTTTGGGCTCCGTAATGTCAGTAATTGAACCAACCATGCGGACTGCTTTTCCAGATGCGTCCCACAAAGCTTGTCCCCGACTCAATATCCATTTGTAGGCGCTATTGTAGCACCAGCAGCGGTATTCAATGATGTAATGCGGCGTTTTCTTGTTTAAATGGTCTTGGAGAGCTTGCATTACTAAGGCTAAATCGTCGGGATGCGTGCTCTTGTTCAATTCGTCAAAGTAATCCAGGATGGGGCTGTGTTCGTCGTGTCCGGTGATTTCCTTAAATCTATCGGACAGGAATAGTTCCCCTGTTTGCAAGTTCCAGTCCCAAATGCCGTCATTGTTGCCTTTGAGTGCTAACTGCCAGCGTTCTTCAGTTTGCATCAATTGAGCAGTTCTATCTTTGACTCTATTTTCTAGTTCTTGATTGAGTTGTTTGAGACTTTCTTCTGCCTGGTTGCGTTCGATCGCAATTCCTGCTAAATTCATCGCCGCTTCTATCAATTGCAGATCAAAATTTTTGGGGGGACGCGGTTCGGAATAATACATTCCAAAAGTTCCCAAAACTTGACCCTGAGAGGAGAAAATAGGAGTAGACAAGCAAGCTTTCAGTCCAAAACTCAAGGCTAAATCTCGATAATTTTCCCACAAAGGATCGCTGGCAATATCTGTAACGATCACCTGTTGGCCGGTAAAGGCAGCACTGCCGCACGAACCGATATCTGGACCGATGGCTCTGCCATGAATAGCAGCATTGTAACTGTCGGGTAAACTGGGCGCGGCTCCGTGCAGTAAATGTTTGCCGTCTGGAGATAGAAGCAATATCGAACCGATGACATCTCTAGATTGCTGCTCCATAATTTCAACTAAGGTATTTAAAGTATCGCCAAGAGGAGCGCCCTTAGCAATCATTTCTAAAATTTGTTTTTGACCGGTCAACCAACTTTCAGCTTGCTTGCCCTCCGTAATGTTGCGGGCTACCCACAGAACCGTGTTTTCTTCCATAGGCGAAAGGGTAGCGGCAAACCACGTTTGTACGCTGGCAATTTCCAGGTTATATTCAAAAGTACAGGTGTGATTTGTAGCGAGGGCGGTGCGAATTTGCTCTAGAAAAAATTCTGCTATTTCGGTATCGAATAAATCGCTAATTTTTTGACCGACAAGTTCTGCAGGCGGTTTATATAAAAGTCCGGGATTTGTCGGGGCAATTTTCAGGTAGCGTCCTTCAATATCAATCACAAAAATTACATCATTCATTGCCGCAAACAAAGTCCGCAGTTCTGCTTCTGAAGCTTGCAGGGCAATTTCAGCTTGTTTGCGATCGCTAATGTCGCGCCCCACTCCTTGACACTCAATCAAGCTGCCCGTACTGTCAAAAATCGCCCGATTCGTCCACTGCTGCCAGCGAGTTTCCCCTGTTTCGAGAACGACGCGGTGTTCACAGGTAACGACGGGGTTTTCTAGGCTTAGAGAGCTGAAACTGCGACTGAGAATTTCTTGGTCTTCTGCCGACATCAAGGGCATAAAAGTATGGCCCTCCAAATCCGATCGCGATTTATTAAAATAGCGGCAGTAGACATCGTTAACATAAGTCAAAACTCCGCTCGGCAAGAAACGGCAAATCAGTTCGGTTTGGTCTTCAATAATTGCCCGATAGCGAGATTCGCTATTAAGCAGCGCGGCTTCTGCTAAGACGCGATCGCTAATATCCGTCCCGATACAAAGCAGTCCTGCCAAATTTCCCTTCGCATCTAGTAAAGGTTTATTTGTCCACGCTATCCACACCCTTTCTCCATTGCTGCGGATGTTTTCATTTTCGTTTTGGAAGTATTTTTCCTGCTGTGCCAAACAGTCTCGAATCTTTGTCGCGAGGTCACTTTCAAATAACTCTGTTTTCGGTATAATTGTGCCGATCGCGCTTTTGCCGAGGATTTCTGCTTCTGAATACCCGAAAAAAGTTTCAGCACACTCGTTAAAAAAAGTAATCTTGCCTTCACTGTCTAACTGCACAATCATGCTGTTAGAATTCTCAACCAATTGCCGATACTTAGCTTCGCTTGCCCGCAGCTTCACAGGGCCATACACCCAGGTAAAAACCGCCACCCCGCTGAAAACAGCCAGCAAGCCGCCTCCAAAGAGTAGCCACCCCCGAAACGGTGAATTCGCACGCCATCCCCCCGCCGGAATTGCTGCCAACTGCCAGGAACCGTTGGGCAAAGTGATTTCCAGCAGCACGGGATTGTTCTGAAAAATTGACCCGTCACCGAAAAACACTGCGCCGGATGCTCCCTTCCCGTCTTTGCCCCGCAGAGAGTATTGCAGCTTGGCCGAGGAGTCGTTGAGTCCCGCTTCCTCAATCAGGGTATTTTTGTCGACGATCAGGCTTGTCAAGCCCCAGTAAACTGCTGTTTCGGGATTGCCACCGGAGGCTGTGAGAAAAATGGGCGATCGGTTGATGAACGTCAGGTTCCCCTCCAATAATTTCACGGGCCCTGCAAGCAAACTTTTTTTGGTGTCGATGACCTCTTTGACTATTTGCCGGTGTTCCGGTAGCGCCGTCAAGTCAACCCCGAGCACCCCTTCATTTCCGTCCCGCGGATAAATGTAAGCGATCGTCGTGCCTTTAACTAAAGTTATGGCGCGAATCCCGGTTTGCTGTGCCACCAGAATTCTCGCCGTCGCTGCAAACTCGGCTTCGGTGATGTTTGGGTTGTTGGAAATGTCAGCCACCAAACCCCGGATCAGAAATAGCCGCGAATTTAAAGAGCTTTCCAGCTTAGAACGGACTGTGCTGAGCCGATCGAGTGTCGTAGCGCGGTTGTACTGCAAAAACCGCTGTTGTTCCGATCTATCTAAAATGCCAACTCCCACCAAAATTGCTAGTGATGCCGAAATTGCGGCTAAATACGGTGAAATTTGGAACTTTTTAACCTTAAAGTATTCCATCTGCAGGCGGTTAAGGTATATTTTTACGTCTTTAGATAGATATAGTTTAGTTTCATTTCTCTAAGCAAATGCAAGATTTCCGGGATACCGGGATTCTCGCAAGCGGGCGCGAGTTTTTTGTGTTCTAGGAGACCCGCCGAACGTCGGCGATAGGCTTGCCTCTCATCATCAATTCTATGGAAAAAGTTTTAAATATACCATCGACTGACCGAAAGTAATGTGGTCATAAGCCCCCGGATTCATTCCTTCGCAGGCTCAGGACGGATCAATCTAAAATCTAAAATCTAAAATCTAAAATTGGTTGACTCGCCATTTATCCAGTAGGGTGCGCGCTGCCTCACCACAGCAGTGGGGAGCGCGCACCCGAAAGACGGGAGTTATTGGCTAAAATAGGCTTAGCAATAATTTTTTTCAGCGCTGGGCGCGAATCATTCATAGGGGCAATTTGATGCAAGAACAGTTGATGGAAGCGATCGCACCTTACCGCGATCGCGTAGATTATCTAGAAGTTCGCCTCGAACAAAGCGAGTCAACTGCGATTAGTTTTCGCGGCCCTCAGTTAGATGCTGTCAACCGCAGTTTTAGTCTCGCCGGCGGCATCCGCGCTTGTCACAAAGGCGGCTGGAGTTTTGTAACTTTTAACGGTTTAGCTGAGTTAAAAGACCGCATTGAAGAAGCTGTAGTGCAGTCTCGTTTGGTGGGCAGCGAAAAAACTCTACTAGCAGATGTCACCCCGATTCAAGATTATGTAGCGGTGGAATTGGGCCGCGATCCGCGCTCTATTACTTTAGCCCAAAAGCGGAAATTGCTCGAATCTTACAACCAGTTGCTGTTAGATTACGACCCGCGAATTCAGACGACAATGGCTGGTTACAGCGACAGGTTCGGGATTACTTATTTTGTGAATTCTCAAGGCACTTGCATCGCTCAAGAGCGCTTGGACGTGACCGGGCGTTTCGGGGCGATCGCCCGCGGCGAGGGTGGTGTCGTCCGCCAAGGGTTTGAGTCGATTCACTCGCGATCGGATTACGATGTCTTGACAAATATTGAAGATCGTGTTAAAAGTGCTGCCGTTCGAGCAGTGGGCCAACTAGAGGCAAAATCGGTAAAAGGCGGTCAGTATCCGGTGATTTTAGACCCTTATTTGTCGGGGGTTTTTATTCACGAAGCTTTCGGGCATTTGTCGGAAGCAGACGGCATTTACGAAAACCCGAAAATGCAGGAATTGTTAACTTTGGGCAAGCCGGTGGCGATCGAACAATTGAATGTAATTGACGACGCAACTTTACCGGGATTGCCGGGAACTTTAAAATACGACGACGAAGGCGTGCCGGCTCAGTGCAAACATTTAATTAAAAATGGAGTTTTAACGACTCGAATGCACAATCGCGAGACAGCAGGCAAAATGGGCGAAAGTCCGACAGGAAATGCCCGGGCTCTGAGCGCTACTTTTATGCCTTTGGTGCGGATGACTAATACTGCGATCGAGTCTGGCGAACATTCTTTTGACGAAATGGTTGCCGACATTGACGAAGGAGTGTATGCAGTGCGGATGTTGGGAGGACAAACCAACGGCGAAATGTTTACCTTTGCGGCAGCTCAAGGTTTTATGATTCGGGACGGCAAATTGGCTGAACCGGTGAGCGATGTCACTTTAAGCGGCAATGTATTTCAGACCTTAAAAGATATTGAGTCTATAGGAAACGACTCGGTTTATGCCTACGGCGGTTGCGGTAAAGGCGGTCAGAGCGGTTTGCCCGTAAGTGTCGGCGGCCCCCATCTGCGCATTAAAAATGTTGTAGTCGGAGGAAGGTAATCATTAGCCATTAGTCATTAGTCATTAGCCATTAGTCATTAGTTATTAGTTCAAAACTTACGCAACTGGCACATGGTGAGGGCGTGCTCACGCCCTCACCCATCACCTTAACCAGTCCGGGGCCTTGACAAGCTCACAACCGACTCCAAGTCTACTATTTACTTTCACTCCCGCTGAGTGCGATGCCGCAGGCTACCGCTACCAAAGGCGTAAATTTCCCCCGATCAATTCGCACAACGAATAAGCTTGACTTTTACTGATTTCGCCTTCTTTGAGCCAGTTTAAAAAGCCAGTACCGCACCCTTCGCCGACTTTTTTCTCTCTATCTCTGACAACTCGGAGGATATGTCCCCGCTAGATATCTGTTTGCCGATCGAAGCCCTTGCATACTTTCCCAGCATTGTCAAGCTGTTATTAAAAATCAAACTCTGGAAGCTCGGAGTCTTCGAGATCTGGCAATTACAAGTTGAGGTCGGTGAGCCCATTGAGGACTTCGGCTAGGTCCTTCGGTGTTTGGGAGACTTCAGACATTACAGAGAAATTGGGGAAGTGCGATCGCGATATTAGATTTTACCCTGATTTTTATTTAATTCCCCTTAACTCGCCTTCATCTGTACCCGAGCGCTCTGCTTAATGGGAATCTCAATCACAAATTCTGCACCTTGATCTGGCTGCGAAAAACACTTCAAATCTCCGCCGTGCTTCTCCACCACAATCTGATAGCTGATCGATAATCCCAAGCCAGTGCCATCACCCAGAGGTTTAGTTGTGAAAAAAGGATTAAACAGCCGATTTCTTACATCGCTTGTCATCCCCGGCCCATTATCTTTAAAACTGATTCTTACCCACGCGCTATTCAGCATAGAAGTAGCAATCATAATCGTCCTAGGCTCGTTTTTAATTGGCTCCGGGCTGCGTTCTCGATCGTAGTGATTCAAGGCATAAATGGCATTGCTTATCAAATTCATAAAAACCTGATTCAACTGACCCGCATAACATTCTATTGGGGGCAAATCTCCGTATTCTTGAATAACTTGAATAGATGAACAATTCGGCTTAGCCTTGAGCTGACTCTGCAAAATCAGTAGAGTGCTATCGATTCCCTCGTGAATATTAACCGGTTTCATCTCAGCTTCGTCAAGGCGCGAGAAGTTCCGCAACGTCAGCACAATCTGACGGATACGTTCTGCCCCCAATTTCATCGAAGACAGCATTTTAGGCATATCCTCTTGGATAAATCCCAGCTCTATTTGCTCAATTAAAGCTTCGATGTCAGGGTATTTATGGGCATCGTGCTGCTGGTAAAGCGTGATTAAACTCAATAGCTGATGAGTGTAATCATTGACATAAGTTAAGTTGCCATAGATGAAGTTAACGGGATTATTAATTTCGTGGGCAATACCTGCAATTAGTTCTCCTAAGCTAGACATTTTCTCATTCTGAATAAGCTGAGATTGGGTGCGCTGTAAATTTTGCAGTGCCAGTTCTAGTTGGATAGCTTTTTCTCGCTCTCGCGCTTCCGATTGCCGCAATTTATCCTCTCTTTCTTGGCGGGCGCGCTCGTTTTCCTTAAGCTGTTGCACATGGGACAATGTTTTGTTAATTGTAATTTCTAAATCCTGAAAATCTATAGGCTTTGTCAAAAAATCAAAGGCCCCGCCGTTCATTGCCTTTCTGATATTTGCCAAATCGCCATAGGCAGATATAACTACTGTTTTGACCAGAGTAACTAGCTCGTTAAGTTTCGCGAGCAAAGCCATACCATCCATGACAGGCATATTAATGTCTGTCAGTACAATATCTATATCCGGCTGCTCTCGCAACGTTGAAAGCGCTTCTACGCCATTGTGTGCAAAAAAAACTTGATATTCTCCTGTGCGGATCTTTTTTCTAAATTTCTGGCAAATTAAAGATTCTAAATCTGGCTCGTCATCCACAAATAATATTTTAGCGGGCATAGTGCAAGCCATTTCTGTCCTAGGCGACATTTTTTGAACTCCTGGGATTCATTAACTTATCCGACGAGTAATATTTATCTACTTTACGTCTTATTATAATTATTATAGATGATTTCAGGAGTAATGAAAAGGCTGATTCCTACAATGGCAAACCGGATGGCTAGAATAGGCTCTGAGTTTGATAGAAGTCGATTGATTAGCTAAGGTCGAGTGCCGCCCTAGTTTGTTTGATGGGAATTTCAATCCAAAACTCTGATCCCTGCCCCTCCTCTGAAAAACACTTCAAGGCGCCCCCATGCTTCTCCACTATAATTTGGTAGCTGATATAGAGACCCAAACCAGTAGCCTCACCTACAGGCTTAGTAGTAAAAAAAGGTTCATAAATACGGTCTTTCACGTCGGCGGTCATTCCCCGCCCATTGTCCCGAATTTGAATGACGATACGGGAGTTTTCCTCTAGCAGAACAGTGCGAATAGTCATGGCGAATTTGCGAGCGAATATCTCATCTAGTGACCGTTGTTTGTTGTACTCATTCAAAGCATCAATCGCATTAGAAAGAATGTTAAGAAACACCTGGTTCAGTTCTCCAGCATAGCATTCCACTAAAGGCAGATTGCTGTACTCCTCGATCACTTGAATCTCTGGACGCCCTGTCGTTGCTTGAAGTCGATTATTCAAAATCAGCAGGCTGCTTTTGAGTCCTTCGTGAATATCAACAGACTTTATGTTAGCTTCATCCAGCCTTGAGAAGTTACGCAAAGACAAAACAATCTTGTGAATGCGGTCAACACCCCCTTTCATTGAAACCAGAATTTGGGGTAAATCTGCTATCAGAAATTCCAAATCTATGGCTTCGATTTCAGTTTGAATCTCAGGACAGGGAGGAGTGTAGTGCTGCTGATAGAGATGCAGCAGGTGCAGTAGGTTTTGGATATAATCACTGACGTGGCTGATATTGCCGTAGATAAAGTTGGTGGGGTTGTTGATTTCATGAGCAATCCCCGCAACCAGTTGACCCAAAGAAGACATTTTTGCAGTCTGAATCAGTTGAGCTTGGGTATTTTTTAGCTCTTGCAGACTTTGTTGTAAATCCTGAGCTTGTTCTCTAGCGCGAGCTTCTGATTGCCGCAACTGCTGGTTTTCTTTTAGCTCTTGCACATCGCGCAGCGTTTTGTTGATGGTAATTTCTAAATCCTGAAAATCTATCGGCTTGGTTAGAAAGTCAAAGGCACCGAAGTTCATCGCATTTCTTATATTTCTCATGTCGCCATAAGCTGATATAACTACTGTTTTGAGGGGCGTATCTATCTGATTAAGTCTAGAGAGTAAAGTCATGCCATCCATTTTTGGCATATTAAGATCCGTCACTACCATATCTAGATCCGGGTGTTCTTTCAATTTTTCCAGGGCTTCTACGCCATTATGAGCAAAAAAAAGCTGCCATCCTGCCGTGCGGATATGTTTTTTAAATTTTTGGCAAATCAGAAATTCTAAATCAAGCTCGTCATCCACAAATAGTATTTTAATTGGCATATTTCTATCTTATAAGTTTTGTGTATGCAAGTTGTTTTTTTTATTCCTAAGTTAATTGTGGCTGCTCCATATTGTGAATATTTTTTCTTTTAATTCCTCAAAATTAACGGGCTTAAGAATATAGCCATCAGCTCCATAGTCCATAGCGGTTTGGTAATTTTTATCGTCTCCATAAGCGGTAATCATGAAAACTTTGAGATTGGGAAATTTTTCTTTGATAAGCTTCAGCAGTTCTAGCCCATTCATACCAGGCATATTAATATCGGATAAAATCAAGACAATAGACGCTTTTTCCTGGGTTTTTAAGTAGTTTAAAGCTGCCTCTGCCGACAGGGCAAAATAAAATTGAATTTGCCCTGCTTTGATTTCTTTTCTAAATTTTTGCTTGAACAGTGACTGGATATCTTCTTCGTCGTCTACCACCATTACTTTCATTTTTTTAACTCCTTAACTTCGCCTACTTTTTTGGGCAATGTGATTATAAACTCTGTGTAATTTCCTACTTCTGTTTCGACTTTTAGTTCTCCTCGATGTTGCTGAACGATAACATCGTTACTGATAGAAAGACCTAGACCAGTACCTTCCCCCGCAGGCTTTGTAGTAAAAAAGGGATTGAAAATTTTATCTAGTACATCGGGCGTCATACCCGGGCCGTTATCGCGGATGCGAATTTCAACCGCCGAGCCCAGATTTCGAGTTCTGACATCAAGCTGGGGTGAAAATTCTTCTCCCATTTCTTGTTTCTTTTTGTGGGCTGCATAGCAAGCATTGTTAATAATGTTGAGAAAAACCCTGGAAATGTCTTGTGGCACGACCTCTACTTCGCCAATGTCATTGTCATAGTCGGTTTCTATGGTAATGTTAAAAGCAGCTTCCTTCGCTCGCATCCCGTGATAGGCTAGATTGATATATTCGGCTAATAAACTATTTATATCTGTAGCTTCCCAGTGACCGCTTTGTCCCCTCGAATGCAACAGCATATTGCCAACGATTTTGTCGGCTCTTTGACCGTGTTGATGGATTTTTTTAAGATTAGCTGTGAGATCGGTTAATAGCTCAGCAATATACTCACTTGTTTCTGGTTCTAACCGTTCAGTTTGATTTTCAATTTCTTGCAAAAGTTCTTCGGTTAATTCGGCAGAAACTTCTGAAAAATTATTAACAAAGTTTAAGGGATTTCTGATTTCGTGGGCAATCCCTGCGGTTAAACTGCCGAGAGAAGCTAGTTTTTCTTGGACAACAATCTGATTTTGCATAGCTCTGAGATTTGCTTCTATCCGCTGGCGCTCTTCAATCTCATTCTTCAATTGTTGCACAGTATGGGTGAGTTGAGATGTACGATTCTCGACTTTGATTTCTAGTTCCTCATTAGCTTTTTGTAGGGCTTCTTGGGCTTGCTTGCGATCGGTGATATCGCGCACGATCGCCACATATTGTTGCAGATCCTGATTGGAAAGGGAAGCGTCTTGGGAAAATCGATTGGAGATGGCAACTTCCAGAATGCGCGAGCTACCATCGGACAACTTGAAAGTTTGTTCGCTACGACTGAGCCACTGCTCTGGCTGAGCCCCTAATCCCGGCAATAATTTGTTCAGGTAAGACCCAATTAGCCTAGTAGAATCTATTCCGAAGACGCTTTCAGCAGCGGGATTAGTTTGACGGATTATACCCTTTTCATCCAGCACTACAATAGCATCTAGGGCAATGGTAAAGAGCTGTTCTGCTCCCTCTCTTGCTTCATCCATTGAGACGACTTGCGGTAAACTCGTCCAACAGGCAACGGCCACCCCAATAAAAGCAACTGTCACGAGTAGCACTACCAATAAATTCAAGCCAACAGTAGAGTTAGCATATAATTTGAAGCCAAAAATCCAGCCGATCGCAACGGCGCTGACGATCAGTAAGATTAAAACGACAACCTGAGACGCTACAAAATCTGGGATTTTGCCCTGGCTGCTGTTGCGGTAAAGCCGAATCCACCACGATGGATGGAAAGGGGCAAAGGCAATGCGACTCATCCCTGCATCCACTGCTAAAACGGCAAGGGGAAAAAACAACCCAATGATAAAGTCTTGCCAGCCCCAAGCCCAGCCTCCCACGACTAGAACCACCGCATCTACTACGAAAAAGCCCAGCGACCACCCAGGCCACCGAACTTCTGGCTTATCCCGGCGCAGCCACAGTGAGAGATGGAACATCATCAGGCAGACAACTAAGCCAACATTAGTAATCGCCACAAGCCGAGGCACATTTCCCCAAGCTAGACAGATTAAACTGAGAACCAAAACTAAGACAAGCCCAAATCCAAATACACCCCGTCGCGATACAACTGCGAATGTTGGCGAAATATGTCCGTCTACCGCAAGTTGGTACAACATCCGGGGGCAGTTGGAAACAATAGTCGCGCAACTCAGAAGACAGCTAGCGACTACCAGAAAGGTGACAAGGGTGGGAACCCAGGGCCCCCACAATACCTGACAGGCAGCTAATACATTCAAGAATACGTCATCTTTCAGACCAGGAGCGGTAGCCAAGCGCATCAGTACCCAGGAACCTCCCAAAATAGCAGGCAGCATCCCCAGTGCGGAAGTTTTGAGAAACTGCAAGGTTTTAGTAGGGTTGCGGCTATCGGCTACGAAACTGGCGGCGGAGTCACAGCAGTAGAAGATGTATGTACCAAAGTAAAACCACTTAGCCCAGTCAATAAAGGTGAATTGTGGCCAAGTGGCGGGGAAAAAGCCGGGACTGTTTGGGGAAAAAGCTAACCAGAATAGACCGTGAATGGAAAAAACGGATAATACGCCGACTGTCGGCAACACAAAAAAGGCGTGCAGAATACTTAAGGCGCGGGTGCCGCTGAATGTCAAAATGAAGGGTAGAAGCGTGAAGGTAATATTTAGTAAGACTTCAGGACAGCTAAGGCCTAAACTATTGAGGTTGACTTTGATTAGCTGCGTCAGTACGATCGCAGAAATTGGCAGTGTTGCTACCCAGCTTAAAAAGTATCCGATCGCCGCATAGCTTCCCAGACCAGGATAATTTTTCAGCATTCGAGCCGTATAGTTGGGCGTTCCCCCAGCCATGTCTGGGAAATACTCGCCGATGCGTTTTACCTGTAGGTTGAGCATCATACCCATGATGATACCGGGCAACCAGACGAAGATGGCGCCTTGCCCCATCCCTGCCTGGATGACTGTGGCGATAGTAAACCAATTGGCGTGACCGGTGAGCCCAAAACCCCAAGTTTCTAAAGCAGTCAGGCTTCGGGGCAGCCGCATGAGCGATCGCCTATTCAGATTTTCTCTTATAGAAGGCTGAGTTGGTTCTGAGTGGTAGCCGTTTTCCGGCTGGTGTCGGATGTCTGTCGCCATCAGTTTTACCTTTTATTTTGGGGATTTTTCTGTCGCGACCCTGATTTTCAGATTGAGAGATTTTAACTTTTTCCGTTAAGCATTTTTGCTAGTCTTAACTTGTGGCAAAGCTGCCTTTCCCAGTAAACCATGAAAATCAATCTCAATCCATCTTTAATATAACCAGGACTTACGCAACTGCCACATATCCGCGTACCAGCACCCTAAAATTAGACAATAAACATTAGAAGATCGAGAATTTTTAGTGGTTCACTTCAATGATTTGATAGAAGCCCGTGTTTAATTTGATATATTATTGGACGAGTTTTATAGGCTCAACTTTTGAGCGCCAACCCCACACCATTTCATGGCAAGCAATAGGAATTCTTTGAATTCTAGCTTGACGGCACTGGCAATATTCTATCCCGGTTAGTTGCTTGAGTTCCCTAGGAAATTGCTCAATTTTCCAACGAATAGCACACAGTTTTTATACGTCCTTCGTGCTGGCTTGAGTTTTGTCGTTAGTCGCGACTCTCAACTTGTCAGTGCCCCGGACTGGTTAAGGTCATGGGTTAGGGCGCGAGCACGCCCTCACCATGTGCCAGTTTCGTAAGTCCTGAGGTTATTAGTAGGGTGCGCTCACGCCGCGCACTTTACTACTACAGATAGTGTAAAAATAAAAGGAATGCAGGGTCAGTCCTGTTCTTTTTTCTTCCCTCTTCCTTCTGACTTCATAACTTACGCAAAAAATGGTTCAATCCGCTATTAGTAGAGTCTCTGTGCGCGGCGTGAGCGCACCCTACAGATAAAGTTTGTGCGTCCTGGACTGTTCCCTCTTCCTTCTTTCTTCTTCCTTCTCAATAAAAAACCCCGGTTTCTTCAAGAAAGCGGGGTTTTTCCTACCAACTAAGAGAGGAGTGAAAAGTTAACAGGTAGTGGTTGCGGGAATTCTGCATTTCTCGCACAACCCTCTAAACCAAACTACGGGCAAATTCTTGTTGCAGCTTCTTTAAAGCTGTCTCATTTCCTCTTCAAGCACACGAACCAAATCTTGGTTTCCACTGGATCTCGCTACTTCTATGCGGTGCATCAGTTGCTTGTGAATGTTAGCGCGGTGGGTTTCTGCTACTTTTTTTACGCTTTGACGATTTGTGTTCATGGTGGACGTTCCTTATCTTTATTTTGGTGTACCTGCTACTTCTCTAATATAGCGCTAAATTTCAAAAAGTATCTAAATTTACAAAAATTTTATAGTTATTGACCGATCGACCACTATAGTCTACAATCCTGGCCATAAGTCAATAGAGATATCTTGACAATCAAAAAAAAGGCAGAAGCAAGGAGCTGCATTCGGCAGAAAGCTAGAGCTGCAGAAGGCTAGACTGCTTTCGGCAGAAGGGATTCGGCATTCGTATAAATTCTCCCCATCTCCCAAGATTTACTCAAAGGGTAAGGTACTTATGGCGCACCCAACATTTACTCAAAACTCAAAACTTCCTCCAGCGCCTCTACCAACTGCTGAAGGTGTGCGAGCTCGTGAGTTGCCATCAGCGAAATCCGAATTCGACTCACGCTTACAGTCGGAGGTCGAATCGCCGCAGCAAAAATACCCATCTCCTTGAGTTTGCTGCCGACTGTTAAAGCGGAGGCTGCATCTTTTAACGGAAGACTGAAAATAGGGGAGAGGGAATTGCTAATTGGTAATTGGTGATTGGTTATCGCGCAATATTTGAAAGTTTCGATATTTTGTCGCAACCGAACTCGGCGTTCTGGTTCTTGCTGTACAATTCTCACCGCTTCCAAAGCAGCGGCCGCGTCAGCAGGCGTCAATGCTGTAGTATAAATCCAACTCGGAGCTCGATTGCGCAGAAAATCAATTAAAGCAGCAGAGCCCGCAACGTAGCCGCCCAAACTTCCCAAAGCTTTGCTGAGTGTCCCCACTTGAATCAGCGGTGTTCCTGTACACCCGAAATGTTCTGTACAACCGGCACCGCTAACACCGAAAACTCCTGTAGCGTGAGCTTCATCTACTAATACCATGCAGTTAAATTTTCCGGCCAAAGCTAACAACTGCGGCAGGGGACACAAGTCCCCATCCATGCTAAAGACGCTATCGGTAATAATTAAACACTTGCGGTATCTCGCCCGATTTTGCTCTAACTTTGCCGTTAAATCCTCAAGATTGCAATGACTGTATTCTAGGGCAGTTGCACCGCTGAGTGCGGCTCCGTTTTTCAGGCTCGAATGGTTGTACTTGTCAGATAATATTAAATCGCGCTTGCCGACAATGGATACGATCGCCCCTAAATTCGCCAAATATCCCGAACTGAATACTAAAGCATCTTCAGTTTTTTTTAAATTAGCAATAGCCACTTCTAGTTGTTGGTGCAAATCGCGGTGTCCGCTTAGCAACCTCGAACCGGTCGCACCCGTACCAAATTCCTTAGTTGCAGCCATAGCTGCTTGAATTAACCTGTCATCGCCGGCAAGTCCCAGATAATCGTTGCTGGCAAAGTTAATCAGCCGACGGGCGGCTAATTTTACCACAGCCCCGGGGGAACTTTCGATCGATTGTGGCGATCGATGCCAATGGGCGCGACGAATAGTGTCGAGGGACTTCTCTATCCAAGCGTAAGGGTCAGGGTTCATATTGGAAAGCGATCGGGTAATAAGTTATATTGTCTTATAATGATTCCTTGCCTATCACAGAAGCATATGCCCCTCACTAAAAAATACAGATTAGTCACCCGCAGCGATTTTGACGGTCTTGTCTGTGCCGTTTTGCTCAAAGAACTCGATATGATCGACGAGATTAAATTCGTGCATCCTAAAGATATGCAGGATGGAAAAATCGAAATAACAAATAATGATATTAGCACTAATTTACCCTATGTTGAGGGAGTTCATCTAGCTTTCGATCACCATTTCAGCGAAACTCTCAGACACGACAAAATCAAAATTAACCACATCATCGACCCCTATGCAGCTTCCGCAGCTAGGGTGCTGTACAAATATTATGGAGGCGGAGCAAAATTTCCTGATATTTCTGAGGCGATGATGGCGGCAGTTGACAAATCAGATTCCGCTCAATTTGCCAAAGAAGAGGTTCTGCATCCGGAAAAATGGGTGCTGTTAAACTTCATAATGGACGCCAGAACCGGGTTGGGAAGATTTAAAGAATTTACAGTCTCCAATTATCAGTTAATGATGCAGTTAATCGATTACTGCAAAAATCATACCATCGAGGAAATCTTGCAGCTTCCTGATGTGAAAGAAAGAGTAGACCTCTACTTCGAGCAAGAAGAAAAATTTAAAGATCAAATACAGCGCTGCGCCAAAGTTTATAATAATTTAGTTGTTTTGGATTTGCGCAACGAAGAGGTGATTTATGCGGGGAATCGTTTTGTAATTTACGCTTTGTTCCCCGAGTGCAATATATCGATTCACGTACTTTGGGGACTGAAACAACAAAATACTGTTTTCGCAGTTGGTAAATCAATATTTAACAAAACTTCTCAAACCAATATTGGGGAGTTAATGTTAAAATATGGTGGCGGCGGACACCAGAATGCCGGAACTTGTCAGATTGAGAATGATAAAGCTAGTAAAGTTTTGAAAGAGTTAATTGCCCAGATACAGCAAAATGGTTAAATGGGCTTTATCTTTTTTGCAGTCAGGACTTGAGTCTTTGATTATTTTAATTTTCAGGACTAAAGTCCTTACTACAAACGGGGATTTTCAGGACTAAAGTTTTTACTGCAAACGGGAATTTTCAGGACTGAAGTCCTTACTGCAAACGGGAGTTTAGTCCTCAAGGTTTTGAGCTGGCGGGTTCTGGGTCTTGAGATTTTCTGAACTCTTGTCTTTGACTCGCGGCAAATGGTCTACCAAACCCATATCAAAAGCGATATCCGGCAACTCATCAGCGTTATATTTTCCTGGCTCAAACAATCGCCCAGGAGTAAAACAAGGCTGTTTCAATTGTACCACTTCCCCCGGTAAAAACATTCCCCTAAACATTTTGCGTTCGAGTGCCATAATTTCCGCTCCTAAAACAGTTCTCGCATTAATCTTAGCAATTTTTGAGCTGCAGCTTCCCAATTAAATAGATCCGCCGTCTCTCTAGCTTTTTGACCTACCCGAAAACGCATCGGATCTTCAACAATTTTTCGCAACTGTTGGCGAACAGACTGAATATTTGGTTCTGCCCAATGAGGAGCATTTCTGATTTTTAGATACTGAGTATCGTAGCACTTTCCGACGGGAATTAGATCGTAAGCAATGGGATAGCAGTTATCCGCATTGGCGTACTCAGTCGGACCGCCGTACATAGTCATAGCGACGGGCAAACCTGCTGCAAAGGCATCCAAAATTTTAATCGCAAAACCCTCGCCGCGAAACGGAGCTAAAAAAGCATCGGCTGACAAGTATAAATTAGCTAGTTCTGCTTTATTACAAAATTTAGGGACGATCAGAATTTTTGACTTTAACTTGCCGAATTGTTTTTCGATATTTACGAGATGTTCCACTATAACATCTGGATTTTTGCCGCCATCTTTGATAATTAGCTCTACGGTGGAATCATTTTTAAACTCTTCAAAAAAAGCTTGAATGGCGAGATCCGTGCCAAATCTATACAAATCAAAAGAATTGGTCATGTGCAGAATATACTTTACATCTTTTTGGGTTTTTTGCGGTCTGGGGAAATAGAGTTGCGAGATTAAAGGATTGAAGCCTAGAGGCATGACTGATACTTTGTCAGCGGGACATCCAGCATTAATTAAAACGTTTTTAGAATATTGGCTGACGGCTAGTTTGTGGGATAAGTTATTGACAGCATCGTAAATCCAGTAATCATAATCATCAGTGTTTTGGGCGAATTCGTAATTGATAGCAAAAAGTTCTAAGTTGAGATGACCGTTGAGTTCTTTTAAAAAATAAGGTTTCCAGTAATGAGACCATTTGATGTGAAATAAATCTGATGGTGCGGTGTTCATCCACTTCTCTAGCAGGTCGTTTTCTTCGGGTGTGGAATTGCGGGTGAGGTGAGAGGCAATTGTCGAAGGTTCGACAGAAATAGGAATTCCAATTTGGTCTAAAGTTTTCGCCAGGGATAGCGTAATGTCGGCGAAGGAGTTAAAGTGTTGAAAGCCAACGTTAAAGTGAACCATATTTATGAGTTATTCGTTAGTTGTTATGAGTTATTAGTTATTGGTTATTATATCAAATCCGCGCTTCATCGGAATTATTATCTCTCTGTTCTCTTCCTCTGCGTCAAGAGCGTCTAGAGCGGTTTAATCATTCCAATGCAACCGGAATTGATATTAGTTAGTTATTGGTTATTGGTTATTGGAGGCAGAGCCTCCGGGTATGTATTCCCAGGCTCTGCCTGGGAATAAGACTAACAAGACTAGAGGACTAAAATACCAACAAAGAACAAGTAACTAATGACTAATTGGCCGATCGCACTAAAATGACTGTACAGTCGCACCCGCGCGCCACAGCTTCCGGGATGTTCCCCTGAATCACCTGCTTCAGCAGCCCTTCGCGGCTAGCTCCCAGGACGATCGCATCGCACTGATCGTTCTGAGCCAAATCAATTAAAGCATCAGAAACCGATTTAGCGCAAACCGAAGTCGCTATTATCGAACAGCTAACCCGGCGCTGGATAAAATCCGCCGCTTGCTTTAATTCGCGGCGATCGGGTTCTGCAACAGAAGGCTGGTGAACCTGACACAATTTAATCTGCGGTACAGCACTCGCAGCCACCAAAGCCGGTAGCAGCCGCAAAGCGGCAGCTTGCTTGTAACTGCCGCGAATAGGTACCAACCAGCGCTGCAAACCCATCAGGGTGTGCAGCCCCAATTCTGGCCCTGGAATGTCTGGATTCGGCGGGGAAAGTTCCGTCTCTGGAGTCGCTGATGAATCTGAGGATATCGCCAATGCGGGATTATCTGCGCCGTCAACTTTTTCGGGATGTAACTCCCATTCTATAGACGCATATTTCCGCCCGCTGAAAGTGGCGGAAAACTCATTTTTCTTGCGTTTTGCTAATAGTTTTTCGCTCCACTTCACCAAAACCACTTCGCAGCCAGCTTGCCGAATTACGGTATCGACAACATCGCCAAAAATGCGTTCTTTTGTGGAAAGTTCGCCTTCCCAGCCCATCAAAATTAAATCGATGTGGCGCTCCCTAATTGTCTCCAAAATCGCGTTAGGCACGTCATGAGCTACCCGTATTTGAGTGTGTACCGGCAAGTTCCAATTGCGAACAGTTCGCTCGGCTTGTTGCAGCAGGCGACGGCTTTTGGTTGTCCGCACTGCGCTTTCTGAGGGGGAACTGTTGCGCGGTACTAAGATGATTTGCAGGCATTCTAATTCGTAATTGCGATCGCGCGCAATCGCCGCAGCCAGCCGCAGCAAAGCGGGTGCTGTTTGGGGGTTGGAAAGCGGCACTAATAAGCGGCCGTTTCCGACTTGCGGAGCCCTGGTTTGATAGACAACATAGGAAGGTTCTGGATGGGGGCCCTGGGTTGTTTCTCCGCTGAGGCGATCGGATTCAACTCGGATAATGTCGCTGCGGGTAATAATTCCCACCAAACGGCGGCCTTCTATGACTGGCAAACGGCTGATATTGTAGTTGTTGAGCCTGTACAATACCTCGCTTAAAGTATCTTTTGCTTTGACTGCGATCGGGTGTAGAGTCATAAATTCTTTGAGCAGCGAGTTTCCGGAAAAATTGCGCTCAGTGGCATTTGCCAAATCGGTTTGACTGACAATTCCGACTAATTTACCATCTTCAACAACTGGAAATCCTCGGTGGTGCGATCGCGAAAATGCCTGCATCACTTCATCGAAAGTCAGCAGACTCGAAAGAGTTTCAACTCGGCGCTGCATCACGTCATCTGCGTGCAAGTCGCTCAAAGTATTGCTGGCAGCTTTAGCCTGGGTCAGTTGAATGCCGTTAAACTCCAAAAGGCGATCGGACAAAGAGCCATTGTCCACCTTTTCCGCGACCAAATAAGCAACTACAGAACAGATCATCAAAGGCAGCACTAATTTGAAATCTGCCGTAATTTCAAACACAATTACTACCGCAGTAATCGGCGCTCTAGAAACCGCGCAAAAAAACGCTCCCATTCCCGCCAAAGCGTAAGTTACCGGCAAACCGACGCCCAGGAAATCTGCCTGCACAATTCCCACCATGTGACCGAGTGCAGAACCCATAACTAGGGAAGGGGAAAACAATCCTCCCGGAGCTCCAGAAGCAGCGGAAATAATTGTTAGAAAAAAGTGAGCTACAAAAGCAATTAAACTCGTTATGCCGCTTGCTTCGCCAGTCAGCAGAAACTCCCGCAAACCCGTATTGTTGCGGAAAGTTTCAGGGAGAAAAGCTATTACTGAACCGCAGATTATGCCAGCTAGAGCAACTCGCGCGGGCAAAGCTAATTTGAGCGATCGCCTGTTAAATTGCAAGCTAGCAATAATCCCTTTGGTGAACAAAGCTCCCAGCAATCCCGCTAAAACTCCTAACAGTATGTAAAACGGGATTTCCTGAGCCTCAAAACTGGTTGGGTACTCGCGAAGGTTCAAATTTAAACTATCGCCACCCAAAAGCTGCGAGACAACTGCACCGATAAATGAAGCGATAATTGCAGTCCCTAAAGTCAATCCCGAAACGTCGTGCAGCAGTTCTTCAACTACAAACAAAACTCCTGCAATGGGAGCATTGAAACCAGCAGCCAATCCTGCAGCAGCACCGCAAGCAATCAATTGTCTGCGGTAGTCTGGGGAAGTAGGCATCAAGTGACCGATCCAGCCGGCCAAAGATGCTCCTATTTGCACAGTGGGGCCTTGCCTTCCTAAAGTTAAACCGGAACCAACTGCTAAAATAGTGGCCAGAAGTTTGGCGACAGCTACTCGCAAATCTAAGGAAAGATTGACTCCGCCGAGAGCAGCTTTGACGTGAGGAATGCCACTGCCGGCTGTTTCGGGAGCAAAACGCTCAACCAAAAAACCTGTCAGCAACCCGCCGAATAAACCGACGCTGGGCAGTAATATCCAAGCTGGAATTACTGTCGAGGTAGCAACTCGCCAACTGCCCAGCCATCCGACTCCTGATTTGAGCAAAACCCCAGCGAGTCCTGAAATTAAACCGATCAGACAAGCTTCAAAAATAGCGAGGCGTTTCGGCCGTAAAAACAGTTGAGATTTGATGACCCTGGAAGGTTCCCTAAATTGTTTAGGGATAGTTATATACGGCATAAATAGCGTAGATGACCTGAGAATTGTCTGCTCGATCGCAATGCAAGCGAAAAATCCTTCGATACTTACCTGAAATCTGCTGTAATTCCGATGCTAACGGATTTGATGTCAATCTGCGATTTTTTTTACCCTATAGCCTCCACCAATGTTTTCAAATCCGGCACTTCCAAGTCTGGCTGGCCGAAACTGCCGGCAGTGTCGCCCCAAATCCTGTTTTCTCGTGTCTGCGATTTACCCAAACTGTTGATATTCCCATTGATGCGACCGGTAAAATGTCGTGATATATACTCCCAGCAACGTGCAGCAGTTTTTCGCCAGAAATTCCCATTGTTGCTAGGGCGATTTCAAAGTTGCGAGTTGACGGTTTGTACGATCGCACTTGTTGGGCAGTAATCAACCAGTCTAATTCAACTTTTAAATGTTTTGCCGTATCGGAAAACAAATTGTCGTCAATGTTAGAAATTATCGCCAGTTTGTATTTGTGCTTGAGTGCTGCCAAAGCTGCGACTGTATCCGGGAATGGCTGCCAATTTTTGATGGACTCACTCAAACACTTGAGTTCTGTTTCTGTCTGTTAAACATTAAATGTTTTACCTAATTATTGCACGATTTGTTGCAATAATTCCCTATATTTTATAGAATTATATTCAAAGTTTTCAAATTCAGATTCAAATTCACCAAATAGCTCTAAAGTTGCGTCCTCGCTCAAATCTATCTGGCGACTTGACAGCAATTGTCTCAAGACTGGCAGTATTCCCCTTTCCCAATCTATGAGAGTGCCGCAGCAGTCAAAACTTACAACTTCAAATTGATTAAAATCTAACATCTGTGATTGCTCTTGTTCTACGGTTGATATTCAGCAAATATTTCAATCTTTCCGATAATATTGCGATTAAATTCTGCCAAGTCTTCTGCCGGAATCCAATATTCTTTGTGAATGGAACTGCCGACGGTTTGGACGGAATATTTTTTTAAGAATTCAGCCAAAACTTGAAATTGCGTTACATAGCCAAAATATCCCGATGCTGCATCTTTTGTATTCCAATCCCGCGCAATTTTTATGGCGTATGCTTTGTAGAGTACGGGATAAAACATAGGCTGAAAAGGCAGCCGGGGCGGAAATGCCATGAAATCGCTTTCTTTAATTAATTCCATTTCTTTTTTGCCGACGGCTCGGAACAGGGTAACAGTCTTTTTATCAGATCTATTGATATTTTTAAACCAAGCTTTCCAGCCGTCCCAACTGTGAACTATTTTAGCCAATTCAGTATAACCGGCGGCACGGGGATGGGAACCGTCATTTTCGGTAACCTCTTTCGACCAAAATTCTGATTTTTGCAGAGGAGTGCAAATATCTAAATAAGGCACGTTTAACTCGGTGCAAACTTCCGAAAAATGTTCGGATAAATTGGCAATTCTGATTGTGCGAGCTGCATCATTAATGGGCGGTGGGCCTACCATTAAAACGGGAAATAATTCTTTGGCAGACTTGAGAATATAGCGGAGGTTTTCAATTGATTTTTCAAGTTCGACGCGAGTTTTTCCATTTTCTAGGTAAGTGTCGTTGACGCCAAAGGAAAATACTATTCTGCCGTCGCCGTAGTGAGGCAAGCGGCCAGAAATTTCGCTGAACCACCGAGTTTCTATATCGGCACTGGTTTCTCCCCGCACTCCTAAATTATAATGGGTAATATCCTGTCTTTGCCCGCCGCAAGCGGCCGCGCAAATTCGTCCTGTCCAACCAAGATATGTTGGATCGCCCGTACCGTTTACGAAAGAATCGCCAATAAAACAAATACGCATAATTATTTGAGATTTGAGATGTTGGATTTATGTGTAGGGTGCGTAATGGCTCAAATTTGATCGATGAATAGAGGTGTAGACTCTAAGAGAATACCCGGCAGTTGGGCTGGATAATTGATAGTGGGGAATCGGGAATTGGCTAGTAAGTTTAAGTTTTAAATGTTGAGTTGGGCAGGGAAAACTCTTTAACTTAAAATTACCAATTTCCAACTCAAAAGTTTATTACTAATTACCGATTCCCGATTCCCAATTACCAATTATCCATTAGTTTTTGCCGATGACGGACAATCCCTCCACAATTACAGATGGTGTCTGGCAAGAACCGTTCCACTCGGAGTCTCCTCCCAATTCTACTAATTGTTTGAGGACGCTGTAAACGTTGCCAGCTACCATTGTGTCTTTGATTCTGCCGACTATTTGACCTTTTTTGACTCGGTAGCCGAGATCGACGTTAATCGAAAAATCGCCGGAAATTCCGGCACTGCCACCCAGCATTTGATCGACTACAATTCCGTCGTCTAATTGAGCGATTAAATCGATTAGCGAAAGCGAACCTGGTTTAATCAAAACATTGAACAAACTCGGCGTCGGATAGCTGCCCAAACCCGGGCGAAATCCGTTGCCGGTGGTGCCGCTACCCAAGGCTCGACCGGTGGTGCGATCGGTATAAAATAGCTGCAACACTCCTTTGTTGATAAAGACGATCGCCCGAGTGGGAGTGCCTTCGTCGTCAAACGGACAGCTATAGGGCCCGATATCCGGCTGCTGCGAGAGGGTGACAAGCGGCGATGTCACTTGAGATCCCAAACGATCGTTCCAAGGCGAAGCGCCTTCGAGTACCTGTTTGCCGTTCAACGCCGCACAGACAGTCCCCCACAGTAAATCGGCTGCTTTGGCTGTAAACAGCACCGGCACGCGGCCCGTGGCGGGGGCTACATTGTCTTTCGCCCATTCCAAACGTTGCAAAACTCGCCTGGCGCTGGTGTTTAAGTCGAGGCTGCCGCGTTCGGTTTCGCCTTCCCAAATGTTAAGGAAATCTTCTCCCCGCACTAATTCTGCTGACAAGTAACCGCTGAGGGTGGTGTCGGTGTGACTGGAATCCAAGCCTCTGGTGTTCAGCAAGCGGGTGCTTTCGATTTCGCAGTCGAGTTCGGCGGTGCAGAGGCTTTCGGGATAGCCTTCGCGGACGATCGCGATCGCCTCTTTTCCCCAGTTTACTAGCTGTTGGGCCGACACCGACACTCCGCGATCGGGATAAACAACTTTCTCGCCGGTGCCGAGTTCGATGGTTTCCGGTTCGTTGAGTTGCGAAAGCGCGATCGCCCTATCCACCAAAATTTGCGGTTCCACTGGTCCGTAGGCCACCGCCAAACCTGGCCGCCCGTCCCGCCACAGCCGTAGGGCAATGCCTTCTGCTTGGGCGGTTTCTAGCTGTTTGAGGCGGTTTGCTTCAAAAAAGACCGGCCGCGAGAGCGATTGCGATTCCAATACCTCAGCAGCTTCGGCCCCTGCTTTGGTGGCTAATTCTAGCAGTTGTTCTGCTGATTGGTGATTGGTCATTGTTGTCGGTGGTTGGTAATGGGCGATTCGATTTTCGATTTTCGATTTTCGATTTTCGATTAAAGAATTGGCAATGACTTACGGGATATGGGTTGGGAGCACGAGCCTACATTTAGATTCTTTGGGGAAACTGGTATAATTGGGGATAACAAGATGCTAGGCAGTTGTTATTATTTGCATCTTGTCCAAGCCCTTAGCGTCGATTTTAGATTTTAGATTTTAGATTTTAGATTTACTCCACAGATGAATCTTGGAACTCGAACTAGAATCTAAAATTGCGATCTCTCCACGACAGGAATCTGGGGCTTGGAACCCTTTTTGGGCGGGGTCAGAAACCAGCTTTATTGCTGCAGGTCAAATCTCAAAGCCGAGATTTTTTGTCAAAAAAAACTGGTTGGTTAAATCTAATTGAGAATGCTGCCAGATATCAGCTATTGCCAAGCGAGCGACTAAATAGTTAGTTCGTGCAGCAGCCAAAATCCTGCGAAAGATTCCGATTCGGGATTTGACTGAATTCCTAAGAAATGTACTTTTTTTGCTTGGTTTTTCGCGGCTTCAAATGCTTTCGCTTCTTTCTCAGTTGCTGCGTCTCTGAGATTAGCTAAAATCCAGCGATCGTTAGCTCCCGTATCTAATACCAGCCTAGCGGGCGGGCCGCTGTCAAATTTGAGAAAAGCCAACTCCAAACCCGACATCCAACCTGCCAGGGCGGTTGCTCTCGACGAGTAGATAATCAGTCCCGGAATTGGCGTTTCCGGGTCGAGGCGTGTCATCGGCAGCCCGAAAGCTTCGCCAAATCCGATATCCCACTCGGACATTTCGTCAAAAGCGGCGATCGGCAAACTCACAAACGTCCATTTTTCGCCGATTAAAGCATCCGGCAGCGCAACTGGCGTTTCGGGTATAAATTGAACGCTCGGGTTCACAACCGGTTGATAGCCGGGTTCGGCGGGATAAACGTCTTGCATCCGTTCTTCCAGCCACAGGCTGAGGGCGAGGGTGCGGCGGCTGCAGGCGGCGGGAATGTCCAAGTCCTCGCAGGCTTTAGTAATCATGTTCCCCATTTGACGGCGGAAAAAGCGGATTTTTTCGGGTCGTTTCGGTGCTGCGGCGATCGCCTCTTTAATTGCACCCGCCAGCCACAGAGAATTCACGGTAGAACTCGAGCAGAATTGCGAGTAGCGAAACAGAGATTCGGCCTTGTCGCTTACATTCAGCGGGCTTTCGCAGATCAACACTTCCCATTTTTTTTTCTCTCGCTCGTCTAGGATTGGACGGCTGTAAAAGTCGAGTTCCCAAATAGTAGCCATGCCGCGCTGTTAAAAATTAATCCTTTCTCATATTACCGGACAGCGGGCAAGTTTCTGATTTTGACAATTTAAGACTGATTTTCAATCGCGGGCGATCGCCTTAACCTAAATAATTCTGGATCTGTCAAACCCTTGCAGCTCAAAATTCTCAGGGCGCTGCTTGGGACTCGTTGGTTACTATATAATAGTTGAGACAACTGCTTAATAAAGATCGGCAGTAGTTAAGTTTAGTAAATCTCATCAGGCACAATATTTAAAATATCCAGATTATAACTGAGTAAAAACCTATGAAATCGGTTGAATCTCTGATTAATGCTCTCAAGGACTCAGATTGGCAAGTGCGCCAGAGAGCTGCTGAAGCTTTAGGCAAACGTGGCGATAAGCAAGCGGTTCAACCGCTAATCCAAGTGCTTAAAGATGAGGATGAATCGGGGCGTGCCGGAAATCAGTACAACTGGCCGCGTGCCAAAGCCGCCGTAGCCCTGGGTCAATTAGGTGATGTGCGAGCCATTGGGCCGCTCATTGAGGCGCTTAAAGACTCTCAAGAGAATGTATGCCTGGGGGCGATTAAAGGATTGAGCAATTTTAGGGACCCGCGCATAGTTGAAGCGTTTATTGAGATGCTTAAGGGCTGGGAAAACTTCTGGGATTATAGGCGCGAAGAAATGCTCCTAAATATAGCCGGATTTTTGGGCAAAATGGGCGATAAGCGAGCTATTGCTCCACTAATAAAATCACTCAACTATTCAAATGAATTTAGGTGCGGCTTTGACATCGGTAACGACGCAAGGGAAAATGGTGGCTACGTGCCAATCTTTGCGGGGCTGAAGGTTAACGAGACGCGTCTGGCTGTTGTAGAGGCTTTGAATAAGCTAAGTGCCTGCAGCGCCGTTGGGTTACTGTTCAACATCCTCAGACAGCCAAATCATCCTCTACGCCCGGATGCTGCTAATGCACTGGGCAACTTGGGCGAACTGTCGCAATTGCGATTGATTAATGCACTTAAGGATGAAGATAGTTTTGTGCGACAAAGTGCGGCTGAGGCTTTGGGCAACATTGGGGATGAACGCGCAGTTCCAGCGCTGATTGAAGCGCTCGATGACGGAGATGACAAAGTGCGTTTGAGTGCGATCGAGTCTTTGCGCTGGATTGACAACAAAAAAGCGGTTGAACCTCTGATCCATCAGCTTGGAGATTCTAATTGGCAAGTGCGCGAAGCTGTCATCAGAGCGTTAGGTCGGCTGCGGGACGATCGGGCTATTAAACCGCTCACCGATATGCTCAAAGATGAAAATAGCCAGGTACGCGAGCAAGCTGTCTCTGCTTTGGGCAAGTTTGAGGGCAACCAAGATGTTGAACCGATAATCGAGTTGCTTAAAGATAGTGATTGCAAAGTGCGTCAGGAAACTGCCTCTATGTTGGGTGAGGTGGGGGACGCGCGGGCAGTTGAACCGCTGATATCGGCACTGCTAAATGACTCTGACTTGTCTGTGCGTCGGTTTGCTGCGATGTCTTTAGATCGGATTGGTGACAAGCGGGCGATCGAACCACTAATCGACGCTTTTAAAAATGAGCAAGACTGCGGCGCGCGTTCCGAGGTTGCCACGGCTTTAAGCCGTATGGGCGATGAGCGGATAGTTGTACCGTTTATCAATGCTCTTGGGGATTTAGATATGCAGGTCTACGATGCTGTTACTTATGCTTTGGGTGAGTTAGGTGATGCCCGTGCCGTCGAACCGCTGATCCAATTGCTTAAGGAGGGGTCTTTTCACGAGCCTCAGCAGGCAGTTAGGGCTTTGGCAAAAATTGGGGACGTGCGAGCCGTAGAGCCACTGATCGAAGCTCTGAAACAGCCTTGGCACATTACCCGTGGAGCAGCCGCAGAGGCTCTAGAGGAGTTGGGTGATTTACGGGCGGTGGAACCGCTGATTGAAAGGCTTAAAGATGAGGATGAAGGGGTGCGAAGGGCGGCGGCTCAAGCTTTGGGAAAACTTGGCGATCGCCGATCGCTTTTACCGTTGCTTGATGCCCTCTCTGATAGTAGTTCCCTGGTACGTTTTTACGCCGTGGAGGCTTTAGGTAATCTCGGCGATCTCAGTGCAGTCGAGCCGCTCATTCCGCTGCTTAAAGATAAAGAAGGTTGGCGAATAGACGAAAGTGCTGCTAAGGCTTTGGGCAATCTTGGGGATGCACGGGCTGTCGGGCCGCTAATCGAAACCTTCCAGGATAGAGATTACAACAATGATGCTGCCCTTGAGTCTTTGGTCAAGCTGGGCGAGCTTGCCTTGCTGCCCCTGTTTGAGGCCCTCAAGGATCAGAATAAAAACGTGCGGCGGAATGCTGTTGAAGCTTTGAACAAGTTTGGGGATGCACGGGCGATCGCACCGCTCACTTCTGTACTAAACGATCCAGACACAAACATAGGTAATGTGGCTCGCAACGCGATCGAGAGCATCCGCAACCGGAATCTTCTTTAAGCTCAACACCATTTTTGGGGTTAAAGTTGCACGCTCTTGTGCTTGGGCAAAGCAGTTGTCGGGATTGCGATCGGGCACCATTTAGCCGATCGTCCCAACTGGAACAAGTGCTTCAGGAATGATTTTAGTTCGAGCCAGATGCAAGCTGTTATTGATACCCACAGCTCAAACAATTATCAATAAATTCGAGATGACCGCTGCAAAATTGCTAAACTAGAAAACAAACACTAAATTCTATGTATCAGTCCTATTTGAGGGACACAACGAATAGCAGTTATTGCTGCTCGCCGCTTGTGCTGCGGATTTTATTAATAAAGAATTCAGGGGTCAGGAGTCAGAATTCATGCTGAATTCTGAAGGAAAAGAAAAAATTCAGTAGTAATTATAATTCCTGAATTATTCTTGCTTAATATGACTCCTGAATTATGATTTTTAAATTGTTCTGCAATTGCGCTTTGCTTTAAACGGCTTTTAGAGAAGTGGCGCTACACTCAAAACAAACAGTATAGCTTGATTCCATGAGAAAAATCATTCTCGAAAAGATTGTTTCAACCTTACAACCTTTAGATTTTGTTCTCGGTTTGTGGCAAGGAGGTTCAGCAGCCCACGGATACACCGACGAGTGGTCAGACCTCGATATTGCCGTTGTGGTTGAAGATAACTGCGTGCAACAAACCTTTGATATTGTTGAAAAAGCCCTCGCCGAAATTGGCGAAATCGAACTCAAATATCGAGTTCCAGAACCCGCTTGGCACGGTCAGTCGCAGTGCTTCTGGCGGCTCAAAGAAACCCCGCCGTTTTTGCTAATTGATTTTGCCGTTTTCCGGCGCAGCAGCAATAACGAATTTTTAGAAATAGAACGGCACGGGAATGTACCGATCGCCTTTGACAAAGCTAATCTAATTGTACCGCCTCATCTGGATACAAACAAGCATTTTTCCCAAATGCTAGCCAGATTCAACGAAATTAAAATCCGTTTTGATTTGCTGCAACCTCTGGTAAAAAAAGAGATTTATCGCAGACATTTAGTAGATGCGATCGGCAACTATCACGATTGGACGCTTCTACCCTTAGTCGAACTGCTGGGAATGATTTACCGTCCCCACAGATACGACTTTGAACTCAAATATTTTAGCCGAGACTTTCCGCCCGCAATAGTCGAGCGCGTCGCACCGCTTTTCTGCATTGCCAACCTTGAAGATTTGGCGGCAAAACAGCAAATAGCTGAGGCTTTTTTTGCAGAAAGTTTACCGCTTGCAGAAGCTAAATTTTACTCTGAGAATGCCCTAACACTACTGCAATAGGCTCAATGTTTCGTACCGAAAGCGATTAATATAGTAGCATCAACCTTAAAGATTAACATCCCATGACTAAACTCAGCGTTAACATCAACAGAATCGCCCTCCTGAGAAACTCTCGAACCATCGGTATCCCCAGCGTTACGGAAGCCGCAAAAACAGTAATAGCCGCCGGAGCCCACGGCGTTACAGTCCATCCCCGCCCCGACGAAAGGCACATCAAAGCTACCGATGTTTACGAATTAGCCAAAATGCTAACCGTCGAGTTCAACATCGAAGGAAATCCGTTTCAGCCGCCATTTATGGATATAGTTTGCGACGTAAAACCGGCTCAGTGTACCTTGGTGCCGGACGCTCCTAATGTACTAACATCGGATAGCGGTTGGAATATTCCCAAAAATCGCGATCGGCTCTTACCAATCATTCAAAAATTAAAAGACAACGGCATCAGAGTCAGTTTGTTTATGGACGCAGATGCAGCTCTCATGCCGCTAGCAAAAGAAGTTGGAGCAGACAGAGTGGAGCTGTACACGGAAGCCTACGCAACTGCTTTTCGCGAAGGCAAAGTAGAATTTATTTTTCAACAATATGTGTTGGCAGCTAAAGCGGCTCAATCAGTAGGTTTGGGAGTCAATGCCGGACACGATCTAAATTTGCAAAACCTAGCTAAATTTTGCTCGATTCCTGATATACTAGAAGTATCTATCGGTCATGCTTTAATTTCGGAAGCGCTAGAAATGGGCTTGTTCAACACAGTACAAGCTTACCTGAAAATTCTGTCAGGTTCGTAGTACAAATCAACCTCGTGTGGTCGGGGGTTTGGCAGTGGTAAACTCGTTTGTATCAGAGATACTAACTCGCATCCGCCCCGACAAACCCTACAAGATCAAAACTCACGCAAAAAGTGGTTTGACACGCTAGGAATATGGTAAGGTGCGGTGTGTATCGCCCTACATAATTAGGCGATCGTCCAAAACTAAGTAAAAGTAGGGGTCGTCACCCCGTGCGGGTGCTAGCCGTTTTCTAGTAGCAACGCCCCTCCCAGAGCCTTGACACCGCGTTTTTTGGGTGCAGGCATTTTTTTAGCAATATCCTCGGAGAAAGCTTGAATTTTCCTCGAGCAAATTAGTAATCTTCTCGGATGATATTATGCCTAAGGAGTATCATTGAAATGTCCCGACAAACCGAGGCTACTACTTAGCTCTGGCACTGCCAATTGGCTACCAGCAGCTTTTGTGCAAGTAGGGGATATTTAGGTGTATGCTCCATACTGCTGTAGCCGATCGCCAGATGAGATCCGGTGAAAACAGGCAAACACAAGTAACCATATACAACTCATTACCAATCGGAAGTGCGACATGAAAAAATTAATTTTACTGACTGGAATGCTACTCATGATGACGGTAAAATCCGTATTTGCCAGCCCTGTAGCGCCAAAAATTGCACCGAGCGAGCGGATGGCTGCCGAGGAAATTACAGAAACCTTTAACAAACCTGCTACCTCTGGATCGGTTCCCAACCTCGAACCCATTGAGCGAATGTCAAGCTCGGAAATTCGAGAAACCATTAATCAACCCACCACCTATATTTTTGAAGGCGTCAAAGGGCGGGAACTCACTCTCTCCCTGTGGGCGGGACAACTGACAGCCGAACTGTACAGTCCCAATGGTGAAAATATGGGGGTTATTGAAAAAACAGACAATCAGTGGATCGGCCAGTTGCCAGAGTCCGGCATCTACCGCGTGCGAGTTACGCCCAAAGGTGAAACCAGCAGCTTCGTACTCGGACGCGATTTTAACGCCAAGTGGACTTATAGGCCCGATCGCGCAATTCCTATAGCATTCAGAGAAAAAGAAGCCACAGTCAAACTCAAAATGTCCGGCTACCAAATCCAGCCCCTCACGGTTCCAGGCAAACAGGGACAGACAATCAGGGTAACTGCTAGCAACAAAAATCTAGATCTGGCGATCGAATCTCCGTCGGGAGAACTCCTGGATCAAGGCGCAGGTCAAACTTTTGCTCAACTCCCCGAGTCTGGAATCTACCGGGTGATCGTAGTTGCCAACAGGCCGATCAAGCCCTCGATCAGAGTTTCTGTGCGATAGCTAAAGATGGCAAAAATACTGTCGCGCGATCGAATTTGCGCTGCCCAATTACAACAGCTCGCCCGATCGGGCGAGCTGTTTTTTGTTTAAAATCAATCTTGGATCAGCGCTTCAAAACGTTCTTGTTGCCAAATGCAGCTTAAATCCGGGTCAGCTAAAGCTAGTTCTCGGTATAAAGTAGGGATCAATTCCACAGCCCGCTGCAAATTGTCAAGGGCCAAATCAGCAAATCCTAGTAGCGCATAACAGCAAGCTTTATTGTAAAAAGCATTAGCAAAATCAGAATTTATTTCTAAGACAATTTCGTAGCAAGCAATCGCCTCGGAGTAGCAGCCTTTTCGCGCCAATTCCACACCCCGGTTGTACCAAATCAAATAATCTTCCAAAGGACACTCAGATGTGGGAGTGAACTTGGCATTTGTCTCATTTAAACCTACTAATTTACCCAAAGCAACTCTGCGTTCGCCCACAGCTTCGGCTCTGCCCGGTTTCAGAGCGAGCGATCGACTAAAACTAGCCACTGCTTGTTTGTAAAGTCCCATTGAGTTGGCAGCTATACCGCGGTTGTACCAAGCCTTCGAGTCGTCTGGGTTAAACTCGATCGCCCTGTCAAAACTGTTGAGTGCCAGATAGTAAAGCTTGAGTTCCAACAGAGCATTACCTCGGTTGTACCACGCCCAAGCAGCCTCCGGGTGCAAATTTAAAGAGCGATCGAAACTCTGAATCGCCTTATCGTAAAGCCCCATATCGACCAGCGTCAGTCCCCGGTTGTGCCAAATACTCGCCGCGCAGGGGTTGAACTCCAAAGCCCTGTCAAAACTGTTGAGAGCTTCCAAGCGCTGACCCAACTTTCCTAAAGCAATAGCCCGGTTGTGCCAGCCAAAGCTCGCATTCGGCTGCACCGCCAAGGCCTGATCGAAACTCTTCAACGCCTCTAAGTGCCGTTCTAAGTTCCCCAAAGCCATGCCTCGCCCGAACCAAGCCTTATAATGATCGGGTTGTAAATTCACTGCTTTGTTAAAGTTCGCCAGAGCAGCATGATCGTCGTTAGCTTCGAGGTGGCGCGAACCCAAGTGGTAATACCAAGCTGCTTCCAGGTTTTGAATTAAGTTCATAATATTTTGTATCTATCTTAGGGATGATTCTACCTGAAATTATAGCCCGAGTAAAACTGTAATTCCACTAAAACTCTGAAAAATTTGATACAGGGCGATCGTCCGTACAAACGGCAATTAACAAACTCAACCATTGTCTAGCGAAACCAACTATTTTACTATGGGAAAATAGTTTTTATATAACCGCACTCATCGCTATTAGGAGCTGCTAGGAATCTCTTCTGGGCGTGAATCACCCAACTATATACCGCATCCCGAATTAGGTTTGCAGTTACACAAAGAGTGCTAGGGCGCCCAAAGTCCAACTGCAAATCTCATAGTGCGATCGCTCCAACTTCTGCTTGCCCAATTCAAGCAACCACAACCGCTGTTTTAGCATTCTCACTCAACAGCAGGCTGCCTGCAGCATCAATACTAAAATCCTTACCCAGCACAAAACCCTTGCCCATCAACCGCTGGCAAACAATCACCGCAGTAATCCGGCGAATTTCTTCCATCACGTCAGCAGGAATCAAATAGCTCAAACTCCAGATCACGGACTCGCAGTCAGACCAGATCAAACGTTCCATACTGACAATCATCAAAGCAGCTAAACTGTCAACAGACAGCCGCCCTCTGAGATCCGCAATCAAGTCTTTACCAATTAAGCTATTGCGACTCATCATCGCTATAGCCATTTTCCCAATTTCTTGTTCGAGTTCTAAATGATTCATGCTGGGCACTGGATTTTATATTTTTAAAGCACTACTCAGAGTAAAAACAGTAGCCGCTACCAGCCTCTACCATAGCTTAGCTGACGCAGGCTCTACCGCAACTCCTTTTAACAAAGTATACCTAAAGAAAGATCAAAAATGTATCTAAAGGCAGATACAAAATTATTGTTTTTTCTCAATTCGAGCTGCAAAGCCCTAGAAGACTTACTGGCAGCAGCAAAGGAGCGCTTTTTTGCCCCCCGAGGCCCAGGGTCTACCCTCGCTTGACTGTTTTGATCCCAATCCAGCGGGTCAAATATGCGAGCTTCTTTAAGCTGACTACCGGGGTGTAACGACCAGTAAGTCGCTTTCGCGATCGGCGGTGCTATCTTTCTTCTGTGAAACTCGACAGCCTAGTTTGGTTAGCGCCCGGACGAGGTTACTGGCGGCTTGTTTGTTTTCGGCATTGGTCAATATGCAGGGTTCTGAGTCGGTTATGGGGCGCACGGAGAGCCTGACCCTGGTCGATCGAATCCACCCGCAGTCTATATCTTTGCAGGCGCTATTGCCACCGTCTTTTTCCGATTAACAGCAGAAGCAGGGCAAGCAAAGCAGGCAATGTGGCTACACCCTCGCCTTTTATTTCGGGTGTTGACAATTTCGTTTATCGTTCAGAAGGCGATCGTCATCTCCTATGTGGCGATCGTAGCTCCACAGACAATTAATGAATTTTCTGCAAGCATCCTTAGGTGGTAAAATCAGGGGTTGCTTAGCAAAGGAGTTGATGAGTGAGGGGATATATTTCTAAACTGCATCATCCTGCCGTTAGAGAAGTTGTCAAGGGACTACCCCTAATTGGTTGCTTGCTGCTCGCCGTTTTTAGCTGCTGGCTGTCTCAAACATTACCAGTTCAGGCGGAAGCTGTTACATCTCCAAAAACTTGTCAAATTGGAGTTTACTTGACATCCTTGCGAGATTTTCATCCAGCAGAGAAGTCGTTTTCTGCAAACTTCTGGGTCTGGAGCGTTTGTCCTTTTGAGACTCCAAAACCTTTGGAAAGCCTGAAGGTTGTCAATAGCAAGGAAGTTAGCAAGAATTACACCACTTTTTCCCGAAGCGAAAATTTGTCAGATACATTTAAGGCAAGTAAAAACGTATTCTGGTCTGAAGAGGAGATTAGCGCAACTTTATATCACAACTGGGACACAAAAAATTATCCATTCGATCGCCATGTATTGCAAATTCCCCTTGAGGAAACACTGTTAGATGCTTCCATCTTCGTTCACGCCCCAGATTTTGCGAACACAGGTTATCCGAAAGACCTAGATTTGGAAGGTTGGGAAATTAGACATTTTAGAATTTATCAAGAGAATTTTCCTTATAGAACAAGCTTTGGTAGTCCGGGAATAAAAAGAGAACTAAATTCCCGATCGCGCTTAATTATTTCAATTACAATCAACCGCGAGAGTAAAGTTAGCTTCTTTAAACTTGTGATGGGAGTTTATGCTGCTGTTGCACTCTCAATAATGGCATTGTTGCTGGATGAAGAATTAATGGGCATCCTTGTGGGTAATTTGTTTGCAGTTATAGTGAATCTGCAAGCAGCGACCTCAGATTTGGGTAGTAGTAATTCTGTCACCCTGATTGATTTTATCCACATCATCGCCATCATTTACATCTTCATAACAGCAATTGTGCTGGTCTACACTCGATTTTTAAGTGAATCAGACCAGTCGCATTTGTCACGGTCTTTAAGGCGCCGCATTGCTGTTCCCATCCTGGCTGGCTCATTCGTTGTGGTTAATATTGTTGTCATTTCTCATGCGGCGATCGTAGGTTAGATCAACACGCCAGTGCATAAAAGATTACAAAATAATTTATTTTTTGCTCATTTCGCACTCATGTGCTAACCTTGAACAACAAGTTTATCGTCTAAAAAAAAATATTCATCCCTAATAAAAACCGATCGTTATAAGTGCTAATTCTACTTTTCTACGCTGGGAATGACCTCTACGCGATCGACAGTTCGTACATTGTTGAGGTGATTCCACGAGTCAATCTCAGAAAGGTACAGCACGTACCAGAATACGTCGCCGGTTTGTTTAACTACCGGGGAGTAGTCTTGCCAGTGATTGATTTGTGTCATTTGATCCAAGGAACCCCCTGTAAATCGCACCTTAGTACCCGCATCATGATCGTCAAATATCCCCGCCAGAACGAATCGGTACAATACTTAGGACTGATGGCAGAGCGAGTGACCGAGACACTAAGTATATCAAGCAAAGATATTAGGGATTCCAGCATTCGGGTTGAGGAAGCACCCTACTTAAGCGGCACGATTGTCGATGAAAAAAGGATTATTCAATGTGTCCAGCTTGAGCGACTTTTCAGCGATGACCGACATACTTATTTGCTGATGGGTGAAGAAACTTAATGAAAAGCAGTGCTGATAAAAATATGTTGGAATTAGGAAGAATAAGCCTTTAATCGAATCAGCTCCAATTCGTTCACCGTACCAGTATTAATTTCTCAACCCTCAACTTAGATGTTCAACAGAATCACTCCCCGCATTGTACTTGGCTTCTCGGTTCCTATCCTGTTCCTGATCCTGCTCGGCTCTGTGCTGTTTTCAGGCATTACCGGTTTAGTTAAATTGCAAGAAGAGTCAAAGCAAACCGCTGATACCATCAGAAATACTGATGAGTATGCTTATGCTGTCGCTAGGATCATTGCCAGTATCCGAGGATACGCTCTCTATCCTAAGGATCAGTATTACCGAGGGACTTATGATAAAGCCCGAGAAGACATGCTTCAATATAAGCAGAATTTGGCAAGGGTGGGCCTTTCACAAGCTCAAGAACAAATTAACCAATTGATCCAGCTTGGTGATGAGTACGATCGCATTGCAGCGACTGTTTACCCGCTAGTCGATGCTAATAAGCTGGAGGAGGCGAAACAAGCAATTTCAATTCCCCGGGTTGCCAAACTTGAAGCATCCCGAACCGGAGCCAATAAAATTCTTGAAGCCCGACAGGATGAGATTTTGATCGAAGCCAGGAACTCTAGGCAGTCTCAGTCTTTACTGATCGTTCTGGGAACGCTGTTGACGATGGCGGTAACGCTAGCGATGGGCTTGTGGGTTGCTGCGCTTGCTGTCCCAATCCGACGAGAGCTTCCAAGGGTAGTGGAAGCAGCAGAGAAGATTGCTGATGGAAATTTACAGGAAACAATTGAGCTAAACAACGATGGTAGCGAAGTTGGCAAGTTGATGACAGCATTTCACTATATGTCCAAAAAGCTCAATTCGCTGATTCTCCAAATGCAAAAATCTGGAGTGCAAATTAGCACTTCCGCAACTCAGATTGCAGCAGCCGGTAAAGAGTTAGAAGCCACTGTTGCAGAACAGCTTGCCTCAACTAATGAAGTGAGTGCAACCTCGCAGGAGATTGCCGCCACTTCTAGAGAGCTAGTCAAGGTGATGGAGCAGGTGGCGCTGATGGCACAGTCTACAGCAATTGCTGCAGGTGCGAGTCAAAATGACTTAAACCGGATGGAAACGGTAATGCGCCAACTTTCAAATGCGACTACTTCCATTGCCACTAAACTTGGCGTCATGAATGAAAAGGCAAATAACATTAACTGTGTTGTGACGACCATTAACAAGGTTGCCGATCAGACTAACCTGCTGTCCTTAAATGCCGCGATCGAGGCAGAAAAAGCTGGAGAATACGGTGCGGGGTTTGCGGTTGTCGCCCGCGAGATCCGCCGATTGGCTGACCAAACTGCCGTCGCCACTCTGGAAATTGCCCAGATGATTAAGGAGATGCAGTCGGCAGTTTCTACTGGCGTAATGGAAATGGATAAGTTTAATAAATCTGTTGTTGATAGCGTTGCCGATGTCAGCAAGATTAGCGATCAGGTTGCTCAGGTAATTCAGCAGGTGCAAGGATTGACCCCACGCTTTGAGCAGGTGAGCCAGAGCATTGAGGAGCAATCGATGGGTGCACAACAGATTAGTGAAGCAATGGGGCACCTGAGTCAAGCATCTCACCAGACGGTGGACGCTTTACGGGAAACGAACAGTGCTGTAGTGCAGCTTGATGAGGCAGCAAATGGATTACGATTAGAAATTTCTCGATTCAAAACCGCTTAGGCTTACAGATGGTACTATCTGCGATCGCGACATTACTGAGCAAAACTATAGGCTTAGACCCCGATACAATTGGCTCCAACCGGATTGCCAGAGCAGCGGAGAATCGTCGAGCCGGCTGTAAATTGCCTGACCTCAAGAGCTATTGGGCACGGTTACAAACCTCCGCTTCAGAATTACAGGAGCTGATCGAATTACTCATCGTACCAGAGACCTGGTTTTTCCGGGATGGCAAACCGTTTGATTACCTAAAAACCTACGTCACCTCGGAATGGCTGCGGTCGCCAAACCGCAAGACGCTACAACTGCTGAGTGTTCCATCCTCTACGGGCGAAGAACCTTACTCAATGGCGATCGCCCTACTAGAAGCGGGTCTAGATCCGAAACAGTTCGCGATCGATGCGATTGACATTAGTCATAGATCCCTGGCTAAGGCAAAGCGCGGAGTCTACACCAAAAACTCCTTTCGCGGCGATGCTTGGACAGGGCGAGAGCGCTACTTTCAGCAAACGGCAGAGGGTTACGAACTATGCCAGCCCGTTAGGGGCCTCGTCAATTTTCAGCAGGGGAATGTAATGACCTCCCTTACGCTGATTCAAAAGAAATACGACATCATCTTCTGTCGCAACTTGTTGATATACCTGCAATCAGAAACGTGCTCACAGGTATTAGCAGCGATCGATCGCCTACTCATACCAGGAGGGTTACTGTTTGTTGGAGCCTCTGACACTGGAAAAATTGTCGCAGACGAGTACGCCTCTGTCCGTCAGCCTTTCACATTTGCTTATCGAAAGTCGAAACCATCGCTTCTACAACTGGCACCCCTCAATATTACTCAACTCAGACAGGTGCCATCTCAACTAATAACTCCTCAAACCATTGAATCGCAATCTTTAGGAGTGAAAAATTACTCTGCGCCAGACACTGAGCAAATCAAAGAATCCGATCCATCTGCGAGTTCAAAGGATTTAAGCCCTCAACCCACATCGTCTCCTGATTTACAAAGAGTGAAAAAGTTAGCGGATGACGGGCGATCGGCAGAAGCAATCACCCTTTGTAACTCGTATCTTGTTCATCATCCAACGAGTGCGGTTGCCTACACTCTCTTGGGAGAACTGTATCAGGCCCACCAGCAGAATGCCCAAGCAGAGCGATGTTTTCAACGTGCTATATACTTGGAGCCAACCTCTTATGAAGCGTTAGTTCACCTCGCCTTATTGAAGGAAAATCAAGGCGATGCAGTAGGGGCAAAAATCATTCAGCAGCGAATTCAGCGCTTGCAGCACCGTCTCAAAACAGAAGCTTAGAAGGGGAAACGTGATATGTTAAAAAATCTATCCATGCAGGCACGTCTCATCTTCGCGTTCATGTTCATGGGGCTTTTGGTGCTGATTGTGGCACTGGTAGGTCTGAGCGGCAGTTCTCGCTTGAGTAAGCACATCGACTCCCTAGCCAGCAATAGTGTGCCCAGCATCTCCGGCTTGTGGAAAATTAACGAAGGAAAAACCCAGATCGAATCATCAGAACGCGGCTTGCTGAATATCAATCTAAACAAAGATGCGCGGCAGGCAGAGATCGATCGCATGGATAACGCCTGGAAGCAAATTCAGGAAGGGTTTCAGCAGTACGAAGCGGCTCCTAAGTCTGACGCTGAACAGAAGGTATATAAAGGCTTTTTGAATACGTGGGATGCGTGGAAGAAAGCCCATGAGGAATTTTTGAGGCGTAATCTCCAGTTCGAGAGACTGGGAGTTTTCAATCTATTTGAAAGTTCAGCGGGAAATGCTGGTTTGGCGATCGCTCGCTACAAAGAGCTTGAGAAGCAAGTTCAGGTAAACCGTCAACCCTTCACAGACGCCACCAATAAACTTTTGGAGGTGTTGAAAATGAATCAGGATTCGACAGCGGAAACAGAACGTGTATCGGCGAAAGATGTTTCTCAAGTCGGATTTTGGGCATTTGTGGCAATTCTGATTGGTCCGGGAACTGCGCTGTTATTTGGAATTTTCTTTAGCAACACGATCGCCAAACCTCTAGGAGCGAAAATTGCAGGGGTAGTTGACATTGCCCAAAAGATTTCTGCAGGAGACTTAACCAGCCAAATTTCACTTGCTGACCAGCAAGATGAAGTCGGTCAATTGCAGAATGCCTTTTACACGATGAATAAAGACCTGAATGCGCTAGTCAACCGCATTCAAAAGTCAGGCAATCAAATCAGCAGTTCTGCCGACCAAATTACGGCCTCTGGAAGAAACCTGGAAGCAACGGTTACAGAACAGGTTGCTTCAACGAATGAAGTGAGTGCAACGGCTCATGAAATTGCCGCGACATCCAGGCAATTGGTAAAAACAATGGAGCAGGTGGCGGCAATGGCTGAACAGACAACAGTGGCAGCAGGCAAGAGTAAAGACAATCTGAACCACATCGATTCTGTGATGCGCCAGTTGCTAGAAGCTACTGAGGTAATTTCCTCCAAGCTCGAAATCATGGACAAACGAGCCAATAATATCAGCAGAGTGGTTACAACCATCACGGTTGTGGCAGATCAAACCAACTTGCTTTCGCTCAATGCAGCATTGGAAGCCGAGAGAGCCGGAGAATACGGCGCGGGCTTTGCGGTTGTGGCGCGGGAAATTCGACGGTTAGCCGATCGGACTGCTGTTGCCACTCTAGAAATTGAGCAGATGATTAAGGAGATGCAATCGGCAGTTTCTACTGGCGTGACAGAGATGGATAAGTTTACGAAGTCTGTAGTTGACAGCGTCGAAGAAGTAGGCAGAATTAGCGAACAAGTTGCCCAAGTCATTCAGCAGGTGCAGGGATTGACCCCACGCTTTGAGCAGGTGAGTCAGAGCGTCGATGAACAATCTCAGGGAGCGCAACAAATTAGCGAAGCGATGGAGCATCTGAGCCAAGCATCTCAGCAGACAGCAGGCTCGTTGCGAGAAACCAATCACGCCTTAGAAGAACTTGACGAAGCTACTCATAGCTTAAAGACAGAGATTGCGCGATTCAAAGTGATGGCCTAGAAATTGAAAATTGAGAAATTGAACAATGGAAAATTATTTGAATACGGTACCCATACCAGACGATTCTGAATTTGACCATCCCACACTGAACGATTGCTGGAATCAGATTGGGGTGATGGGCGATCGCACCTGTGGCGAACTGAAGACGGTTATTCACTGCCGCAACTGCAAGGTTTACTCGGCGGCTGGACGCAGCTTGCTAGAGCGCAATGCTCCACCAGAATATCTCCAAGAATGGACAGACATCTTGTCAGAAGCTTCCACACAGCAGGTCGGAGTGGGAGAAGGGATGCTAGTTCGGGCCACAGATACCCTTTCTGTAATCATTTTTCGTCTCGGTAATGAACGGTTAGCATTGCCAGTCAACATCTTGCAAGAAGTGACTCCCCCTTACATCATTCATGCCGTCCCTCACCGCACTAACTCTGTATTTTTGGGATTGGTCAACATTCGCGGTGAAACACTTCTGTGTATTTCGCTCAGAGACTTACTCGGTCTAGAGCCTGTCGCCGAATCAGCAGATTTCTCCCATACGATTAATCCGCAACGGATGATTGTGGCTGGAAAGAATGAAAACAAGTGGGTGTTTCCAGTGGATGAGGTTCATGGAACTTACCGCTTTCATCTCAATGAGTTCAAAGATGCTCCTGTTGTCATTTCCAAAGCATCGGAAGCTTACACCAAAGGGGTCATTACTTGGCAAGGCAAGAAGATCAACTTTTTGGACTCTGAACAATTCTTTTACACCCTAAGTCACAAGGTTTTTTGACCATGAGCGATGATTCTATGCTGGAGCTATTTCGACAAGAAGCTGAGACGCAGATTGCGCTCCTGACTCAGGAACTACTGATCTTGGAAGCCAATCCTCAATCTGATGAGCCACTGGAAGCGCTTATGCGGGCAGCTCACTCGATTAAAGGTGCCGCTCGAATTGTTTCTCTAGATGCGGTCACTACTCTGGCGCATTGGATGGAAGATTGCTTTGTGGCAGCGCAGAGGCAGATCATCGCGTTAGGTTCAGACGAGATTGATGTTTTGCTGCAAAGCGTTGATTTGCTTCAAGGGCTTAGTCAGGTAATGGAAGTCGATCTAGTTGAATGGTTGGCCCAAAAAGCTGGAGAGTTTGAGACCTGTTATGAGGCGCTCGCGGCTCTGCTACCTCCAAATTTTAGGGCTGCTCGCTCAATGTCCCTGGTTCCAGTCGATCAAAACTCAGCGCTGAGCCAAAGCGAGGGTCAGGAAATTGCCACGGCCCAGACCCTCGCAATCCCAACTGATAGGGTGGTGCGAGTCACGGCAGAAAATTTGAACCGGATTATGGGGTTGGCGGGTGAATCGCTGGTTGAGGCAAATTGGCTGCAACCTTTTGCCGATTCCTTTACCGCCCTCAAATCTCGTCAATTAGAGCTTGCCAGACTTTTAGAAACGGTTCATACTACATTAGCGAATACTCCAATTAATTCAGAAAGCCAGCAAGTTCTGCATACAGCTCGACGTAAAGCACAAGAATGTCGGGAAATGCTCGCCGATCGCTTGGGTGAACTAGAACTCTATGCTCGTCGCACAACGAACTTGAGCGATCGGCTTTACCGGGAAGTGATTGCTTCCCATATGCGTCCATTTGTTGATGGAGTACAAAGCTTTCCTCGCATGGTTCGTGATTTAGCACGAGGATTGAATAAGCAGGTCAAGCTAGAGATTGTCGGTCAGTCAACCCCTGTCGATCGTGACATCCTCAAGAAACTGGAAGCACCCCTGACTCACATGATTCGTAATGCGATCGATCACGGAATTGAATCGCCCCAAGAGCGAGAGGCAGCAGGCAAACCGATGGAGGGAACAGTTCGTCTAGAATCATTTCATCGTGGCGGTATGCTGGCAATTACCATTTCCGATGACGGAAGAGGAATTGATATCGATCGGATGCGCCAAAAGATTATCGATCGGAATTTAGGTTCACCCAAAACTGCTGCTCAACTTAGCGATGCTGAAATCATCGAGTTTCTGTTTCTACCTGGATTTTCTACAGCCGAACAAGTGACTGAAATTTCAGGACGTGGTGTGGGATTAGATATTGTCAAAAGTATGGTGCAAGAGGTTGGTGGAACGATTCGCGCCACATCTCAATTCCGAAAGGGTACTAATTTTCACTTTCAACTTCCCCTCACGCTCTCGGTTGTCAGGACGCTAATTGTCGAGATTTCTGGTGAGCCTTATGCCTTTCCTCTGGCACGAGTGGATCAGATTGTCAAACTCGACAAATCCGACATTTATGTTGTGGAAGGTCGCCAATATTTCACTAAAGATGGTCAAAATATCGGGTTGATTGCAGCGAGCCATGTTCTGGATTTACCGGAGGCTTTATCCTCCGATGATGCGATCTGTGTAGTTGCGATCAGCGATCAATCCAACGCTTATGGCTTGGTTATAGACAAGTTTCTAGGCGAACGGGATTTAGTGGTGCGTCCACTCGATCCGCGTTTGGGTAAAGTTCGGGATATTAGTGCCTCTGCTCTAATGGATAATGGCTTGCCTGTTTTAATTATGGATGTTTCTGATTTGGTGCAATCCATTGACAACCTGCTCAACAGTGGTCAAATGAGACCTGTTGATGTTAACAAAGCCAAAAAAGCAAAAGGCAACGCTCGCCAACGCATTTTAGTTGTGGATGATTCCATTACTGTGCGCGAAATGACCCGAAAGCTGCTGCAAAATCGAGGCTACGATGTGGATGTTGCTGTAAACGGAATGGATGCTTGGATAGCCATTCGGAGCAATCATTACGACCTTGTATTGAGCGACATCGATATGCCTCGTATGAATGGTATTGAACTTGTCAAGCAAATCAAAGATCATCCGACATTCCATTTGCTTCCGGTCATTATCGTGTCATACCGCGATGCCGAAGACGATCGTATTCAGGGTATGGAAGCTGGGGCAGACTATTACATCACCAAAAGCAGCTTCCATGACGACACATTAGTTAATGCGATCGTCGATCTGATTGGACAATAGCCATGGAAGCTGAGTTAGCTAAGGATGAAGCGTCGGTTAAAAATTATGATTTTCCTAGGGAAAGATTTACAGTGGATACATCCACGCTCAAATAATGCCTGTACTTAGAATGAGAATTGGGATTGTCAATGATATGGCTATGGCAGTGGAAGCCCTCAAGCGAGTGCTGCTAACCGTTCCAGGTTATGAAGTGGCATGGATTGCACGGGATGGTGCAGATGCGGTTGCCCACTGCGCCAAAGACACCCCCGACTTAATTTTGATGGATCTATTCATGCCAATCATGGACGGTGTGGAAGCCACCAGCCAGATCATGAAACAGTGTCCCTGTGTGATTCTGATTGTGACGGCAAGCGTGGGAAAGAATGCCGGGAAGGTGTTTGAGGCAATGGGGCATGGTGCCCGTGATGCAGTGAATACTCCCGTCTTAGGAATCCCAGGAAGTCCAGATTCTGCCCAACCGCTACTGACAAAAATTGCGACTCTTAGTAAGCTAATGGGCAAATCATCTCAATCCTCAACTCCAAAAACCCAAACTTCAAAATTTACTTCATTCTCTACACCTTCGAGCCTACTTCCTCCCCTAGTGGCGATCGGCTCTTCAACAGGTGGTCCCAAAGCTCTAGCCACCATTCTCTCCCGCCTACCAGCAAACTTCGGTGCGGCCATTGCGATTATTCAACACGTCGATCTGCAGTTTTCGGCGGGGCTGGTGGATTGGCTGAATCAACAAACACCTTTGACAGTGAAAGTAGCTAAAATTGGCGATCGGCTGGAGAAAGGTATTATCTTAGTGGCAGGTACAAACGATCACCTCAGTCTTCGTTCTGATTTCACTCTGCACTACACAAAAGAACCGATTGACTATCCCTACCGCCCATCAGTAAATGTGTTCTTTAAGAGTCTTGCCCAATACTGGAACCACAAGGCAACCGCGGTGTTACTGACTGGCATGGGACAAGACGGTGCTGAGGGAATGAGCCTTTTGCGATCGCGGGGATGGCACACGATCGCTCAGGATGAGAAAAGTTGTGTTGTATATGGAATGCCCAAAGCGGCAGTTCAGCTAAATGCAGCGGTTGAAGTTCTGCCTCCTGAAGCGATCGCCGATCGGTTAGTTCAGCGAGTCCTGTTCAAATAACTCGGTATTCTCAATGTGAACCATGATGAAGCCAAGAGAAAGAAGTAGATGAGTGATACAAATTTGGTAAACTAGAAAATCAACTGTAAAGTCACCACTTCCTCTTTACCAAAAACGATCGTAGGTTTTTTCTCAATAGTTTTATGAGAGCATTGCTTAAATAGAATATCAAAGAACACTCGCTTACTGATATCAACTCCGCGCTTCATCGTCGGGCGTAAAATCGAATCAACAGTCAATACTCAACTATCATTCAGTTTTTCGACCCTCCTTCAACAGTCAACAGTCAACAGTCAACTATAATTCCGGTGCAACCGGAATTGATATGAAGTCCCTCGAGTCGCTTAAATCCCAGCCGGGAAGAAACGTAAGTTTTCCGTATACCGTTTATTTTGTATAATAAAGTAGTTATCCAGCGAGAGAAAAAAACAATGGCTGCAAACCAGCCAGACATCGATATTGCCCCCTTTATCGACTACGGCCTGATTGACCCCACCGCTACGCCAGAGCAAGTAGAAAACTGCTGCCAACAAGCAGAGAGATTTGGCTTTGTCACAGTTTGCGTGTATCCCGCCTATGTCCGACAAGCAGTTGAGCTGCTGCACGGCAAGCGCCCGAAAGTCTGTACTGTCATAGGTTTTCCCACCGGTGCTTCGACTTCAACTGCGAAGATCTACGAAGCCCTCGAAGCAGCAGATAATGGAGCGGTAGAGTTAGATGTCTCGGTTAATTTAGGATTGCTGAAAGCGGGCAAAATCGACGAATTCCACCGGGAATTAGCCCAAATTTGCGAAGAAACTAATCTCACTATCAAAGCAATTATCGAAAGTTCGCTGCTTTCGGATGCCGAAAAACAATTAGCGGCTGAGATTTGCATGGAAGCCGGCGCCGCCTACATCAAAACCAACACCGGCTTTTTTGGCCCGGCGAAAGTTGACGATGTGCGACTGCTGCAGGAAGTTACGAAGGGACGGATGGGGATTAAAGCGGCCGGCGGAATTCGCACTCACGAACAAGCTTTAGATTTGATCGTCGCTGGTGCCACTCGTTTGGGGACTTCCCGGGGCCCGGAATTAATCCGCCAGCGAGATAATTTAGACAAAACGTAATTGTTGCTACTGTGGAGTCAATCTAAAATCTCAAATCTAAAATCGAGTGACTCGAACTTACAAAGCAACTGGAATCAATCTCAAGAGTGCGCCGATGGGGGAATCCGATCGAGTGCTGACAGTTTTGACCCGGGAATTCGGCTTAATTCGAGCCGTAGCACCGGGTGTTCGCAAACAGCGATCGACCATTGGCGGTAGAAGCGAATTATTTGTGGTCAACGAATTGCTAATTGCCAAAGGCCGATCGCTCGACAAAATTACCCAAGCCGACACGGTACAATCCCATCCGGGTTTGAGCCGCAACCTCGGGAAACTCGCAGCGGCGCAATATCTGGCCGAATTGGCGATCGCAAGTGCCCTTTCCGACGAACCCCAAGAAGATCTCTTTTGGTTGCTGGGCGAACATTTGAGCCGTTTGGAGCGTTTGTCCGACCGCACAGAAATCGAATCCGCCGCCGTGCTTGTCGCCCACCTCACCCACGGCATTTTTCACCTGCTAGCCTTAGCCGGCCTCGCGCCCCAAGTCCAAGTCTGCTGCGCCACCAGACACCCGCTCATCCCAAATTTCACCGATCCGAACTGGCAAACCGGGTTTAGTATACCCTCTGGGGGAACTTTCAGCTTGTCGGAACTAGCTAACCTAGAGGCAGAACTCTCTTCAGAAATCGGTAGCTTGTACAAATCCGCCTCCCGTTCGGGCCAAATGAATAGCAGCAAACACTTGACAAATTTCAACGTTAATGCTAAAGAATTAGCAGCGCTGCAACAGTTGGCTAGTCCAGAACTAGGAGAGGGGATTGCCGATCGAACAACTTGGGTATCAGTAGAAAATATTTTGCGACAATACGCCCAGTATCATTTAGGTTGCACGGTTAGATCGGGAAGCTCGATCGATACCTACTTAGAGAGTTTTGAGTTTTAAATTTTGAGTGTTGACTTAAATAGGTGAAGGAACGATCGTACATCGCACCCCCAGCCTGGGGGATAGCCGAACCTGCCGGCAATTTCAGGTAAATTTTCAAGATTGTTGCGACATCAGATAATAGATAGAGATAAAGTTACGAGATTATTAATAAACTTAGGGGTTAACACCTCAATTTTAAATCCCCATCCCCCCAACCTCCACCCTCCCAGGCGAGCCACCCCAAATCCTATGATGCGACTGTCCGATTCTGATTTGACAATATCTGTTTTAGCTGTGACCCACCACCAAATGGAAGAACGAGAAAATTTTCCCGATTTTCGCTCGGAACCGGCCTTGGCCGATCGACGGAGCAACGTCCAAGACCCAGAAATGGATAAATATCCCACAACGCCAGAAACAGAGTCAAGCAACGGCAAAAGCCAAGAACCCGAAGCAATCCCCCCGCTGGCAACAGCAGACCCAGCAGCCGAGAACTCGGAAGCAGTAGCCGAAACTCCCGAAAAAGAAACAGCATTTCTGCCAGTTCTGAAAAACCGAAATTTTCTAGCATTGTGGAGCGGGCAAGTTTTTTCCCAACTAGCAGATAAAGTTTATCTCGTACTGACGATCGCCCTCGTGGCCAGCCGCTTTCAAGCGCCAGATCAAACCATCAGCAGGTGGGTATCAGCAATCATGATCGCCTTTACCATTCCCGCAGTGCTGTTCGGGGCCGCCGCGGGCGTGTATGTCGATAGGTGGTCGAAAAAAGCAGTGCTCGTAGCCACAAACCTGCTGCGGGGAACCTTCGTTCTAACATTGCCCGTGCTGCTGTGGCTTTCTGACGGGTGGGAACTCGGTCAACTGCCGCTGGGATTCTGCTTGCTGCTGCTAGTGACATTCCTAGTCTCGACTCTAACTCAATTTTTCGCCCCAGCAGAACAGTCAGTAATTCCCCTAATTGTGGAACGCCGCCACCTGCTATCGGCAAACTCCCTCTACACCACAACCATGATGGGTTCGGTGATTATTGGCTTTGCAGTCGGAGAACCCTTACTAGCTTTAGCCGACACCCTATTTACCAACCTCGGCGGCGGACTGGGAATCGGCAAAGAATTAGTAGTAGGCGGCAGTTACGCCTTCGCCGGACTGCTGTTGCTGTCGATGAAAACAGGCGAAAAAAACGATGCCGAACACGAAGCGCCACACCCCCTAGCAGATTTGCGAGACGGCCTGCGTTACATAAACGATCAACCGAAAGTCCGCAATGCTTTAATTCAACTAATTATTCTATTTTCCATTTTTGCAGCATTGGCAGTTCTAGCGGTGCGGCTGGCAGAAATCCTCCCCGGTATGAAAGCGTCGCAATTTGGCTTTTTGCTGGCTGCAGTGGGCGTCGGTATGGCTGGTGGGGCGACGACAGTTGGCTATCTCGGCCACAAATTTTCTCACTCCCAACTGAGTTTAATCGGATCGATCGGCATGGCACTTGCTTTGATGGGCCTGTCAGCATTTACACAGCATTTGTGGATCTCGGTGCTGTTCATTACCCTGTTGGGTTTATTTGCCTCATTGGTGGGAGTGCCGATGCAGACTACAATTCAAGCAGAAACCCCAGAAGAAATGCGGGGAAAAGTCTTCGGGCTGCAAAACAATGCCACTAATATCGCTTTGAGTTTACCGTTGGCTTTGGCCGGGGTAGCGGAAACATTTCTGGGTTTGCCGACAGTATTTTTGGCCTTAGCAGGATTAGCGATCGCTGGCGGTGTCTTAACCTGGTATATTTCCCGTAGCAGTAATAGCAAAGTCGATCGAATCTAAAAAATAACAAACTCTGATTTACTGGAATGCACATCGCTTGGCTAGGAAAAAAATCACCTTTTTGCGGTAACGTCACTTACTCCAGGGAAGTCACCAACGCACTGTTAGACCGGGGATACCAGGTCAGTTTCCTGCACTTTGCCCAAGAAGCGGGCCCACTCGACAGGAACAATACGGCGTGGAGCATGGCAAATGGTTCATGGGGAAAAGCAATTGCTCAAACCTCATATACCAATTCGCTCTCGCCCGCCAGTTGCAACGAAGTGTCTTTACCCTGTCACTACAAATCGCAAATTTATACGATTCCCACTCTCAAGTCCCGCACAGTGCTGATGAAATCTCTGCGGCGGCTAAAACCCGATGTGGTTCACGCTTCCCTGACGCTTTCGCCTCTAGACTTTTTGCTGCCGGAAATTTGTCAAGAATTGAATTTGCCTCTGGTGGCGACTTTTCACCCGCCGTTCGATCGCAAATTACGCAATTTGACATCGGGAACCCAACACCTGATGTATCAACTTTATGCTCCGTTTTTGGCTAACTACGACTCGACGATCGTTTTTTCTCAAATTCAGCGGGATATATTGGTGAAGTTGGGAGTGCCGCAGGAACGGGTAGCCGTGATTCCCAACGGAGTAGACGCGGTGAAGTATTCGCCCGGGCCTTCGGGGTTGAAGTCGCAATTAAAGGCCGATCGAATTTTTGTTTACCAAGGTCGCATTGCCCCGGAGAAAAATGTCGAGGCGCTGCTCAAGGCCTGGAAACAGTGCAATTTTGGCCGGGGCAACGTGTTGGCGATCGTAGGCGACGGGCCCCTAGCCGCGTCGCTGCAACTGTCTTACGGCGAAGAGGAGGGGATTGTGTGGCTCGGATTTGTCGCCGAGGAGGAACGCCGGATCGAAATTCTGCGGGGTGCAGACGTATTTATTTTGCCTTCTTTGGTGGAGGGACTGTCCCTGTCGCTGCTGGAAGCGATGGCCTGCGGTTTGGCTTGTTTGGCCACCGATGCCGGTGCTGACGGCGAGGCCTTGGAGGAAGGGGCGGGGATAGTTTTGAACACTCAGCGGGTGCGTAGTCAGTTGCAAACCTTGCTGCCGCTGTTTTGCGAGCATCCTGAGTTCGGATCGCTGCTTGGTCAAAAAGCACGCCAACGGGCGATGGAGCGGTACACTCTCAGTCAGAATATTACTGAGTTGGAAAAGCTTTATGCAGAAATTTTGCAAAAGCAGCGAGTGCCAGTTCGCGGTTTAGCATGATTCAGCAGGAAGAAGGAACTCCCAACCAGTTGAAATTAATCCGTGTATCCGTGTCAAAATTCGTGTCGTGCCTTCCTTCTTCTTTTGCACATGACTTACCGAAATCCCATTCCTACAGTTGATATTATCATCGAGTTAGCAGATCGCCCCCATCGGCCGATCGTACTCATCGAACGCCGCAATATTCCCTACGGCTGGGCAATTCCCGGCGGTTTTGTCGATTACGGGGAGTCGGTAGAAACGGCGGCCAAACGCGAAGCTTTAGAAGAAACGAGTTTGAATGTAGAATTAATTGAGCAATTTTACGTTTATTCTGACCCAGATCGCGACGCGCGCAAACACACTATCAGTATTGTATTCTTGGCTTCTGCAACGGGCGAACCTCAAGCCGCCGACGATGCTAAAAATTTACAAGTTTTTGAATCTTGGCAGATTCCCCATCAATTATGTTTCGATCACGATCGCATTTTACGAGATTATTGGCGTTACCGTCATTATGGATTGCGTCCGCGTTTGTAGGGTGAGGATTTTTTAACCGCAGATGCACGCGGATTAACGCAGATTGATTGCTATTATTTATCTGTGATTTATCTGTGTTAATCTGCGGTTAAATTCATTAAACTAAATTCTATGCCAAACTTGACAATATTAGGCGGAGGTGCTTGGGGTTCGGCACTGGCAAATCTGGGAGGCAAAAAAGGATCTCGAGTTAATTTGTGGTCGCGCAGCAGTTCTTTTAATCTAGAATCAGTTATAACTGGTGCGGATGTTGTTGTTTCGGCTGTTTCGATGAAAGGTGTTGGAGCAACGGTCGATCGGCTGCTGGCATTAGAGTTAAGTCCCGATACAATTATAGTTACTGTTACGAAAGGTTTAGACCCCGCGAGTACGCGCACTCCATCTCAAATTTGGCAAAATGCCTTTCCTAACAATTCAATAGTGGTACTTTCGGGCCCTAATCTTTCCGAGGAAATTCAGCAGGGGTTGCCGGCTGCAACGGTAGCGGCGAGTTGGGATTTAGCTGCGGCCAAGCAAGTGCAAAATATTTACAGTTCTGATATTTTTCGGGTTTATGTGAATGAAGACCCGCTGGGGACTGAGTTAGGTGGAACTTTGAAAAATGTATTTGCGATCGCCGCTGGTGTTTGCGACGGTTTACAATTAGGAACTAATGCTAAATCTGCTTTGCTGACTCGCGCTTTGCCGGAAATGATTCGGGTGGGAGTTCGTTTGGGAGCTCGCGCAGAAACTTTTTACGGTTTGTCTGGTTTGGGAGATTTGCTCGCTACTTGCAACAGTCCTTTATCGCGCAATTATCGGGTTGGTTTCGGATTAGCTAAAGGCAAATCTTTAGAGCAAATTTTGCAGGAACTGCAGAGCACTGCTGAGGGAGTCAATACTACTAATGTGTTGATTGATTTGGCTAATCAACGCGGCATTGAAGTGCCTGTTTCTCGTCAAGTTTATCGCTTATTAAATGGTGAAATTACTCCTGAACAAGCTGTTTTATCGCTGATGGAACGAGCTTTGAAACCGGAGATTTTATAGAAGAAGGAAGAAGGAAGAAGGAAGAAGGAAGAAGGAAGAAGCAATAAAATCAATCGTTTCAGCCATTAACAACGTCCTAACCGTCTTGGCGGTTGCTATATAACCTGTAGCGCTAGATAGGTAAGGACTTAACCCACATTCCGCACCCCAACTGTCACATGGGGTGCGGGTGGGCTTTCGTCCGGGA
>JAUBOM010000130.1:0-18858 GCA_036700245.1 Microcoleus vaginatus BM001213989
AGATCGCCCGAAAAGAAGAGGGCAGAGCATCTCAAAACACGTCCACTAATACAACTAAAGTGCATCAAATGACAACTCAATTCAATCAATCAGCCGTGCATCAAAATAACGCTTGAGAATGCACCTATGCTGCAATTTGTCAGCCGTCATTTGCGCCCATATTTAACTTGCTGCTCCGACTCCCGGTATTCCCTAAAACGTAGGGCTGCGGTCAAAAAAATCTAAATTCCGCCCGCACAAACTTTACTTTTTAGGTTGCTGCTTCTGGTAAACGCTGATAACTTTATCGGCATAAGTAGCTGTGGCGCCACTTTTACAAGCTGCGGATTCCCCTGTCATCCACCAGCAAGCGGCGCGGCGTACAGCGGTTAATTCATTGTTGCTGCTAGCTTTGTATTCGTCGCGCAGCAAATCGCCCACGATACAGGTAACAATTGATTTGGCTTTTGTCGCGTCGGCCTCAAATTGTTGGGGTGTTAAATCTTGTTTGGTACAGAATTTGGCCCAGCGGGAAATATTGTTCGGTAAAACTTGCCACTGACTGTACATTCCGTCATTTGCGGTTTGTGGCGGGGCGGCTTGTCGCAGCGCTTCTACGAGGGCGGAAACTTGCGCGTCGGTGACTGATTGCGCGGCTGCTGGAAGTGATTGCAATCCGAGGCTAATTATCAGGCTGCCGAATAGTAGATTGGTTTGTGCGATCGATTTAAAATTCATTCACAATACCCTGTTTGATTTAAACTTTGTTTCCTGAAACAAGGTTTACTATTTTGTGGATCGAATACCTCTGTCTTAAGTATGATTTATTTGCCCACTTAATGCACTGTCACCGCACTTACGATAGGAATTGTTAATGAATTAGGATAAAATCATGGAAGTACAAGAGAGGGAAATTCGACGTTACATCCGACCTGATGGCAGAATTCCTTTCTTAGAGTGGTACTACGCCCTACGAGATGGCAAAGCCCAAGTTAAGGTTGATGCAAGGCTTGAGCGAGTTAGTCTCGGCAATCTGGGGGATTATAAGCCAGTAGGAGATGGTGTCTACGAACTCAGGATTAACTACGGCCCTGGCTACCGGATTTATTTTAGACAAATAGGAGCCACAATTGTGATTCTGCTCTGTAGTGGGGGATAAAAGTACCCAAGAACAAGATATTCGCAAAGCGAAGAAGTATTCGGCCGACTATGAAAGAAATGAAAATGCCTACGAGTGATAGCTACCGCGAGTCCCTAATTGAATCTCTCAAAGATGCCGAACACGCTGCTGGTTTTATCGGGGCTATCTTGGAAGAAAAAGACCCTGAACCCGCACTCCTGAGAAATGCCATCAGAAAGGTAATTGAGGCTAAAATCAGGATGAATGCTCTTTCTGATTCAGCAAAAGAACATCACGAAAAACTCGATAAGATGCTGACTGAAAGCGGCGGTTCGGAAATTTACAGTTTGGTAGAATTGCTCGAAGCGTTAGGATTTAAACTAGAAATTAATTACTGTCGCAGATATTAAGTTGCCCGCTGACACGGAGATTGGGGAATCAGAATTATCGCCCGAACCAGAAGAAAGCAAGTTAAGAAGTAAATCGCGCCCTCACCCCTCCATCACAAAATCTAACAACCGATGAGCCATTTCTAGCTTGCTGCAATGTGCAATTTCTACTTGCTTTCCGGCGGCATTAATCAATATTGCTTGATTGGTATTGCTGCCGAAACCGGCACCTATTCGATCGATTGGGTTGGCGGCAATTACATCGAGTTTCTTCGCCCGCAATTTCTCCAAAGCCGGCTTGACAATATCCCCAGTTTGTGCTGCAAACCCGATTAATTTTTGGTGCGGCTGTTTCAATTTTCCCAACTCTGCCACAATATCCGCTACCGGTGCCAAAGGCAAACTATTCGGGAGCGATCGCTTCGGCAACTTCTCACTACTGTACTCGGCAGGTTTCACATCCGCTACCGCTGCAGCCATCACGGTCAAATCCGCATGGTGAAAGCATTGCAGCATCGCCTGCCGCATTTCTTGTGCACTGGTAACTGCGATCGCCCGCACACCTGAGAGCGGCAATTCGCCAGTTATACTGTGTACCAGCGTCACTGTCGCGCCGCGGTGCCCTGCAGCTTGCGCCAAAGCTATACCCATTTTGCCAGTGGAAGGATTGCCGATAAACCGCACCGGATCGAGGTGTTCTCGCGTTCCTCCCGCACCGATCAACACCCGAAGGCCCGCTAAATCTCGATCGCCCTTGGCATACAACAGCGATTCAATATGAGGCAAAAGCTCACAAGGTTCTGCCATGCGACCGACACCCGCGCGATCGCACGCCAGCATTCCCGCCCCCGGATTCGCAGCATGATAGCGCCGATAAGTCAACACTTCCCGCCAATTCCGCTGCACCGCCGGCTGTTCCCACATATCCGTATTCATCGCCGGTGCCAGCAAAATTGGGCAATTAGAAGCTAAGACAGTATTAGTCAGCAAATTATCAGCAAAACCCCCCGCCAACTTAGCCAAAGTATTAGCCGTCAGGGGAGCAATCACAAAAACTTCCGCCCATTCTCCCAGTTGAATGTGCAGGGGGCGCCCGTGACAAGGTTGCCAAAAATCTTTGTCAGTAAAAGCAGGATGGCGACAGAGAGTAGCAAAAGTCAAAGGCGTCACAAACTCCCCGGCCGCATCAGTAAGAATAGCTTTAACTTCAGCTCCAGCTTTCGCTAAAGTTGAAACTACTTCGCAAACTTTGTAAGCCGCAATCCCGCCACTAACGCCGATTAAAATTCGTCTGCCCTTCATGTCATAGGATTTTAGAATTGAAGAATTGGGGATAACCTATCGCTACCAGGCTTTGGAGCACGAGCCTACAGTTGCATTCTTTTTTGAAAGCGGTATCATTTTTTTATAAAAAAGAATCAAGAAAGAAGTTGAGATGAAAACAGACAAAAACCAATAACTTATCTGTTTAATCCGCAACAAAATATGCTGCTAACTTCTTCCTCAATTCCGTCGAAATTTTTGAGCTAGATTTTTAAGCCTATGCTTCGTCGTAGGCTTCCATATCCAGAAGGTGGAGATAAGGTTCAACCATCTCCGGCCGCTGAAAGGCAAGCGAGCGCAGCAAATGCCAATCATTCAATCCCTCAAAAGGATCTGTATAATCGTCCACTTCCAAACGGACAGCCAATTCGGCCACGTCCTGTGAAGTAAGTACAGCAATATCGCGCGATGCTTTGGTTAAAGTTTTCATTTTTTTCCCCTGCCCGAGACTTCCGCCATACTATATCCTAAACCTTTAATCGGATTTAGACACAGTTTCTACAACAAAACTTCGCATTACATCTATAACTTCGGGTCGAATCTCGTGTCCCATAATAAATTCTCGATACTGCACCGCAGCTCCCCAAGCAGTCAAACTGTCGCGCGATCGCACAGCAGCAGTAACGGGAACAATAGTATCCTGAGTACCGTGCACGATTAAAACAGGTGGCAAAGCACTCCCAGCAACTGGCGAAATCGGGTGTAAATAACCGCTCAGACAAATTAAACCGGCTACAGGCAAAGTCAATCCCACATCTAGAGTCATCGCTCCGCCTTGAGAAAAGCCGCCTAAAATCGTGCGAGACAAAGGCACGCCCGTGCTGCTTTCCAAAGACAGCAAAAATTCTCTCAGCAATTGCCGGCTTTTTACCAATCCCTGAGCGTCTTTGCTTTGAAGGTCATACCACGCTTTGCCGCCCATTACCTGGGGATGGGGAAACGGGGCCTCGGCAAACACAAACTGATAATCCGGCAAATTGAAAGCCGGTGCTAAAGAAGTCAAATCCCGAGCATTAGCACCCCATCCGTGCAAAGCGACAATCAAAGCGGCAGGTTTGCGATCGGTTGTTGGCGGAATGCTAATAAATTGTAAAGACATCGTAATTAGTAATTGGTAATCTGGCATTGCTACAATTATAAAATGTCGCGGCGAGTAAAACCCAAGATATTTGTTTTGGGCGATATTTGACTCAAATTAGCGCTTGCCAAGCCAATAACTCTAACTGTTAACTGCTGACTCTTAACTTTTAACAGTAGGGGGCGCAATCTGCATTTTTCCCAACTAAGGTGCGGATTGCCCACCTTACCTAAATAGTAATGCGCAGCTTTGCTAAACTCATTAAAAAAGAGAGAACAGCGGCGCTCTTGCGTTCCCCTTAGAAAGGGAGATTCCAGGAAGAGCGAGACTCAGCTAGAAGCGAGATTTATCGCTAATTCAACTTGACACCTACCGCAGGTAAAACCTTAGGAACAGATTGCTCGGACTGTTGCCGAACCGGCACCTCAATCCAGAATTCAGTTCCCTCTCCCGGAGCCGATACGCACCTGAGAGAACCTTGATGTTTGTCTACTATTCGATAGCCGATCGCCAATCCCAAGCCAGTACCTTTGCCTACAGGTTTGGTAGTAAAAAACGGCTCAAACAAACGTTTTTTTACATTCTCCGTCATGCCCGTTCCATTGTCAGCAATCCGCACGCATACACATTTAGAACTTAAAAGTTCAGTGCGAATCCGAATCCTAGGTAAAAATGCCACATTTGATGAACTTTTTCCGAGCTGCATTTTTTGATAGTGTGCTTCAGATAAAACATCAATAGCATTGCTCAAAACATTCATAAATACCTGATTTAATTGCCCAGGCAAGCACTCGATCAAGGGCAAATCTCCGTATTCTTTGATGAGTTGAATGCCAGGAAAATCAGCTTTTGGTTTCAGCCGATTATCCAAAATCATCAAGGTGCTGTCAATCCCTTGGTGAATGTCAACCGGCTTCATTTCAGCTTCACCCAAGCGCGAAAAATTCCGCAGAGAAAGCACTATCTGGCGGATGCGTTCAGCTCCCAAATTCATCGATTTTAGGACTTTAGGCAAGTCTTCAGTGATAAACTCCAAATCGATCTCTTGTAGTTTCGCTTGCACTTCTGGCGTTGGGTTCGGATATTGCTGCTGGTATATTTCCACAAGTTCCAGCAAGTTTCGAGTATATTCGCCTGTAGGGATCAGGTTGCCAGAGATGAAGTTGACAGGATTGTTAATTTCGTGGGCAACTCCAGCCACTAACTGCCCCAAGCTGGACATTTTTTCAGTTTGGATTAGTTGAAATTGAGTTTCCTGCAAATTTTTTAGTGCTGTTTCTAGTTCAGCGGTGCGCTCTTTTAGTTGAATTGTGCGATCGTACACTTGCTGTTCTACTTTGGCAGTACGTTCTAGAGACATCAACAGGTAAATCGTCAAGCTGCCAGTTATCAGCAGCCCGATCGCACAAATTGCCAGCGAACCCTGATGTGTCCTCAGGCCGTTGTACCCCTTCCCTGGCACAACTAGCAGCATCCACTGGCGGTCTGCTACGTTAAATAAGCGAGTGCAAGCACTAGGATTTTGACAGATTTTTCCCCGGAGATTAGTTAACTCTGGCTTGGACAGTTTTGGGTTATCTATCAACTGTTTAGCTGCTGAGTCGTAGCGCACCAGAAAGCGTTCTTTCCCTGTAGCGGAGTTGTCGTAGAGGTAAAAATTAATGCTGTCTAAATTTAGGGATTCTAAAGAGAAATCGACCATACTGGTGATCTGAAACAGACCCGCAATAACTCCCCTGAGGTTTTGGCGACCGTTGACCGAGTTATCTAGAGAAGTTGTGCGGCGGGGTACTGGCAGAAATACTTGCAATCCTGGTCGATCGTTGCTGACTAATCTAATCCGCCCGGAAGCAGCTATTTTCCCGGTATTCACCGACTTCACTAAAGCCCAAGAGCGCTCGGGGCTGGAAGCAACATCAAAACCGATCACTTTGTTATCTTCTTCTAGTGCTTCTCTGTAGGCAATTGGAAAATATTCCGATCGCACTTTTGCTTTGACCTGCTTTTTGTCAGGAGTTCGCTCGTAAATTTGAAAGGCCGGAAAACCTTGGGCTCGAATTGCGGCTTCGTAAGCTGCTTTTTGGGAAGCAGGAACGCGCAGAATCCAGTTAAGAGAATGGATGGCAGAATGGCGGGAAAGTGTAGGTCCAACGAATTGCTTAAAATCTTGTTTGCTAACTTCAGTAGATGCGCTGTAGAATGCTTGAAGTGAGTAAAGAACTTCTAAATTGTTATTGATGCTTTGCTGCAAAGCCACATTCAGGCGATCGGCTTGCTCATGAAATTGAACTTCCATTCGTTCGTTTTCCGAATGCCACACGAGGGCGGAGGCTGTTAATGACAAGCTCGTACCGATCCAAAGAGTCAGTGCTGCTGGAATGTAGCGACGGTGCGACAGTAAACTTTCCGTCAGCGAATTAAACCAATTGCTCCCAACATTCATATTCCCACACCTTCTGCCACCGGAGTGCAATTAGTTTAAAGACTTGTGAAATTCCTTGATAACACAAGGGACAGCCCAGAAACTAAATTGTTTAAAAACTTACGATCGCAGCAATAGGACTTACACCAGTTTAAAAAAAGAATGCAACTGTAGGCAAGCAGCAAACCCAGATAGTCATCTGTCATGCCCAATCTAAAATCTAAAATCTAAAATCTAAAATGGTATTACCCCGATCGACCCAATTTCTACGAAAATCTTGGTGTAGTAAGGAGAAATCTCCGGAAAAACCGGGTGTCTTAGGAATAGTGCATCCACGACTGAGGGATTGCCACCAATTGTAACTAAGTGTAACGAAGCGAGTTCAAATCTGGGCGATCGCCAAGTTACTTCCCCGGAAGCACCCGGTAACGAGAAAAAGCCTTTATGTGGTGGGGCGGGTACTCAATACCCGCCCTATAAAGCCAAGTTAAATGTGAAACAGCTTACAAAACAGTCCCTATTTCCTTCAAATAAACCCGTGTAAACGGTTCATCATCCCCCAGAGTATACTGTTCGATCAACCCTTGGCGGCGAATAGAAATACTATTTCCTTCCCTCACCACAACAGTATCGTCATCAGTGCTTTCTCTGGCTAAAATCATTTCAGTTTCCCCCGGATTGTCCAGCACCACCATATTGCTTCCCTGATAAAACATTCCCTCAGCTTCCAAAATATTTCCGGGATATTCAGCAATTAACAAATCGAGCTTGGGATTCCGCAGCAAACTTTGCACGTTAAGATTGTAATTGTTATTCAAAACTTTCTCAGAACGGTTGACAAAAAGTCCACCGCGACAAACAGCACCGATCGTCCAATCGGGATGCTGCAATAGAATGTGGTCGATTGTTTCTTGCAAATCGTGCACCGAAATTCGGTTGAAAGTAATAATCGGAATTCTGGCGGATTTTCCAGAGTCAAAGAAAGTTTCGATAATATGGGAAGGCACATCAACACCTTCTCCGACAGCCGGGTTGAGGTGCATAAAAATTCCCGGCGCGGCATTGATTTCGAGAATCCCAAAATTGCCTGTTTTCCAAGATTTGGCGAGAGTTTCTGTTACTACATCAACCCCCAAACAAGCTAACCGAAAATGTAGGGCGATATCTTGAGCCAAAACAATGTTATCCGGGTGAACATTGCGGGTAGCGTCGATGCTGACGCCGCCTGCGGAAAGATTGGCGACTTTGCGTAGATACACAATGCGATCGCCCTCTACAACACTATCCAATGACAGCCCCTGTTCTGCCAGATACATTTCCATCGCTTCGTCGGACTGAATTTTGCTCAGGGCCGAAGTTGGCGTATCCAAACGTTGGGGTTTGCGGTTTTCGCGGCGGATCAATTCGCGAATTGTTGAGTCGCCGTCCCCTGTTACCCAAGCGGGTCGGCGTTCAGTTGCCGAAACAAATTTGCCGTTAACGCACAACAGCCTAAAATCCGATCCTTTGATGCTGTTTTCCACAATTACTCGCACCGGTTCTGTTTCGGGAATTGCCTTAACAGATCTTTTGAAAGCGGCTTGCAATTCCTCACCATCTCGGACATCTGCTGTGACGCCAATTCCTTTATGACCGACTACTGGTTTGACAGCAACTGGATAGCCAATGTCTTTAGCAACTGCCAGAGCTCCGCTTTCTGTGGAGACGATATCGCCTTTGGGGACAGGAAATCCTAATGTAGCGAGAAAAGCTTTACAATCGTCTTTGCGCGTGGTAAAATCTGAGTCTAAATGGCTGTCAGAATCAAAAGTAGTTGCAGAGCCGCGAACAAGTTTTTTACCGTACCCGTATTGCATCAACCCTTCATCCCACAAATAAAATACGGGAATGCCTTTTTGGGATGCCGATCGCATTAACGAATAAACTGTCGGGCCTCCGTAAACAGACTGCCGGAACATATTTTGCAGCGCGTCTATTTGTGCTTCCAAGGGAAAATCTTGATTTTGATTGATGGCTTCAAACCAATCCCAAACAGCGTAAACTATGGATCGCGCGCTGCGGGCGTGAATTGCTTCTATGCTAATTCTGTTAAACTGAGAAAATGGCTTGACGTTCCAGTGTTGGAAGTGCAAACCCATGTCGAGTTTTCCTACTTCTGAGGCGGTACGGCCGAACAGTTGGGCGTGGTTCGAGAAAGTTTCGTGCAGGAGTTGCGGGTAGCGATCGCCAATAATTTCCTGGTAATGTGCGATCGGCAAAGGTTCGCTAGCGCCCGTCTGTGCCAAATCAAAAACTAAAGCCGCTGTTCCTAAATAAGGGTTTGGCCCCATATAGTGTTTGAAGTTGAAAACATCAAAAACATCGGTTTTTCGAGCATTGACGCGGGCTGTTTCGGTGCTTTTTTCTTGCAGCATTTTCTAACCTCCTTTTCGTTAATTTTTAACCTTAACTCTCTTGTCGATCCATTAGATACTACCTGTAGGCATAGATAGTGTCCCAGTTGATACAAACACTCCCAGCAATTCGGCTTTCAGCATCGCGGGAGTGGGATGGTGGTGGGATGGTGGTGGTGGGATGGTGGTGGTGGGATAGTGGGGAGATGGCCAGATGTGCAAAGTGGGAAAAGATTTCTTCTTCCTTCAACATCTAACTAAGCACTGATGACTAAGCACTTATAACTAAGCATTGATAGCTAAGCACTTATGACTAATTACTACTTCCTTGCCCTTCCAGAAAAAAACCTATAACTTTTGAGAGGTGCACAGCGCACTTATAATTGTTTATGACTGTGAAAGAGAATTTAAAAGGCAGCAAATTATGAAGCTCGCACAAACTACTCTCAGAGATAAAGTTCACGAATTAGCTGAGGAAGCATTTCACCGGAAGCTAATTTCTGGCTACGGTGACGGCCAAAACAGCAACGAATATCAGATTGTCTGGAACGGCAAACCCAGACACCTACCTTTAGAACGGGCGTGTACAGTATTGAGTAATTTGATCGAGCGATCGCACTAACGGGCGATCGAACTAATTTAGGACTTACGCTCATCAATCCGATTTCTACGAGCAATAAGAGGAGGATTAGCGAATAATCGAATCAGAAACCGGATCGATCGCCGCGCGCGCGCGTGGGCCCTGTAATTTAAGCTCCTTTCTTGACCCCTCCTATATTCTCTTAGGGGGGGTAAGCTTTTTTGGTCGATCGTCGAGGATGGGCTACAGAGATAGTGCTAGACGCAGACACCGGGTTTTTTTACCAGTCCCGGGCGCAAAAGCACTCTCAGAAACCCGAGTTTCTGAGTTAAGTTTTTCCGTTCAAACAACGCATAATTTTCGTACCTCTTCCCGGTTTCTTTAGTCTAGTGCCTCCACGACTGTTTACCAAACCATCGTTACAGCCCAGATCCAGAGTAAAAAGCAACCAGAAGGCTTGAGCTGTTTGCGTCCTCAAGTGGTAGAAGCCTGAAATTTTTTTGTATCTATATATACCTTTGGGCCGTTTTCGGAAAAAGCAATTTTGTGTTTTAGTGAAATTTAATAAATTAAAAGTGGAGATAATATGGCGAGCAACGGAAACCAGGGGAAGTTGCTGATTATTGGCGGCGCGGAAGACAAAGAGGGGGACTGCAAAATTCTGCGGGAATTCTTGCGCTGTGCCGGAGGCACTAAAGCCCACATTGTGATCATGACGGCTGCGACAAGCCTACCGGGAGAAGTAGGAGATAATTACATCCGAGTGTTTGAGCGACTCGGCGCTGAAGATGTGCGAGTGGTTGACACCCAGACACCCGATGATGCCAACAATCCCGATTATTTAGAAGCGATCCAACAAGCGACTGGCATATTCTTTACCGGGGGAGATCAAGCGCGGATTATTAGCTGCTTGAAAGACACCAAACTCGACGCAGCTATGCACAAACGCTACTCTGAAGGGATTATCATTGGCGGCACCAGTGCCGGCGCGGCGATGATGCCAGACATGATGATTATTGAAGGAGACTCGGAGACAAATCCCCGCGTTGATGTAGTAGCAATGGGCCCAGGAATGGGTTTCCTTCCCGGAGTTGTCATCGACCAGCATTTCGCCCAGCGAGGTCGTCTGGGACGCTTAGTTACCGCACTCTTGCTGCAACCGGCTGTCTTGGGATTTGGTATTGACGAAAATACAGCTATTTTAGTCAGCGGTGACGAGTTGGAAGTTATTGGCGAAAGCGCTGTAACTGTCATCGACGAGTCGGAAAAACTCCACGACAATATTGAGGGACGCTTGAAGGATGAGGGTTTAGCGATTTGCGGGGCTAAGTTGCACATCCTCCCCCACGGATATCGGTTTAACTTGAAAACTCGCCAGCCGGTGTATGATAGCGCAGCAACAACAGCAGAGAGACAAAGGCAGCTCGCCTAATTTACTTGCAACTGGGGAACATCTCAAAATTATGTAGGGTGCTCCGCGCGCACTTTACCGCTTCAACGAAGTATGAGGATGAAAAACCCAGTTGCTGCGTCCTAAACAAATAAAAGAAGAGGATTTTACCTCTTCTTTTATTCCTGCGGTTTCTGATTTTTTAAGCACTTTTCTGTTCGTCAAACATCGACTGCTCCCCTTCTCCAGTCGAAATTAAATTCCACCCCTGAGTTTTCAGCTTCTGAAATGTTGCCCATCCCTTAGAACCGCCCGGTTCCCGGTAGTCGGATACAGCAAACTGCGGAAAAGCTGTATAAGGCCGCCACGCTTGACGGGCTTCGGTGCGCAAGTGCAATATCTTTTCTCCATTGCCTCCGAGTCTGGGCAACCAACACATTTGTTTTAGCATTTTTAACACTCCAGATTTTTACAGTAATGGTAATTCGCCAACATCCCACATTAAACTTTTAGAGCCTTAGAGCCACTGCTCGGAATATCTAACGGGTAACAGGGACGGATGAGATTTTCACCGATTACCAATTACTGAGGTAGCAGCAGTCGTTAAAGCTGATGAAAGGTTCTACAAAGTTTGCTAGTCAAAAACTAGAAGACAAGAGCTGCCAAGACCTAAGCAAATATAATCATTGCTCTTCTCGGCTGAAGCTTAAGTGAAAGTCGATCGCGGGAAAATCCAGTTGAATAAAGCATTCATTTTTTTGGTTTCCCTTGCCTTACAATTACAAGTCCAGCCTCGCCCTTTCCGCATAAAACGACATCATTCTACAGTATTAGCTCTGTTAGCTAAAAAATGTTCCTTTAGTTACAAATATTAAACTCTCATCACGATTTATTTACTTATCAAAAGTTAAATTACTTTTCATAAACAGCGCTTAATAGTTTTTAGTTACTTTAACTACATTTTTGATTGATTTAAATCTGGTCTCCGCGTGCTTAGGGGCGCACCTTACTCAATGTGTCTGATTGTCGGGGAGTGTCAAAACATAGCAGAACACATTCCCGAACTTCCTGAATTCGTAGCTGCGGACGGGCCGATGGACGGGTGCTGGGAGGAAAGTTTTCGCCTTTTTGCCAGAGAAAATCTCGCGGGGAATACTTTCGATATCGAAAAGCTCAAGCAAGTTCTGGATGCCAAACAAGGCTATCAACAAACAACTAATGTTATCAATTATTTAGCCAGTCACCACCGCCACTACTTGCTGGCGGCAGCAAGCTTTCGGACTCTCGACCGAGAAGCTGCTTTTAAACGAGCTAAATTGGGAGCGCTTTTGTTAGTAACAGCACTAGGAATACCGATGCTGTGGATGGGCGAAGAGTTTGGAGGGTCTACTCGGCAAACTCCCAACCAGCCGAATAAACTGCAATGGTCTTTGTTGAAAAATCAGCCAAATCATGAGTTGTTGGCATACTACAAACACGTGATTCTGCTGGGGGAAAAAGTTCCGGCACTTTACACGAAAAATATTGAAGTTTTCCCCGAAAATGCCGAAACCAAAGTGCTCGCTTACTACCGCTGGAGCGATGAGGGAACGCGAGCAGTAGTGGTCGCTAATTTTTGGGATACTTATCTATCTGGTAACAGCATTCCTAACTTTCCGGCTGCGGGAACTTGGCACGAGTTGATGTACAACAAAATTCTAGAAGTTGGGGAAGAAGGGTTTAAGTTTGTTTTGCTGGAATCGTCAGCGCAGGTATTTGTTTGAGCGCCGGAGAATTTATGTCTCCAGGCAGATGAGCGGCGAAGTTGTACAACAGTAAATTGTATTTAGGACTGGCGCACTAAACTCAAAAAATCGGGTTTTTCTACCGGGGCGGATGGCTGGAACGATAGTTTTTTGTAGAAAAATCCGGTTTCTGCGTCAAAGAGTGCGATCGTAATTCCTGGTATTGAGAATAACAATTGCACGGCGACGTGGCTACAGTCAATTAAGTCGTCAATTAACTCGTCAATTAACACATCAATTAACACAAACTTTGTGGGAGGACAAACTCTATGGGTTGGCTAAAAAGATTGTTTGGTTTAGAAAAAATTGAAAATCAAGAAACTGTTGAGGCTCCTGCTTACCAAGCACCTGTAGCTGAAGCTCAATCTCAACAAGCTCAGCCTGCTGGGAGCACTCAGACAATCCCGCCGGAACGCATGGGATTGAATGGAGAATACGATCAAAGCGGTTTAGCTAAACGGGTGGCTCAGGCTTTCGATGCAAATCCAGATGTTGCCGATATTGAGACTGTTTATGTGGCTCAACAGGGCACTACGGTGGTTCTCAAAGGTACAGTTCCCAGTCAGGAAATTGTCAACAGGTTGGTGACAATTGCTAAAGGTGTTAAGGGTGCAACTGGGGTGGAAACTAATCAAGTTACTGTCGGCTAGCGCGACGGTTATTTTTAACAGCTAACAGCTAAGAGTTAACTGTTGATTGTTAACTGTTAGCTGTTATAAGCTCTTGGGAATCTTGCGTTGTATTTTACTGGCGGGTTCCCTGACCCACCCCAGCATAATTTCATCTTACTTGACTGTAAAATTTAGATGCGCCTGGGCTTAGGAATCGCTCTGACGATGATGACGCTTTTAAGTGGTGAAACATGAGTTCTTATATTGCGTTCTGACTTCTTATCCGTTACATCCCGTAGCTTGCCCGTTGCCTTCGTTCTTCTATAATATAAGTGTTTTTTTCAGTTATCTAGCTCTTACTAAAAAATATGACCGGGGAAACCTTAGAACCTACTCGCGGGAAATTAGAACGGAGTATTTCGCAGGGGATTCAAGCTTTGTACCGTTCTCAACTCGGACTACAAACGAGTCATGCGGTATGTCATCTTTTGGATAACAAATTGATAATTATTATCGAAAATGGGGTTACTCAACCAGAAAAACTCCTGGCTGAGAACGGTAACCAAGATTTGGCTTTGCAGGTGCGATCGCAACTAGAATCAGCCCTAGAATTGCAACTGAAAGATTTAATCAAAGAGGTTTTGGGTGTGGGAGTAACTGATTTGCTCAGCGATGCGACTTTGGAGACGGGTCGCACCGGAACGATCGCAATTTTGGAGTCTGCACCTAAAGTTCGAGATTCTAGTTCTAAGTCTAAAACTCAACCAGAAGCATCTGAGAGTTGAGGTGCTGGCGGATAATTGTTTCTAAATCCTTGATGTTAAACGGTTTAGAAATGTATTCAACGCAGCCGGCTTTGAGAATCCGCTCGCGGTCTTCTGCTTTTGCTAGTGCTGTGACCGCCACAATCGGAATATGTCTGAGCTCGTCGTTTTCTTGGATGCGCTTTACCACTTCTATACCGTCTATATCCGGCAGGCAAATGTCGAGTACGATTAGGTCGGGAGGTCGATCGACTGCTGCTGAAAGAGCTGCGTACCCGTCCACGGCTCCCATGCACTCGCAGCCGAATAAATCGAGTATTTGTGTCAGCAGCTCTAAGTTGTCGTGATTGTCGTCTACAGCCAACACTAAAGGACGCTTGTCAACCTCCGATTGACCGCTATTTAAAGATGAGGATTCCAAATTATTCTTCCAAGTACGGTAGTTCATAAATACCGAGCGAACAACGAGTGAACAACGAGCGAACAACGATCGAACAACGATTTAACAACGATCGAAAAAAAAATACCGAGGCATTCCTCAAGTGGCGCTCGGGCACTTGAAACAGATTGGCTCGTATCTGTAGCTCTCATATCGCTAGTCTTCAGTCTAGCCCGATTGTACAATATCGTTGCAAGCTGGGCAAAGACGACCGCAGTCGATCTATCCCGTAGCATCTGCTTAATTGTACCTATCCCAGCACAAATTACCAACTTAGGCGCTATCGGTGCGTCAGCCTTGGTAACCACACGCAATAAATACGGCAACTATTACCAATAAAGCATCCTCGCTTAATAGCATTGAAGAGTGACGGCAGCTTTTCAGGATAGTCACTAGATTAGAGGTTGGTTCCCATACATGGATCTACCTAAAGGAAGATTCTAAGAGACACTTAAATTTCACAACTTCCACCTGCTGAGAGATACTTGTTACTCTACTTTATACTTCAATGTTTTTAAGTAGTAATCATCACAATTTAAGCCAGTAAAAAGCTTCAGTTTTTACTTGAGCTTTACCGGATATTAACCTAGGAGGTTTTGATGACAATTCCAATCAGAGACGACCTGACTTACATTTTGCTCAAAAAGATAGGCAGCGGAAACGGCAGGGGAGAGTCGGAAATTAGGAACGCAGCCGAAGAATATGTCGGTCACGCGGTGGCGGAAGCGGAATTGCTCGGTCATTTGGACTACCTCAACCAAAGGGAATTTATCAAAGCGGATTTTAGTGGAGAGCCTTACGGAGGACCTGAATTATTGCCGCCTTTAGTGGCCTTTCAAGAAGCGGAGTTAACAGAAAAAGGTCGCAAACTGTTACAGAAAATGGAGACGAATCCTCCGAAGTCCCTCCACCACGAAGGCTCGGCAGTTCCTATCGCTTCAAAGGATATGCCGTTTTTGGAAAAAGTGTTGGTAAAAGGTCACTTGGAGGATATTTTTGATGCCCGCGACATTACCGAAATAGTGTACCGGGTCATGCGCGATGTGATGACAAAAGAAGCCATCGAGCACGTGGAATCTGAATTGCACAAAGAAGTTTTGCCTACGGATGACAAAACCCTGCAACAAGAAATAGCAGACCTCTGGAAAGATACGAATCCGCTGGTGGGATTGCTCAGCCGGATACGTCAGCCTTTGACCGGCCCGCCTCCACCTGCGGGGATCGATGGCAATTTGTTTGCACGGAGGGTGGAACTAGAAGGCGCACTTCCTTCAGGAGTAAAACCGGAAACTGCGATCGCCGCTGTATTTTCGGCAACGAAGGATGAGCTGTCCGAGGAGCGAATTCAGGAAATAGCGGGCTTTTTGCCCGATCGAATTCGGGAAATGTGGGCGTCGGCTTAACGCAATAATTCCGGGTATAAATACTTACAAGCCGGGTTGACGAACCAGCATTCTGCGCTATTGAGCCAGAATGCTGGTTCGTTAACCCGGTTTCTCTATATCTCTTGCCTTGTAATTCTGCAATTGTTTTGTAGTAAGAACTTGAGCCGCGATCGAAATCGATCGAACTTGAGTCCTCACTACTTGTCGGATCGCTCGTTGCTTGCCTTCTAACTGCTGTGAGAAACCGAGTTTCTGGGCGAAATTTGTCAGGAAACCAGAAATATCCCCAGAAATCGAGTTTCTCGCTCTCGGATTAGGTAAGTCTAATAGATGGGGCGAAAGTGTTGTAATGTATAATACAGGGCGAGTTAAGACTGTGGGTCGCAAAAAAGCTGTCAACAGCCCTGGAGATCAAAAGGGATGCCCCGCACAAAAGTTAGACAAATGTCACAATCGACTATAGAACAAGAGATTTTACTGAATCGAATTACCAATCGCATCCGCAACTCTTTAGAACTGCAAGAGATTTTGACGACAACTACCCGAGAAATCCGCAGTTTTTTAGGAAGCGATCGCGTAAAAGTTTATCGCTTTGAGGCCGACGGTAGCGGCGAGGTTATTGCTGAGTCCACCAACGGCGACAACTTGCCATCTTTGCTTGGTTTGCGCTTTCCACCAGGCGACATTCCCAATAGTGCTCGGGAAATGTTTCTCAAAGCGCGGCAGCGAGTGATTGTAGATGTGGAATTGAAGCATCAAACAATTAATCGCTTAGATTGTCCTGAAACCGGCAAAACTTTAGCAGTTGAAGATATTAGCTATGGTCCTGTAGACCCCTGTCACGCTGAATATCTGAAGGCTATGGGGGCCCGTTCTGCTCTGACGGTGCCGATTTTGCATCAAAATCAGCTTTGGGGGCTGTTGGCCTGTCACCACGGCCAACCGAAACGGTTTAGCGCGAGAGAATTGAAAATGGTGCAGTTGCTTGTGGATCAACTTTCAATTGCGATCGCCCAATCCTTTCTGCTGAGTCAAGCTCGACAGCAAGCGCGCGACGAAGCCGTTGTCAACCAAATTACCAGTTTGCTGCATTCTCCCCTGGAAGTAAACGAAATTCGGCAAGCAGTTCTCCAACAAACTGTCAAGCATTTGGATGGTTCGGGAGGGCGACTGTACATTGCAGCCGAGTTTGGCGATATGCCCGCTTTACTTTATACCTGCGGTCAGCAGCCCGCGGAACTCGACCTGGAACTCAGCCCGTTTTGGCAGCAGATCATGGGGTTGACCAACCAAGACGATCGAGCACAAACTCCCGATCCCAGCCAATTAGGTGTTTATGAAAATGTATATTCCCAGCATTACACTTCAATTGACAAAAATATTTCCAATTTAATCGTACCCCACTTGTACGCGATTTCCGATATTTCTAAAGAACCTCAACTCAAATCTTTATCTGCAAATTTTCTGGAAGCTTCCATTCGATCGTTTTTGGCAATACCGCTGCAATACGGCCAACAGTGCATCGGCTGTCTCACCATTTTTCGCAGCCCTATAGAAACCGAAATTGTGTGGGCGGGCCGTTGCAGTTCCGACACCCGGAGCGATCGTCCCCGAAAGTCCTTTGCAGCTTGGAAAGAAATCAAAACCGGCGAAACAAAAAAGTGGAGCAGCGAGGAACAGAAGCTAGCAAAATCTTTAGGAACTCACCTGTACATGGCTGCAATGCAGAGGCGCGTCGAGGCGATGATCCGACATCAAGCTTCTCACGACCAATTAACGGGTTTAGCTAATAAATTGCTGTTTAATGAAAGGCTGTCTTTAGCTTTAGCTCGCGCTCACCAAAACGCAGAAATGCTGGCGGTGATCTTTCTAGATTTGGATAGATTTAAAAATGTTAACGATACTCTCGGACACCCAGTGGGCGATTTGTTGCTGCAAGGTGTATCTCGGCGCTTGACTAAGTGTTTGCGCGCGGGAGATTCGATCGCCCGTTGGGGCGGGGATGAATTTACTGTGCTGCTGTACAATATCAACAGCCCTGATGAAGCAGCTAAGATTTGCCAGCAAATTATCCAGAGTTTAAGCACTCCTTTTGATTTTGATGGTCGAGAACTTTATACTAAGGCGAGCTTGGGAATTGCTTTGGCTCCTTACGACGGAGAAGATGCAGAAACTTTGCTGAAAAATGCTGATGCTGCGATGTACAAAGCTAAACAGAAAGGTCGGAATAATTATCAGTTTTATACGCGGGCGATCGGCAGTAAAGTCTCCGAGGATCTTAACTTAGAAAATCATCTTTACAAAGCTCTAAAAAAATCCGAGTTTGTGCTGCACTATCAACCGCAAATAAACTTAAATACCAGCCAAATAGTCGGCATGGAAGCTCTGATTCGCTGGCAGCATCCCGAACGCGGTTTGATTCCTCCCGATCGATTTATTCCCTTAGCTGAGGAAACAGGATTAATCTGCCAAATGGACGAATGGGTGATGCGGACTGCTTGCTTGCAAAATCGAGCGTGGCAGTTACTGGGATTGCCGCCGATGCGGATAGCTGTTAATTTATCAGCCCGGCAGTTTCTGCAACCTAACATGGTACAAACCATTGCTGAAATTTTATCAGAAACCAAGTTAAATCCCCAGTATTTAGAAATAGAAATTACCGAGAGCCTGGCGATGACAGATGTGAGTTTTACGGTGTCGGTATTGCAGCAGTTGCAGGAAATGGGAATTAAAATTTCTCTGGACGATTTTGGCACAGGTTATTCTTCGCTGTGGTCTCTGAAAAGCTTTCCGCTCAATAATTTAAAAATAGACAGATCCTTCGTGGGTGATTTGGTGAACGGCAGCAGCGGTGCTACTATTGTGAAACTGGCGATCTCTTTGGGACAGGGCCTGAATTTACAGGTGATTGCTGAGGGAGTGGAAACAGCAGAACAGTTGGCATTTTTGCAGTCGCATCAGTGCGATCTGGGTCAGGGTTACTTGTTTAGCAAACCAATACCGGCGGCGGCTATAACCAAATTGTGTTTAGAAAATCAACCCGGGAAAATAAGTAGTTTAAATTAACAATCAGCAAGCGGAAGTCATTAGTCATTAGTTATTAGTCATTAGTCATTAGTTATTAGTCATTAGTCATTAGTCATTAGACCTCTTGCAAAAATGCCGAGACCCCTCCCCAACCCTCCCCTTACTAAGGGGAGG
>JAUBOM010000131.1:0-18627 GCA_036700245.1 Microcoleus vaginatus BM001213989
CTCCCCAGCCCCCACCCCCTATTTTCAGATTACGTATATTGACAAAGTTGCCTGTCGCCCTCTTCCACCTGTGCATTAGTCCCCAGATAATCTCCTACTCAATTACAGCCATATTCCAGCACATCCAGTTTGAGTATGCGCGGTAAATCCCAGACAACCAGAGTGTTATCTTCACCAACAGAAGCTAAAGAACTGTTGTTGGAGATGTCTATTGGGGAGATCGATCGCACAAATGCCTGTCCTCCTCCTTCACATCAGCATTCGTCCGCAAATAATCCCGCACCCAATCGCAACCCGCCGCTACCACCCGATCTAGCTCTACAGACTGCTCTAAATTCCACAAAATTACCGTTTTGTCCTCAGCAGCCGAAGCCAGAGTTTTGCCGTCAGGAGCGAAAGCTAATCCCTTCACCCCACCACTATGTCCAATCAGATTGGTCAGCAATGTGCCGTCAGACTTCCAGAGTTTAATTATTCCATCATTACTGCCTGTAGCGACTGTCTGGCTATCAGGGCTAAACGCTACACTCCAAATCCCAGAATCATGTCCCTTAAGCGTATGCAGTAACTTACCGTCACGACTCCAAAGTTTAGCCGTCCTGTCTTCACTCACCGAAGCAATCAATTCTCCATTAGGGCTGAAAGCTACGCCAATCACTGTACTATTATGACCTTGAAGAGTCTTGATTAAGCTATCCTCATTTGTGACCTCCGATCGAGAATCTAGCTCGCGCTTGCGATTCAAAACCGAAGCCAAACGCCAAAGCTTAACTGTCTTGTCACCACTGCTCGATACAAGTGTCGAACCATCCGGACTAAAAGCAACCCCCCAAGTCCCAGCCGTGTGTCCTCTAAAAGTAGCGATTTGGGTGCCATCGACGCCCCAAAGTTTGATTGTGCGATCGCTACTCGAAGAAGCAAGCATCTGACCGTCAGGACTAAAAGGGACATTCCTAATACTACCCAGATGCCCTTTGAGACTATGAAGCAATGTACCGTCTTTCCTCCAAAGCTTGACCGATTGGTCTGCACCAACATTAGCGATCGTTTGACTATCTGGACTGATAGCAACTGAACTCGACCGAGGGCTTGGTCCTTTTAAGCGCCGATAGCTACTCCCGTCCTTGCGCCAGAGGATCGTCTCCTTCGGACTCGATGAAGCGATTAACAGTCCGTCGGGACTAAAAGCGATTCCCCAAATTCCCTCCGTATGTCCCCGCAGAATGGTCAGCAACCGATTGCGTAATTTCCACAGTTTTACAGTGCCATCCAAAGATGCAGAGTATAGTGTGTCGCCACTGGGACTAAATGCCAGATCTAGAATGCCACTATCATGACCTTTAATGGCATTCAACAAAGTACCGTCCTTGCGCCAAAATTTTAGCATCTTGTCATCAGAGCCAGATACGATAATTTGCCCATTCGGGCTGAACGCTAGGGCGTTAATTGCCGCATCGTGTGCGGTGAAAGTCTTTAACAAGCTGCCGTCACGCTGCCACAGTTGCAGCTTGCTGTCTCCATCGCCGGTTGCCAGGGTTTTGCCGTCAGGACTAAAGGCAATTGAGAAAACAGGAGATGGAATCCCTGAAAGTGTTTTCAATAACGTGCCATCGGGCTGCCAGAGTTTTAAAGTGCCGTTGTCAGCAGCCGAGACTATCAGCTTTCCATCTGGGCTAAAAACTACTGGTGTGTTGATTACGCCATGCTTCAAGGTCTTAAGCAATCTGCCATCGCTGCCCCAAAGTTTTATCGTACCGTCCCCACTAGACGAAACAATCTGTTTTCCGTCAGGACTAAACTTGACTTTGCCAGCTGCAGCTTTAAACCCTGTCAAAGTTTTTACGAGAGTGCCGTCACGTCGCCAGAGTTTGACGGTTGTGTCTCCGTTTGATGAAGCAATGAGCTGACCGTTGGGGCTGATGGCCACGCCTATAACTGGACCTTGATATCCTTTAAAGGTACGCAGCAACATACCATCGCGCTGCCAAATCTGGACACCATTTCCGATTGTTGCCACAGCAATCATCTCGCCATCAGAACTGACACCTAATGCGTTTTTGATAGAGGCATCACCCGAAAAGCGGTTAAATTCAGCAGAGCCATAAATTGACCGTCGTAAGGCTAACTCCACCATTGTTTCTGTCTGCGGGTCGCTTGGTGCCAAGTGTTTGAGTTCTCTTCTGGCCCTAAGCGCTTCAATTAAAGCATCTAACCTTTTATCTAAGGCAAAGAGGGCTGCCGAATATCTAGCCATTCCTTGAATTTTTTCAATTTCTTCATTGCGTTGGCTGGCGATCGCTTTTTGGTACTGGAAGAAAGCGAATATTCCCGCTGCGATCGCGAACGCTAAAGCGAACGAAAGTCCCGCAATCAAATAAGTTTGGCGTTTGGCACTTTTTTTCTTTAGCGCCAGCCTAGCTTCTACTTCTTTAAGACGTTCTGCTTCTAAAAATAATTGCAATTCTTGTCTGTCTACTTCTTGGCTAGCGGCTAAAAACTGATAGTCCAAATCGCTCAAACTTTTACCTTGCGCCCACATTTGAGCGTCTTTTAAGGCTTGTCCGCGCAACAATCGCGATTTATCTTTTTGTTGAGAACCTACCCAAGCATCAAACGCCTGCGAGTAAGGCCGCAATGCCGCTAATTTCTTTTCAACCCATTGAAGATTAAATACTTGTTGATAGATGCGATTTTTTACCTTTAATATTCCCTCGTGTCTAACGACTAAGCCACTAAGTAACAATTCAATCTGTTCTTGACTATCATCACTTTTTATTTCAATTCCTTCCCAAACTTTTTGATAAATGCCTAGAATTCTACCAGCCCGCTGACCGTTACGTTCAATGCGATCGCGAATGGTTCTCAGGTGTTCCGGTTCATCCTGCGATTCCCAACGCTCAATAATGCGAGTTTTGACTAAGTTCTCAATCCAGAACGATTCCGTACCTGGTGGAATAGGATTTAAGCCACCGTCCCCCATTGTCCGCTGACTCAATTGCAGGACTAAATGACACAACTTCTGAGTCAAAAACGGTTGTCCAGCCGTCCAGTCTAAAATCGCCCTCACAACCGATGCCGACTGTCCCCCCGTCATTTCCAACCCTTGAATTAAGGGACTCACTTCATCCCACTCAAACCCTTTTAGTTCTACAGCTTGCCCAATATTGAACGGTGTCTTGGTTCTGTCTCGAATTAGATCCGAGGGAGTTGCTACCCCAAAAATGGCAAAGGTAATGCGTTGATATTCTGGGTCGATCGCCCGTTGGTTATAGCAGAAGCGAATTAAGGCAAAAAAGTCATCAATCGAAAAGTTAAGACCCAGCAGACTATCAATTTCATCGACAAAGATAAACAACTGTTGTTGGGGAAACTGCACCAGTAGCAACTCCTCAATAAACAACCGCAGACGTTGCAGTAAACCGAGATCGTTGCGTTCTTGCCACCAAGTTTTCAGGTTTAAGGTTTCCAATAGCCCCAACTGTCGCCATAAGTCTCCGACCAATCCCTTGTACCATTGCAGCGGAGTAATTTGTTCGCTACCCACCACACTCAAATCGACTGCAGCGCAGCGAAAGCCGTCTTTTTCAAGGCGATGCTTGGTTCGCACCAGCAGTGAGGATTTGCCCATTTGCCGGGAGTTGAGGACATAGCAGAACTCTCCTCGCTTCAGGGCTTCATACAGTTGGAAGTCGGCTTGGCGCTGTACGTAACTAGGTGCATCAATGGTTAAACTGCCGCCTAGTTGATAGCTATTTTGGGACATAAAAAGCTGATGATTAAATTGCTTGGATTACTGTTTGACTACCCCTCATGTAATTCACCTTTCTGTTATCAACAGCAAATTATCATAGGGCTGGTATTAGTGGGATTGGTTAATGGTAATAGGACAAATAAGTAAAGTCAAATACCTGATTATTTTCTTAGCTATAACTTGTGGTCTACCTTACCCACCCACAAGTATTTAATTGCTAATAACTTTTGGCAAATATAGCTTTGTTGATGTTGATAGTACAACTTTTGCCATAACACCCAATTGGGGTCAATTTCCCGTACCCTCTGAGTGCGATTTTTCATGATTTACGTCCAAAGCTAAATTTTTCCACTTTAATTTAAATTATCCATCAAAATTTGACTGAACGCTCATACTTAGCTTTTCTAAAGAGTAGATCCTCTGAGTATTATCGCTTAGTTCCCCCTTGTGGGCTGACAATAAGCGCGCATAAGTTGTCCGCCCCCAAATACAAAATCTTCTGGCGGGAAGCGAGTAAGCCGTCAAATCAAAAATTTTGAAGATGAACTCAGCGTGGTGCTATTTCTCAGACAACCGGATGGATTGATACTTACAGAAGCGGGGACAAAATTTATCTAAAAATAAAAAAATATTTTGAATCCTAGTCATGTCACTGGGCAAACTATGAAGACTCATTACGCCGATACAAATGAGCCTTTGGTAATTGGTTATATCCCAATCATCCTCCAGAGTTTGCTTGGTGAAGCCCTACCGAGATAAAATTGGAAGATGGACAACGGGGCGAGCCTGTCAAGAACAAAATTTATCAATAAATACTCCGTCGTTTCAAAAACACCTACCTTAATTGGGATGACATCAAAGAGAAATAATCCCTAGAATATATTGACAATGTCCATCGTTGCTGCCGACATTTATTTCTAGCTTAAGGGTTGTTTAGAATAGCAGGTGATTTGGTCCAAGGTAATTTGGTCGCCTAACCATTGAATTATAAAAAGAATTTGAGAGGAAATCATTGTAGATAATTTTGTTTCGGATAGCATTGCTTTCTCTGAATGTAAGAGGATGTTTTAAAAGTTCGGAAAAACTTCCCCTTCTCTCTAGTGTTGTGGGTGAATGAGGAGATTGTGGAAAAACTGACTCGGTTAGCACCGGATTTCGAGAAATGGGCAACTACGGTTTAGTTTGCGATCGCCACTGAGAATCTGCTGGTTGACTTACAGCAGAGAACCCAACTCCGTCATCATTATAAATTCTAGCAGGTTGGTGCGATCGGGCAGAGAAATTCCTTGACCCAGTAATTCCTTGAGTTGAGACTACGATGGCAAGGATCGACGAGTTGGGGAGAAGTAATCAGGGTTAAAAACTGGGCTAGGTTCGCGTGTATTAATCGCCAAAAAAACTCACATCTATGGAATGGATGTGAGATCGTACAGACTGCGGAAGTAATCTCGATATAGCTCACAGCTAACAGTTAATTGATTCTCGATAATCTGCACCAATCCTAAACTTTCCAACTTAAAGGTAACTTCCTTATTTAACTGAGTTGGAGCCGTTAAAACCTGCTGAAAACCTTCACCTAACTGAGGATTTTGCTGAAGGTTCCACAACAGATATTGGAGATTTTTTTGATAAATATCCATAGCAATTGTAGCATCTTGCAGAAAGGTTTTTATATGAATTTTCAAGCGACTACTTTGATACAAAGCTAGTCGGACTAAATACGGAAAGCCACCAGTCAGCTTCATTAACTGCTCAAGTTCAGGTGCCGTGAGTGGAAGTTGGTGACGTTGAGCTAAATCCTGCACCTGTTCTTGGTTAAAGGTCGGCAGTTCGATCGCCAATCCTACATTAAACGGAGAGCGATTAGTGGGTAAGGAAATGTAAACTTCAACGGAATGAGCGATCACGACTCGTAACTTTTGCCAAACAGAATTGTCCTTTGTTTCCTCATACCAGGAACGCAACAAAACGAAAAAATCACCAGCGAGTTCTGGATAGTGAAATAATTGGTCGATGCCATCTAGTGCTAAAACAATAGGGTTAGAGATTTCCTTAAGGATATAACCTTGAAAATAAATCGTGCTGTTAATCAAAGATCCCATATCCTCGTCCCAGTAGTCATTTAATCTAGATTCCAAACCCAACTGTTTAGTGACATTGTTACAGAACCAGCGTAAGAAGCGATCGGTCGCAGCAAACACCTGTGTGCCGGCGGAACGTAAGCTAAGTCTCACTGTGTGGTAATTTTGACTCCTCCCATAATCCAGAATTCGTGCGATTAGGGAAGTCTTCCCCATCTTCCGAGGTGCTTTAATGCGAATGAAAGCACGGGGTTCGAGAATTTCTTGATAACAGGTTTGTTCGATCGTCTGTCGCTCAATGTACAGACCCGAAGCGACGGGAACTTGTCCTTCTGGAGATTCTAGAACGTAGTGTTCCGTAGTTAAGCCCGCCGTCGGCATTGCGGTTGTTGTCTCAGTTGGCTGAGGATTGTTCTGATTTACCAAATGCTGTGCTAGCAGCGCCGGTAAATTTGTTTTATTAACTTTTTCACCGATCGCCTGTGAAAGCAACTGCCATAATTTAGGCGCAACTGAAAACTTAATATAGCTTTCAGAGTATTGATTTTCTTCAGCAATTTGAGCGTAAGTTTTTTTCTCTTCAAGTAGAGATTCTCGCAACAATACCTTTTGAATATAGTTAAGCGACAACCCTGTTTTTGTAGCAACTAAAAGTGTCGCAAATTCAACAAGTTTTTCAATTCGTTTCATTCAAATAGCAATTGGCTAGGTTAAAATACTCAAGGCTCGATAGGCTCTGAGCCACTACTTCTGTTGGCAAGTTAACCCTTGAGCGTCTGTAAAGCAGGCTCCTTTGAGGCGACAACCAGAGAAATCAGAAACCCTTAGCTGAGTATCTTGCAAGTTGGCGTGTCTGACCTGAGTTTTAACCAGATTGGTATCTCGTAAGACTGCTCCCTCTCGAGAGGCTGGAAATAGAGAGGCTCCTTTTAGAGCAGCACCGCTTAAGTCAGCGCCCACTAAGTTGGCTAACTAAGTGGGCAATTCGCCTTAAAATGGCTTCTGTCAAATCAGTATATCTCAAATCATATCAAGTCCGGTAGCACCGTCCTGGGTAGTGTGGGGGTGCGATCGCAATTAGCAGCAGAAGAGAACCACCAATCAAAGAAAGTTAAACCATGGAGCAAGTCTTGCTAGTAAAGCAAGCGCCGACAGTGTTCGAATAGCACACATGCAAGCTCATCCAACGACTCGAAGGAGCGGTTGGCAATTGGTTAATTAGTGAGAGGCGACAAACCTTAAGCTGGCTGTAATTGTGGGGAATAAGCAGGAATAAACAGCAAGTAAATCGATAAAAAAACTTGTACTTGCTCGCTGGGGTTGCCAACCAGCTCGATGAAAGAAAGCTAATAGGATACGCTTGTTCTTTCCCACGCCAAAATGTTGTGCGAAATCTACCAAAACTCGGTTGAATAGTTCTATGTTGACTTTGGGTAAAATCCACGCCTTAGTTTCTCCAGATTCAGGATGAACTTTCGCCATAAAGCCATCACCATTGGAAACGCCATTTAACACCAGCAATTGGTTGCTATCCTTGCCCGCCCCAGACACCCCGCTGCACTTGTCTAAGTCCCAACCGATGTTCATCCATTGCCCAAACCCCTTTTTCAGCTTCCGGATACTCCGTTTGCAGTCGCGCATCTTCCAAATCTAGTTTTTTTTCCATGCTTGCTGCTGCGAGGGTATCGCCGCCGTCATGTTGCGCCCTTAGCACCCGTTGTCTGAAAATCATCTGCCGCAAATACTCCCATCCACGCTGCCTGTGAATCGGCTTTCCCATCAATTGCGTCATCGAGTCGGCAAATGCACGACCATTCTACAGTCCACCATCTAGGGCGAGGCCCTCGACTGCTTTCTCAAGCCATGCGCTTGCTCAATGCCTGACAACATTGGCTCGCCACCTGGATGAACACGACGACAACTTACTAATCCTTGTGAGCCTTTTTAGTTGTAACGACGGGCAATTCTACGGATTCGGTCTCGGTAGTAGCCTGTGACTGAAACTACTTCTTCGGTGACAAATCAAGAAAGCTAACAGCCAGATAATTTCGTAAGGAGTCCGCTCGCATTCGATTAGATGCCGAACGGTAGTGGCGACGCGAGTTCTTCTACTGAGAGATGTGGTTCGATAACCAGACGCTTGCGCATAATTGTGCGATCGCACGATCCATTAACTACACCCAATTATACCCAGGACGCTAGCACCGGACGTGATATCAGATGACTGAATTGCGTTTTTTCTCTCTGTTTGGGCTATAAATTTCTCTCAGTTTGTTGTTGCTCGTGCCTGTTTTTGGACGAGACTTTTACGCTCCTGCAAACCGGGTGGCTACTTTTCTAATTGATATCTTTTCTGCCAAATGTGCCATCACTATTTTTGATCGGATACCAAGCGAATATACTTTACTAGCTTTGACTCTTAAATAATATTTAAGTGTTATTTATTGTGTCGGCTCACAGCTAAAATCGCTGTAAACATTGCTAAATCTACTTGTTACTAAAGTTGACAAATTAAGTATAAATTAACTAATAAACTGAACTTATAAAATACAAAAATTAAGTATTATAATTGCACATTAAAATTAACTCATTTAAGACTTTTGAATCAACTTTTTTATACCTACAGGCATCCTTCTGGTAAAAAAACTGGTTTTTTACTGTGGAGGGGCCGGTTTATGCAGAGCCTAAACGTGAATTAAAGATATTAATTAATCCGCCCCTAGGATATATTTCACCATCTAAAAAATAAGCGGTCATAAAGCATATAAAATCCCCGGGCGCATGATTTCCGGAGAAGAAATGGTGAATTAAATATTGGTTTTAAATTATCCCTCTGTAGATGTCCTCTTGCAGTGTCAAGAGATATCGAACAATCGACCTATCTGGGCTTTGTAGCTAAGATAATTTCCCGGTGGAAAACCGGGAAATTATCAACTAAATCAACCTTTTTTCTGGTCTTGCAACTTAGTTTTCCAATTGGCGATATTCTTCTGAGCCTGCTGATAGCTCTTAGTACCCGACGGCACAAGCGAAGCAGCTTCAACTGCCTCTTTCAGCTTTCCTTGAGAGCCGCGCAACTGAGCAATTTTGAGAATAGTTTCGCTCCACTCTCCAATCAACTGCTGAGCTTCTTCGTACTTCGGCTCACCGAGCTTAATTTGATTAGCTTGCTGGATGCCTTTACTGTAAGAAGAGGCAGCCCCCCGCTTAATTTGACCCTTAGCAGCCGATAGCAAAGCAGCATTTACATTTTGGCTTTTGGATAGCTCCTCCCATTGAGCGATCGCCTCTTTCGACTGATTGTAAACTTCCCCATTGACATCAGGCATCAATTTAGCCGCCCCGATCGCGCCCTGGAAATCGCCCCGAGCAGCCCGCCCGTTAGCTATATCCAAAATCGTTAAACTCCAGCGCTCAATATCCTGCTGAGCCCGCGGGTAGAGCGGATCGCTAGCCGGAATCGTTCGAGCCTTAACCACTGCTTTATTAAAACTAGAAGCCGAACCATCCTTGAGGAAAGTTTTCGCCTCAGCCCACACCTGCTGGCTCGATGGTGGCTGCTTGGTTCCCGTCCCTGCTTGCACCGCCAGCGGTTGGTTCTGCGGCACCCCAGCACCTGCAGAGTTTTGAGATCCAGGGTTTTGGGCATTTTCAGCAGGCGATCGAGGATCTCCTTCCTTTTGACCCAGAAAAATTGATCTGTTCGTCAAAAAAACACCCAACAGCAGCACTAAAGCCGTAGCTGAACTCCACAAAAGTAGCTGTTGCAAAAAGGACTTATCCGACCCCCCGTTATCCTGATCCTCCGGCTTTTGCAACTTCGGTCGATCGCCCCCCCGATCGGCAGGGTCCACAGGATTCGGCTGCGACACAAGCGGCGTCTCAACCGACGAATCCTGAGCGTTGCGAACAGCAGCAGGCAGCTCCATTCGAGCCGTAGCCGTCGCCATTTGCGGGCTATCGAACCCATCAGCCGCATTTACCGTCATATTGCCATTGCGTCCTGCCAATACAGCAGTTGGCACCCCAGAAGCATCCGGCAAAATCACCAAATGAGCCTTTCCTGGAGGATTCACCACCATCAAAGGTTCTTGTTTGGGACGCAAATGGTGGTCGCACAGCTCCGGCAGCCGATCGCTCAAAAAACGGTCTAAACCCTTAAGGGTCATGCACTGTCCCGATCGCAGCCCCTCCAAAAGTGCCGTTGTAAAAAACCCCTGACGCAGAGCCGAAGTTTCCCGCGAAACTTGATTCGGGCGACAAGAAAGCACCGTCGGGATTTCTAGTTGCCGCGCCAGATCGGCCGTTTGAGAGCCGATCGTTTCCCCCGCTTTCACAATCTGGCTACGGTTCATATCAACCAGCACCAATACCGTTTCCGTAGGAGCGTTTTTCAGAGTATTCAACAGCAACTCTACCGGAATTCCCGTACCCTCAATGTCAGCCGGATTGCCGTCCACCGGCATCAAATAATCCTTGCCTTCATAGCTGACACCGTAGCCGCTAAAAAAACACCAGAGTAAATCTCCCTGTTGCAGATGTTCAGCGCACAGGCTCTGGGTCAACCTCAGAATATTTTCCCGATTCGGATACGTGGATTGACCCCACAGCGACGGCGAGCTATCGGTCATCAGCAGACATCCATCCGGCGCAAAACCCGCCTCCTCAGTCAAAAAACCGTACAGTGCCTCTGCATCCTCTTGGGCATAACTCAAAGGCTGGAGTAACTGATATTGATTGATGCCTATTGCAATACAAGCGTGATGTTTCATCCCCATATGCCCTATATATATAATGGACAGCTTGCACAAAACGATAACACATAGCCGTTTAAGGTTATACCCACTTTCGCCAGCAGTCAGATAGCAGTTGTCCGAAGGCAGAAGTCCCAACAAGCGCCCAAATTTAGCATCCTAGAATTTTAACTTTTTATATAGCGGTGAAAAATTATACCCTGTGCCTGCCTTTAGAAAAATGACGTTAAATTGGATACATAGCCCAGTCTATTTGACTCTAATTTTCAGCAAACTACACCAAAAAGGAACAACCCGCCAATGGTCTCTACCGCCCAAAAAGAAATATCCCCCCACCGCGAATCGCTACTGAAGCAAAAGCATCCTAAAACGCATAGCCACTATAGGTTTAAGGATTTTTTTGCCTTCGATAGCCAGAGGGGTACAATTGACGACTGGAATGAGTCGCGCAACATTTTTACCAGCGAAGACTTCATTATCGGTTTGGTGGAGGGACTCGAAGAAGAAGTAGGCCCGGCTTCCTCTGTCATCATGTATACTATTGGTTGCCAGTGGGGACTCCAAGATTCCGAATTTTTTCAAAAATGGTTTAGTGCCGAATACAGCCAGAACATTCGTCAGTCAAATCTCATGTTTCTGCTAGAAACTTGGTGGTGGCCCTTCACGGCTCAAGGTTGGGGCCGCTGGGAAGTGGACATGAGCGATCGCAAACACGGCTGCATCTTCATCAACCTCTTTGACTCAGCAGTTGCTCGCACTTTGGGCGACGTAGGCAAACCGGTTTGTCACCTATACGCCGGTTTGTTCGCCGGTTTCTTCGGCTCTCTAGTCAAAAAGCCTCTGAGCTGCATAGAACTCCAATGTTACTCAATGGGAGAAACCTATTGCAAGTTCCTCCTCGGCAACCCAGATAAAATTGATGCAGCAGCATTCTGGCTCAACGAAGGTGCCAACGCCCGCGATATTCAAAATCGAGTGCAACACGGTGAAATATTGCGGTAAACAACCTGGAAAGGCACATCCCCTGCCCTGCCTTTCCTCCCACCAATTTCGCGATCTATCTATAGTGCGATGGTGGGTCTCTCCAGGCAGGAAGAAAGATGAAAAGTCAAACTTCATGGTTGGACAAGTCTGTCCAAGACTTCTTTGGTCACTATAATTGGCTGGGAAAACCTTTAGAAACCCCAAATGGCTCGACCCGCGGTCAAGTTCTGACTTTAACCCAGCCAGTCGCAGACTTTTTTCAAGCTATCTCTTGGGAAGGAATTCCCGAAGTAGGCGCCTTACCCCTACCGCCACCCTTGCCAGTAATTTCTGTTTCTGAATCAGCAGAAGTCACCATTGATGATCTATTCGACCTGTTTTAATCTGTGTGGGGAATGGAAAATAAAAAATAGGGCAATCCCTCATCCATCTTCCCTCACCCCTCTTTCCTCATCCCTCAAAATCCATTAGTTAAATCCGTTAAATCCCGATCGCGGGCTCGTTGCCGAACATCCTTCCTTTTATCAATTACCGATTACCACTTAATTAAAATCATGCACCCTGAGATTGAGGCGCTGCTGGATCAGGCAGAAAATCGCTTTTTAAAAGGCGAAGAACTCATAGCTTTTAAACGTCAAGCTGCAACCCTTGCCCAGCGCTTAAAAATTTACGAATTTTTGCGAGAGAAGGAAGCAAGCATCTTCCAACCAGTAGCCGACAAGCTACAAGAAACATTCCCCGACGAAAAACAAGAAACCTTAGAACGATCGCTCAAACACTGGGTGCTAGTCTTGCGGTACTGCGCTATGGCTATGCTGCTGAACGATCGAAATTTTCTCGAACAGCGCCTCCTAGACTGGCTTTCCGGCATAGTAGAAGCCCACCAAACTCAAAAGATAGAAGCAACTGTTGGCAATCTGCTGCAAACTCGTTTAAAAGAACTGCTTTCCGAGCAAGCCCGGAGTATATTGCAACCATTTTTCAACCAAGTGCAGCCGATTATTGACCAAGGTAATAAATAATCAGCTTTCTTCCCAATTCCCAATTCCCAATTCCCAATTCCCGATGATTAATATTGCCGACTTACTCAGACAGCCCCGACTCCCTGGAAACTACTTTGCCAGCGATGCCTACGTCCGAGGTGACCTCGAACTCGGCCTGCTCGAAAACCGCCGGGGCGATCGGCTCCTAGCGCTCCCTGAAACGCTGATTCAAGCCATTTATATCGGCTTAGAACAAGAAACAGGTCAAGCCTCCCGGCTGGTGCTTTTCAACTGCGGTCGCTGGTGGGGTAAAAACTTCTACGTGCGTTTTTGCGAAGAAGTCAGCGAATACTACGGTCAGCCAGTTTCCGAAATGGAAATGGTAGAATTTCTTCAGGCCTTGCAACAGTGCTGGAAAACTCACGGATGGGGAACATTTGAGCTTGACCCCAGCTATGCCGAACATGGATTTTTAATAGTAAAAATTGCTAACTCTCTTTTTGCTAAAACAGCCCCTAAGTCTAAGCAGCCAGCCTGTTTTCTAGAAGCAGGTATTTTAAGTTCGTTTTTTAGTCAGCTCACAGGTAGAGAACTCCACTGCCTGCAAACCTCCTGCGAATCCTTGGGTTCGGACTGCAACCGCTTTATTTTAGGCCTGCGCGATCGCCTCCAACCTGCCGATTCTCTGGTCGAAGAAGGAAAAGACCATGAAGCTATTCTCAGTGAACTTTTCCAAAAAAACTGACTTGTTGGACAGCTATTAGTTTGTTGCTAATAGCTGTAAAATCGATAGATAGGCAGCCATCTTATCGAATGTATTATCAAAACTTGTGAGTTAAATTATAAAAAATCTACTGACTTAAAAAATTAGGTTTTAGCTAATTAAAGAAAACCTGATTATAACTAGCAGCTAGACAATTCATAACTTACCCTAGAAACTCATAAAATTTAAAAGCAATCACAACCTCAAACATTTTGCTAGAACTTAATGGACGCCAATGAACTTCTAAATAGATATGCAGCCGGCGAAAGAGATTTTAGACTGGCAAATCTGCGCGGCATTGTCTTGAGTCCGATCGATTTATACCGTTCCAGCGATGCCCCAACTCTAATTTTGGCAAACCTCAACCAACACCAGCAACGACCCTACCTAATCGGTGCTAACCTCAGCGGGGCCGACCTCACCAAAGCCCATTTGAGCCGAGCCAACCTCAGCAAAGCTGACCTCAGCGGAGCCAATCTCACCGGCGCCAATCTCATGGCAGCAAGTCTAAGCGGCGCCAATCTCATCGGCGCCAATCTCACCGACGCCAACCTAGCCGGATCTCACCTGAATTGGGCAAACCTGACCGGAGCAATTCTCCCCAAGGCAAATCTCATAGGTGCAGATATGAGCGCGGCTAACCTCACCAAAGCCGTTCTCAGTGAGGCAAATCTCAGTAAAGCCTATCTGATTAAAGCCAATCTCAACGGGGCAAACTTGAAAGATGCTTACTTAAGTCTAGCGAGTCTCAAAGAGGCAGACTTGACTGAAGCACAGCTCACCGGAGCCGAATTATCCAAAGCTAACCTAGCCGGAGCCAACTTAACCCGTGCTAACCTCAGCAAAGCCAACCTGTTGAAAGCTAACCTCAGGCGAACTAACCTCACTCAAGCCTATTTAAACGGCGCGTGCTTGAGCGGCTCAGACCTCAGCGAAGCTTGCTTGGATAGAGCCAATTTGTGCAAAGCAGACCTGAGCAATACCTACCTGAGAAACATTACTTTGAATGGCAGCCACTTAAGCGGTATTAACCTCAGCGGCGCTGAACTCAGCGGTGTAGACTTGAGCCGCAAACTTTTAACTGGAATCAATATGGCAGAGGCATTGTTGAACGAAGCCAACTTGAGCGGTGCTTATCTGATGGAAGCTAACTTGAGCGGGGCAAACCTCAGCAAAGCCAACTTGAGCCTAGCGTATCTGATCAAAGCCGACCTTTCTAATTCTTGCCTGCAGGAAATTAACTTGAGCAAAGCTAACCTGAGTCAAGCCAACTTGCAGAAAGCTGACTTGACAGGAGCCAACCTCCGGGGAGCCATTCTCACTGAGGCGGATTTGAGGGGAGCGCAGTTGATTGGAGCCACTCTTCCTAACGGCAAAGTTTATCGCCGTTAACTTGTCAACCCCCTTGATTATTTGCCGAGTAAAGTGCGGTTGATGTCCAGAATCGGAAAAAATAGGTTCGTTTCTTCCACAGTGAGATATTTTTTGAGTACCTTTTTCATCACATCGTAGGTCACGTTCGCACTATTTCGAACTTGAACAGCACCTAACATAGTTTGCAACCAAAGCAGCAGCCGATCGCGCAACCGTTCAGTATCATTAATCAACAGTGCGGCAGCCGAATGCCTCAACACCCGCACAATATCTCCACGGCACTTTTCAGTGACATCGTTAGCCCCGCGGCGAAATAAATTAGGGTCGAGAGACTGCATTTGTGCTTCCACTTGCCGCATAATTTCTGTTTCAGAGGCTTGAAGTTTTTTATAAGCACTCATCCGGTGATTCAAAGACTGAAAGTAGTCTTTCAAAAATTGGAGTTCTTCAGCAGTGGCGTAGCGTCCGTCTGCTTCCGTGCTCAAACGCGCAAGTTGGCTCAACATAGATTTTTCTCTACTACTAAAATACAAACATATCAATTTTAAGCTTCTTTAGTCCGAACTAAATACTGTCCTACTTGGAATCGGGTTTCATTAAGCTGTGTAACGAGCGAACGAGTAATTAACTTTCCCGATTCTACAACTACTTTACCTGTAATTGGGTGTAATAAATCTTGCTGGGCCCGACGACCGATAAGAGCTTCGACATTTTCAATAGCATTAATGTACATCCCCGCAGGCAGCTGTACAACCACACCCTCGCCCATAATTTGAGCCTGACAAGCAAGTCGCGAATTGGCTTTAGCTGTAGTAATGACTTCCAACGTCCTCCTCTCGCGGCGGTTCATGTCAGACAAGCCTTCCATGCCTTCTTTAATGTAAACGTGGCAGGTAGCGCACATTCCCCGCCCCCCGCATTCCTTGAGAACGTCTAAGTCTTTGGAAAGTAAGGCAGACAGGATATTCGAGCGGGTTTCGACTGCCATTTCCTCGGCAATTGGATCTAGTTTAATAATTTTAACCATATTGATTTTTGCTCCTGTCAAGTTCAGTATTTAGCAAGTACGATCGACATATTCAAAGCAAAAAAAAAATTTGCTAACACTTAAAAAGGTTAAGATGCCTTGACGACAGCATCGGCTTCTGGCTCTCTAACCTAGATTGCATAACCGCGCTTCTGTTTTGGTCATCGCTGTTGAGTTGCCCCGATTCCCGAGCTTAGCCTTCAAAAGCTAAAACCTTAGACGCTTCCTGGACGGTCTAGAAAAAACTGTAATAGTCGCGATCGACTAAAATAGCAGCCAAAGGTAGTTCCAGATCCGGCACCCGAATCCGGCAAGATTGATAGTGATTCCGAAACTCAATAATTTTAGTAGGTGCCACTGTGCGATCGCTCTCAAGGAGGCTGAGAATGAACCTGAGATAACATAGGCTGTACCTGGCGAGGGATTCAAAAATTTGAATTTTTGTCAGAATTATTTACATATTTTAATACTAGCTCAAGCTTTTTCTATAATTAGACCGATGCAACATTCTAAGTACCGCATTTTAGGGCTAGTCGGACAAGGACAATTTGGTCGAGTCTTTTGTGCCAGCGTTCGAGAAGCTCCCGCCCAGGACTCCCGCCTAACCAGCCAACTGGTTGCTCTCAAAGAACTTAGTCATCAAAAAGCCCCAACTAGCGAATTCTTGCGAGAGCTGTGGTTTCTGATCACCTTGCAGCACCCTAACATTGTTACCTGCCGAGCTCTAGAACACACAGCTACAGGCAGGTACTTGGTTATGGACTACTGCGAGGGAGGAACCCTCCGCAACCTGCTCAAACAAGACCGCCCCTTGCGGCTGCTCGAAGGTTTGCAGCTAGTCATGGAAGTTTTAGCAGGCTTAGACTACGCCCACCGCCGAGGCGTAGTTCACTGCGACATCAAACCCGAAAATATCCTCCTAACTTTAGGATCCAAAGGTTGGTCGCCTAGGCTGTCTGACTTTGGCATCGCGCGTCGGCTGCCAGAAATTGGTACCACTCGCCTCCACCAAGAAATTTCTCCCGACGCTACCGTAGGTTCCCCCGCTTACATGGCCCCAGAGCGGTTTTACGGTCTTTTTTCCCCGATGTCAGATATATATGCAGTAGGAATTCTGCTGTTTGAATTGCTAATGGGCTACCGCCCTTTCGGGGGAACCCCCGGAGACTTGAGGTGGGCGCACCTGAATCAACGCTTGCAATTTCCCGACGCCATCCCCGAACCTTTGCAAGCAATAGTCAAAAAATCTTTAGAAAAGCTGCCAGCCCGCCGTTTTGCCAGTGCTTCCCAAATGGCTCAAGCTCTGCGGCTGATTATGTACGACCCCGCTGTCAGGCAATTGGGTGACTGCATTATTCCTTGGGAAAACCCCACAACCAGCGGTGATAAAAGTCTGAAGTCGGAAACTGAGTCTTTGCTGGAAGTTGAAGAGGAAAAAGCATCAGAGTCGGCTATTAATTTACTTCGGACTGTGCGCTATTCGCTTTCTCAGCCAAAGCCACTGATACTTCCTGCACCGTTGACCGCTTTAATTGCCACTGAAATGTATCTGTATGCTGCTGTAGGTACAGAGGTGAAGGTTTGGTGTCAGCCAGGAAAACAGCTAGTTACAGGAGAAATGTCTACTTCTATTTCATTAATGGCGGAAATCGTGCGCGGCATTTTACCTGCTTCCCACGGCTGCTGCGTTCTCACGGAGCAAAAACTTTACTGGCTCAACGAGGGCTCTTGGGAGCCTCAGTGCCTGCTGGATATGGGTTTCAGGCAAGGTTCAGATGCTTTAAAAGCTGCTGTTGACTCTTACGCCAACTGGTTGACAGTAGCGGTTCCGGGCGAACTGCGTTTTTATTCTTTAGCTGCAAACAGCACTGCAGGCGCTCAGGAAAAAGCCCTGAAGCTGATCACTACTGTGCCGTTTCCGGAACATTATTTACCACAATTAATTTTTTTGGATCGGCGACACGTCTTAGCAGTTTGGCCGGACAACGAACCAAAAAATCCCCAAACTATTTTTAGAGTTTACACTCGCCGCGGCACGCCGGTGGGTTCTGTGCGGTTGTCTGCCAGCGTCGGACAGATGCAGTTGACACCTGAGCCTTATACTTTGCTGGGAATTCCCCAAGGTGGTAAAGCGGCGGTGCTGTTGATGAAATTGTGGCCGCTCAAGGTAGCGCGAATTCCCCTTGAAAGTTTGCCCGTGTCTGCTTGTGTGGCTAATTGGGGATGGGTGTTGGCAGATGTTGGGGGGCAGATAGAAGTGTTAAACAGTCAAGGGATTCAAGTAGGGAATTTTAGCAGCCCCGCCTCGCCCCGGGCGATCGCTTTTTGGGGGAATAGAGGTTTGGTGATTGCTGTCAATACTGAGGAAGAGAGTCACTTGCACTTTTTAGATGTCGATGTTGAGGATACCAACTCGCCCTCGATCATCAAAGGCTGATAAGTGGGGCAACGCTCGGTGTTTGGGGGTTGCTGTAATTAATGAGAGTGTGGTTGCGGGGGATTTATTTAATCAGGAGCCGCGGGCGATCGGCTCAATCGCAGACCCAACCCTAACGAACGTCAAGTCCAGCGAAGGCAGAGACTACTTATATAGGATCCAGATTCAGCAACTACCAACTTGTGTGATAGGGAACCGGGCGATCGAGCCGAACATTCTCACGAAAGCCTTACCTCCGACCAAGTCCTATGATCATTCACCTCTGAAGGATTCTACATACCGTTGAGGACAGATCCGGCCAAAAACCCTATTTGGGGGTCAAAAAGCAGCCCCAAGCCCTAAAGAGGAATCAGCCAGCGGATGCCGAAGCGGTGCTTCCTAGGCGAAACCCTTACGGTGTATGGCTAAAAAAAAAAAATTAAAATATTTTCGCAAAACGCTTGACAACCCTGTGGAGAGTTGATACATTAATA
>JAUBOM010000132.1:0-18585 GCA_036700245.1 Microcoleus vaginatus BM001213989
CCCCCCAGCCCCCCCTTGTCAAGGGGGGGCTAAGACTCGATCCAGAACCCGATGGAGATTTTTTGGCAGAGCCCCTTAACCAGGGGGAGGACTTCTTTCCTGCCCCCCTTAACCAGGGGAAGGACTTCTTCCCTCCCCCCTTTAACCAGGGGGGGACTGAGGGGGGGTTCTCTGAAATAATAGGAAAATTCTACAGATTCGGTCGATTTTTGTTGTCCGGGACGCCTCCGAACGTACTCTCAAGCTACTCCCAAGCAATGCAGAATTGGGCAGACGAATTGGTAACAACAGGCAAATGCGATGCTGTCACCTGCGAACACAGCGTTAACGAGATTTACGTGCGTCCAGAATGGCGGCAAAAAGTGCTGACAGTGGCAAACATTCACAGTTCCGTTTGGGGAACTTGCAGGGAAATGTTAGCAACCGGCACGTCGGAAAAACCCCTGCGCGATCGACTGAATTTACCGCTACTGGCCCGCTACGAAAAACGCTACTGTTCCAAATTCTCCCGCATTGTCGCGACAACATCCACAGACAGAGAACAACTCCTAGAATTGCTGTCGCCTCGGGTTCGGGTGCGAGGAAAACAAAATTTTTTTGTACCTCCCATTGATGTAATTCCTAACGGCGTGGATTTGGCCCAATTTCCCTACCGGTCGATCGATCCGGGAGGACACACCTTGATTTTTGCAGGCGCAATGAACAATTTGCCCAATATTGACGCGGCGCGGTTTCTCAGTTTGCAAATACTGCCGCCTTTGCAGCAGCGGTATCCTGATGCCACCCTCGCCCTAGTCGGGGCCTCGCCAGTCCCGTCCGTACTCGCCTTGGGGAAACTCCCGGGAATTCAAGTAGTAGGTCGGGTGCAAAGGGTGGCAGAATATTTGCATCAAGCTGCTGTTTGTGTGGTGCCGATGCGGATTGGTTTTGGGATTAAAAATAAAACTTTGGAGGCGATGGCAGCCGGAACCCCCGTCGTTGCGAGCGATCGAGGTTTGGAGGGTTTAGTCGTCGATGGCGGCCCACAAACGACAAGGGCCTTGCGGGCGAACAAAGTTCACGAGTATGTTGAGGCGATTACCAGTTTGTTTGAAAATCAGCAGCTAAGACAGGATCTCTCAGTCAGCGCGCGATCGCTCGTTGAAAGCCAATACACCTGGGATATCATAGGTCGGCAGTACGATCGGCTATTGCAATTTTAAACTCTAAATTCTAAAATCTAAATTCTAAAATGGGACGATGGAACACAAAATTAACCCCTCAAAAAACCGAGCCTTACCCCCAGAAAATCGAAAAGTTGCTCCTCCTCCGACAAGACGCCGTCGCCAAACCCGACGCCCCAAAAATCTTCAAGAGTCCCAGCTTCTAATAACTACTCCCCCAACTCGCGCCAGATATCCCTGGAAAAGACTCGTAGCTAATTTGACAGCCCTCAGCGTTTTGTGTGGCTGTGCAGCTTTGATGGGAGGCGGCGCTTGGCTGAGTTATCAGCTAATTGTCGATCCCAACGGCAACAAGTTGATCTCTCAGTTTGTCCCGGAATGGTCGCGCCTGCCTACAGGTAGCAGAGATTCCATCGAAACTCTCGATCAAATCAAAGCCAGCGTCCGCAAATTGGGATTCGTAACCGGAGAACCCCTCCCGCTTCCCGTCGATCGATCCGGCGATAATTCTATTTCCGATTTGCTATTGCCGGTGATGGTAGAAAGAACTGTTAAAGCTTCTACTGTTTGCAAAAATCCTTGCCGTCAAATTGTCGAACTTCGCGTGTACAAGCAGGTGCAGCTTCCCGATCGCAGTTCCGATAAAGAGCAGTATTTTCAGCTAGCAAGTTCTATGAACGTAGAAGGCCCTGCGGAATCTTTTGTCATGGCTTCTTTAGCTGACTCTACATCTAACAATCAAGCCTCGAATCAGTCGCTACCCCTGACAGAACTGCGCCGCTTTGACGGAAAGCCCCCCGCCTCCGGCATTTGGTTTAATGTCAGCGGTCAACTAATCCGGGCCGACAAGAAAATTCCCTACGGACAAGTCGTTCGCTACAACCCCAGCCAAAATCATTTAATCTCGCTGTTGGAGTGGGCGAGTGCGGCCGGACAACCGCCGAACTGGCAGCAAATTGTTAAGGGGGAAAACCCGCAGTTGGCGATCGACCAAACAGTTGGTTTAGAGCCCCAATTTACCCTTTATCAAATTGGCCCGCGCAAATTTTTGCCGAACCCAGTTCAGTTAACCGCGATTTCTTTAGAAGAATTTGCCTTCAATGACGAGACTTACAAAAATGGGCTGCGACTGGCAAAAAGCGGGCTGTGGTCTCCAGCATTAAATGTGATGCGTGTGGCGAAGGGGAAAGCCGGCAAAAATTGGCCCGCTGTCGCGCAAGCTCAGCTAGAAACGATCGAATTTCACGCTAAAATTACTCGGGCTCAGGCGATCGCATCTTGGGCCAGTCCCGGTCAACAAGTTCTCGCAGAATTGATCGACGGCCGCTGGACCCAAGCTTTGCAAGTATTTGAAGCCGATGCCAGCAACAGTCACGAAATTGCCACAACCCTCAAAAATGACGACGGGCGGATTTGGAACCGCGTAGACGCCGCCTTGAGAGTGAATGCCGCTGACGCCGATGTCAAGGCTTGGGGCGCCCTGATTGTAGCCTCTCAAGACGGAACTCGCGAGGCGATGAATTGGCTCGACCAGCAATCAGATACTGACAGCGAAACAAGAAGTCGAATTCGGAATTTGGTTAACAAACTTCAGGAAGCAGTTTCTCTGGCTGAAAGTTTAGAATACCACAAGAGTCAAATTATGGGTTCTGCTACTTTAATTAGCAGTATCAATCCCGCTGAGTGGCTGGAACCAGAACCGAAAAACGAGTTAAAATTGGCCGGACAACAAGTTTGGTATCAGGTGCAAGTAGCAAGTTTTTACGACGGTAGCCGCTGGGTTAACTCGCCCTTTTCAGATGTCGAAGTGCGCTCTTTTCCTGCTACCCAAGTCAAGTGGCTGTGGGGGCGGCTGGGATTGCAGGCTGACCCCAAGATTAAGATTGAGGTAGCGATGGCTAACGGTCAACAAAGAGTTGCTGTGGGAACGGTGAAAGCAGTGCAGATTCAAGACGGAAGTCTGCGCTTGCTGGCGGCGGTTGACAAGCGATCGTGATCTGGCAGAAAGCATTCGGCCCAGAGAACAGTCGCGCACGCACTTTTGACACCAAGAAACCGGGTTTTTTTACCGTTTCTGCCGATTGCAACAGAAGTATTTTCGTAAAAAAACCCGGTTTCGGGCCATCCATGCGTCCACAACTAGAAAGAAGGAAAATGCTTTATTCTCCCCTCCGGCAACTCCGAAAGAGGCGCAATCTCCAAACTCTTCCCCTCCCTCCTATCGAGCTCGGACAACAAAGCAGACAAAAATTTTGTTAATTAAATTAACACAACTTGCGAAAAAAAAACCCAGAGATGTCAAATCGCGCCCTTTTTGGAAAGTGCTGCAATCATCTGCCGTTTCACCGCTTTAGCCCAAAGCTCAAACTCCAAACTGTTGATATTGTTAATTTTCAATTCCTCAACAGGCTGAAGTGGGGCTTCTTTCTGTGCTGTAGTCTGCATTCTTTTTTCCTCGTCCAAAAAATGTTAGTAGTCGATCAAAAACGGTGAGCATCATACATCTATTTTATGAACTAATTCCTGCAATTAATTACACTAAAGGCAGAGATTTTACCCATAAGATGCAGTAAATACATTGACATAATGCAATTTACGAATTTAACCTCAGAAAATCCTATAACTCTTGCTCTATATAGGCTTTCCCTGACATTAAAATCTTACAATTTACATTGTCTGGCACTATCAAACCACCACTTATGTTAGAAAACTTACTTTTAAACGAATGTATTGGCATATACAGCCCCAAATCATTTTATTGAATTCACAGAGTGCCGTAAAGCCGATCGCCTGCATCTCCGAGTCCGGGTACAATATAACCGTGTTCGTCCAAACACTCATCAACTGCCGCCGTATAAATCTGTACATCAGGGTGTTGTTCGTGAAAGTGCCTAAGTCCCTCCGGCGCCGCCAGCAAGCACAAAAACTTAATAGACTTCGGATTAACTTCTTTAACCCTATCCACTGCCGCCACTGCTGAATTACCAGTAGCCAGCATCGGATCGACAATTAAAACATCTCGCTGTTCGATATCCTGGGGAACTTTGAAATAATATTCGATCGCCATCCGAGTTGTCGGATCGCGGTACAAACCAATATGTCCTACCCTCGCTGACGGAATCAGTTCTAAAATACTATCTAAGAGTCCCTGACCGGCGCGCATAATCGAAATAATAACAATTTTCTTGGACGCAGCCAGCACCGGTGCATTCATTTTCGCGATCGGCGTTTCTATTTGTTCGTATTTTAGCGGCAAATCTCGCGTCACTTCATAGGCTAGCAGCATCCCAATCTCTTTCAGCAGTTGACGAAATTTCGCCGTGCTCGTTTGAGTTTGCCGCATTAGAGTTAACTTGTGCTGTATCAAAGGATGATCGATGACAGTAACTTTAGCACTCATTTTTTTTAAACAATTAATATGCTTTATTCTAACTTATCAGTCCGGCACGCAGTCTTGACGGGAAAAAAACCCGGTTTATAGCCGCCCCTGCGTCCCGGACTACTTATATCAAACCCGTACTTAAAACACGAATACCGCGCGCAGAAAATTCGCTTCTACACTTGCCTTTTTTGGGCGCAGCGCCCCACTAACTATGCGACGTTTGAGAATACACAAGTATGTCATTCTCTCGTTTCCTCTCCTTCGGGCACTCTTCCTGGGAACGAAGATCCGGGCCCAAAAGCCTCCCGGCTGGTCTCCCTCGCTGTCTCGCCCTCCGTCCAAGCCCTTTCAAACAGATCCGGAGTTTCGCGCCGAAATTTTCTGGAAGTGTCACCAAGAGATAGGAATCTTAGAAAGTATCAGCTTAAAAGGTATTTTCTCGATGAATTCATTCATCGAAAAAACCCGATATAGGTAATGCACATAAGGTCATCAGCTTGGCTTGACAGGCTTTTCATCTTGCAACATGAAAGCTGCCCTATCCAAGTTTAAAGAAGCTTACCTAAACTTAGCTTCAATTTTTTAAAGAGCTCAAAACACACAACTTAACTTATTAAGGAGAACATCATGAAGTTTGTAAAACTATTGTTAGCTACGGCATTAATGACGGGTTCTATCAGCCCCGCCCTTGCTAATCCGGCAGTTCAAATTTTAGGTGCAAGCTACGGCGGTACTGGTTCCCCCGATCGCTCCGCCAGCGTCAGCGTCAGCCCCGACGGTCAAGAACTCACCATCCTATTTGATAAGTTTGCAGCCCAGGGAAATATCTCAACAGAAAGCCGGAAAAACTGCAATCTGAGCATTCCCATCAAAGTACCCCAAGGCTACCAAATTTCTATCTACGATGCTGGTTACCGCGGCTACGTTGCTCCTAAAACCACAGGCAACCTGCGAGCAGAATACTTTTTCGCTGGAGCCCGCGGCCCAGTTTTTAATCGAAATTTGAGCGGCGAAACTAACTACAATGTTCGAGATAGCTTAGCCACTGTAGCTAATGTTTGGTCTCGCTGCGGCGACAGTGTAAATATGCGAGTAAATGCTGCGATGGCAGCCCGCGGTGCCGGCATGGCCACCGTTGACTCCTTCGATTTGGCTCATCGCGGTTTAGTTTATCACGTCAAATAGCGCACTTGCCACTAAGCAGTTTGTGGGGAGTGTAGTGTGAGGTATTTTTTTCAGGTTTGAATTTTTAATTTTAAGTTTTAAGTGGGAAGAGGGAATAATTTTCCCTCTTCCTTCTTGCTTCTTCCCTCTTCCTTCTTCCTTCTTGCTTCTTCCCTCTTCCTTCTTCCTAACATCCGTTACAGAATCCGTTGCCGAACTTCCGTCTTCCCTTTAAAACACAGTGCCGTCACTTTCAATCTGAATTGGCGGCACTCCACCAGCCCTCAATTCGGCCGCAATTTTCCGCCCCGCCGCCCAAGTTCCTCCTTGCAAAATCTTCACCAGCGGCAATTGATCTGCACTCAAATGCAGCTTTTCTCGAATAGCTGCGGCAATTTTATCTAAAAGATTGACAGTGAGCGATCGCCATTCTACTATAACCTCCGAACCCGGCAAGTAACTCTGCCCAAAAATAGCCGAATCTTTTGCCCGCAGCAGCCCGATATCCAAACACAAACCGCCGTTTCGGTACTCCGGCAATCCCGTTAACTCATCCAATCCGACAACTTCTAAACCAAGTTGTTGCAGCGGTTCCAACAGCGAATAAGTCAACCACTGCGATAGTTTGTGAAACGGCACGAATTCATCTCCCAGATTTTCTCCTGTTAATGCCTGATGCCGCCAAACATCGCCTAAATTAACGCCACCAATTGCATATCTTCCCGGCCAAATTTCCCCAAAACCTCTCAAAACAGCGCTCAATACGACCGCAGCCTTCACAGTTTCGACTCCTGAAACCCGACTGTCGAGCAAGTATTTTGCCAAATTGCCGGGACGCGGGTTTTCGCTGCCAAATAATAATGGATGCTGGCAAATCGCATTTCCCAAACGCTGCAATAATTCTAACCTGCCTGTTAAACCAACTAGCGGATTATCTCGACTTACCTGAAATCCTGCCGCTAAAGTTTCTAGTTTTAATTGAGAAAGTCCCCGAGAATCAGCTTGCCAAGGAAAATCGGAATTGCTGGAAAAAACACCTTGACAAAACATCCGCAAGCTGGCTATTGCTAACCCTTCAGAACGGCGGTAAACCTGTCCGGTTTCAGGTTCGCAATACTGCCAATCTGCACCAGCACCGGCATCCAGCAAAACGCTGACAATTGCTAAATCAAATTTGATCTTAGCTTGCTCTATGAGTGAAAATTCGGCTATTGCTGCATCCAATTCGGCGAGTCGCGACAGGTTGCCCGTTTCAAAATGTCGCCAGCGACTGTGAAAGGGAATGTTAAAATCGGGATACTGTTGGCGCGTTGTGTCAATTACATAATTTGCTGCTTTGTCGAGTTGGGATAAATCGACGCGGAAGTAGCGGAGTTTGTCCAGGCGGGCTAAATCAAAAAGCCGATCGCACTTTTGACGAATAGCAGCCGGCGTTCTCAGATATTCTAGAGTCTCAAGTTCAATATTGTGCAACTTCATACCACCAAACACCGGTAAACATCGTTTTCTTTAAAAAAGTCAAACTGACTGTAATCTAAAAGATTATCTAAAATCGAATTTTTATCTAGTTTGATCAGCTTATATTCCCACTTCGAGCCGCTGACTTCGCGTTTTATTTGATCTGAAACTATAACCGAATTTCTTTCTGTCCCCGGAGATACTATTTTACTTAAATCTTCTAGCCTGTCGGCTATATTAATATCTTTTCCGTAAGTGCAAGACCTAAATATATATAAATTTCCCTTAGCAACTCCCACCGACAAGCCGCAAGGTATTTGATGGGCTTGAATAAAATATTTCCAATTCTCGCACAAACTTTCCATTGCCGCTAAGGCTGAGTGAGCTTCCGGGAAAGTCAACAAATGCGAATCCCCAACAATGCTCCGAATTGTACCGCCGTATTCTTCGCAAATTGTTTTTTCAAAATCATCAAAGTTAGTCAGTAAATATTCAACGTCTTTGATAGAATTAGATTCTTGATAAGCAATAAAACCTCTCAAATCTGCTTTAATTATTGCTTGATTTTTTATAATTCGCGTTTTGTAACTTTGGTCAACTTTGTAGACTTTTTCAGGTTCGCTCATCCCTTTCAAAGAAAACTCGTTGACAAAAGACGTTTGCACTTCTGCTTTGTTGAGCGCCAGCCATGCTGCTTGGGACAAATATATTTCATCCGGCGGAGTAACTGATTCTATGCGCGCTGTTAAATTCACCGTATCGCCAAAGATATCTTTATCTTGATGCAAGACATCTCCTAATGTAATCGACACGCGAATAGCCAATCGTTCGTCGTTCGCCTTGCTAGATTGTTGCGCTCTCAATTCTTGCTGCATTTCCATGGCTGCTACAGCCGCTGATGTGACGCTGGGAAAAATTATCCAAAATGAATCACCTTCCCCTTTAATCACACTACCTTCATTTTTGGTGCTAATATCTGAAATAAAAGTTTTATGCTCGTTTAACAAACTACTTAAGTCCGACTGAGATAATTTTTTAACTCTGGCGGTATATCCGCAAATATCTGTTTTTACGATCACAGTAGAACGCAAATGAGGCATAACCTACCCTGACTGATCAAAAACCAGCAATAAATTTTATTTAGCAAAGACGCGATGGTTCGCGCCCGATCGCTCGCGTCTTTGCCCTCTCAATCTCCTAAATCGCGTCCGATCGCTTCTGCAAGAATTGTAGCATCTGGCACAGTTTCTGGCGTATAGTACCCGGCGGCTTTTTTGGCGACGATTTCGACTTGTGCGTCTGCGGGAATCCAATCTTCAGGAATGGGGATGCGATCGACCACCTGAATCCCAGAATTGATAATCGCATTGTATTTCATATCGCTCATAGAAACTAAACTGTCAATTCGAGAGATACCCAACCAGTGCAGCACGTCTGGCATTAGTTCTTGAAACCGCATATCTTGAACTCCCGCAACGCATTCAGTGCGCGTAAAATAGGCATCAGCTCGATCCCCGCCTTCCTGCCGTTTTCTGGCATTGTACACCAAAAACTTAGTCACTTCGCCCAAAGCTCTGCCTTCCTTGCGGAAGTAAACAATTACCCCAGAACCGCCGGATTGTGCCGTTTGGATGCAAATTTCAATCCCGTGTACCAAATAAGGGCGGCAAGTGCAGATATCCGAACTGAAGACATCAGAACCGTTGCATTCATCGTGTACCCGTACCGCCAACTGCTTGTCCGAGTCAGAAATATTGGCGACATCGCCAATGATATAAACCGTAGTTCCGCCAATTGGCGGCAAGAAAACGTGCAAGTCCGGCCGCGTCACTAAGTCCGAGAACATTCCACCTGTTTCCTCGAACAGGACACGGCGAAGAACGCTTTCTTGGGCGCCGATCCGCCTAGCAATTCCCGGCAAATACCACACCGGGTCGATCGCAATTTTAGTGACTGCTAAATTGCCGCCTGCTTTGACTATTTTGCCATCTATTTGTACCCGCCCCTTAGCGATGGCATCTTGCAATTCCGGCATATTAATGTGAGCTTTGGTTACAGCAATTGTCGGTCGAATATCGTATCCCTGCTGGAAAAACGAAGTATAAATTTCGCTGACCAAACCTCCAAACGGATCGAGAGAAACAATCAAATTGCGATCGCCCCAACTCGGGTGTGGCCCGATGTGTGCCGCCGGAGATGTGTTGGTAAAATCCGGGCGGTGATCCGCTGGGAGTGCGCCGTTGGCAACTGCTAGCGCTCGATAAACAGAGTAGGAACCAGAATGAGTGCCGATGGCATTCCGGTGAGACGATTTGCTGAGGCTGCCAATCACAGGCCCCCGTTTCAGGGGATCGATTTCTCCCCAGTAAATGGGATGAGGTTTTGTGCCGGATCTGTGGGGATGCGATGTTAAAACTATATGCTTGGGTTTTGACACAGTTGTTTTTGGCTCTTGCTATAGACGCTGCTGTTGGTTGTAAGCCGAATCGCAATCTGAAACAGTGATTCATCATACCAACAGCACACACCTCAAGGGTTGAAACAATCGCGCTACACACACACAACCCTTTATCGGCTTGGGTTTCAGGATAACAGGAGGTTTTCGTCGGATTTGATATAAGTCCAGAGTTAAATCTTGGACAGTATAGCCAACACCAAAGACAGCACAAGTGCCAAACGCCAACTTTGAAGTTTTAACAAAAGCGAAAAAAAAAGATTTGAGATTCTGGGCCGCCGACGTGCAGTCAATCTCAAATCTCAAATCTCAAATCTCAAATCTCAAGTCGAATATTTTTCCTCAAAACGCCTTAATTCCGACTTTGAGGGTGACAGAATTCCATGAGAATTGCCTCGCCTTCGTTGCGCGAGTCCAATTCCTGCGCTACCTGCTTGAGATAGTTTTCCGACAGCAAGCGCCTGGAAATTTTGTGCGGTATGAACCAGCGATGGCGCCACCGCAAACAAAACGAATAACCCACCGCTTCGGGGAAAGAATAAGTGGACTGTCGCCGAATTTCCAAACCAGCAACTTCTCCAGCTTTACTCAGAGTTTTGGGAGTGAATTGTATGAAGTTGCGGGGAAAATAAGTGCTGTGCCAGCGCCAGCCGAGCTGCCGCGCCGATTCGCAATCAGCATTCGGCACAGCCACCCAAATATAACCGTTTGGTGCCAGCAACTGCCTCATGCAGTCGAGTGTTTGCGTGGGCCAAGGTGTTGCCATCAAAACATGAGAACAGGTTATGACATCAAACTTTTCATCCGTACCGTGTTGTGCGATATATTCTTCCAAAGTGCCTGTAAAAACATCGAGTCCGCTATCGCGTGCCGCCGCCGTAGCCGATACCCCAGGATCGACGCCTTTAACTTCAACTCCCAGATTTTTTAAGACTTGAAGAAAAGAACCGCCACCGCATCCCACGTCCAATAACCGCTTGCCTACAGGGATAGGAATGTGCCGGTACTCGCCCTGCTGCCTTGCTTCTTCAACTACTCGTTCCTCATCCTCAACAGAAGTAGTGTAGCACTGATAATCTGGGGGATAATATGGAATCAATTCCTCCCATGTAGGTTGGGGATTGAGAAATCCTAAGCCGCAATCATCACAGCCGTAGACCGACCATTTCAGGGGTTCTTTAGGGGCATCGGAAGTGCCAGCTTGGTTGAGAAAACGGATATTTTGTGAATTGCAAACCGGGCAATTTTTCAGTTGTAGCATGGTAGTTTTTCTAGGATTTTAACAAGCTGTTACAAGATAGACCGCTCCCCTGATAAAAAATTTAGGCTATAGGTAGTTTTACTGAATAGATGCTTGATTCCCCGATCGAATTTTTAGCCTAAGGAGATATAGTAATTTATTATAACTACTTCTTAGCATCACGACGAACTATTTTCCAGCGGATTTCTAATAATTGGTATAATTTTGAACCGAGATAAAAAAAAGATTTTAGATTTTCACCAGCAACTGCGCTGTCAATCTAAAATCTTAATTTCAATACTTTTGCTCTCAACAGCTTAATCTCAGGTTCCAGGATGGCAAAACTCCATGATAATTGCCTCGCCTTCGTTGCGCGAGTCCAATTCCTTTGTCTTCCGCTCGATCAGTTCGTCATTAAGAAGTAAGCGGGTAACTTTGTGCGGTACAAACCACCGATATCGCCGCCACAAACAGATCGAATAAACCAGCGACTCTGGCAAAGAGTAGGTAGAATTTCGCTGAACTACCAAACCCGCCTTTTCTCCGGCTAAACCCAAGGTTTTTGGGGTGTAATTGATCAAATTATAAGGATAATCGGTACTGTGCCAGCGCCAGCCCAGCTTGCGCGCGTATGGGCTATCAGCATTCGGTACAGCTACCCAAATGTAACCGTTTGGTGCCAGCAACTGCCTCATGCAGTCGAGTGTTTCAACGGGAAAAGGCGTTGCCCCCAAAGTGTGGGAACAAAGTATGACATCAAACTTTTCGTTACTACCATTCTTAGCAACGTATTCTTCTACAGTGCCTGTGAAAACATCGATACCGCATTCCCTGGCTGCTGCTGCTGCTGAGGAGCTAGGCTCAACTCCTGCCACCTCAACTCCGAGTTTTTTGAAGACTTGAAGAAAGGAACCTCCGCCGCATCCTACGTCTAACAACCGCTTGCCTACAGGGATAGGAATGTGTCGGTATTCATTGAGTTTTTTTGCTTCTTCTACTACATCTTCTTCATCAGAGACGTAAGTGTTATAGCACTGCCAGCCCGACGGGTAATAATCGCCCAATTCATCCCATGTAGGACGGGGATTCACGAATACTAAGCTACAGTCTTCACATTGGTTAACTGACCATTTGGGAGGCTCTTTCGGTTTGCGTGCGGTGCCTGCCATGTACTGGAAGGTGATATTTTTGGAGCTGCAAACCGGGCAAGTAGTGTATTTTTGCATGATTGAGTTTCTAAATTTGTACAGTTTTTAATGGCTGTAGAGCAACCATAACTTTTGACGATTTGTTGGGCAGGTAGAGTGCACGCCTGTTGTGGCGATCGCCAACTAGATTTATTTGCCTTCTCAGTATTCTAGATGGTCGGCTTGTTTGCGTAAGATGACTTAAAAATTGAGGATCTACTATTTGTCGTCTCAGGGCTATACTGAGAATATAGCATGGGCACAAATGCAACCAATCGTCAATAGACGATGCTTTTTGGTTGCATTTTTTGGCGAGCGCTGAAATCTTAATCTAAAGATTAACTCATAAATTGAATGTTGCCAAGTACATCTAATTATTTGCTAAAAAATGCTGCCGTACCTGTGTCTCTGTCTGAGACGCAATCGATCGCACTTAACCCGAATCGGGTCTCCGTCAGACACACTGGCGAGGGTTTGTGTTTAGTGGATGTGGAAATTGCAGCGGGTACGATCGCCCAAATTATCCCAGCAGGTACAAAACCTGTACCCTCCTCTCGAGATATCCCAGTTGTAGATTTGCAGGGCGGCTTAGTTTTGCCCTGTTTTGTGGATATGCACACCCATTTAGACAAAGGCCACATTTGGGAACGATCGCCCAATCCCGATGGAACTTTTGCCAGCGCGATCGAAGCAGTGCGGGCTGACACTCAAAAAAACTGGAATGCAGACGATGTTTATCGGCGAATGGAGTTCGGACTAAAGTGCAGCTACGCCCACGGAACCAACGCTATCCGCACTCATATCGACAGCGCGGGCGAACAGGGAACCGTTAGTTTAGAAGTATTTGAAGCGCTGCAAGCTGAATGGGGCGATCGGCTGATCTTGCAAGCAGTTTCCCTGGTTTCCCTAGACTATTTCCTGACACCTGCCGGCGAAAAACTAGCCGATCGCATAGCCCAAATTGGCGGCATCCTCGGCGGCGTCGCCTATATCAACCCCGACTTAGACAAACAACTCGATCGAGTTTTTGCCTTAGCCAAAGAACGAAATTTAAACCTCGACTTCCACACCGACGAAAACGACGATCCAGATTCAGTAACACTGCAACAAGTAGCAAAAACCGCCATCCGCCATCAATTTTCCGGTCAAATCATCTGCGGTCACTGCTGTAGTTTAGCCGTACAGCCGTCAGACTTAGTAACAGAAACCCTCGCTTTAGTTAAGGCAGCAAATATTGGGATTGTCAGCTTGCCGATGTGCAACCTTTACCTGCAAGACCGACAATCTCAGGCTACACCGCGCTGGCGGGGAGTGACCCTACTGCACGAACTCAAAGCAGCCGGTATTCGGGTTGCAGTTGCTAGCGACAATTGCCGCGATCCGTTTTACGGATTTGGCGATCACGACGTTTTGGAAGTCTTTAATATGGCAGTCCGCATCGCCCATTTAGATAGACCTTGGGGGGATTGGCCCTGTGCAGTGACAAAGACTCCAGCCGATTTAATGGGATTGCCGAATTTAGGACGAATTGCAGTTGGTTTACCAGCAGATTTGATTTTGTTTAAGGCGCGGAATTTCAGCGAATTGTTATCTAGAGCGCAGGGCGATCGCACAGTTTTGCGGCAGGGTCTTAAAATTGATACAACTTTGCCCGATTACCGCGAACTCGATGATTTATTAGCAATTTAAATCTGACATCCTACATCAATCTCAAGAACAGGCCCGAAAGCCTTTTCCACAAAAGATGAATTTTCTTTCTACTCGTTACTAGGCTCTGCCTGGTAACGTATATCCGGAGACTCTGCCTCCAATTTACTCGATTGCAATGCGAGGCAGAGCCTCTAGATATCGGTTCCAGGCAGAGCCTAGGAACCAGTTAATTGAGTTTTGTGGAACCTGCCGGAGAATTCATTATTGACAATGGTGTAATATGTAGGTTTCCCAAAGCATTTATATCAAATCTTGTCCTTTGACCAAAGATTTGATATAAATGTAAAGGTTAATTTAATGGAGGTGATTTTAAGTGAAAGCAGTTATTTTATTGTCGGGAGGGCTGGATTCCTCAACTGTTTTGTATCAAGCCAAAGCCGACGGCTGCGAGTGTTACGCTATTTCCTTTGACTACAAGCAAAGACATCGGCGGGAGTTGGAATCAGCGCGGGCGATCGCACTTTTGGCGGGTGTTAAGGCACATCAGATCGTAAACTTTGACCTCACACTGTGGGGCGGTTCGGCTTTGACGGATGATGAGATGGAATTGCCGATCGATCGCACTCTCACAGAAATGTCTCAAAACATCCCTATTACCTACGTTCCAGCTAGAAATACGATCTTTCTCAGTTTTGCCCTCGCCTACGCCGAAACTCTAGAAGCTCAGCGAATTTACATCGGCGTCAACGCTTTAGATTATTCCGGCTATCCCGACTGTCGCCTCGATTACATCCAAGCGATGCAGGAAGTATTTCGATTAGGAACAAAGCAGGGAAGGGAAGGAGAAGCTATTAATATTGTAACACCTTTGATCGAACTTAAAAAGACAGAAATTATTCAATTGGGCAACAAGTTGGGAGTGCCTTGGGAGCAAACTTGGTCTTGCTATGCAGGCGGCGACACTGCGTGCGGGGTTTGCGATTCTTGTCGGCTGCGGTTGGCGGCTTTTGAGGAATTGGGCTTGAAAGATCCGGTGCCTTATGCTTAAATATGACTTACGCATGGGTGGTGAGGAACCGGGGTTTTTCGAGTCTCTTCGCTGCGCCCGCCGAAACGGTAAAAAACCCGGTTTCTAAGCATCGCAGTGCAGCTAGAATTAATTGAGACTTGGTATATGAATTGTTTGATTTTAAAAGGAGAATTTATATATGAATTATTCCGATTTTGATAGCCTTACTGGATTGGGTAATACCACATTGATGCAAGCTCGCTTTGCTCAATGTGCTGGCGATCAAGCTGAATTTGGGATAATCTTGATAGATGTAGATGGATTTATATATTTCAACGATCGGTACGGTCATGATGAAGGTGATGAAAAACTGAAACAGATTGCTAAGTTGATTTGTCAAAATTTACCGGATGGTATTGATGTCTTTAGAGCTGGTGGAGAGGAATTTATGATTATTATAACTGATTTTAAAATGGCAGAAGTTGTCTTACTAGCAATGCAAATTTGTAAAGCAGTTAATCAGGAATTTTCTCATCTTCCTCCATTGCGACGATTTTATTGTATGAGCGATCACAGTTATTTAGAAGTTTATTTTCCCTTGACAGTATCTTGTGGGGTAGCTTTCTATCCGGAACATGGTGTAGATTATTCCACTCTGTATCGGTCAGCCGAGGTAGCAGCAATAAGAGGCGGCAAACGCTTATATGGTGGTGTTGTGGGTGTAGCGAAGAATTTATACGGTTCTTGTTTTTTGCCTTCGACAAAGAACAAAACTAACGCTTCCCAAATCTAACAAAATCGAGAATAATCGACTTAAACAGTTCGCAGATATTTCCTTGACTTCTTGCTTGAGGAAATACAGCCGTTTGGGGATACTACTTTCGCTATTACCAACCCACATTACCAAAAAGACTTGAGAATTGGCAAGCGTGTTAATTTACGGTTACAAGACTCAACCTTAGATGATTTAGTACGCAGCGACTTCGATCGAGTAGATTATATAGGTGTTAGCTAAAATATTCTGAACTAGAAAATTTCGCCACACCTCTCAACCCGCTATTCTTTCGATTTTTTCCCACAACTTCCCCATCCGCTGCTGGAACTGCACTCAAAGATCGATCGCCCGCCGCCCCTGACAGCAAATGGATTTGAATTTGATCCAACCGCGGCCCGCACACAGAAATAACCGTAAGTTCCACATTTTCGTCGCCCCAAACTTCCCCAACAGCCGGCATTCTTTGCAAATGATAGCTCAGAAAACCTCCGATTGTCTGATACTCGTCAGTTACTGGCAAATCCAAATTCAATATTTGATTCACATCATCTACATTTAACTGCGCTTGCACTAAAAAAGTGCGATCGTCCAATACTTGCAAAGCAATTTCTTTACTGTCGGACGACTCGTAGCTGCGGCCGATAATTTCCGCAATCAAATCACTCAGCGTGACTAAACCGGAAATGCCGCCAAATTCATCAACTACGATCGCAATTTCTTCCGACGAACTCTGCATCAAAGGCAGCAGTTCCCCCAGCAGCATCATCTCCGGCACAAACCTCACCGAACCCATCCAAGTTACAATTGGCGTGTCGGGAGATAGCAAACCTTCAGCTAGGGGTTTGGCAAGTTGTTTGAAGCCAATAATGCCGATAATGTCGTCTAAAGAATCTCCCGTCACCGGATAGCGGGAATGGTTAGAAATCGCCATTTCGTCGAGCAAAGTTTGAAAGGTGGCCGTCTTGGGAAGTGCGACAATACTCGGCTTGGGTACCATTACTTCTTCTACCCAAACTTCGCCAAATTCAAACACGTTGTTGAGCAATTCTCGCTTTTCTGCTTCCAAGCCGCTTGATTCGCTGGAAGTAGCTATAATTAATTGCAGTTCTTCGGGAGTAACCGGCCGATGGCTTAGGTCGTATTCGATGCCCGCAAACCGCAAGAGCGATCGAGTTGATTGATTGAGCAACGAAACAAAGGGATTGAACAAACGGGAGATCAATAAACTCGGAGGTCCTAAACTTCTGGCTAGCTGTTCGGAATACAGTAACGCTACAGATTTGGGAAATAGTTCGCCGAGTACGATTTGCAGGTAAGCTAGCAACAAAAAAGTTACTATTGATAGGCTAAAAGAATGGGCGATCCCAGACTTGATGTAAGTTGGTAGCGGCAAATAGCCGAGCGCAAATTTGACTAGCACGGCAATCGTATCTTCTCCAATCCAGCCGATGGCTAAACTAGAAACAGTGATGCCCAACTGCATTGTCGAGAGCAATCGCTCGATACTTTGCTGCAAAGATTGCACAGTTTGAGCTGCCACATCGCCGCCATCCACTAACTGATTGATGCGCGATCGGCGTACCGTCACCATCGAAAACTCAGCCGCCACAAAAAAAGCATTAATCGCAATCAGCAACAGCACTGACAGCAACCGCGACAGCACCTCTGTCAAAGTCATCGCGGGTAAATCAGATATCTCCTGCACTCTCGCCCCTAAAAGTGACACAATGCTCCCTAAAACAACTTTCTCGATCGAACCTGAGAATCCGTCTGGAGATTTTGTCTCCTTTTCTCTTACTTCGCCACTGGAATACCAGATATTTGCAACTGCAGTTTTTGACCTGGATAATCTGTCAGCGTCAGCGAAACTTCTTTAGCATTTTCCAGCAAAGCTGTGGGAATACTCACCGTACCGTAAAACACCTGCCCGTTGGGGGGGAGTTCCGCCGGCAAATCTTCGGCACTCGCGCTCAGGGCCCGGCCGCGATCGTCGGTGACGTTCAAGAAACTGTAGAGAAACCTCACAGGTTGAGAGCCTTCATTTTTCATGCTCACGTCTAGCAGCATGGAATTACTGCGCTGACTGGCCGCGCTCACTTCCAAGGTTATTCCCCCGTCGCGACTGTTCAGGGGAAACTTGGCGCTGGCATTTGGCGCCACCGGTTTTTTTGCCGTGGCTGGTTTAGAGCTTGCCTTGTCTGCTTTAGTATTTGCCCCGGCCGTTTTTTTGTCTGGATCGCGACCTTCTACCCGCGCTTTGACGGTTGTGAGAATGTCTTTTTCTTTCAAAATGCTCACTTGGTCTTTGGTAGCCTGAGTTCCCTGCTTGCCACTGCCAGCATTGTTGCTGGGGCGAACATCGGGTTGAGTCGTTCCTTTCAAGGCTTCGCGACCTATAGTAAATCCCCAAACAGAACTCGTCACGCCTGCTCCAAACATCAGAGTCAGCAGAATTAGAGTCAGCACTACCGTCGAATTCACTGCCATTGCCTATAAGTTTATGCCGAGTCCTAGAAACTGCTTTGTCGGGTCGATCGGCTCGCCTAAAAGCGGCTAACAGGCGATCGGGACTCAGCAGATCTAAAGATTTTGATTTTTGTTCTCTAGTTCTAGCACGGACTGAGAAATTATGTTATGATTCATTCTTAGTTAGATCGAACAAATCGATTTAACGGCAGTTGGCCGAGCGGTTTAGGCAGCGAACTCATAATTCGCCCCAGGCAGGTTCAACTCCTGCACTGCCGATTTAAAATAAATCAGGACGCTCCGCGCGCTGGCTAAAAACCAGGTGTCTTCCCAGATACCACTCCTGAGCGCATAGGGGGTTAGAAACCTGGTTTCTACGAAAATTTTGCGGCAATTAACGAAAAATATACGAAGAAACCGGGTTTCTGAGGTAGCAAGTGCGATGCGAACTAGACACTTGGTCTATCGACTCGCTCCTGAGATGGCGGGCGCTGCGCGGGGACGATCGCACAAACTCCAAAAATTGTTATTCCGATCGTTGGTCAACGATATCATATCAAATCCGTTAGCATCGGAATAGTAAATTCGAGTTGACGGTTGACGGTTGACTGTCAACCGTCAACCGTCAACCGTCAA
>JAUBOM010000133.1:0-18560 GCA_036700245.1 Microcoleus vaginatus BM001213989
ACTGGTTTACACACTGCTGTTATTGTACCTCATCTTTCTGAGAAAGGCTATATATGCTGGCAAATCCCAACCCGGACAAACCTAGTTACGGCATGATTACTACAGGCGGCAGTTTCATCTTTGTTAAATTAGTGAAAGGAGAATCACCTCGATATAGCACATCTAAGGGGTATCTCACCCGGAACCCCGGCAACGAACTTTATGATGTACTCCGCATCCTCAAACGCTTGAGTCAAATAGCAGCTAGCAATTAGTCATTAGTCATGAGTCATTAGTTATTAGTTATTGGAACCAACGAATAACCAATAACTAATAACAAGTAACCAATAAAAATTACCACGGCGAACCGATCATTGTAAAAGCAGCCCAATAATAAGGATGCGACAAATTTCGATCGCCCCTGGCGGCCAACTCCGACGGTAAAGGTAGAGCTTGATTATTGCCCGATCGCACCAAATAACCATCTTGCAACCGCACTTCTTCCCGCAGCATCGCCAACTGCGCTTGCCGCAAAGCCTCAGCCTTAATCGGCGCTGTACGCAACTGCTGGTAAAACTCAGTCATCAGCCCCAAAGTACCGACATCGCTGACATACCACAAACTCGCCAAAGCCGATTTTACCCCCGCGTGTACCGCCAACCCCGCAAACCCCAATTCAGCTTGTTCGTCTCCCACCGCCGTAGTACAAGCACTCAAAACCAACAACTCCACCTGCGGGTTAGATAACTTCAACTCCTCCAACTGATTCAACCGCAACTTAGTATCCCAAAACTGAATGTAAGAATTTTGGGCCCCCCCAGGCTGAAAATCGCCGTGAGTAGCTAAATGAATAATTTTGTATTGCGGTTGATTGCGCTTACCCTTCAAATTTGCCAAAGTAAAAGCTTCATTGAGAAAAGACGAACCGGGCCAAATCTTGCCTACAATTGTCGATATTTCCAGCGGCACAGCAGGCAAAGGATTTTGATCGTATTTGGCAGGAAAATTCGACGCACCCATCGCTAAAACTTCAGAACCCTTAACATCGGCATAGCGAGTATCAGTTAAACTCAAACTCGGAATCAGCCCCAGACTGTACTTTTCTACCAAAAACTGCTTGCCGTCGTAAAGAGCAGCCAAAGGCAAAGTTCGCAAACCGGCATCCATCGAAAACACCAAGGTGTCAATGTTGTGACGCTCCAATTCCGGTTGCAGGGGTGCAATTAACCACTTGTAAAGTTCCTCGGCAGGTTCCTTGTAATCAGCAGCATTCAATCTCCTGGGACTTCTGATAGCATTAGTGAATTCTTTAGCAACTTGCAGCACTGTCTCGCGGCTTGCAGGCACGCTTTTAAAAACATTTTTGCCGTCTGGCAGTAACAACACAAGTTCTAAATGTTTGTCTTTCGCCCACACGTAAAGGATAGCGGGTTTAACCCCAGTCAGCCGATTGACGCTGCTGAGAGTATCTCGAATACTTTGCTGCGTGACAGACTTTTGACCCAGATTGCCGCCAAAGTAACGTTCAAATTCCCGGCCCTGAGTTATATCCCTTTGCTGCACTGCGTCGATCGGATTTATTTGCCCGATCGAACTCGATCGAGAAATCTCAGGAACCCTCACATTCCCCATACTTTCTGCTGTTACCGCACTCGCCGGCTTCTGTGCAGTTGCCTGCAAGCTGCCGTTTTCTGTCCTCTCCGGCGCACCGAAATTGTCTTTTAACACCGACGGCGACAGCAGTACCGAGCCAGCCTCCGTCTCGTTCGAGAGCGCCTCAACAGGCACAGCAGCGGGTTCTGGCGAGACATTAGTGTTACTGCTCTTTGGCACGGACGCTGCGGGAACGACACTCACCTGAGCCACAATTTGTGGAGAAGTGCCTGTAGTTTCTAGTGCCACGCTGCTAGTTCGTGCCGGACTCGGCACGATCGTCACCGGCCCGATAACAGTTGAGGAGGTGGCAGTGTTCGGCTTCGAGGAAACCGTCCCAACAGTCGCCCCCGTGCAGGTTCCCGACGAGCAAGTGCTTTGCAGCAGCGTCTGTGAACCCGATCGAGCCAGCCCGTCTGTAGAAATGCTGACCTCGGCGCGCTCGGCAGCCGTTCCTGTTCCCGGAGTCCGAAACGCTCCCCCAGCCACGATTGCGACATCGCCGCCCGTATTGCCGCGAGCTTTGATCGAAACAACTTCAACATCTTTCTGCCCGGTAATCTTGCTCGAACCGGCACTTCCGAACTCCGAACTCGAATTGATTACCCCTGTAACGATCCGCCCCGGCGCCGCAATCGAAATATCTCCCCCGCTTCTGGAACCGAAAGCGTCGATGTTGCGCGTTTCTACCGCACCGGCGCTGCGGATGTTGATAGGGCCCGCCGCCCCGGAAGCCGATCGAGATGAAACCGTACCAGCAGTCACGTTGCCTTGACTGCTAGTGATGTTAATCCCCGCTTTCGAGGTAACGTCCCCAACAGTCACAGTACCGCCGATCAGATCGATCGTGGCGTTATCAGTTCCGACTATCGCACCCCTTCCCACGATCGCGCCGGTGCCATTGGGCGATTGAATCGTCGTCGGGTCTTGAAATGTCACCGCCACAGGCGTTGAATTCGGCGTTGAATTTGGCCCTCCAGAAGCAATCGAGATCGCACCGCTACCGTCAGAACGTCCGATCGCGATCGAAGCAAACCCATTCCGAAAAGTGTTCAATTCAGCAGCAGTCAAGTTCAGAGCTTCTGTATCGCTAGAACCTTGAATTATAATATTTTGACTTGGATCTGCAGGTTGCAGCACCAGATTGCCATTGCTGGCGATCGAATTTTTGTCACCCGTCAAGTCAATCTCGCTGCCGGTTAAAGTTATATTTCCCGGCATTTTCGAGCCACTAGATTCGATCGCCCCCACAGTGACGACCTTGCGCCCCGTCAGGGTCACATTCCCCGCGCGATCGCCCCGAGTGTCGATCGCACCCACACTCACCGTGCCCTCTGCGGTAACGGTCACATCTCCCGCCGAATTTCGCATATCTTGGGAAGAATTGACATTCGTGTTGATGGTGCGGGCCCCAACAGTAAGTAGCTGACCAGTTGTGACATTGCCCGTTGTGCTGGCGAGGCTAATTTCCTCACCCTTGGTAGAAATATTGCCTGTTTTGATATTACCGTCAGCTTTAAGAGTAATTGAGGCCTTGTCGGCCCCTGTCAAGGAACTTGTGGTAGTGATGGTTCCCAAGCCCGTCGGCGATTGAATAATTAGCGAGTCATAAAATGTCAAATCGTTGGCAATCAGAATCGAACCCATACCGTTGCTGCGACCGATCGTAATTCCAGCAAACCCTTTTTGCAAACTTCCGAGGTCGTTTGCCGTGAGATTCAAATAAATATTAGTGCCGACATCCCCAGAACCGCCGATCGCAATATTTTGACCTGGACTCCAAGGTTGTAGTACCAAAAAGCCAGTGCCGCTGACTGAATTTTTCTCGCCTTTAAAATTAATTTCATTACCAGTCAAAGTAATGTTTCCCGAACCCCCTGCGATCGAGCTCACTCCCAGAACATTCCCAGCCGTCACAGTTACATTTCCCGCCGCTTCCGGGCCGCTAGCATCAAGTTTTTGGGCCGTTACGTTCAGGCCTTCCAGCAAAATATTTCCGCTGCTGCCGGTGCTGGGATTGGATGAAGAAATATTGTTGGCAACGGTCGAACCCGGACTAATCAAACTAATATTTCCGCCGTTGCTCGACAAATTGCCTGCCGTAATTTGGTTGCCAGAAATGGCGATCGAGCCGCCAGCCGTGCTAATTGTATCCCCACCATTCATCGAAAAAACGCCTGCGCCACTGCGATCGGCATCTGCTCTCAATGTTACCGATCCAGTAGTTGCTTGAAAGCTCAACTGATTGTCCGCCAAATCAGCAATTGTAATATTATTGAGCGCTTCGAGAACCACATTTGACGTAGCCGACAGACTTTCCAAAGCTCTAGCCGAAATTGTCAGCGAAGGCTCAGAATTGTTTTGCTGTCCTGGTAGCGTTCCTGTTGCCAAAATATTATTGTTGGCAACTATTGCCGCATCGCCCGTAGCTTCTGCAGAATCTGTAATTAAGATATTCTCTGGATCTAGCAGCAAAGTCCCCAAACCGTTTGTCCCGGAAGTATCGACAGTACCGTTAAAAATCAATCTTTGCTTGCCCGAAACTTCTACAAACCCGCCAACACCTGCGGTGTCAGTTGCAGAAACGCCTTTGGCGCTGATGCTGCCCAAAAATTCTGTTGTGTTGTCCGCCCAGACAAAAACTCTGCCGCCGTTGCCTGCGCCAGTTGCGTTGGCAGCGATCGAGCTTTTGCCATCCACGTAAGTCATTGTGGCATTCGGCACAGTTCCCTCGCCTCGGTAATCTCCCCCGATCCGCACCGTTCCGCCACCGTCGGGCCCCGAAGCCTCAACCTTCGCCGACAATAGCCCTACCTTGTCGCCCAACACGTTCACGCTTCCTCCCGCGCCCCCCCTGGCAGACACGTCCGCAGCGCCCGATACCAGCGCAGTTCCAGCGCCTGCCGGCACTGTTGGGCCGCCCGCGAGCACGACTTCACCGCGATCGTTCGTAGTTATACCCGTAGCCTCAGCGGCACCAGGGCCCGAGAGCAGCCGAGGTAAAGTCAGGGGAGAGAAGGGAAGAGCTTGCGAACCCGACACTCCGCCTGCTGGAGAAACTTCTAAACTCAGCAAAAGTCCGTTTTGAGTCAACCGCACCAGATTTTCCCCCGGAACAGCCGCCACAGTAATTTGACCGCCCGGGGCTGAAAGTTGCCCTGTACTGATGACCGTACCGCCCAGCAAAGTCAAATTTTGGCCCGTGCCAACAGCCAAGTTACCGGCATTGACAATACTCCCCGGCTGTGCACCAAAAGCAAAAGCATTCGGCGATCCGACTAGGGCCTGGTAGTCGTTCGCCCCTGTACCGTTGAACCAGCCGTTGTCAAAACCGATACCGCTAGCGGTGGTAGCCAAAAAAGACCCGGACACATCGAGTCGGGCATTCGTTCCAAAGATGATGCCTGCGGGATTCATCAGCAACAAGTTAGAATTGCCGCCACTAACTTGAATTAGACCGTTAATTAAGGAAGCGTCGCCCCCGACAACGCGCCCGAGGATATTTTTTATGGTTGGATTGGAGATGAAATTGGCAGTTTCGCCAGAATTCAGACCGAATCGAGTAAAACTGTGGAATACATTTGCTCCGTCTCTCGAGGGTGTGCCGCCTGTAATGTCGTAGCGAGTGGGCGACCCTGTACCCTGGGCGGGAGTGATGACTGTGGTTCCTGTGCCGTCTGATGCTGGAATAACTGGAATAATAGATTGTGCCGCAGCAATTTGAGATTGGGGATAAATTGCCACAATCACCCATCCGCTGCTATTTTCTTTGAGGAAAACCAGGTTGGGGAAAAAATCTAATATCAAAAATCCAGCAAGGGGAATTGCTGCCAGAATCGATCGCACAGCACGTTGAGCATTCATAAGTTTGCCTCGGTCTAGACCTTGATTCGAGTGAAAAATTGAGATTTTGCGTAAAAAACAGTCGATCGCACCCCAATGCTCACACTTCTAACGCCAGCTCTCGATCGCAAATTTCAAATTTTCAGTCTAATTTTGATTGTGTGACCAACATAGCAAAGACTGACACTATGTGTCGAAACACAGGAAGTTTAAACAGAGAAAATTATGAGCGATCGAATTATCCGTCTGATCGGTTTAACTGGGGGCATCGCCACCGGTAAAACCGCGATATCTAATTATCTGGCAGATACCTGTGGATTTCCGATTTTAGATGCCGATATTTACGCCCGCGAAGCTGTTCATCCAGGTTCGCCCATACTCGAGTCTATTGTAGAACGATACGGCGCTGGTATTCTGCATTCCCACGGCAATTTAAATCGGGCAGAGTTGGGAAATATTATTTTTTGTAACGCAGGCGAGCGGCAGTGGTTAGAGCAACAGATTCACCCTTACGTCCGCCGCCGATTAGTTGAAGAAACTCAAAACTACATTGCTGCATTGAGTCCGGTATCCCAAGCCACACAGGATTTAGGTACAAAGGCTCCAGAAACCGGGTTTTTTCACCGTCATCAAAAGCTAGAACGAAGTAGTGTTGAAAAAAAACCCGGTTTCTGCGCCAGGGCTGACACGTTAACTTTGGTTTTGGTAGTGCCGCTGCTGTTTGAAGCTAACATGACTGACTTGTGTACCGAAATTTGGGTGGTGTACTGTTCGCCCGAAGTGCAGTTAGAACGGCTGATGCAGCGAGACGGGCTGAGTTTCGATCGAGCTAATGCCCGCATTAACACCCAGTTATCGCTAGCTTACAAGTGTCAACAAGCTGATGTTGTTTTGGACAACTCGTCAACCCTCGACTCGCTGTTCTTACAGGTAGATGCGCAAGTCAGTCGATTTGAGATTTGAGATTTGAGATGGACTCCGCGATATCGGTTTAAAAACCCGGTTTCTGTTTGTAGGGTGTGTGAGGCGCGACGATGAACTTATGTCACCCGTAGGGTGTCTTAAACCGTGGCTCGCGCACCGCTTGGACGACCAAATATACGTTCACATTTCATTCAAAAACACCCTAGAGCAACCTTTTCAGATTGGTGAACGAGCTTTTTTTTTTAACCAACCGCTTTCGACTCGTCCTTCAAAGTGGCGCGTCAGCGCTCTTGTCACAAACCAAGAGAAGAAAAGCTCAGAGAATAAAAGAGAAGAAAAGAAAAGATAAAAGGTTCACAATTCATTTAAAAATACTATAGCAACCATTTATAAAGTTAATGTGAAAAATTAGCCATGGCCCGCCTTAAGGAATCTCATTCACCAAGATATTTATATGTAGGGTGCTGATGGCGCGCCTGGGTACTCCCCTGTTTTGTCTTTAATGCTTGGGTTGCGGCTTCACATCAATAAATTATGAAGTTAATCATAAAAGTAGTAAAAATTTACAATTTGCGGTTTTAGTTTCCTTGTTTGAAGAGTGTTTCAAGAAAATCCCAGCGGTTGAATTCGGCTGCTTGCGAGCTAGCAGCAGGCAACTCGAGCTTACAAGCGAACGGGCGAGCTAGATCAGGGGTTTTATCCGCTTTTAAGGAAAACTTAAAAAAATTGCCGAAACCATCAATTACTAATTGATGGTTTCGGCGCCATTCATTTTTTTTACCCGGATAGCAGGGTACAGACTGCGTATCAAGAAGTGGAAAATACAAACACCAAATTTTATGATGCGCGTTTACTCTTCTATCCTGATGTCAAGCCTGTTACTGAGCGGCACCGCAGTTAACGCTCAAAGCTTAGAAACTCGATCGACTTTTTTTGCTCAAAGCAACCCTAGTGCAGAATTTTTAACTGCTCTAGCTCACACTCAGAGCTTGTACGCAGATAACGATAAAGAGCAAGATAAAGATAATGATACAGCGCCCGAACGAGGTAGCGGAAGATAAAGCCTAAAAAATCGCTAGTTGTCTGTTGCGAATTAGGGGGAGGGTGGGAGAATGGCAAAATCAAAAATTGTGATAGAAGGAGAAAAATTGAAGATTTCGATCTATTAATGGGGGACTTACCTACTGCGTACCAAAAAACCGATTTTTTAGCGGTATTGGACGACTCAACAGATAAATTTTGGCTATTGGGTTTTTTTTGCCAAGGGTCCTCAAGATATCAGATGCCACAAACGGGCGCTCCATGTTGCACTCAAAAAATAAAGGTAAAGCGCGAGTAGGAATCTTGCGCTTTACCTTTATTTTTTAAACTTTTGCAGCTTTAATCTTCTTCAGCAGCTTCACCGCCAACAACGACATCGCGAATCCGCAAACTGGGGCCGCCGCAGCCCACGGGCAAACCGCTTTGTCCTGCCTTGCCACAGCCGCCGGATTCATCCCAGTAGAAATCGTCGCCGATCGCCTCAATATCAGCTAAAGTGCTGAAAACATTACCCGAAAGAGTAACATCCCGCACCGGATTGTCTAGTTTTCCGTCGCGGATCATCCAAGCTTCGCCGGCACTGAAAGTAAACATTTCGCCGTTAGTCATGCCGCCTTGCCAATTGCGCGCATAAACTCCTTCTTTGATACCAGAAAATAAGTCCGCCACTGGCGTGTCACCCCGTTCGATCCAAGTATTCGTCATACGGACGATCGGCGGATAGTGATAATTCAAACAGCGAGCATTGCCAGTAGGCGTTTCTCCCAATTTGCCCGCAGTTTCCCGCGAGTGCAGCCGCCCGACTAAAGCGCCGTCTTTAATTAACTGAGTAGTCGTCGCGGGAGTACCTTCGTCGTCGTAGAAATAGCTGCCCCGGTGTCCCTCGGGCGCTGCACCGTCGAAAATTTGCAAGTTTTCTGGGCCGAACTGGCGGCCGAGGGTCATAATTTCCAAAATGTCGGGATTTTCGTAGGCCATGTCGGCTTCGGAAAGATGCCCGAAGGCTTCGTGGACGAACAATCCGGTCAGAATTGGGTCGATGACGACCGTGTAGGTGTTGCCAGAGACGGGGGGTAAGGCTAAGGAATCTACGGCGCGCTGGGCGGCGCTGCGAACTTGAACATCGAGCTCGGTTAAGTCTTCGTAGGCTTTGCGCGAACCGGTGGTTTCGCGGCCGGTTTGTACGGTTTCTCCGCTGCGGGCTGTGGCCGCAAAGCGCATTTCCATGTCTGCCCAACCTTGTTCGAGCATGGTGCCTTCGGAGGTGGCGAGGATGATGCGCTGGGTGCTGTCGCCGTAGCGCACGGAGATGGTGGCGATGCGGGGGTCAATGCTGCGGAGAATGGCCGCGTAGCGATCGCACAATTGCTTTTTGTCAATGAGGGGAACCAGACGCGGGTCTGTTCCTGTCAGCGGCAGCAAGCAAATGTCTTGTACTGGGGTAACAGGTGCCAGAATCGTTTCTTCTTCGCCAATGAGTTTAGCCGCGGCGATGGCTTCTTCGATTCTTTCGGCGAGGGTGGAAAGTCGGTTAAAACTGGCAAAGCCCCAGCCGCCTTTGTGACAAGCTCGGACTTGACCACCAATTGAGACTCCTTCGCTGAGGGTCTCAATTTTTTCGCCCCGCAGCAGGATGTCGGTGCCTTCGGCTTCTTCGAGTCGAATTGCCAGATAATCTACTTGGTTGCGATAGCGTGCCATTAAGTCTGACAGCAGATTTTTCGAGTCGGCGATCGAGGTAGGCATAAGGAAAGCACGGTGTTTAACTGACTTCATTTTGCACTTTTGTCAGGGCGATCGTGTAGAATATCGCCCCAAGCGCGGAGATTGCGGCTTATTTGTACGGTTCTGCCAATATCGTTAGTTGACAAATGTGGATATCCTGTGAGTTAGGAGGAAGGCGCAAGAAATTATGCGGGATTTTTTCCTCTTGCTGGTGCTTGACTCCTAACTCCTGAACATTCCTATACATAAATACTTCATGCTTCATGCCTGTGAAGGTGGGTTTATAACTACTATGAATACTTACTTTTTACCGACAATAAGCGACATTTTAGCCTCCGAAGGCCAAGAAAATGACCTCCTCTTTGATGCTAAGTTGGCCGGAGAAAACAACCGCCATCGGTGTCCTGGGAGCCGCGGGGCTTCTCGGCTGAAAGCTGAACAGGAATGGTACGGGGCGATCGCAGCTTTGAATCAAATGCTCGATCGGCAAAAACCAGGACAAAAAACAGATGCCGATCGAGCAAATGCTCGATCGACAATCCCCAATTCCTGTCAGGGATTGGTTTTGTCGGGCCCATCTTCCGTTTTGACTGACCCTGAGAGGGCGAACCGCTTTGCCAATTGGATTTTTACCAGTATTCCCGACAACGATGCAGCTTTGTGGTCTTTTCGTGCTAGACAAACTTTAGCTTTACTGCCGGCGGCCCAGGTGCAAACATCAGCGCCTGCGGCGGCCCCGGCTTTGGCTTTGGCGATCGGCGATCCTTTGGCGAACGAGCAGTTTTGTTTGGTTTTAACTGCTAATTTTAGCTTGGTGATGGTTTTGGGTGAAAATTCTGCAGGAATTCCGGCTTTTCTATTTTCTTTCGACCCGCAAGTAGTAGCCAAAGCTTGGGAAGTTTTGCGGCGCCGGGTGACTGAAAGCGACAGTTTGCTTGCCAATTCTGACGGCGGCTTCAATTTGCCAGTTAACCAATTAACTAATAATTCTACTAAATTAGACGCGCTGTTCCAGCAGTTTTCGCCTGTGGCTCCCAACTATCAAACAGTGATGCTGTTCAGCCGCTTGCTGTTGCATAATTTGCCGCTCAGGAGCGAGGACTCCGGTCGGATGAAGGATGAAAGAATTGATGATGGTTTAAACCAGAGGCATCAAAAGTTATCGGCTACAGATATCAACTGCAAATCTCCAATTCCTCTGGCTACTAAAGAGGTGGAATTGCTACAGGCGATCGCCCACGAAGTCCGCACACCTTTGGCTACCATTCGCACCCTGACTCGATTGTTGCTGAAACGTCCCAAACTCGATCCGGTGGTAGTCAAGCGTTTGGAAATGATTGATGCTGAGTGTACCGCTCAGATCGATCGCTTCGGTTTAATTTTCCGCGCCGTGGAATTGGAAATGTCGCAAGCTAAAAATTCTGGAGTGCAGCTAACAGCAATGTCCCTGGGTGAAGTGCTGCAAAATAGCATTCCCCGCTGGCAAAAACAGGCCGCTGTGCGCAACCACACTTTGGAAGTTATTGTGCCGAAAAAGTTGCCGGCGGTAGTCAGCGATCCGACGATGTTGGATCAGGTTTTAACTAATTTGATTGAGAATTTTACTCGAACATTGCCCTCGGGGAGTCGCATTCAGGTAGAGGTGACATTGGCGGGCGATCAGTTAAAGTTGCAGTTGGAATCGGAACACCTACCAGAAGATAATGGCGCATCGACTTTTGCAGCTAAGGCGAATGGTCCTTTGCGTTCGATCGGGCCTTTGTTGATGGTGCAGCCGGAGACGGGAAGTTTGAGTTTAAATTTGAGCGTGACTAAGAATTTATTTCGGGCTGCTGGCGGGAAATTGGTAATTCGCCAGCGGCCCCAAAAGGGCGAGGTGATGACGGTATTTTTGCCGCTGCAATAGTTATTAATTACTGGCAAAATCTGTAGGGCGGGTTTAACCAACCATCTATAGCGGTTCTCAACCGTCGTGAGGTATGGGGGCGAGTCCTATGCCCTATGCCCTATGCCCTATGCCCGCCAGAGCACCTCATGTTACTGAGAAAGGCTATATGTCAGAAACGAACAATATAATAAACCCGCCCCAGCTTGAGCGGCAAATCCGAATTGATATTTTTTGAAGGGGATCGAACCTCACGTTAATCTGGGTTATATCGTTTCCGGTTGCATCACAATAATAAAATCGAGTCAACAGTTAACACTCAACCATTGAGTTTTTCCACCCCTCCTTCAACAGTCAACAGTCAACAGTCAACAATCACGGACGGTGCAACCGGAATTGATATTATTAGTTGGGTGGGGGCGGGTTTTTATAGATTGTTTGTGAGCCTCCCATATTGTTGGTAAAACCCGCCCCTACAGCACGATCGCATTAATCAATTAAAATCTCAATGACAAACTCCGTTCCTTCTCCCAGTGCAGAAATACAACTCAGTTTTCCGCCGTGTTTTTCTTCTACAATTTGACGCGCGATCGCCAGTCCCAGCCCAGTCCCTTGGCCCACGTCTTTAGTAGTAAATAGATGGTCGAAGATACGATTTTTTACCTCTTCCGACATTCCGTTGCCGTTATCGGCGATGGAAATTATTACCCGTTCACCTTCCACTTTCGTCCGAATAGTGATTTGATTGGGATGGGCTTTAAGATCGGCAAAATTTCGTCCTTGATTGGATTCTTCTAAGGCATCGATCGCATTTGCCAGCAGATTCATAAATACCTGGTTTAATTGTCCCAAATAACATTTGACTTTGGGAATATTGCCGTAGTCTTTAATGATTTGAATTTCAGGATACTTTTCGTTAGCTTTCAGGCGATGACGTAAAATCATTAGAGTGCTATTGAGTCCTTCGTGGATATTTGCCTCAACTTTATTTGCCGTATCGGCGCGAGAGAAAGTGCGGAGGGAGGTGCTGATGTTTTTGATGCGCTCGCACCCTATTTTCATTGAACTCAACATCTTGGGTAAATCTTCTACTAGATAATCTAAATCTATTTCCTCTGCTTTCTCAATCAATTCTGCTTCTGGTTGAGGAAACTTTTCTTGATAGAGACGCAAATAATCAATTAAATCTTGGACTCCAGCATTAGCTTCATTAAGGTTCCCGGCAATAAAACCAACGGGGTTGTTGATTTCATGGGCAACCCCTGCCACTAGATTACCTAATGCTGACATCTTTTCACTTTGGATCATTTGCATCTGAGCTTGCTGAAGTTCATTCAAAGTCTGCTGCACTTGATGATAAAGGCGGGCATTCTCCAGAGCGATCGCCGCTTGGCTAGAGAGAAAATTCAGCACTAGGAGGCGATCGCGACTAAACACCCCACTGGTTATCCGATTTTCTAGATACAAAATGCCGACCAAATTCCCCTGATTTAGAATTGGCAAGCCCAGCAAACTCTCCGGTTGGTGGTACTCTAAATAATCGTCAATCACAGGCAGATCTGTTTTGAGGTGATCGATTGCAACTGTTGCTAGGGTGTTTTTGACATACTGAATTAATTTAACCGGAACAGTGGGATTGTTCTCTAGGGGTGACCTTTGCAGACTAATGTGTTCCCAGGTAGCCATCGCCCGCACTTGCCATTGTTGATCTTGGTAGAGCATCAGTACACAGCGATCGGCTCCTGAGTTTTGTAGCATGGTTTGGGTCAGAATTTGCACCAACTCATCCAGGTCGATCGTGCTAGAGATGACTTGAGAGATTTGCAGCAGGGTCGAAAAATCTAGAGCATGGTTGATGGAGGTGCTTGAGGTAATTTGCTGGATGCTCGAAGAAATAGAGGAGGTGGTATTGGTGAGCGTGGAGAGGGTTTCAAAAACAGTGAGGGGCTGGGCTGCGTCTTGTAAGATGGGGCGCAGCAGATAGGGATAACGTTTTTCTAGGTCATCGGTTTTCGCTTTTGCTCCCCAGCGGGCGTAACAATAGTAGGCTTCCTGCATATAGCCTGCAGCCACTTTTTCTTTGCCCCAGTCGAGGTAGAATTTAGCGGCGAGTTCGTAGGCGAGGGCTTCTTCGTTGAGGAATTGGTTTGCTTGAGCGAGTTGAATGGCGCGATCGTACAACTCAGCAGCCTGCCATTTTTCTTGAGCAACACGAGCCATCTCCGCCTCTAAAAGCAGAAATTTGGACAGACAGTTTTCCGGACTGTTCTCTGCCCAAACTTGAAGTTGTTCCCGATTCTTCTGAACAACTTGTTGATAATTTTTTGGTAGTTTCTGGGCTGCTACCCCATAAAGTTGCAATACACTCAAAGACTCATAAAAACAATGCAGGACAGGTTGAAATTGTCCATAAAGTGTATTAGAAAACTCTGCCGCCGCTACTAACATTTCATAAGCCTTAGCATACTCACCATAGGTAAAAAATAAAAATGCTTTAGCGAAATAGTATGTACTGCTGCCATAGCCATAGCCAATTTCATTGAACGTTGCTAGCGCCGACTCTTCATCAAATGTTTCAGAGCTAAGGCTATACTTCCCTATCGTTAGCCCTTGCAAATTTTCTAATAGCTTGCACTGAAGAATTAGGGCAAACGCTGTCGTAATCTCCGTCCGTTTGGCAAAGCTGATGTACTTTTCATGTCGAGCCAGCAAACTGTGAATATCGCTTGAGACGATCGCCTGTTGCCAGAAACTGAACAGAGCACTGTGATGACACCAAGAAAAATCGCCTACCTCCATTGCCCCCTGATAAGCAGCTTGTTGCAGAGCAAGATTAGAACTAACGTGCTTGCGCCAATGGTTAATAAAGTTGCCGAACGACATATAAATTTTGCCATTCAGGGTGGTGTTATTAAATTTTTCATTCACATTTAACCCTAAAAGTCCAAACTCATAGCCCAATTCATAGTCTTGAAAGCGTTGGCAGAGAATTGTGCCATACCAAACATAAACAAAACCCGCCACATTGGTATTCCCGTATTGCAAACAGAGATTGGTCATGTGTAAAACAACCAACACTAATAACTCCTGATTAGTCAGGTAAGTGGGCGGTACCATGTTCATTAGCAGTTTGATCAGCATCTGGCGTTTTTCATCGACAATGAGCGGTGCGTCGATCAGTCCTGCAACGGCGCGCTGATTTAAGGTTTTTTTAACTGCCAGAGCCATCGCTTCTAACTCCGCTTCGTTTGGCATAATCGACAGTTCTAAGCCTAACAGTCTCAGCCCTTCAATTCCTACCTGGATAGCCTTTTGATAAAGTGCCTTATTTTGATAGTGAGTTAGCTGAATGGCAATGATTTTGGCTCTATCTAGACTAGATTTAGCATTGCTAAAGCCTATTTTTATCAACTCTTCTGCTCGCTCAAAATTGCCACCCAGAAACTCAGTTTCAATACTTTCTAAATAGACAGTAAATGTCAAATCATAGGCAGATTCCCATTTATTACTGGGTAGGAAACTTAAACTGAACGTAAAATATTTTATCCCCGATTCATAAGCAGTTGATAGTTTTGCTCTCTGCCCGGCAAAGAGGCTAATCTTAGCTAACTTAGTTCGTTCTTCCTGCTGCGTTATTAGCTCAGAGCCAATGATAAAATGATTAATAATATCGAACACTTCTTCTCCTCTTTCAACTTCGGAGAAATTCGGTAGAAGCAACTCTCCTATTTTAAGATGGGTTGCTTGCTTTTGGTCATCGGGAATTAATGAATAAGCAGCTTGCTGAACCCGATCGTGTAGAAATTTGTAGTGAGGTAATTGAGCGGTGGTATTTGGCAAGGTAGGGGTGCTTTTCCCCTCTTCTTTCCCTAAATAAAACTTGTAAATTTCACTGGTTGGTAAGATGAATCCTTCTTGCAATGATTTCCACAAATCGGCAGCAGTATCTTCCGGCGACTTCTCGCTGACCACGGCCAATGTATTCAAATCAAACTGCGCTCCAATGCACGCAGCCAACTTCAGCACTTCCTGAGTTTCTGGCGGCAACTTCTGCAATTGCACCGCCATAAACTCCACCACATTATCGGTGATAGTTAGGCTTTTGACTTTGGCAATATCGCACTGCCACCCCCCTGTTACCCTCCTCTCTCCTCCCTGGATAAGGGGGGATGTTACCTGCCTCTGTCCCCCCTTGGTAAGGGGGGTGGGGTTAAACACAATCAGCCCATCTTCCTGTAGCGCTCTGAGAAATTGCCTGGCAAAAAATGGATTGCCTTTGGTTTTTTGATAAACTAACTCGGTTAATGGCTGAGCAAGAATGCGCTCGCACGAGAGCGCATCTGCTATCAAATCGTTAATATCGACTTGACTCAGAGGTTCCAAGGTAATAGTATTTACCGTTACTTGGGATTTTTCCATCTCTGCTACTGCCATCATAAATGGATGAGCCGGGGATACTTCGTTATCTCGATATGCCCCAATTACCAGCAAATTCTGACTATCTTTTTCACTCATCAACACTTGCAACAGCTTCAGGGATGCTGAATCTGACCATTGCAAATCATCCAAAAAAATCACTAAGGGATGTTCTTGTGTAGCAAACACAGAGATAAATTTTTGGAAAAGTAAATTAAAACGGTTTTCTGCGGCACTTCCCGAAAGTTCAGAGACAGGCTGTTGTTTGCCAATAATTCGTTCGAGTTCGGGAATTACTTCTACAATAACTTGACCGTTTTCGCCAACAGCAGTGATAATTTTTCTTTGCCATTGTTCGAGCTCAGCGTCACTTTCTGAGAGTAATTGCTCCATCAAATCTCGGAAGGCTTGGACAAAAGCACTAAATGGAATGTTGCGTTGGAATTGGTCGTATTTGCCTTTGATGAAATAACCGCGTTGGCGAACTATGGGTTTGTGAATTTCGTTGACTACAGCGGTTTTTCCAATGCCAGAAAATCCGGCAACTAGCATCATTTCGCTGCGGGATAAATTGGAGTCACCCGAGTTCCCCTTAATCAAGGGAGGGTCTTCTTTTGGGCCGTTTCTCTCGTTCCCAATAAGAGCCTGGGAACGAGAGCTAGAGGGGTTTGCTACTCGATCGAATGCTGCTAATAATGCAGCGACTTCGGTTGCTCTGCCGTAGAGTTTTTCTGGTATGATAAAGCGCTCGCAAAAATCCTGCCGACCAATGGCAAAACTCTCTATTTTACCTGTCTCATTGAGTAGCTGCCAACAAGTTTCTAAATCGGCTTTCAGCCCTAATGCACTCTGATACCGAGATTCGGCATTTTTGGCCATCAATTTCCTGACAATTTCGGAGAGGACAAGGGGAATTCGGGGATTTATTTCACGTACCGATGGCGGGTGCTGGGCAATATGACAGTGGATTAATTCCATCGGATCGCTGGATTGAAATGGCAATTTTCCTGTCAGCAACTGGTAAAAGGTGACACCGAGAGAATAAAAATCTGTGCGGTAGTCGAGGCCGCGATTCATTCTCCCTGTTTGTTCGGGAGATAAATAGCTGAGTGTTCCTTCCATCACTTTGGGACTCATCAGCATTTGAGTCTCTCGCGGCAGCAAAGATGCAATACTAAAGTCAATGAGTTTGACTTGTTTAGTCTCAGGATTAATGAGAATGTTGGCGGGTTTAATGTCTTTGTGAATGATGCGGTGGCGGTAAAGTAGATCTAATGTATTGCTCATCTCGATCGCAATTTGGAAAAACTCAACCAGAGAAGGAACCGTTTTCCCTTTCCCCGTCCATTCCTTGAGAGAAATTCCCCCGAAGTCTTCCACAATCAGCGCATAGCCGTTCCTGTAGGCTTCCAAGCTGTAGGTTTGGATGATTCCGGGCAAATTCAGGTTTTTGGCAATCGTGTATTGATTGCGAAAGTGCAACAGTTCGCTGAAGCTGGGATACTCGTTGCGCAAGACTTTGATGGCTACAGGTTTTTCGTCGCAGAGGCGAGTTCCGCGATAAACTAGGGTGCGAGTGCCTGAGTAAACTCGATCGAGAATTTCATAGCCAGTTAGTTCTATCATAGCAATAATTATTTTTTTATGAGAATATTTTGTCTTACTATTTATTATAATAAGAGTGCAAATCAGATTTTCCCTTAGTAGAAATACTGAAAAATACAATAAATTTCGCACCCAGGGAACACCTAACCGTTAACAGTTAACCGGCTTCAGTTAACTGTTAACAGTTAACCGAATTCAGTTAACCGAATTCATCCTAGCTTTCAAGGCATCTCGCGCTTGTTCTCGATCGTCAAAATGGACTTTTTCGGTGCCCAAAATTTGATAATCTTCGTGTCCCTTTCCTGCAATAAGCACGCCATCTCCCGGTTTAGCGTCCATAATAGCAGTGCGAATTGCAGTGGCTCGATCGCACATCACGATCGGCTTTACGGCAGCGGGAATTCCTGCTAAAATATCCTCCAAAATGCGATCGGGATTTTCCGTGCGCGGATTGTCGGAAGTAACAACAGTTAAATCGGCTAATTCTGCAACTATTTTACCCATGATCGGGCGCTTAGTGCGATCGCGATCGCCGCCGCAGCCAAACACGCAAATCATCTGACCCGGAATAAACGGCCGCGACGCCTTCAACAAGTTTTCCAAACTGTCTGGAGTGTGCGCGTAATCCACAATGACGCTAACATCTTGGTCTGGACTAATTTGCACCCGTTCCATCCGTCCCGGAACTCCCGAAAACTGAGATAATTTCTCCACAATTGCGGACAAATCTAAACCCAATCCTAAAACAGCACCGACAGCAGCCAACATATTTGATAAATTGAACTGACCGACTAAAGGCAAAGAAAAAGCTGTTTCGCCCTTGGGAGTGTGCAGCATTCCCTTAACTCCATTGGGCTGATACTGCAAATCAAAAGCATACAAATCTGCCGTTTTCAGAACAGTGCTGTAACTCCAAACTAGGCCAGATTTGAGGGTTTCAACTATCCGCTGCCCGTAGGGGTCGTCAACATTAATTACAGCGCGATTTCCTAGGTAATCCGGACTAAACAAAAGCGATTTTGCCTCAAAATAATCTTCCATATCGCGGTGATAATCGAGATGGTCTTGAGTCAAATTTGTAAAGACAGCAACTTCAAAACTACATCCCAAAACTCGCTGCTGTGCTAAAGCGTGGGAACTGACTTCCATCACGCCATATTTGCATCCGGCGACTACAGCTTCTGCTAATTGCTTTTGCAGGTCAACCGCAAAAGGCGTGGTGTAAAGTGCAGTTTGTTGGAAGCCCGGCCAGCGAGTATAAAGCGTGCCGAAAATCGCCGCCGGCAACTGCATTTGATTAAGCAGAAATTCGATTAAATGAGTTGTTGTTGTTTTGCCGTTAGTCCCGGTGACGCCGACAAGTTTTAATTTGCTAGCTGGATTGTCGTAAAATGCGGTTGCTATTTGACCGCAAACTTGGGCCATATCGGCTGCTGCGATGACGCAGGGAACCTCTTCTAGCCCCCCCTTGCTAAGGGGGGGAGATCGG
>JAUBOM010000134.1:0-18479 GCA_036700245.1 Microcoleus vaginatus BM001213989
TATCTGAAAGATTTTTTAGCTTGGTCAGTGTTTAGTAATCTTGACGAACTCCGCATAAGAGTCCAGGAAATTTTGGTATCTTTCACCGCTCGTGTCATTGGTTTTCTCACCGGATGGTCTTGGATTTTACATTCTGTATCTCTATCACATCTTTAAAAAAATGGTATAACATCCGATTCCTCCGTGCTTTGCACATCAGGAACCGGATTGTCGTCAACTCACGGGAATTGATCACAACACTTACCCTTTGGGTAAGTGTGAGACTTCTTCTGTTCTAGTTAAAATTAATATAAAATTTCGTAATTTTTCCCGCCTCTACTTGACTTGTACCCTCATCTTGTTGTATATTAATCAATAATTGGATATTAAAAAAAAAATATTAATTTTAGACATATTTGGAGTATTAAATAATATCCGTTAGATAACTAGCCTGTCAACACTTTTATGAAAACAATTCCTCTGCTCGCCATTAGTTTTTTAGTAGCAATTTTAGCAAGCGCGATCGGCATTATCTCAGTGCAGAACGCCGCGCCAGTATCCTTAAACTTTATCTTTTTTCAATCGATACAAATGCCCGTAGGAGTAGTATTGGCAATGAGCATGAGTGCAGGACTGATCGGAGGTGCGCTACTGCAACCGCTGTGGAACCTTTCAGATTCCCAAAACTCGCGTCCTAAATTTCAGACAAATCCAGAAGAATCCGACACCGTACAATATTAAGTAGATTTGATCTCTTAGAGAGAATACACCTGGCCGTCAATCAGCAATCGAGTAATTCCCTTAGCTAGCAAATAAGGCGCGGTTTTTTGCAGCATACTCCCGTCAGGAATCTTGAAAACCCTTTGATTGCGAGTAGCAAATCGGCGTGCCACGCGGTGATTGTCAAACACTGCCAGGGTTTTCTCGCGAATTTCCGCTGCGGGAATTTGACCGAGTTCGCCAAAAGCTTTTAGAGGTCTAGTGATTAACTCGGCCGCCCGATCGACGACCAAATAACAAATTTTGGGAAGAGATGCTTCGCTTAAAGGCAAAACTTGAATCAGCCCTGTACCCCGAAGCTCGATCGACTCGCCCGACGATATTGAACCCAGCAGACTGCCTTCAAACAGAGAGTCTTCATCCTCTAAATCTTCGTCGAAGTCGTCCTCTAAATCGTCTTCATCCTCATCCTCATCCTCGTCCTCATCTTCCTCGAAATCGCTAAAATCTTCACCTGCCAGCAGCCCTTCTGCTGGCAGAATTGCCTTTTGTTCACCAGTCACAACAGCGCGGTGGTTCAGATCGGCTTTCTTTGCTGCTTGGACATCTGGCAAATCAGAAACATCCAAATCCGAGTCTAAAGTTCCTCGAATTTCGAGTTCTGCATCTGGTTCAGGGGCTGATCCAGAACGCTTTCGGATCGTCGGTCTGGAATTTGAGGCTGACGGAGGCCGGGGGGCTGACTCCGACAGGGGGACACCTACAGGATCGGTTTCGCCCTCTGCCGAGGACTCAGTAGTCCTCTCTGTCGGTTCAGAAACAGTGGTGCGATCGGACAAACGCTTTTGTTTTTGCTGGACTAGAAATTCGTATTCCGGCTCCGACAAAGCCCCCTGAATGATGCGCCTCACAGTCGAACTGCTCACTCCGTAGCGCTTTGCCAGAGTGATAGTATTCTCGTTTGACTGTCGGTACAGTCTGATGAGTTCCCGTTTGTCTGAATCGGAGAGTTTTGTAGGCGTCATGCCAAGTTTTCCAGCAAAAAGAGGTGAAAAGACGCAGGCTAGCAGTCAGCGAACTATGATTTTTCATCTTCGATGTCAAGCTCAGAGATGCCGACAAGGGCAAAAAAGCTTTCGCGTCCCCATCGCTTGCTCTTGCAACTCCAATCTCAAATCGCTACGCTGCGCGACGACTTCGCCTGCTCTGGCGAGAACGGGTTGAGATGTCATGTTCCAAGACAGCTCCAATCCCAAACAGGATGCCGCTGAAAACAAAAAAGATTTCCAGCAAACTGCCACTTTGATAACTACCCTCAGCCTGAGTATCGCGCCATTTAAAGTACATATCTGCGATGTAAAGCGAAAAAGTTGCAGCGGCAATCATCCTCCAAGATTGGGAAAAACGTCCTCCCCAAAACGCCAGCAGCAGTGCAGTAGCAATAATCAGCAGAAAAACGTCCCCGACGATGTAAAACAAATTGATTGCATTTTTGTAAGGCGACAGTTGCTTGTCAAGTGCCATCACCCATGCGGGAGCTTTGCTTTCTGCTGCTTCTTCTTCTGCTGCTGATTCAGCATCAGCCGCTGCTGCTCCTTTTGCCTGTAACTTGGACGAATTGTCCAAAGCAGGCGCTCTTCCTTTGGCAGAGGTGGCTGGTGCAGAGCCGGTCACTACTTCCTGAGTGGCTGCTGTACCCATTCCTAGCTGTGCCCTCCAAGAGTCAGGTGCAGCAACCCAGATAGCTACAGCAATCCCGAAGGCTGCAATTCCCGCTAACAAACCCCACTGCCAAATTTCTAGATTCAGCCGCTTGGCAGTCACGGCTAGAACCATGCCCCCGATCAATACCACATAACTGACCAGATAAAACGCATCTGCAGGAGACACGTCCGGGTCTAACTCGAAATAGAGTTCCCAAATCCCGAACAGCAGGTTGGCTAGGAAATAGAAGAGCATCCCCAGACCAATGCCCAGCCAGACGTTGCGCCCGCTGACCATGTGGGGGCTTTGCCAGTTTCTAAAACAGACTAAAGTCGCTCCCAAGAATGCTCCACATTCAAAAACATAAGTGCCGATCGAGTACCAAAGAGGTGAACCCTCTTCTACTGAGAAGGGGACGCTGAACAGCAAAAAGAACAGCAGCGCCATTACAGCCCAGACAATGCCCGCAATCACTAGGGTCTGAGCTGACAGTAAAGATGTAGATGACTTTTCTGAAGTACTACTCATAGGGATTCCACGAGACCTAACTAGCGGTTGAACGCACCCCATCTTAATCTTTGATTGTAGATGAGGATTCTTTCGCAACAGAACCTTTGTCTGACGCTCCCGGAAAAACTGGCGTCCTCAGCGTGTCCTTGGGACTTTTGCCCTTGTACACTCTAGAAAGACTAAGCAAGAATAATATCTATTTACTAATTCAAGGAATTAGTCGTTAGTCGATCTTTGGCCCGGAAATTAATGATAGAAATACGGTATATGTCTCCACCCTTAAGGCTTTTACAGTACCCAATCTATCTCTGAAATTATACCCTCAAATGTTGCGGTATCTGTTTTTTTGCTTGCGCGCTCCCCCATTCATATCAATGATTATGGGTGGGGGAGTGCGATCGATCGAAATTTAGTTAAATTGCCAGACATTAATTGGCCTCCAAACCGACTCAACAATTTGGTTGCTAAATACACGTTGGTAATCCAACCTGTATATCACGTACCCCCTACAGTGCAATTATCTGGGCTCAATTATCTGGGCCCAATTGTCAGAGCAATTGTCAAAGATTTTCTAGGCTGCGATCCACAACTTGTTGAGGGCTGATTGTTTCAGCCAATCTAGAAACTGAGTGCGATCCGGTGCTGGCATATCTTGCAGCACATCGCTAACTCCCTCAGCGAAGCCCGTATCGCCAAAGTATGATTTGCCCAAACGGTGGAGTTCTTGCAATAATGTCTTGAGATGCTGCTCTTGCCAAGGGGGCGCCTTGTGATTTTGCAAGGGACTAACGGTTAGCCAATTTTTGATCGCATCAGGGGAGTCTGCCTGGGGGAAGTTTCCCTGCTGAAATACCTTGGCGATATCTTTCTGAAACGATGCGGCTTGCCTTGCGCCTAAGAGGTCTTCTACATCGAAGTAAACAGCTTGGAGGAGCAGCAGACAACCCTGCGCGAACAGCGGTGGTTTGGTTGCTTCATTACCTGCCGGTTCTTCACCGGCAAGCTGATCTAAACGGACTTTTCCCCAGACGCTATATCGATCCGGCTCTTCTAGCAGAACACAGGCTTTGCCTCGGTTGTCGGTTAAGTCCCGCCACAAGGCTCTGGCGTCTTCTGCTTGCTTGCCGTTGAAGGCGCTGATTAGGCGAAAAGTCTGCCCCTGATAATTGAGAATGGGAATTTGTTGATCCCGTTTTGGGTGTTGAAAATTGGTTATTTCAACATCCTGCCGTTTCAGAATAAACATGACACTGCGATTTGACTCCTGTCATGGCCGAGGTGCTGTGCTTTTGACAATCCCGATGCCTAAAGGCGAGGGGATTCTTGATTCAGCGAGTCCACTTAAATTAGCAGGATTGCTCCCGATCACCCAGAGATGGTGCTCTCCTCAAGCGTTCCGATACTTTTTTGCTAACAAATGCTAACAAATATCTAAGCTGAGATTGTCTCTGAGCTTTGGCGTATCAATCAATACACGAAGGAAAATCCCCCGCGCACAATTTACAACTGCTGTACTGGCAACGCTTGATTTTCGCGCTCGTGCCGAGCGGGCGATTGACTGTTTTGCTTTGATGCCGTAGAGGAAGCTTATATAGAGGCTCCATACCATCAAGGATTTTCACCTGAGTCTTTCAATCCTAGTTCTACCACATTTTTATCAAATATCAAGTCGAGCCGAATGTTAGCAAACATAACTAAATATCAGCGAATTAGTCATTCTGGCTCAACTCATGCCTAAAATCAGGGAACGATCTCTGGTTTTTCGGTAATGGGGTCAGCGTTTTAGGCTTTACCACTATCGAATGTTAACATAACCAATAGACATCCCCGAAAAAGCACCTGTGACTCTTGTCCTGTCTGAGCTCGGTCTTAATTTCTGGAGAGAGCCGATCGACAAAATATTTGGGTTTCACCTCGACCTCTAAATACCTTACGTTAGTTCACGTCCTACCTAGTTTTGATCGTAACTTTACAATTGTGGTGTTTGCAGGTGAGTCCCGACAGCTTTTGTCAGATAGAGTCTTGGACGCACAGGCACTCTCATCACCTTAGTTTTTTCCCCCATCGCGCTCCACGCCGTATTTTCGTACATCAAACCGGTTTCTGCGTAAGTCATAAAAAAACTCGGTAAGTGGAAAACGAGCGTCCCAAAGAGTTTCCGCCCCGGCAACGATCCTTCGGCTACGCGAGCGGGCATCGCCCGGGCGGTTGAAACCGCCGTGAATCTTCTCCTATAATCAGGGTGCGAGTAAGGATAATCAACTACGTGTTGAACCATTCCTAGTAGGGAGAGATTCCCGCGAACCACGTAAGTGCCAAGAAGCACAACACAAAAAGAGCAAGTAATGGCAGGGTGGGGAGCGTACCGGATTGGGTAGTGTTGAGATCCCAAAGCGATTTGAAAATAAAAGTAAGCGCAATACCAATACCTGTGCGTAGTTTTTTTGAGCGTCAGGGCACCTTGACAATGCCTTTGAAGATCGCAGATCGGTTCTTGAATCGAGCCTGTGTTCAGACCGCTTGAGTGTCAAAAGATAATTTACTTGCTCGATCGCACACTGCACCGATAGAATAATGTTGTTAGCGATTTTTGAGTTGGGTGCGTAACTCAGTTGGATAGAGTAGCTGCCTTCTAAGCAGCGAGCCGCAGGTTCAAGTCCTGCCGTACCCGTTCACAAACTTAATGATATCAAGGGTTTCAGCTCTTTTTTACCGAAAAGGAGAGAGCGGTTGAAATCTTATTTGCTTCGGATTTGTTTCGGATTGGGCCATCCGAAACAAATCCTTGAAAAAGCCCCGCCTGCCAAACCCGGGCCAATCTTCCCGCTCCTAGGCGATCGACACTGCTACCGTTGTCAGTAGATGTTTGCACAGCCGATGTAACATCATAAAAACTCTATTGTGTCAATAGCCTTGCGCCGGCGATGTTAAAACAGCACCAGCAGCCGGTTGTGGGCCGAGTAGCCCTCAGGGGTTATCCTTAGTAATCAGGCTAGTTTCCGACAGGTTTGGATATGTTCCCAACAACTCTATTTCATATTCCCCAAAATTTAATGCTATTACTCGACCGCAGCGCGATCGACCGATTAAAGCCCCTATTCGCGCAAGCAAGCGGAATGCCTATAGTTGCATCGGAAAATACGGCAACAATTGCGCTCGTATTGGTTGCTCTGGGAATTCTGGGTTGGGGATTTTATCGCGCCAGACCTTTTGGCAAACTGGGAATTTTGGCTTGGTTGCAGTCAGTTGCCCTGATGAGTCCCTGGTTGCTGTTCTTTGGTTTGTTCGCCGCCGGGATTTACCTCAATCTAGTTGCGGTATTGTTGCTGCTGGTGGCATCCACGGGATTATATATTTATCTAGGCCGGCAATTGCGTAAGGCTGCATCCGATGCAGTGCTGCGATCGCGCCCCGATGCTGCTGAGGTAAAGTCCCAAAGCGATGCTTTCTCGGCCCCTGACTCGCAGCCGACACCAGCCAAAGAAACCATTAAAATCGTCACCTCGTCGCCGGAGAATAATGAATCAGAAAAAATTCCCGTTCCAGTTGAAGACCTCAAGGCAATTAAAGGCATCTTTGGCATTGATACTTTCTTTGCCACAGAAACGATTCCCTATCAAGATGGGGTGATATTGAAAGGCAATCTCCGAGGAGACCCAGAACAAGTACACTCACGTTTGACGGCAAGTTTGGCAGAAAAATTAAACGATCGCTACCGCCTATTTTTAGTAGAAAATCAGGACGACAAGCCAGTAGTTATTATCTTGCCCAGCACCAACGACCCGCAGCCAACTACCCTATCTCAAAAAATCCTAGCAGTCGTGCTGCTGCTGGCAACAATTGCTACTAGCTTAGAGACAGGTGGCTTGCTGCTAGGTTTCGATTTCTTTAACTCGCCGGATCGATATCTCGAAGTTCTGCCAATTGCAGCCGGAATTTGGGCGGTTTTAGGCTCTGGGGAAATTGCTCGCCGAGTGCTGGCAAATCGGTACAATGTTCGTTTGAGTTGGCCGTTTTTTATACCAACTTTGCAGATAGGTTGTTTTGGAGCGATCGACCGTTTTGAGTCGCTGCTGCCCAACCGTAAAGTTTTGTTTGACCTCGCTTTTGCCGGGTCAGCCGCTGGGGGAATAGTTTCTCTGCTAATGCTGGTAACGGGTTTGCTGCTGTCTCACCCGGGGAGTTTGTTTCAAATTCCCGCAGAATTTTTCAAGGGATCGGTTTTGGTGGGAACTTTGGCAAAAGTGGTTTTGGGTGCCCGCTTGCAGCAGCAGATTGTTGACGTTGACCCGCTGGTAGTTATCGGTTGGTTGGGCTTGGTAATAACGGCGATTAATTTGATGCCGGCGGGACAGTTGGACGGCGGTAGAATCGTGCAAGCCATCTACGGTCGGAAAATAGCAAGTCGCGCTACTTTGGCGACGTTTGTGGTGCTGGCGATCGCTTCTTTAGTTAATCCTTTGGCTCTGTATTGGGCGATCGTGATTGTGATTTTACAGCGGAATCTGGAGCGGCCGAGCCTCAACGAGCTGACTGAGCCTGACGACGCTCGCGCAGCTTTGGGTTTGCTAGCTTTGTTCTTGATGATTGCTGCGCTGTTGCCGTTGACTCCGGCTTTGGCGGGTCGTCTGGGAATAGGGAACTAACAGTAGCCAGGTGTCTTTGGTAATAGCCTCTTGGGTTGCGGTAAATTAGTGAAAGATAGGAATTGAGCGATCGAACTGGGGAACTGAAGGGCGATCGGTTTCCTAACTACCAAAATTTTGGGGTTAGAGCCTCGCCCATAAGCGGGCGAATTTAATTAATCTTAAGAAACCCCTTGAGGATTTGTAGGCCGGCTGTATACTGAGTCAGGGAGGTGAAGCAAGTGTTTAATTTGACGTTGGAATTTAAGTTGAAGCCCACAGCGACACAGATAGCAGTTTTTGAAGACTCGCTAGAACAGTGCCGCAAGGCTTACAACGATGCCTGGAAAGAGTGCAAAGACTGGTACAACTCACGCAAATGTCAAATTAACTCTTGCTCCAAAAGCTCCGAGTACATTATTCCTGCTGACGGGCCCTTACCGACATATTCAAGTCAGTGCAAGGCTTTAACAGCATACAGGAAAACCAGCCCCGCACTGCTGCGAGTAAACGCGGCCCTACTGCAACAAACGCGTTTGAGGTTGAAAAAAAGTTTCGTCAGTATGTGCGAGCAAAGCCAGGGGTTCCCTCGGTTTAAAAAAAAGGGAGCTTTTAGGTCTTTTAACGAACCGCAGTTGGGTACAACTTTCAATCAAGGCAACCGATTTAAACTGCCTGTAATTGGTCGGGTAAAGTTTTGGCAGTCGCCCCCCATCCCCCAGGGCGCAATCGTCAAACAAGCTCGCGTAGTTAGACGGTATACTGGCTGGTACATAATGTTGACATTGCAATGGGATGTCTCGATTCCCGATACTACTCCTCACGGCAATCCCGTAGGAATTGACATAGGGTTGACTAATTTTGTTGCAACTTCTAACGGGCTTTTAATTAAAAGAACGAGGTTTTTTGCTGACGCAGAACGCAAGCTTAAATTGCTGCAAAAGCGCGTTACTCGAAAAAGAATCGGCTCGAACCACCGGAAAAGAGCTTCGGAAAAAGTCGCTTTGCTGCATGAATACCTTGCAAACTGCCGAAAAAATTGGCATCGCAAGTTGTCACATCAAATCTTCGATGACACAGGGATGGCGTTTCTCGAAGACCTTAATCTGCTCGGACTGTCAAGGGCGATGTTAGGCAAGCACTGCTTAGATGCTGGGTTTGGGCAATTCTTCAATATATTGGAGCAAACTTGCTTTAAACGCGGTGTATATTTCCAGAAAGTAGACGCCAAAAAGACGGACCATATCTGTCCTAATGGTCTTAATGAAACAGGTAAAAAAGAGTTATCAGAACGAGTGAACTCGTGTCACAATTGCTACTATACAACCGACAGAGATATCGCAGCCGCACAAGCAGTTCTCAAGCGAGGGCTTGCAGCCGTAGGGCAGAGGGTCAAGATGCACCGCACTGCAAGTAAATTCATGGGAATCCCTGCGAAGCAAGAATCCCCACGCCTTCTTGCCCGGGAGTGTCACTAACTTCCAATTAAGATCCCCGCCCTGGGCAATTTGTCTCTTAGCAAAAGTTGATTTTTTATAACCCAAAATTTGTTTAAACTCGATCGATTAATTTTAAATAACTTATCTGAGCCTATAGGATAAAGTCATGGCTAATCAACTTCCTCCTCTATTGGTAACTTTTGATACAGATGTTTTAATGGCTGGCAGAACTCAAGTGTGGCAAGAATATGCCAAGGTGGGAACTTGCTATATCCCGGAAGTAGTGTACGACGAAATAGATCGTCTCACCGACGAAGCGGTGGAACCGGCCATCGAGCAAGTAGCTAGGGAGTTTATGCGCTTTTTTGCCGACAGCGGCTGGATTGCCACAGACGCTCAACAGACGCACCGCGCTCTCGAACCTTCGATCAAAAATCAAGGCAAGCAAGCAATGCTTGTGGTGGCGACGGCTCAGTGCGTTTACGGTTTGGCTCAGGAACACCCGGAGGCCTTGGTGATTTTTGTTTCCAACAGCCAGCCTCTGCTGAAGCGGCTGGCTTCTGTGGGGACTACAAATCTCTGCGGGATTACCGGGGCGATGCTGTTAAATTGGGCGAGGAAAGGGGAACGCCCGCCGGCGGCGACTCAGCAATTGCAAAGTTTGATGCGCACCCTCGCCGAACGCAAATCGACTCAGCGCTCTAACAGCAGAATTCAGGATGCTTCTGTAGGCAAAACGGGGGCTTCTGCTAGCCAGTTAACGGGGACGCGGGGCACTTCTGATTTGAAGTCGTCCAGCAGTTTTACTAAAACTAATAAAACGGGTTTGACTCAGAAGCGCAGTGCGAGTTCGCGCCCCAAAACGCCGCCCCCCATTCGCGAGGATGAGAGAGATTACGAGCCGGCTGTATATCGCAGGACACATATTACACCTCCGAAAAAAAGGAACAGCGGTTTTTTTTCTGCTGTGTTCAATTTTTTGGGAGCGTTATTTTTCTTTACGGTAGCGGTAGGTATTATGTGGCGAGTGGTCGATGTTAGGAGTTTTAGAAACACTTTTGTGCCGGCTCTACCGCAGCCTGTGCAACAATTTGTTAACTCGATCGACCCTAAATAATCTGGTTGTCTGAAAATTATACCTTCTGCTCCGCCCCACTTGCACCTTCGGAAACTGGGATAGCACCCTTGGTTAACAAATCGGTTCGCTCCCCTAAATATAGCGGTAAGCTACTTGTGGCGCACCCAAGGAGTAGAATTTCTGGCCTTAGTCCGCTGGGAATTTTCAACGGCTACTATCAGAACAGAAGATGAACGCTTCACTTTACCGCTCCAAAAATCCATCGCCATGCTGCACTGGAACGAAATAATTAGTGGATTAGCACTGGCTTTTGCGGGTTTTGCTTATGCTTTAGTCTTTTTTGTTCTTCTTCCCTTCAGACAGTACGATTATGCAGCACCACTTGGGGCTATAGCAATGGCGATCGCCCTTACTATAGCAATGAATTGGCTACTATCTGCATCGTTGCTAACTGGGTGGAGTTGGGTGGCTGCATTATTTGGTTTTCAGGTAGCCCTCATGTTTTTTGGTAGCCTGTTTCTGGAAGATGGGCTGTACCTGCCAAATTTGTTGTTTTTTGGAACTATGAGCGTAGGATATGTGAGCGTTTATACCAGTTTTTCACAAAAAAAAACACTGGTAATTGTGGGTTTATGTACAGTATTTTTCCTAGCTTCAATGTACTTCTCTTTGATTGGCGGCTATGTGCTCCAAGGCAAAAATCCGTTTCAGGGTTCTTCTACCCAGATGCTGCCGCTGTTGAATCAAAGGGTAGAAATTATCACCGACAATCCCAAACAATTGTATTTGAATGGCAAAACTGGCGAGCTCACGCATATTGACCGTTATGAGGTGACAGTGAAACTAGATTCTGGAGGAGACAAGAGATTGATGTGGCCCTATGTCGATGTTTGGTGGCAGGATATCAAGGCTGCTAGCGAACAGAAACCGCAGTAATTTATATCGTTTCCGGTTGCATCGGCATAATAAAATCGAGTCAACACTTAACACTCAACCATTCAGTTTTTCGACCCAGAGTCAACAGTCAACAATCATGAGGAGTGCAACCGGAATTGATATCATTCACTCTTTAAAGCTGGTTCAGTTCCTTCTACAGGTCGCACAATTGCGGGTTTATTGGTAGATTGTTGCTGAAAAAGTGCCTTGAGTGCCAAGTCAAGATTTTCTGCCATAACGATGCGGTTTTCGTAGACAGCAATAACTCTGATTAAAGTTGGCAAACTATTACGTTCGGCTTCTAAGTAAAGAGGTTCCACATACAGTAAAGATTGTTCAATGGGAATTACTAATAAGTTTCCTTGAATGGCTTTTGAACCCTGGCGATTCCAGAGAGATATTTGTTCGGAAATAACTGGATCTTGGTTAATTAAAGCTTCTATTTGTTCAGGGCCGTAAACTAATCGCTGTTTAGGAAACAGATACAACAGCAATTTTCCGTAATTGCCACCATCTGAGCGCCCTGCAATCCAAGCAATTAAATTGTTGCGACTTACTGGTGTAAATGGAAGCAGCAAAATAAATTCTTCTGCTGTTTCCGTTGGCAGTTTCGTAATCAAATAATACGGTGCTACGGGCTGCTGTTCGCTGCCATAAATTTCATTGGGAACTCGCCACAAATCCTCTCGATTGTAAAATACTTGTGGGTCTTCCATATGATAAGCTAGCAAGCGTTCGGATTGAATGCTCAACAAATCTACTGGATATCTGATATGTGTGCGGAGAGCCGGAGGCATTTTGTCAAGGGGTTTGAAGAGTCCGGGAAAGATAGCAATCCAACTGTTAATAATGGGATCGGAGGGATAGGCAACGTAGAAGTCAACAGACCCGTTGTAGGCATCAATCACTACTTTGACGGAGTTGCGGATGTAGTTAAACTCATGATTTCCCGGGTCAGAATACGGATAGCCAGGGCTGGCTGTGTAGGCATCGATAATCCAGTAAAGATAGTTGGGAGATTTATCAGTAGCCGAGGGTGAAGGTTTAATCTCGTTGCCATTTTCATCTTTTTCTTTTTCTATATCGTTATTGGTAAGATTGGCGTTTGCTGCTACTAAATACGGGTCGGAATCGTAGCGTAAAAAAGGAGCGATCGCTCGGACTCTTTTATTAATATTTCGGCGGTACAGCAATCTAGTTTCTGGCGTAAAATTGCGGGTAAGCGCCATTTGCCAATTTTTGAGATAATTAGCAAACAGCCAGCGTCGCCACATAGAACCGATCGCAATTCCGCCCCTACCGCTGTAAGTATTGTAAACATTTTCTTCGCCGCTGGGATAGTCGAATTCTTTGACTTTTGTGGGCGCCATCACGTCTGTATCGGTGATTGCGCCGTAGTAAATTCGCGGGTAGCCGATCGGAATACTGGCCCGAATTCGATCGCTAGTGATTTCCAAAGCAGTCTCTCCTTTCTGGGCTGCAACTCCAATATCTTTGACAAAATAATCGGGTAAACCGCCGACACCGACTCTGTTTACGGGAGAAAGAGTAAAGCCGTAACCGTGAGTGTAAACTAAATGTTCGTTCACCCAAGTTTGAGCCTCGGGAGCAACTGCTGTGTAATCTAATTCCCGCGCTGCCAGAAACACTTGTTGGCTTTCTGAATCTCCCTTTTGTGCTTTTTCATTTTTGATTGTGTAGCGATCGATATCGGCATCAGGAAATGTATAATATGGTCTAATTTGCTGTAACTGTCGGGTGGTTTGCAGCAGCGGTCGCTTGTCCCACAGGCGGATGTTGCTAATAGTAAGTTGATTTTTTTCTAAGTCGGCATAAGTAAGTTTTCCGGCGGGATCGAATGTTTTTATTTCGATTGTGTTGAGGTCAAAGGCTGCTTTAGTAAAGGCAATACTGCGCTGAATGTACGGCTGTTCTCGTGCTAGTTCGTTGGGTTGAACTAGGAGTTGCTGCACAATTTGTGGCAGCAGTAAACCTCCCACAAAAGTTAAAGCTACCCATGCTAAAAGAATTTTTTTTATGAGTTCATTTTTAATTTTGAATTGGTAAACCTGGTACAGCATCAAAACGGCGATCGCCCCCGCCAAAATACTCAAAAATCCATAGCAGGGCAGCCGCACCGTCACGTCAGCATAATTCGCCCCGTAAATAACGTCTCCCCGCGAATACAGCAATGCGTAGCGCCCCAGCCAGTAGCGGAATGCGGCGGCTAGCATTGAAGCTGCACCCAACCCGTACAAGTGCCGCTGCTGCGATCGAGAAAACCCCAAAAATCTCCCTTGACTCAGGCTATTTCCCGACAGCAAATATGTTAAAGCACAAGATACTAAACTGTACAAAAATACAACTGTCAGCCACAAGCCTAGCAAATCTAAGATTGGCAAAATAAATACGTAAAAGCTAATATTTTGATTAAAAAGAGGGTCGGTTGTGTTAAAGCTAGTAGGGTTAAAATATTGCAAAACATTTGTCCAGCGACTGGCGGCAATCAGCCCGATCGCCAAACTGAGAAACAGGGCGATCGCCTGCAACCAAAAATCCGGCTTAATTGCCACGGCTAAAATTGTCCCCAGCACCAAGCCCAACTGCCACCAGTGAGAAAATAGCTGCATCGCTATTTGCTGGATTGACTCTATTCCCAACTGCAGGGGCGGTGCAGGCAAATTGCCAGCTATACCGAAATAGGTGAGGCTGTTTGCAGCTAACAGCCCGCAGTGAATTACTGTCAAAGTTGCGATCGAACTCAATCCGAATACCGCCAACAGCAGCCAGGAAAAGGTTATTTGGGATTTAGCAACAGGTAATCCGTAATTCTTCTCGGTTTTGTTCGCCCTCAGTGAAGCCCATAGCGCCCCCGCAACCGGCGATTTCATTTCCTCTGCGGGATGTTGCAGGCGGCGGGCTAAAGCCAAATTTCCGAGTAAAAAGACAGAAGAAACAGCAATTGCGATCGCCCCCAGCAACCCTTGAGTTTTCAGCTTTAACAGAAAAACCTGAAGATATCCAACTTCCTGAAACCAGAGAATTTCTGCCGAAAGGCGGGAGGCAAACTCAACAACCAGCCATAGCCCCGCAATCAGTAGGATTATTTGATAAATTCGCCTATTAGTCATTAGTTATTAGTCATTAGTTATTAGTCATTAGTTATTGGTTGAATGATAACTGATATCCGGTTCGAGCAATTTACCCTCCCGAATGATGCTTTGGTCGCAAGGATTGGAGGCATTTTTATTCATGGTAATTGACCGGACATAATATGACTCCTGCTTTCGGGTCAACTGACTAATGACTAATGACTAATGACCAATGACCAATGACTAATGACAAACTAGCTGTACTGCTGATTGACATCCACATCCAAATTAAACAGTGTTTGCAAAGTTTGCATCGCTTGGCGTCGCGCCTCAATATCCTGCTGAGCGCGCAACTGTACCATCGGATCGTGCAAAATCTTATTCACAATCCCCCTTGTTAAAGATTCAATCACATCTTGATGTTTCTCCGAAAATTCCGAACCAAGACGCGATAAAGCTTTTTCTAACTCTTGTTCTCGAATCAATTCTATCTTATCTCGCAAACAGCTAATAGTAGGAACAGTTTCCAGACTGCGCCACCAGAGATCAAAAGCCTCTACTTCCTGTTCCAGCAAGCCCTGAGCTTCCATTGCCATTTTGCGACGGCTTTCGTGATTTTGAGCTACCACTGCTTTCAAGTCGTCCACATTAAACGATCGCACATTAGCGAGTTCCTTCGCATCCGAGTCTACGTTGCGCGGCACAGAAATATCCACCAACATCAAAACGCGATTCGGGTCTAAAACAGCTTCCAATTTAGCTTTATTTAACAGAGGATCTGTAGCTGCGGTACTGGTAAAGACCAAGTCAGAACTGGCAATTACCTGCATCATTTCCGAAAGTTGATACAGATGCAATTCAGCATCTTTAAACTGACCTGCCAACTCCAGGGCGCCCCGCACAGAGCGGTTGACGATCGAAATATGGCTAGCTCCTTTTGAAAGCAAATGCTGCACCAAAAGCCGCGACATTTTGCCAGCACCAATAATCGCAATCTTGCTGCTTGCTAAATGCTGACCCTTCATTTGAGCCAATTCTGCCGCCGCCGAAGAAATCGAAACCGCACCGGTACCGATGCTAGTTTCCGTGCGAACTCGCTTTCCTGCTGTGAGAGCTTGCTTGAACAAGCGCTCTAAAATTCTGCCTACACCTTTGTACTGCTGGGCGAGTTTGTGAGTTTGTTTCACCTGAGCCAAAATTTGTCCTTCTCCGAGCACCAAACTGTCGAGGCCAGAAGCCACTCGCATCAAGTGCATCACCGCATCTTCGTGGAGCAAAATAAACAGGTGAGGGCGCAAAGACTGTAAAGGAACTTTGCTGCATTCGGAAAGGAACTGAATAACCTCTCGCACACCAGGCTCCGACTCGCTGGTAACAATATAAATTTCTAAGCGGTTGCAAGTGCTGAGGATGGCAACCTCTTGAATGTGCGGGTAGCCGCGCAATTGGGCGATCGCCGCTTCAACTTTTTGTTCTGGAATGCTGAGTTTTTCGCGAACTTCTACCGGCGCTGTTTTGTGGCTGAGACCTACGACTGCAATATTCATATCTGTGATTTGTCACTATTTCTTTCTTAGTTGTTAACAGTCACCTGTTATTAGTTATTAGTTTATCGCTAATTGCTAATCACTGGTGACTGTTAACAGTTAACTGTTAGTGGTCAACATTTAACTGTTAACCACTAACTAATCACTAATTCAATTGCAAAGATCTCGGCTGGTCAAACATATGGATTGTATCCACAAACCGAGCTGTTTTCGACTGAGAAGAAATTACCAAACTTTCAGTGCGAGCGCCGCCGCCAAAGAAACGAACTCCATCCATCAGCGTTCCGGGAGTAATCCCGCAAGCTGCAAACAGAACTGTTTCTCCAGATGCCAACTCTTCAGCATTGTAAATTTTGTCCGGGTCGGTGATGCCCATCTCTTTAAGTCGAGCGATATTGCTCTCTTTGCTTTCACCGATCAAACCAGTTTTTACAACAGCCGGATCGTAAATTAACTGCCCTTGGAAGTGACCGCCCAAACAGCGCATTGCTGCTGCTGAAATCACACCTTCCGGTGCTGCGCCAATACCCATAAGTGCGTGGATGTTGGAACCAGAAAACGCGCAAGAAATTGCTGCAGAAACGTCGCCGTCGCTGATCAGCCTAACTCTTGCACCCGCTTGCCGAATTTCATTAATTAAACCTTTGTGCCGATCGCGATCCATCACGACCACCACCAAATCCTCAACACTGCGGCCGAGACAATCCGAGATAATTTTTAGGTTTTGGGTTGGCGTCTTGCGAATATCTACATGATTTCTGGCAGCCGCAGGAGCAGCCAATTTGTTCATGTAGAAATCGGGAGCAGCAAACAAACCACCTTTTTCAGAGATTGCCAAAACTGCCATCGAACCGTTTTGACCGTAAGCCACGAGGTTAGTACCTTCGCAGGGGTCAACAGCGATGTCAATTTCGATTAATTCATCTAGGTTGCAGACATCTTTGGCATCTTCGCGGGTACAAATACCTACTTGTTCACCGATGTAAAGCATGGGTGCGTCATCGCGCTCGCCTTCGCCGATCACGATGCGGCCGCGCATATGAATTTTGTTCATGCGCTCCCGCATGGCTTCTACAGCCACTCTGTCAGCTTCATCTTTTTCGCCTTTGCCCATCAAGCGAGCGGAGGCGATGGCTGCCTGCTCAACTACTTCGATGATCTCTAAACCGATTACATTGTCCACGAACTAGATCCTCCCAACTGCTGATGCGTGCCTTGTGCTCTTTTGCACTCCCAGCAATCAAGTTTATCAGAGGCGGGGATCTGTGCGAGCGCAAGCAGTTGCTTAGTTTGTGTTAACTTTTGCTTCTTTGAGGCTGGGGCTGGAAAATCTGATCCCAACAAGCTCAAGGATCGATCGCCCGAATGCTTCACTCTTGCTTTGCCGCACGCAGGCTGGCCCCTCTGCAAGCGCCCCCGTCGCGGACTCCGGAGGTTCCTGGGGAGCGATCGACTGTTTCAGGCAACTTGTCATCCCGAGTGCCGTTAAAGGTTTTATGATTAGTTTGCGATCCCACGATTTCTCAAAAACCCGGTGGCTGACTGGATTTATCGTTACTAAACCCAATATTTTCCTATCAACCGGGTTTCTGAGGGTAAGTCCTAATGATGATGGCAAATCAAAATGGGCTGCCCCAAATCGGGACGCACTAGACTTTATGAGCCGGAAGCAATAAAAAATGATGATGAAAGCCCAAGATATTATGACCACAGATGTTGTTACCATTCGCGGTTCGGCAACTGTAGCTGAAGCGGTAGCAATGATGAACGAACTGTGTTTGCGCGCGTTAATTGTGGAACGCCGCCACGAACAAGACGCCTACGGCATTGTCACGGAAACGGATATTGTCTACAAAGTAGCAGCCTACGGAGTAGACCCGAAAAAAGTCCGTGTTTTCGAGATTATGACCAAACCGTGCATCACGGTGAATCCCGACTTGGGCGTGGAATACGTGGCGAGGTTGTTCGCCAATACCCGAATCCGCCGGGCTCCGGTGATTAAAGACAAACTGCTGGGCATTATTTCGGTAACCGATATCTTGACAAAAAGCGATTTTGTCGAGAAGCCGAAAAGTGTTTTATTTGAGGAAGAAATCGAAGAGGCGATCGCGGATGCCAGAACTATCTGTGCCCAGAAAGGCGCTACTTCTAGAGAGTGCGCGGTAGCGTGGGACATTGTAGAAGAAATGCAGGCTGAGGCTTCTCACCAGCGATCGATGAAGCTTGACAAAACGGCTTTTGACGAGTATTGCGAGGAAAATCCCGAAGCTGCTGAAGCGCGGATGTACGAGAGTTAATTTAGTTATTACTCCTTAGTCAGTTGACAGGAAAGCAGTTGGCATTAGGAAGAATAAAAAATTCTGCCTTCTACCTTCTGCCTTTCTTAAATTCTGCGCTCTACCTTCTGCCTTCAGAAGAATGTCATCTAAAGGTGTGATATTTATAGTCAGACATTACTGAGCTTAGAGTAGAAATCTTTATGGGTTTGGTTGAAACAGTAAAAAGGCTGGCTGGGTATAAAGCGTGGGCAAATGAAATTACTTTTTTAACAGTAAAATCCCTGCCAGAAGGTGAAGCAACTAAACAACGCAAAACCCGCTATAAGAACATGATTTATACGCTTAATCATGTATACGTTATCGATTGTATTTTTAAAGCTCATTTAGAAAACCAGCCTCACCCGTATACTGCGAGAAATACCGAAAATTATCCACCATTAGAAGAGTTATGGGAGGCAGTCAAGATTATTGACCAGTGGTATATTGATTATGCTCTTTCGATTTCTGAAGAAGAGGGTAGTGCCCTGAAGGAAAGGATCAAGATGATAAAACAAAACCGTATTCAAAAAA
>JAUBOM010000135.1:0-3692 GCA_036700245.1 Microcoleus vaginatus BM001213989
ATCAAAGAAACAAAAAAAGAAATTAGAACAAGTAAAAGACGCTTCGCCGATGGTAAGAATTATGCGCTCATCAAAAGAAGAATTTCACAAGTTGTTTGAGAAGAGTAAATCTTGAGGATACGGGATATTAAAATTAATAGATTAGTTAAACAAAGCCAAGCTATATTGTAGAAATAGTGTCGCCACAATTAAGCGATGGTTGGCAGAGGCCGTGGGATACTTTGAAAGGAGAACAACGAACGGGATAGTCGAAGGAATTAATAATAAATTGAAATTATTAAAGCGTTGTGGATTTGGATTTAGAAACTTTAATAATTTTAAAATACGTGCTTTACTTTTTTGGCATTATCCTAATATTTTAGCACACTAAGTACGGAAGAACCAAGTTAATGAACCTAACTCCAAATAAACTTTGCTTTTATCAACAGGGTATACGGGCTGCAACCCTGATTCAGTCTAGTTCCTAGACCTCTTTGTCACCCTCCCAGGCTTGTAACACAGTTTAAATGCACAACATCTTAGCATCCTAATCTCCCCACACTTGGTCAAGTATACCGCACAACTTCATCAGTTTGAGCTTGTGCGGTTGCAGAATGAGCTGGAGTATACGAGAGCGGCATAACGGATTGCTGTGTTGCGATCGTGCGCTTGGAGGCGATCGCTCTCGAAACCCTGTAACTCCTAGGGCGGTGGTGCTGACCGTGCGTGATTTGGGGTGTTTGGAGGGGATGCCAGAGGTGCGCTGTGCAGCTCGACTCCTACTGAAATGGTAGATTTATAGAAGCAAGATTGGCATTAGTAACGCTTTCAATTATCATTAAGGTTGGTTCTATAGCAAACTTGTCAAAAATAGGAAGTTAAAATGATTATTTTTCCTTCTGCATTGGCGTTCCAGTTGCGGTCATTGTCCGGCGGCAGGGTTAAAAGATATGGCATTGCTGATTTACTGTATGAAAGGCTAAATATGCCAGTCATAGAAACCAGTATCCACAAAGCTTCTGGATGTTAAACTTATTTTTTTCATACCCTGATTAAGCAACGCCAAAAATATTATCTTAATTACCGATTCATACAAATTCAAAGTCGAAACCTGCGAAGATAATTACCCATAGCCAAGCGGTAGTTATGTGCATATAGCCCTCAGTCCCCCTCTAGAGTTGATGTAGCCGTGAAAAAGATCCTGATTCTCACAGCCAATCCAAAGAATACAGACAAGCTGCGCTTGGATGAAGAAGTCCGAGAAATTCAGGCAGGCTTAGAACGATCCAAAAAAAGAGATCGGTTTGAAATTGTTACTCGATGGGCATTACGTGTTGATGACTTGCGTCGCGCTTTATTAGATAACGAACCACAAATTATTCATTTTTCTGGGCATGGGGCCGGAGAGCATGGCTTAGCTCTGGAAAATAGTTCGGGACAAATGCAGTTAGTCAGTACGGAGTCACTCGTAAGGCTATTTAAGTTGTTTAAAAACACAATTGAGTGTGTTGTGCTAAATGCCTGCTATTCAGAGCCTCAAGCTGAGGCAATTCACCAACACGTTGATTATGTAGTTGGCATGAATAAGGCAATTGGCGATCGGGCAGCCATCGAATTTGCTGTGGGATTTTATGATGCGCTGGGAGCCGGAAGATCTTATGCAGATGCTTATGAGTTTGGCTGTAGTGCAATTGACTTAGAGGGAATTCCGGAGTCTCTAACACCAGTCCTCAAAAGTAAGAATAGTCAACCCAGCCCATCAAACTTGCCCCTACCTCCGAAACCCCCTGCTATAGATGACAATGACTTTCGTTATGATGTCTATATCAGTTACGTAGATGAAGATCCTGATTCTACCTGGGTATGGGATACGCTACTGCCACGACTGGAGCAGACTGGTTTACGTATTGCAGTTTCCGGTGATGTTGACACACCTGGCGTAGCCCGCTTAATCAACATGGAGAATGGAATTACTCAGTCTAAACGGACTATGATCGTGCTGTCAGAAACCTACCTGGCAGATAACATGGCAGAATTCGAGAATGTTCTAGTGCAAACAATGGGGATTGAGGAAGGTAGCGAGCGCATAGTACCCATTAAATTCATGCCAATTGACTCAAATCGCTTACCTCTACGACTTAGTCCTCGTTATGTGGAGACAATAAATCTAGTTCATCCCCGTCGCCCTCAAGCCCAATTTGATCGCTTAGTGCGAGAATTGCAAAAACCATTCCATATGCGTGAAAAAAAGTAACATTTGAAATATTCTCTTTTACAGATCAGATCCATTCATCCCACCCCTATGCTACGCGCAGGCTACGCCAACAGGGCTCGGGATGAATGGACTGTCCATGCGGGGGGCAGTAAAGAGTTGGAACAAACAAATGAAACACAGGGAAAGAATACCCCGTGTAAAGTTCGCCCAACTAAGAGGATTTACCTTTTTAAAGCAAACGGGAAACAAAGACCGGGATTTCCACAATCAAATATCTGGTGATGCAGGCAGTAGTTAAGAATGCTCTAGAGCCAAGCTGGGACGATCGTTTTGAGTCAAACAGTTGTCGATTTCGCACCGCCGGACGAAGTTGTCACAATGCCATAGAATAACTGTGGTATCTTTTCAAGGGACATGGCAAAGGGGAATGGGTACTTGCTCCCGCCATCAAGGGAGCCTTCGATAACATTAGCCACAAGTATATCCTCAAAGCAATCGGGAAAGTCCCTGGCAGAGAGTGAATCAAACAGTGCCTAAAAACAGGATATGTAGAGGCAGGGATATTCGCTAGTACCGAGCAAGGTACTCCTCAAGAGCGAATTATTAGAAACAACTTGACATAGATAATTTTTCAATGAAAAAACAGATTGGTTTTTTAAGCTTGGAGCTGATAGCTACGAGTAGTCTACTAGCATTCTCCTGGATAGCTCCTACATCAGCTCAACAGAAGATCATGAGAATAGACATACAGAATGTTAAGGGAAATGTTCAATTCCACAGCGGACAAGGAGGCTGGTCTAGAATTCAATCCACTGATACTCCATCCCTATTGCTTAACCAGTGGCTCCGAACGCGAAGTAGCAGTAGCAGAGCAGACTTATATCCAATACCTCGCGGGAGTATTTATCGGCAGGGAAGTTATACGACTTCTCAATTTGCGCAGACAGCGGAATGCCTATTTCTACTGGAGCAAGGCAAAATCATATACCTCCATAATAGGAATTTTGTTGACCAACGCTGCGAGACCAGAACTAAAAAGGCACGCATACGGGCCCCTGGTACAGCACTATTTGTTATAGAAGATGATCGAGAGACAACGGTTGGGGTTCTGGCCAATGGTTCAGAAGGACCGGTCACCGTCACTGGTCTAAGAAGTGGAGAGACTGTTGAACTCAGAGCTGGTGAGCTTGCATCTGTGTCTATTGATGGAGATGTGAGGCGACTCGGGGAATTCAGCCTGCGAAGCTTCTATCGCAACAATCCACTGGCTTTGGGTTTAGGGCTTGGCTCGGAGCATGAAGATTTCGTCAATCAACAACCTGATGACCTCCGGGAAGTAATCCTTGAAGTTCGAGAGGAAACTGTGGGGGCTTTACGGGAGCAAGAGAAGGAGAGGTTACTTGATAATGAACTTCTGACTCCTCCCAATCTGGAATTTCCTTTACCTGCCCCTCACGTACCACAAATTCCTACCCCACCAATTTCTCCACCACAAATT
>JAUBOM010000135.1:3792-3903 GCA_036700245.1 Microcoleus vaginatus BM001213989
CCTACATCACAAATTCCTACCCCACCAATTTCTCCACCACAAATTCCTACATCACAAATTCCTACCCCACCAATTTCTCCACCACAAATTCCTACATCACCAATTCCTACC
>JAUBOM010000135.1:4003-18236 GCA_036700245.1 Microcoleus vaginatus BM001213989
CCCACCAATTTCTCCACCACAAATTCCTACATCACCAATTCCTACCCCACCAATTATTCCTCAATGATCGATAAAAAGCTGGCGAGAAGAACGCAACTTAAAGCTAGACTAAATCGCCAAATAGTTTGCTAAACTTGTCTATAATTGACCAAACAAGAAACTCTAGGTAGGCTTAATTATGTTTGTTGTCAAACGATCGCTAAAATTGAATAGCAACGAAGCGACCTTAATGGCAAAACACGCAGGATTTCGGCGGGTCGTCTTCAATTTCAGGTTAAGCTTGCAGACTCAAATGTATATTGGTGGCAAGCTTTCGGACTCGAAGGCGATCGCCGAAGTTAAAAAAGTTCTCATCAACCACGTCAAGAAACAGCGTGAATTCGCTTGGATGAACCAGTTATCTAGCCGAGTCTACCAAAACGCTTTTATTGACTTGAAAAATACGTTTAGTCGATATCGTTCCGGGAAAGCAGGTCATCCAAAATTCGCTAGCCCTCGCAATGATCAACCTTTTACAGTCGATTCATCCAATGGAAAAGTTCTGCTAAGTGCTGGCAAAACTATTAAAATTCCTACATTGGGAACGTTTCGGCTTCATAAACCACTAGAATGCGGTTACGTGTCTCAAACTTTCACACTCTCAAAAGGAGGTAGTCGCGGGTTTATTTTATTCTGTGTTGATGCGGAACGTCTACCAGTTCAACAGCCCACAAGCTCTGCAGGAATCGATGTAGGTATTAAATCTTTTGCCCTGCTGTCAAACCAGCAAGTTTTTGATGCACCAAAACCGTTCAAGCAACCGAAAACCAAGCTGGCTATTTTACAGCGTCAAACTTCAAGACAGATAAAAGGCTACAATAACAGCGCAAAACCTACAATAAAATTAGCCGAATTCACGGGCAAATAGCTTGTATTCGTAAAGATTTTATACACAAGTTAACAACTTACTTAGCCAAGACTTTTAAGCTAATTAAGATTGAAGACTTGAATGTCTTGGGCATGATGGCAAATCACAAGCTGGTGGGGACGATATCTGACCTGGGCTTTTACGAGTTCAAGCGTCAACTCGATTAATGCAAAATGTATGGAGCGAATTTAGTGCTGGTAGACCCCTGGTTCCCTAGCTCTAAAAACTGCTCTAATTCTTGGAATAAAAAAGATATGTTAGTGCGTTTTTGGACTTATGATTGTCCTGCTTGTGGTAGATCTCTCGAGCGCGATCTCAACGCCAGTATGAATATTTTGAACTGGGAACCCTCGGCGGTCGGGGATAGCCTACCGATCTTGGGATAGCCGCCTCCCTCCACTACGTTCCGCCCAACAGAGTGGGAAGTAAACTCGGATTATCTAAAGATGGCTTTAGATAAGTTTAGGTAAGTTTTACAAAGCAGAATCTCCGAGTTCTCCGAGCGAGTTAGTTGCAACCAAATTAGTCAGATATTGGAGCTAGCCCATGCGTATTATGGCTGTAGTGTTTTTCTTTTCATCCACTTTTGGTGCTTGGGTCTTTAACTACCCAGCAATCGCCCGTCCTAGCCCAGAAATCTTCCAGAATCAGAACACCTCAGTCAACTCTAAAGCGATTGAGCTGCCAGAAACCGGAGTCTATTCTGAAGTGACAAGAGTGCCTAATGTTGAAGTGACTAGGGCCCTTGAGACACAGGTCGATCGTGGAAAAGTTAAAATGCCCATGCTTAAGCTTACCGATTTAACTCCCGTTTCTGGAACTGCTGCCGAACTGTTACCTCTTGAACACCTTCAAGCTCAGAGCCCTGTACATGAAGGAAAACCAGAAGCCGGAGTCTATTCTGAAGTAACAACAAGAGTACCTAATGTTGAAGCCACTATAGTCCTTGAGACACAGGTTGATCGTGGAGAGGTAAAAATGCCTGTGCTTAAGCTTACCGACCTAACCCCCGTTTCTAGAACTCCTGCCGACCTATTGCCTCTTGAACGCCTTCAAGCCCAGAGTTCTGTACCTGAACAAACCCCCGATTTTCCCGAAGTTCCACCTTCGCCCCCTGACGATCCTTACACTCCCGATGAGTCTGACGACGATCTTAGGAAGCCTGATATTATTCGCCGTTCGCTGCAGGAATCTTCTCGCCGTCAGCCGAATTTAGAACTGCTGTTGCGCTCTTCAGCGCAAACCTACTCTAGTGTAAATTCTCCAGCAATTAACCGACAGACAGCGTTCGTTAACAGTGCTCTTCTTCGGGGAAAACTCGACCTGGGATCTGAGACACACCTAGTAGCCGACGCTGGAGGTAGCTCCGTGCTCTTTACATCCGAAGATGGCTACAACGCATTGAACTTTAGTTTTGGAGTTCGACAGCAATTGGCAAACAACACTGCCGCTGAACTGGCATGGGTACAAGAGCGTCTATCCAAGAATGGTTCGTCTGATGACTTAGTAGACAATTCATTGCGACTTGCAGTAGGGCGACTGGATCGACTCTCATCCAAGCTACGTTTAGACTCAGGCTATGAACTTCGAGCGAGCTTCGCCTCACCATACGAGGCAAGTCTAGTCAGGAACACCTTAACGGTGGGCTTGCGCTATGACCTGACTCCTCGGCTGCAAGGAAGGCTGGATTATCAGGTTGTCTTTGATGACTTCACACGCCAAGATCGCCTTAATACGCAACAGCAGATAAGTGCTACGACAGTCTACTATCTTAATCAGAATACATTTATCAATGGCTCAGTATCTTACTTAGTGGGAGACTCGTATAATCGACTCACAGGTGAGTCTGGCTATAATTTAAACTATCTCTCAATCGGGGTGAACATTGGGTATAATCTATCAATATTTTAAGCATTATTGACAGACTTCTTGATACTCCTTTTTAGTCTTCAGGTAATTACTCTCCCTCAGCCAATTGCAACCACTATCTAACAAATAGTCTAACCCCAAATTCCACAGAATTACTGGCTGATTTTCACTAGCTGCTGCAATCATGGTGCCATTCTGACTAAAACTGACACTCTGAATAGCAGTGCCAAGCCCTTTTAAGGTTGCGAGATCTTTGCCATCGCGACTCCAGAGCTTAACAGTGTTATCCTCGTCGGCGGAAGCAATTATTTGACCATCAGGACTAAAACTTATGCTAGTAACAAAGTCGTCGTGACCCCTGAGAGTTTTAAGGTCTTTACCACCAATGTTCCAGAGCTTAACAGTTTTGTCGCTGTTGGCAGAGGCAATCATTTGTCCATCAGGACTGAAACTCACACTGTAACCTATTAGAGGAGTTTGAACCTCTTTACCCTCAAGGTTCCACAGTTTAACAGTGTTGTCCTCGCTGGCAGAGGCAATCATTTGTCCATCAGGACTAAAACTCACGCTGGTGACTCTTTCTTGGTGTTTCCCCAAGTTTTTGAGTTCTTTATTATTAACGTTCCAGAGTTTTACAGTACCGTCCTGACCGCCTAAAGCAAGTATTGGGCGGTTTGGACTAAAACTTATGTTACTAACGGCCTCGCCCAAAGTTTCAACCTTTTCGCTGTTGAGATGCCAAAGTTTAACAGTGTTATCCTCGCTAGTGTTATCCTCGCTAGTGTTATCCTCCCTAATGTTGTCCTCGCTGGCGAAGGCAATCATTTGACCATCTGAACTAATACTTAAGCTGGTAACTACCTCCTTATGACCTTCCGAGGTTTTAAGTTCTTGACCGTTGAGATTCCAAAGTTTAACAGCGTTGTTCTTAGGATTGTCCTTACTGTTTGAAGCAGTTGCAATCGTTTTTCCGTCTAGACTGAAAGCTAAAATATAGCCTTTCAGGGTAAGTTTTTGGGGAGGTTCCTCACCACCAGGTAGGCTCCGGAGTTCCACTACGCCGTTACTGACCGAAGCAAGAATTTGACCTTTAGGACTGAAACTCACGCTATTAACTGGTTCAGAATGACTTGTTAGAACTTGGAGAGAAGAAGTGTTGTTGAGTTTCCAGATTCTAACAGTGTTATCGTCCCCGACTGAGACAAGGGTGTTGTTGTCGTCTGGGCTGAAACTTAGGCTTTTCACTGGACGGGTGTGACCCTTCAGAGTTTGAAGCAGCTCCCCCTCCTTGTTCCAGATTTTGACAATGTTGTCCTCACCCGCTGTGGCAAAGGTTTCGCCCTTGGAGCTAAAACTTACATCGTTCACTGGACCATTATGACGATCGGTATAAAGATCGGTATCATCATCATCATCATCATCATCATCTGGGGGGGGTATAGGTCCTTTAAGGTTGACCTTCCAGAGCCGGACAGTACCGTCCTCACTGGCGGAGACAAGGGATTCACCATCAGGGCTGAAACTTACACTTTTAACAGCAGTGGTGTGACCCTCAAAGGTTCTGAGCAGCTTACCCTCGAGATTCCAGAGCCGAACGGTTTTGTCCGCACTAGCAGAAGCAATCCTCTCGCCGTTTGGGCTAAAACGTACCTTATAGACTAGCTCTGTGTGTCCCTTTAAGGTTTTGACCGGCTTACCATTGCCGTTCGAGAGTTTGATGATGCCCTTCTCATCAGCCGATGCAATGTTTTTACCGTCGGGACTAAAACTTACGCTCTTTATTGGTATTTGATTGTGATAATCGAAAGATGAGAGTTCTTTGCCCTCACGGTTCCAGAGTGTCAGCTTACCGTCCTTACTACCTGCGACAATCATTTTGCTGTCCGGGCTGAAACTCACACTGGTAACACTATCCTTATCCTTATGCTTTAGTAAGGGTACGAGTTCTCTCCCCTTGAGACTCCAGAGTTTGACAGTGGCATCTTCACCCGCCGAGGCAATCATCTGACCGTCCGGGCTCAAACTCACGCTCCGGACTTCTTCTAGGCTATGCCCTTCTAGGCGAGTGCGTTCTTGTATTTCGTAAACAGCCTTTGCAAGAGTTGCCACAGTCTCCAGGCGAACTCGGTTTGGTAGCCACAAAATTGGTTGCTTGAGTTTTTTTCCTGCCCTGATACTCTCTATAAGTCCTTCAAGCTGGTTATTTTGAGAAAGCTGAGATTGGGACAATGCCGTTAAAGTCTCGATTTCGCGCTGCACGGCTTGGTTCCCCTGCCACAAAGCGACGACTGCTGCTATGCTCACTAGCCCCGCAGCGGTAATTGCAACTTTTGTCTGCGTCTGAGCTGCTTTACGCGCTTTTCTTTCCTGCTCTGCTGCTTTCTCTTCCTGCTCCAGTCTTTCTTGGATCAGGTTTAACTCTCGTTGTCTAGCTGCTTCTTCTCGCTCTTTTGCTTCCTGAATAGCCCTCTTGCTGGCTTCTACCAGTGTAAGCAGTGTTTCATCATAGCCTAGTTCGGCAGCATCAGGGCTCTCCAGCCAACGCTCTGCTTCAGCCAGTTCAACCTCATCCAGCAGACCCCCACTACCTTTACCTAAGCGTACCCACTCCTCTACTTTACGCATCAGTCGCCTACGAGTCTGTTCCGCTTCCCGACGTTCCCTGACCCACAACTGTAGAGTGGACCAGCCACTAATCAGGGCTTCATGGGCAATATCTACTTTTCTGCTAGAGTTCTCCTCCCCACCGCTAAGTGTTAACAGGCGACGACTTGCTAAATAGAGTAGCGTCCAGTCAAATAGGTCTGCATTGTCACCGGACACCCGTAACTGTTCAACCGATTGCTGTCGGCGGGTATCGGCACGTCCCTCGCCAAACTGAATCAGCCGGAGGAAGATCCGGCGAGCGACCTGCTGCTCTTCCTCGCTCAGGGCAACTAGAGCATAATCAGCACGATTGGCGATCGCCGCTTGCAATCCTGTGCGGTTGCTAGCATTAAAGTTGCTGTAGGCTGGGCTAGTAAGCACTAGAGTTTCATAAGCTCTAAGGGGCAAGAATCGCCGCTCCACTTTCTCCCATAACAACACCAGCGTCTCTTGAAGCAGAGGTAAAACTCCTGGCTCCCCAACAGCATCTGCCACCAAGCGTTCTATTAATGCCGCTTCTATGAACACATCGGCATTCTCAGCCGGTCTGATGATTGCCTGACGCAAACCTACCACATCTGGAGGGACTAGCTCCATTCGGTAAGATTGAATGTTTCGCCAGAGTGGTGACTTCATCAGCTCAGCATAAAAGTCAGCTCGAACAGTCAAAATTAAATAGCAGTTGGGAGTATCGATTAGGTGCAGCAATGCTTTCTGGAAGGGGGCTGCCTCCTCTCGAGTAAGTGTAAACACCTCCTCAAACTGGTCTATGACTAATAGCAATCGTTGAGCATTCGGCTGGCTAGCTAGAGCCTGTGTTACTGCTAGTTTAGGATTAGCAAGGTCATTCCCCAATGCAGTTTTTAGCTCAGCTAGAGGTGTCTCGCCAGGGCGGATAGTGCGAACTAGCCACTCGCCATGCCCGAAGAGTCCACTTCGGCGCAGGGCGGGAATGAGTCCCGCAAACACTAAAGAGGATTTTCCATTTCCTGAAGGGCCAATCACAGAGATGAAGGGGTGCAGGCGTAGACGCTCTACGAGTTCCTTTACTTCGGCGTCACGCCCGAAGAAGCAATCGCTGTTATCCTCTCGGAAAGATACCATCCCTGGGTATGGACAGGGCGGCTTAGGAGAGGAAGTTGGTACGGGCCGCTTTAAGTCAGCGCAGAGGTGGCGAATAGCTTCTTCCCACTCAGTCGGATTAGTGGCATTGAGTTTAATGAGAGGAGTTAAGCGAAGTGGCAGTTTGACGGGCTGTAAGATGAGGGGGATAACTGGCCACGTTGCTGAGTCAAAGCCGTAAAACTGAGCCAAGAGGTCAATGAATTGGTTAAAGCCGTCTGCCAGATAGGCTGGGGAAAGCACCAGCAACATGCGATCGCTTTGCTCAATTGCACGCTCAAATTCTAGAAGCCGAACCGTACCTAGAGCAAATGCTGCTTCTGAGTGGTAGCGCACGCCAGCCTGCTTCAAACAGTCGAGTAAGTAGCCTTCTACCCAGTCACTGTCAGCATCGGCATAGGAAATAAAGAGGTCGTATTGTGCCGTTTTCACTATGATGCACTCTCCCACTAGCAATACTTTTCAAAACAAAAAACAGAAGCCTTAGTTCCGGATTTTCCTAAGCAAATCGGACTCAAAAATTGATCCCGCTTCACAAAACTGACGGTTGAAAACCAAGCATTGCTATAGCGTCCCCAGTTCTGCTGTGCGTTTGAACACAAGAGAGACATCAACCGCTTCGCCCCCATATTGAGAACGCTGCCCGATTTCGCTACGCGGTGGTGAAGCCAATCGCTTCTATTTCCACCTGGCGAGAAGTATTTGGGGTTAATGTCCGGTAAAGAACTTTGAAAGGCATGAACTGGCTGGGCCGATGGCACTTTGTTGATTTTTGTTTCGATGAGGCTATTTGCGATAATGGATTAGTTGAGGGACAGGAGAGAGCGATTGCATCTTCTAAGTCGATATCTTGAGGATAAGCTAGGATTGAGGCTTCTGCAAGCTTACCGTGAACCTTAACGGTTTTAATCGATACAGCTCCCAACTTCATCATGTTTCGACGGATAAAAGCCACCATCGCTGACTGATTGGGAACTTAGGACGACTCCAGCATCACCCGCAGACAATCGCCTTTGAGGTTAGTTTTGACAGCAATCCCCTGGGCTTCAAGCGAGTTGGCAATTAAAAGAGCGATCGTTCTTGGTTCACCCTGTTTAGCCTGTTCTAAGAGTTGCTATTGAGTGGCTGTTTCATGAAAAAAATTTCATGAAACAGATACTGTTTTCCTCTCCCACGTTTTCCTCTTCCACATTATAGCGACCTACTCGATAGGCTAAGTGCGTTTTATTACCAATAAAATCCTTGGAAAGCAACGAATTTGGTCAATACCACTTTGACTTGAATATCACTCATACCAATTATATAAAATAGCGCTACCCAGAGACCCCTAATCCTTTTTATCCATAGCAGAATAAAAAAAGTATTTGTAGCAAAAATTTAGAAAATTGGTATAAATTGCCTAAATTACATCAGAGCAGTTTTAGAGCAAAAAGAGACAGTTAAAATTGCTCTTGACAATCATCTTGTCAGTATTTGTCTCGTTGCTAATCCCCAGGATCTGCCACTTGACGTTGCTGCTCAGTTGGCTGATATATCTCCGTTACGATCTCAGGACATCGCATACAAGCTGCCTTACCTTCTTGCTGCCACCAACGACAGCTTGAGCGTATGCTACAAGGTGGCAGGACATCGACTACTTCAGGCAATAGTTGCACGGTTCGCTCTACCAAACGACAATTAGAGCCATCGAAGTGCTTGCAACCAGTGCCTGCACACGGCGCGGCAAACCTAAACACCTCGGTAGGTTTTACTGGCTCACAGAGTACCAATATCTCATCGGTGACAATCTGAGGTTCAGCGAGATAGCCCACCCGTGGTTCTTCAATTGTCCCATTTACAACGCCGAACACGAGGCTTTGTGCCATTTCTGGTTGGGCACTCGGACAGAGTGTTTGGGCGTTAGTAGTATTAGCTTTTTTCATTCACAACTCCTATTAAAATATGTACTGCTTCCGCAGTTAGCCTATAAACTCAGTTGTTACTAACAGTCAGGACTTACACAGTGGAAAAATGTAAATACCATATATAGAGTTGTCACCAGTGTTAAATCTCAAATATGGTATTCCAGTGATTGAGCTGCATAAGTCCTGACAGTCAGCCTCACGGTACGTCGAACCTATCAGAAATTAAGTTCCCATCCACCTTCAATGCTGCAATTTTGGGGATTCGCTGGCGGACATGCTGCTTTGATAAAAAGCTTGAACTTAACCTTTCGAGCAGTTGATCCACCTTCAGACCCAGAAACTACCTCTTTTGAAATCTCGATCTGGGGTTGACTACCCTGCTTGAATGTTTCTGTGAGAAATTGGGCAAATAGATCTACACCATCTGGACGTTCTTGAGAGATGATATACACACTCTCTTGCTCGTCGGAAGTCAGTTCAAACAGTTGCTCCATTGTTCCAGAAAAGTCTTGTCGCAGGGAATTAGCGAACTTGATTCCCATCTGGGGATTACCGGTTAGCTTACCTATTACTTTCCGAAGAGATTCATTGTTGAGGGAACCACCGGACTTTAAAGAGCTTAGTTCATCCGTTGTTAGACCTTCTCTTAATCCTCGTGGTATTCCTATGGTTACTGTCTCCCCTGTTTGTTTCTCATCTGCTGCCTCCCCGATTCGTTTCGGCGAGGGGTTAGAGATAATTCCCAAAGTCCAAGGTCCAAGCTTATCTTTCTTGCCCACTGGGTGGACTTCGATCGCTCTTAGAACTGCCCTGACTACAGCTTCAGAAAGTTCTTCCGGCTTAACGCTGGTAGCACGAGATGTACTGGATGTTGATTCTGGCATTGTGTTGTAATCCTTTTTGCTTCAAACGTTGAAATCTACTAATCTTTGCGTTCGCTGCTGGCTATGGATCTGCTTCACCGATCTAAATAACTCTCAACAGCAATCGTTCCTTGCTAAACTGAGTTCGACAGTCCAAATTTGGTATAGCAGCGAAGCATTCAAGCTACGATTTATCGGTGAACCAAGGTTTTGTGTTTGAATGCTTCGCCCTTCTAGGGGTTTACAGACAGACCCTAGCAAAATAGCCAGCTACAACCGGCACTTACAAGGAAGCCGGCAGCGCCGCCAATGGCTGCACCACCATAAATACATCCTGGCGCAGCGACACCGGCGCTAGCTCCGGTGCAAGCTCCAGCGATCGCAACCCCCCCAGCACTTCCGGCAGCACTTCCGGCAGCACCGCACGCAGTGTCGCAGGAACTCTGGGTTGTTCCGTTACCCTCAACTCCAAGGCTGAGAGTTCTAGTTAACTCTGGATCTTGTAAGGCTGCTGTTACTACAGATGTGAAGACAAGGCTCAATTTAGGAATATTACGTGACATCTCACGATCACTGGTGACAGAAACGTCTGGATTGCGGTAATCGTCTTTAACGTTGATTAACATCAGGGAGGCATCGTTAATAGTGAAATCGACGCTTGTTCTCTCCCTCGATACAAACCAGAGAATCTTGCCCATGTCGCCATCAGCAGTTTTAAACTGGATCGATACATTTAGAGTTCGTTCACGAACTTTGGTATCCACGCTTAAAGTTGCTATCTCGCAGGGCAAAGTTTGAGTTCTGGACTGCATATCTCGGCTCATGTTTTTTCCTCTCAATTAATTACAATCGGCAAGTTGGTATGAAAAGCCCCTGATACCTCAGCAAAAACGCTCGTTCGACCAGTTGACACTTAACTTTCGCACTTGGCCAGAGCTTGCTGCTTGCTAGGCGTCGTTAACCAAATTGACTTCTCATCTCTACAAATTAATCAAAACTTGCACCTGACCGAGATCGAAACCGAGAACGTACTGACTTGTTACCGACTTTCAACTGACTAACTCTGTTAAAATGTGTATAACTTTCGGGTAATAGGCTATGTCACGCTCGCTCAAAATTCGCAGCGACTGCATTAAGCAAGCTCAATTAGCCCTCCAGCACAATGGCTTTCGCAGCCAAAGAGCCTTGGCTGAGAATTTAGGACTCGCTTTATCCACTGTCAGCAGGTTCCTCATCGGAAAAACAGTTGATTATGCGACTTTTGTGGAAATCTGCGAGCTATTGGGGCTGGAATGGCAAGAAATCGCTGACTTAGGGAATGTCGTTCCATCCCAACCCGAATCCGTGAAATCCGATCGCGCCACCGATACTCGTAACCCAAAAGACTTTCCGCCGGGTGGGAACGTAGAAGCGATTGACTTGCGCCTAGCGCCTAGCGCGATCGCCTCCTGTCGTCAAGATTGGGGAGAAGCCCCCGATGTTACAGCGTTTTATGGACGGACTGAGGAACTTGCTAAGTTAGAGCAATGGGTTGTGCGCGAACGTTGCCGCTTGATTAGCGTCATCGGCATGGGTGGGATTGGTAAAACCACCTTAGTGGTGAAGCTAGCAGAACAATTTCAAGATGAGTTTGAATACATTGTTTGGCGCAGTCTCCGCAATGCTCCTGTACTTCAAGAACTTTTGGCAGATGTGATTCGTTTGCTCTCAAACCAGCAGGAAACCGACTTGCCACAAACAATTGACGGCAAAATCTCTCGATTGCTGGAGCACCTGCGAGCCTCACGCTGTTTGCTCATACTTGATAACGCAGAATCCATCTTAAGCAGTGATGGGCGTGCGGGAACCTATCGAGAAGGGTATGAGGGATATGGGCAACTCCTTCGCTGTATAGGAGAGACTCGTCATCAAAGCTGTTTAATATTAACGACAAGAGAAAAACCAAGAGAACTTAGCTATCAAGAAGGTGAACATTTTCCCATCCATTCCTTGCGGTTGAGTGGTTTATTGCAAGAAAACGTTCAGAAAATTTTCAAGGAGAAGGGTTTTACGGTATCCGCAGACGAAGGACAAGCGTTAGTGGAGCAGTATGCAGGGAATCCACTGGCGCTGAAGATGGTAGCGACCACGATTCAAGAATTATTTGATGGCGATATCGCTCAATTTTTAGAGCAGGGTACTGTCGTTTTCGGTGATATTTCTAACTTGCTAAACCAACAGTTCGAGCGCCTGTCAGCATTAGAAAAGCAGACGATGTTTTGCGTCGCCATCAATCGGGAGTGGGTTTCGATTACAGAACTGCGAGACGATATCATTCCGGCTGTTTCAGTACAAGCTCTACTAGAAGCGTTAGAATCGCTGCAACTGCGCTCTCTCATTGAAAAGGCTACACCCGCGCTGACACAGAGGCATTCAGTCAGCTTTACACAACAGCCAGTGGTTATGGAGTATGTCACTGAACGATTGATTGAGCAGGTGTGCCAGGAGATCAGTACGGTCGAAATTGTGTTCTTTGACCGCTACGCCCTAATGAAGGCTCAGACAAAGGATTACTTGCGAGCTGCTCAAATTCGCCTCATTCTCCAACCCATTATACATAGATTGCTGGCTATTCTTGGCAACAAAGAAAGTATTAAAAATTGTCTAATTCAGATTTTGTTAAAGTTGCGAATGTCCTCTGGAGTTGCTGAGCTAACGGTCGGTTCCACACAAGCATTACATTCATCACCAAAGCCAGGATATGCCGGAGGAAATGTTCTCAATCTCTTTTTGCAGCTTCAGATAGACCCCAGCGGTTATGATTTTTCTTGCCTAACCGTTTGGCAAGCTTACCTTCAAGGCGTGAATTTGCACCGCGTCAATTTTGCGAATTCGGATTTGACTAAATCGGTTTTTACACAAACATTGGGAGGCATTTTATCAGCTACTTTCAGTTCAGATGGGAAGCTTTTGGCGACAGGGATCGATAACGATATTTGGCTATGGCACGTTGCAGATAGCCGACAATTCTTGTCCTTCAAGGGACATATCAGTTGGGTGCATTCAGTAGCATTCAGCCCAGACGGACAAATCCTAGCAAGTGGCAGTAATGACCAAACTGTGAGACTTTGGGATGTTAACACTGGACAGTGCCTCAAGACACTACGAGGTCACACGGGTTGTGTGCAATCAATTGCTTTTAGTCCAGATGGAAAATTTCTAGCAAGTGGCAGTAATGACTCCTCCGTTAGGATTTGGGATGTCAAAACTGGACAATGCTTTAACGTGTTGATAGGACATACTAATCATTTACTATCCGTTCTCTTCACGCCAGACGGACAAACGTTGATTAGTAGTGGGGAAGACTCCTCCGTGAGGCTATGGCAAGTCGATACAGGTGAATGTCTCCAAGTCCTAGAAATTCACATTAACTGGGTACTTTCAGTTGCACTCAGCCCTGATGGGCAGACGTTGGCAACGGGAAGCGATGGTAAAACGGTGAAGTTTTGGGATATCACCACTGGGGATTGCATTAGAACATTACCCGACTACAACAGTTATGTGTGGGCAATCGACTATGCACATCTTGAAAGTGATGTCAATTATTTTGACCGTGAAATTCTGGCAACGGGCAGTGAGGATACGACAGTTAAGATTTGGGATACTTTGACGGGAGAATGTCTTCAGACATTACAGGGTCATGGCGATCGCGTCTGGTTAGTTCTGTTCAGTCGAGATGGCAGCACGTTGTTGAGTGCCAGTGAGAACCAGACGGTGAAGCTTTGGGATGTCCGCATGGGGCAGTGTTTGAGAACCCTAGAAGGTTACAGCAATTCGGTTTTATCTGTTGCATTGAGTTCTGATGGGCAATTATTAGCCAGTAGCGGTCGAGACCGACAGGTAAGGTTGTGGGATGTGGCGACGGGAGAGTGCATTAGAATAGCGCAGGGGCATACTAACATCGTCTCATCCGTCACGTTTGCACCAAAACAGGATGAGGCTCAAATCTTGGCAAGTGGAAGTGACGATCGCACCATCAAGATTTGGGATTGCAACACGGGAGAATGTTTGAGGACAATTTGGGGACACAGCAGTTGGGTTCAATCCCTCAGCTTTAGTCCAGATGGGCTGATATTAGCCAGTGGCGGTCGGGATTGTACGGTAAAGCTGTGGGATTGGCAAACGGGCGAATGTTTGCAAACGCTTGAGGGACATATTCATCGGGTTAAGTCCGTGGCATTTAGTCCGGATGGAACAACTCTGGTGAGTGGCAGTGATGACCAGACTGTCAAGCTTTGGGAGGTGAATACAGGGATTTGTGTTCACACCTTTCAAGGTCATTCCGATTGGGTCCTATCGGTTGCCTTTAGTCCCTGTGGTAGTAGGATTGCCAGCGGGAGTGGTGAGACTATCAAGTTGTGGGATGTTCGCACGGGGGAATGTTTGCAAACCTTTGAAGGACACACTCACCGCGTTAGGTCGGTGGCATTTAGTCCAGATGGTCAGACTTTAGCCGGTGCTAGCGATGACGAAACGGTTCAGCTTTGGGATATCAACACGGGGAAGAACAGAGGGACATTGCAGGGACATCTTAAAGGAGTATGGTCAGTTGTGTTTAGCCCCAATGGACAAACCTTAGCTAGTGGCAGTGGAGATGAGACAATCAAGTTCTGGAGTGTTGAAACGGGTGATTGTTTGAGAACGCTCTTGGCTGATCGACCTTATGAGGGTATGAATATTAGGGGTGCGATCGGTTTAACGGCAGCACAGAAGGCAACTTTAAAGGCGCTGGGAGCTGTGGAGAACGATTAATCCAAAATCGCAGCAGGCAATTTTCAGACAGCGTAGCAAAGTAGGCAACCATTCGATACCAGGAAACCGTTGCCTAATACCATTTTTTTAAAGATGTGATAGAGATAAAGAATGTAAAATCCAAGACCATC
>JAUBOM010000336.1:0-1814 GCA_036700245.1 Microcoleus vaginatus BM001213989
CAACACCACCCCCACCGGAGCCGCCGCCCCCACTTTTGCCACCAAAGTAGACTTCGCTACTAGCGATTACCCCATCTGGGTCAGCATCGGCGACTTCAACTTGGACGGGAAACCAGACTTAGCAACCGCGAACTTCTTCGACTACAGCACCTCCATCCTGCTCAACACCACCCCCACCGGAGCCGCCGCCCCCACTTTTGCCACCAAAGTTGAGTTCACTACTGGCAGGGCCCCCCATTCCGTCAGCATCGGCGACTTCAACTTGGACGGGAAACCAGACTTAGCTGTGGCGAACTTCAGCAGCAAAACCGCCTCCATCCTGCTCAACACCACCGCCACAGGAGCCGCCGCCCCCACTTTTGCCACCAAAGTAGACTTCCCTATTGGCAGTTACTCCAGATCCATCACCATCGGCGACATCAACGGCGACGGGAAACCAGATGTAGCAACGGCGAACTCGGGCAGCACCAGTGCCTCCATCCTGCTCAATACTACCCCCCAAGTTACCGCTGTCACCGCCACCACCGCTGACGGCAGCTACGGCATCGGTTCTACCATCAATATCACCGCCACCTTCGATACTGCTGTCAACGTCATCGGCACACCTCAACTGCAACTAGAAACAGGCACAACTGACTCTTTTGCCAATTACGCCTCTGGTAGCGGCACTACAGTGCTCACCTTCAACTATTTAGTGCAACCAGGGGACACCTCCGGTGACTTAGAATACCTTGCCACAAACGCCCTGACTCTCAATGGCGGCACAATTAAAGAGACTGTTGGTACGGGCTTTGACGCTTTTTTAAGCCTCCTCCCTGCCTTAGCCTCAGTGAGCTCTCTCGGCGGTAGTAAAGCCATAGTTATTGATACAACTGCACCAACTGTTGTCTTAACATCCGCATCAACAACAGTAAATGGTTTATTTAGCGTCACAGCAACATTCAGCGAAGATGTCACCGGGTTTGATAATACTGATATTACCGTCGCCAATGCCACTGTCGGTAACTTTGTCACATTTGATGCCAAAACTTACACCTTTGATGTCACTCCCAGCGCTGAGGGTAATGTCACCGTTGATGTACTTGCGGCAACAACTACTGATACTGCAGCTAATAACAATACGGCGGCCACAGGGTTAACTCGTACCGCTGATTTTACCCCACCAAATGTTGCCTTAACATCCGCATCAGCAACAACAGTCAACGCACCCTTTAGCGTCACAGCAACATTCAGTGAAAATGTCACCGGGTTTGATAATACTGATATTACTGTCGCCAATGCGACAGTCGGTAACTTTGCCACAATTGATGCCAAAACTTACACCTTTGATGTCACTCCCACCGTTGATGGTAATGTCACCGTTGATGTACTTGCAAATCAAGCTACCGATACTGCAGGTAATAACAATACGGCTGCCACTGGTTTAAGTCGTACCGCGGATGTTACCGCACCAACAGTTGCCTTAACATCCGCATCAGCAACAACAGTCAACGCAGCATTTAGCGTCACAGCAACATTCAGCGAAAATGTCACCGGGTTTGATAATACTGATATTACTGTCGCCAATGCAACTGTCGGTAACATTGTCACAGTTGATGCCAAAACTTACACCTTTGATGTCACTCCCACCGCTGATGGTAATGTCACCGTTGATGTACTTGCGGAGCGAGCTACCGATACTGCGGGTAATAACAATACGGCGGCCACTAGGTTAACTCGTACCGCTGATTTTACCCCACCAAATGTTGCCTTAACCTCGGAATCACCAACAACCACAAACGCACCATTTTTAGTCACAGCAACATTCAGCGAAA
>JAUBOM010000337.1:0-1812 GCA_036700245.1 Microcoleus vaginatus BM001213989
ATGGAGACCAAATTATCTGTAAAACTTACATGACCAGAGTAGAGGGCGAGAATACACGACTACGACATTATTTAGCCCGGCTTCATCGCAAGACACTATGCTATTCTAAGTCTGTAGAAATGCTTAAACATTCTATTCGGTTAGTAATTCATTATCTTAAGTTTTGGGAGGTTCCCGTTCCCTATCCATCCTATGATTTCAATCGCCCTCAAAGAGGCAAATCGGGTCGCCAAAACATCCGTTGACCGCCGTTATCATATCTGTATTCAGCAACGCCTATCAAGGGCGTTGCTGAATACAGATATGAATTCAAGATTTCTCCCTTGCTATAAGCCTGCTTGAGGGTGAGTTTTGTAACTTCAAGCGAAAAGTTGATTCATACCGTGAATCAGCAACGCCACTTGATAATACTTCACAAACAGCTATTGCTATCACTTTTTTAGGAATGAACCTTTCTACCTGGTGGCGCCGGTTTTTTTTTATTTTTGTGTCGTTCGGGGAAAACAATGCCTGTTTTTGGGCTTGGCATAACCTGGGCTTATATTTGGCTTAATTTAATGTAGGAAAGGCTCATTTTTTACTCGGCTTGAATATATCGATTGCTCCTGATCTTAGGAAAGCGATCGCTTATTCAGCAAACCCTAATTATGTTTCCTCAATTTTACCAGAACTGTCTAGAAAAACAACTGAAAGCCGCAGAATACCAAACCCTCAAGGATCTGGTATATATGTTACAGACCCACAAACAAGTTAGTATTACCTTGCTGCTTCTGTAATGCCAAATCCTTTCCAATTTGAGAGTCGGAGGCGTAGCCTACAAATATTTATGAAATTAGGCTCTCTGAACATAGAAAGCCTGTGTTTTCCATTGGTTATAGAAATTTTAAAAGCTAAATTTAATAAATCTCAACCTTTGAAACTCGCAATCGATAGAACGCAGTGGCTCTCACAAGATGTATTTATGCTGGGGGGGTGACAAAGAGGTCTACGAGATAGATTGTATAAGGGTTGCAGCCCGCATACCTTGTTGATAAAAGCGGCGTTTAGAAGGAGTTAACTTCATTAACTGTTCCACCTCATCAGAATATTGTTCTAGATAATTAACCCACTTTTATCCATCTAATCCAACACCAAATGTACTCCGTCTGCGATATTTTTTCTTTGGTTCTTTGCGACGATATACATATTTTTGTACCTGCTTTTTCTTCAGTTCAGTGCCTTGAAATATTGCTGAACTGTACGCAAGTGTCATGAGCATAATCATGTTAATAAGTCGGTTCCCTTTGAGGCTTGTTTCTTCAACATCATAGCCTCCTTTTTTACAGTCTCGGAACATTTCTTCAATGCCCATCCGCTGCTTATAAGCATTGATGGCTGCTCGCAATGAGCGTAAATCTGTGAGAATAAACCAAGCTTCTTTAACTTGATATTTCCCAGAGTTCCTTCTCCACTTACAAGCCAGATCAAATCCGGTAGCAGGTCGAGTTTTCCTCACTCTTTTTCCTTGAAAATACAAAGAAGTTCCTGGTACTATCCCTAATTCATCCAACCGTTGCCAAACTAAATGTTCTGTTTCGATACAAAGATTCTTTTTCAGTCTTAAGCAAAAAGACACATCCTTTTCCTTAAGCCAGTTTGCCAAATTAACAGAACAAAATTCACGGTCTCCTAAAACGATGACTTTATATTTTTAAAATAATGGTAAAACTTCCTGTAGATTGGTACTTTGTGACTCGAAGTTACTGTTTCCTAATTTAGGCAACAGTGACCAGTATAATGGAATTGCTCTTCGCTCCCAGATCAGGCTAACCA
>JAUBOM010000136.1:0-18061 GCA_036700245.1 Microcoleus vaginatus BM001213989
ATTACCATATTTTTCGGCTCTCACTCAACTATTTTTGACCTGAATCCGTACGATTTTAGATTGCTAATTCTTAACAAAAATTCATAACTAATCACTGATGACTAATGACTAATGACTACTGCTGCCAGCAAAAAAAATGCAACTTTAAGCAAGCTTCCCACCCTGGTAGTCATAAGTCATTACCAATCGAAAATCGCCAATCGCAGGTATGACTACCTATCATTAGGTGACGGTCCGAAAAGATTTGTCACCCCATTTCTTAACTGATCGAAGAACAGAATAAATCCCAAAGAATCGCGGAATGGTCGAGTAAAACTATTGATTACATAAGCAATGCGCTCTACCAGATTCCTACCAATCACAATTACATCATTATCTTCGAGCATCGGGTTCTGAGAAACATTGCCCTCCAAAGCAGCTTTAGCATCTATCGAACGGTTGATTGCTCTACCTTGCTTTTCGTCGAACCGAATCAGGGCTATTTTCCGCAAGTCAGCTTGATTAACAGGCAAGTTGTTGAGCGCATCCAAAAACTTGCTGCCATTTTCTAGGTAGAACGAGGTCAAACCACCACTAGCGTAACTCAAAACTCGAACGTAGATCCTGGGCTTAATCAGGGTAGACCGCGCCACCAGAGCTGTGTCATAGTCTAGGTTTTTGGTACTAGGGTCCAATTCCGGGATGATAATCACATCTCCCGATGCCAACGGAAAATCGAACAAATCGTTAGCCTTTGCTAAGGGAGTGTAGAGGTCGATTGGTTCCTCCACCGACGAGCCGTCCACCGTAGTCCGTCGCACTCGCACGGCCCGTAAATCGGCTTTTCCCGTGACTCCCCCCGCAACCAGCAAAGCAGCCGAAATTCGACCAGAACCCGCCGGAAGCGTGTAAAAACCCGGTTTGCTGACTTCTCCGGTGACAGTGATTTGGACGGGGACAGCGGCAGCAGCTAGGCTGTACCTAGAAGCTAAATCTTGATCGGACTTGCGATCGGGCATAACCTGTTTATACGGTACGACGATCGCATCTCCATCTTCCAAACGCAAATCCGGCGGAGCAATACCAGTTTGCAGCGGTGTCAAAATATCAACAATTTGCTCGGCGACAGCACCCGAAGGCAGAGTCCGCCGCACCCGCACCGCCCGCAGTTCGGCCGTAGGAGTAGTCCCAGCAGCAGCCGCCAGAGCCGCCGGAAGCTGGGGGGTTTGCAGCGGATAAAAACCCGGTCTTGCCACTTCCCCCGTCACCGTCACCACTACAGGGCGCTGAACCAGCAAACCAGCCGAGACTTGAGGATTTTTGATAAATTGGGAAAAGCGCTCGCGGAGGCGCTGCTGTGATTCTTGGACTGTGAGACCGCGCAGATTTACTGTTCCGATTAGCGGCAGTACAATTACCCCTTCAGGGCTGATTGCACCTGTAAAATTTAGCTCTGGGAAGCGCTGAACTTGAACAGAAATCTGGTCTCCCGGGCCCAGGCGGTAGGGCCGATTCCGAAAAGCTGGGTTAATTTCCCGGTTGAAATTGGCAGGCGGCGGTGGCGGTGGTGGCACGAGCCGCTCGTCTCTTGGAACAACAGATTGAGCTAAAGCCGTTTCCGAAAAATTTTTGCTGTTAAAGCCCCAGAATACAGCAGCAAAAGATAGAGTCCAAGCAGTGGAATACAAGCCTGCCAAGGAAACAGCGACGCGATTTTTAATTGTGGATTTTACTCGCATTTTGGGAGAATTAAAAACAGAAATATTTTGAATAATTAGCTGACTTTTAAGTTTCATCAAAGTAGAGCGGCGCGAAAAAACAATAAGACCTTGTAGGGGCGGGTTGAAGCAGGATATTTACTAGGAGGCAGTTTATTGTGGCAAAACCCGCCCACCCGGTAGCCCAATTTATTTGCACCTACCTAGTTACTCAAACCGAAAAGTTTCTGCAATTAATTTAGCCTGAACAATTTTGCCGAGAGATTCGAGCAATGGTTGAGCTATCTTAATGTCGCCCTGCGGTTGAAGGGGAACGATGATACTGACAGCAACCCAAGAGGCGCGGCGGTTCCACAGTCTAGCAATACTGTCTTCCCAAAACCAGCGGCTGGTTGTTGGAGAACCCCCGTTAGCCCAAGCGTACCACTGGAGGACAGCAAAAGTTTGTTGGGGAGTCCAGCTTCGGAAAAACCGGGCTTCGACAGTAGGCGGTGGCTTGTCGGGTATTGGCCCTAATTTAACTGTAAACCTCAAAGTGCGATGAGAATCTGTTTGCCACCGATGAAACCCATCGATATCTAGCCATTCTAGTTGGGGCTGGTTTTTGGGGCTATTTTGAGGCAACAGCAATAAAAGGGCAATTGTTCGATCGTTTTTAATTTCTTCAACTAACCATCTGTGACCGCCAATTTGGACGTTATTCTGGACGCGGGTCACCTCCCATCCGGGAATTGTCATCCCGTTTTGGCGCAAACTTCTTAATTGATTGAGGTTGGCAACGGGTGGCGGGTTTGTCCAAGGCCACCTTCCTGTCGCATAGCCGGGAATTGCTATTGCCCCAACCAATACCAGCAAAAACACCAGTACCATCATTTTAGATAATTGATACCGCCGCAATAATTTCCGTGCTGAAATCATCTGTTTCATTAATTGCCAGACTGGCTTGGGAAATACTTTTCCACCCCGTTGAGGAGAAGTACCAATAAGCCTAGTATACAAGCAGAATACAAGTCTCCGCCCCATCCGGCGTGCAGCCAAGTAAAAAGCCCCTCTCTCTCGGTTCCGTGAAAGTAAGTTAGCAAAGTGTTGCGGAGAATGTTGGAAGTAATGCTAATGATAGATGTAGTCAATAAAAACAAAATGCTTTTTTTGCGGGAACTCCAAACTCCCGTCCAATCCAGCAGAATTAAGCTGACGTAAAGACTGGTAAACAGCATTTTAAAGCCTGCACAGTGCGGAGCAACTTCTACAATGCGATCGTTGACGTACAGATAAATTTCTTCCACTCTCACGTTGAGACCAACGTTAATTAATATCAAGCCTGATGTTTCAGCAATGAAGTGCTGCAACGGCAAGGCGTAGGGTTCTATGAGGTAAGGAATGTGGTTGGGTGAGGCAAGAAATACGAATAAAAGTGGCATCGCCTGCAATTGCAAGCCGGGAATCCCTTTTAAAGATAAGCAAATGCTGGCTAGCATTACTGGCAGGGATAAATTTACTAAATCGCTCAAGCGACTCAGATAAAAAAGCGTCGCTAGTACCAACAAAAAGCCTCCCAAAGGATGCGGTGAGTTGGGCAAGCGGCGCCAGCACTTTCGGTTCGTCCAAGCAATATAAGCTGCGTAGGGCAAACCAATTAGTCCGTGGCTGAAATATTCGTGTTCGATGCTGATGTTTTTGTTCAACCAGCCGTCGTACCAGTGTACTAGGAGGGGGGCGTACAGCAGCACTAGGAGCACCGTGATACTTTCCCCCAGGAGGTATCGCTTGAAAACAATGCGAATTCTGCGCTGAATGTGCATGGTTTGAGAAGTTTTGAGATGGCCGCGCTGGATTCGCAACGCTTTGTAGTTTTGAACTGTGAGTTAAAGATTTGTTAATTCTCCACAAAAACGCTTTGGGAACCCCACCCTACTGATTGAAACACTTGCAGCATAAATTTTATGAACAATTAGCAATTCAATGATAGTGCGATCGCGCCAACTACATCCTCGATCTGAGTATTGCTCAATCCGGGATAAATTGGCAATGATAAAATTTGTTGGCACAGGGTTTCTGCGTGGGGGAAGTCGCCCCGATTGCCTAAGTTTTGGTAGGCGGGTTGCAGGTGACAAGGTACGGGATAGTGTATGCCTGTTTGAATGCCGTCTTGGGCGAGTTTTTCCTGAAGGGTGTTGCGGTCGATCGAGCTTTCCTCAGTAATTTGGATAACATAGAGGTGATAAATGTGACCGCTGTTACTGTGGTTGGCGATCGGTACAATGCCTTTGTGTTTCAGGGGTTCTAGTAGAGTATCGTAGTGTTGGGCGGCGGTGGTGCGATCGCGATTCCATTTTTCTAAGTAAGGCAATTTAACGTTGAGCACGGCGGCTTGCAAATTGTCGAGACGGCTGTTTGTACCGAGGTCTGTGTGTAAATATTTACTCGGTGCTCCGTAATTGCGGAGAGTTCGCATTTTGTCTGCCAGTTTTACATCGTTAGTAATTAACATCCCGCCGTCGCCAAAAGAACCGAGGTTTTTGCTGGGATAAAAGCTGAATGCTGCTGCTTTACCAATGGAACCGGCGCGGTATCCTTCTCTGTGGGCTAAGTGCGCTTGGGCGGCATCTTCAAATACGATCAAATCGTGGCGGTTCGCAAAATCTAAAAGCTGCCCGGGCGACACCATTTGACCGTAGAGGTGTACGGGGATAATTGCTTTAGTTTTTGAGGTAACTGCTGTGGAGGCTGCTGTGAGGTCAATCAGGGCGGTTTCCGGGTCGCAATCTACAAGAATAGGTATAGCTTTGGCTTGGAGGACGGCGATCGCGGTGGCGATAAAAGTGTTAGCGGGTATGATAATTTCGTCGCCCGGATTAATGCCGCAAGCTTGGAGTCCCAGAGCGATCGCATCTGTTCCGCAAGCCACTCCTACGCCGTATTTTACTCCAGAAGCTGCTGCAAATGCTGTTTCAAATTCGGCGAGTGCTTTGCCTAAAATAAAGTCTCCTTCCTGGGTAATTTTTCTAATTGCTTCTGCTATTTGGGATTGGATTGGTTGGTGTTGCAGGGAGAGATTTACAAAGGGAACCTTGGGCGGGCGGTTACTCATAAACTATCGGAGCATAATTCTTTATATTAACATTTAATGGCAAATAGCTTTAAAAAAATTTTAACCGCAGAGGGCGCAGAGTAAAAGAGAGAAAAGGGAAATTTTTTACAAAATAGCTGCGCTTCACTTACTTTTTTTTATTCAGCAAGTAAATGATTTTTTCTGTAAGATAGAATCAGAGAATTTTGCAGCAAGCAATCGCAATCATGGAATACAAAAAACTCGGCGACAGCGACTTATCAGTATCTGAAATTTGTTTGGGTACGATGACTTACGGCCAGCAGAACACCGTTGCAGAAGCGGCCGAACAGCTCGATTTGGCGATCGATAGAGGAATCAACTTTATCGATACGGCAGAAATGTATCCCGTTCCTGGAAAACCGGAAACTTACGGAAAAACAGAGGAATATATCGGCGAATGGTTGACGAAACAGCAGCGGGATAAAGTCATTATAGCGACTAAAGTGGCGGGCAGAAGCACTCGATTAAAGTGGATTCGGGAAGGGAAAAATCAGATCGATCGCCCAAATGTCGAAAAAGCCCTGAATGACAGCCTGAAGCGCTTGCAAACTGACTACATTGACCTCTATCAAATCCACTGGCCCGATCGCTACGTGCCCTTATTTGGCGCGCCGGATTACGACATCGCCCAAGAGCGCGAAACCGTACCGATTCTCGAACAGTTAGAGGTATTTGCTGGCTTAATTAAAGCTGGCAAAATCCGCTATTTGGGTTTGAGTAACGAGACGCCTTGGGGAGTTTGCGAGTTTTGCACGTTGGCTGAAAAACACGGCTTGCCGAAGGTTGTTTCGATTCAGAATGCTTTCAGTTTGAGCAATCGCACATTCCACCTAAATTTAGCAGAAACTTGCCGTTTTAAAAATGTGGGATTGATGGCTTACAGTCCTTTGGGGTTTGGGCTGTTAACGGGTAAATACTTGAATGGAATTCCCGAAAATTCAAGGTTGGCTTTATTTGCGGGATTTGGTCAGCGTTACGATAAAACTAATCTGAATGATGCGGTGAAAGCGTATGTTGAGATTGCGGGGAAACATGGGATAAGTCCGGCGCAGATGGCTTTGGCGTATGTGCGATCGCGCTGGTTTGTAACTAGCACAATTATCGGTGCAACCAGCCTCGAACAGTTGGAGGAAAATATCGGTAGTTTGGAGGTGAATTTGGATAAGGATATCGTAGCGGAAATCAATGCGGTGCACGCTAAGTATCCGAATCCGACACCATAAGTTTATTAGTAGGTTGGGTTGAGGTAACAAAACCCAACTTACCACTTTAATATGCGAAAATTACATAAACAGAACTTACGCACTCGGCCAAAGAAACCGGGTTTTTTACTGCATCTGCGGGCTGTAACGAAGTTTTATCGCAAAAAACCCGGTTTCTGAGTTCTCATGCGTAACTCCTATTTGAGGAAGTTTGAAACTTCTGGTTGGGAAAAGGTTTTTGAATGCGATCGCACTCACGTATTAGATGTGCTCAGATGTTTTCTTCAGGAAGTGATGCAGCTAGCTGTAGATAAGGGTTACATCACGTTGGAAGAGAAGGAGGAATTTATTCGTCCGGCTTTTGCTAGCAGTACGGATGCTGCGGTATTGAGCAAGTAGTTGATTTGGGTGGTATTTTGGGCGATCGACCTTTTTTATATATTTCTGAAACCCTTGCCCTATCTGCCCGCAATCTATTCACTCAGGTTTCAATTCTTAATAGAGATTTAGGTTGATTGTGGCATCCATTTTACCCATAGCCCGGTAGACTGCGCTATTCAAGCCTATTAAATTAAAGCGGCATCGGATGTCGGCAAATTGAGGTTGAGTTGGCATCCACTTTACCCATAGCCCCGTATATGCGGTTATTCAAGCGTATTAGATTAAAGCGGCATCGAGTGTCGGCAATCGGATGTTTAAATCTCCGTAATAAAGAAAACAAACGGTCTTATTTATCGCTTGACAATTCACAGGGCGAATGTTAAATTCTTAAAATACAAGCTCAAACAAAACTTCCTCACATTCCCAAGTGTAAGAAAGACAACGCTTTAATGGCTTGTAGTTTTTGCAATAGCAAATCATATCTGATACGGAAAAGGCCCGCCTGAAGTAACGATTCAGACAGAGACCTTGCTTTAGCTAGCGAACTCACGGTGGTTTGACATCTCAACTTCAGACCACCACAAGTCAACGTAACTTTTGAAATATATGTCCCCTAATTATACTCCACAATGTGAGTCGTTGTACACCAACCTTCAGCGGACTAAGAAAACCCTCTCTGTTTTGGCGGAGTCGAACCGCGCTTTGGCGAAGTCGAACCGCGCATTGGCGGAGTGGAACTGCAGTCTGCTTGAGGAAAACGAAGCAAAGGATAAAACTATCAAAGCTAAGGATAAAACTATCCAATCCTTTGAGCAAAAAGTCCTTGAACAGCAACAAGAAATAGATGACTTGAGGCGCGAACGTGATTGGCAGCCAAATCACTGGGATAACGATGGTTCATCAAACGCAGATTGTCACGATCGCGAATATGCAGCATATCGGCTAGGAATCTGGTAGAAAGTACGATCGCCCTTCCCATCCAAAAAATAGGACAATGGTAAAGGGCGATCGCACTTGACCATAAAATCTTTCTCAACTAAACCGATGAGTACAATTCGCTTACAACTAGCCGAATACTTGAAATGTCGAGGTTTCACCCCCGAAAACTTAGTCGAAGCTGTGGGCGAAACACTCAATCCTGAAACCGTATACCAACTGATCGAAAAAGCCGAAAACCTCAACCACCTAGACTTATCAGTTCTAGCCGCCATTATAGATGGCTTGAGCAAACTCAATGGTTTTCCAGTTAGCATCGCAGAAGTGCTAATATTTTTTCCTGACATTTCCGAGGAAGCATTGGCAAAATCGCCTTGGCGTCAACTTTACCTCGTCGATAATGGAATTCCCCCCTATGATTGGGGAGATGTAGACCCCATGAAACTTGGTCAACCCGTGCGCCATATACCGGGAGTAGGTGCTGTTATTCTAGAAGACGAAAGGGTACAGCAATAAGCGTGGCTAATAGATTCACCATCCGCGATATTTTACTGGTTGATTTCCCTCCTCAAACGCCTGCACTGCACGAACAGCAAGGAATACGCCCTGCTGTAGTAGTGGGGAAGCCCAGCAACACAGGTACGATGCGTTTTGAGCTTGTGATTGTTGTGCCGATTACCAGACAATCAGGAGATTGGACTGCACAAAATCCAATTTTATACCCAAGTCTTCAGGCAGGAGTGGGAAATCTAACGGCCGACTCAATAGTATTGCTGGATCAAGTACGCGCTGTAGATATCCGGCGAGTATTGCGGTATCTTGGCAGTTTAACCGCAGAAGAGTATCAGCCGATCGCCAATGGACTAAAAGCCATGTTTGGCTTTTAAATTATCCCTTCATCAGCGTTTATCTGCGTGCATCTGCGGTTAAAAACTCCCCTCAATTCCCTGACAACAAGCTTAATGTCCCAATAGCTTATCCCGCAAATGCTTAATCCGATCGCGCAATTTACCCGCCTCCTCAAACTCCAACTTCTTAGCCGCCGCCTTCATCTGCGCTTCCAACCGCCCGATTAACTGAGGAATCTCATCCAAAGACAACTCGTTTACCTGTTCGTAAACCTCCTCCAACTGCTGAGAATTCAGCTTGCGCGACACATCCAAAAATGCCAAAATCGCATTACTCGATCTCTTTTTCGCGATCGGCTGCGGCGTGATCCCGTGCATCTTATTGTACGCTAGCTGAATCCCCCGGCGCCGATCCGTTTCGTCGATCGCCTTAACCATACTATCCGTCAAATTATCCGCGTACAGAATAGCCTGTCCCTGAACGTGCCGCGCCGCCCTTCCAATCGTTTGAATCAAAGAACGTCCCGATCGCAAAAACCCCTCTTTATCCGCATCCAAAATTACCACCAGCGAAACTTCCGGCAAATCCAAACCTTCCCGCAGCAAGTTAACACCAATCAATACATCAAACTTACCATCCTGCAAATCTTGGATAATTTCGATGCGTTGAATCGACTGAATTTCCGAGTGCAAATACCGCACTCTAATTGCCCTTTCCTGCAAATATTCAGTTAAATCTTCCGCCATCCGCTTCGTTAAAGTCGTCACCAACACTCGCTCGTCCCGACTTACTCTCTCCTTGATTTCCCCCAACAAATCATCAATTTGTCCTTGTGTCGGGCGCACAAAAATTGTCGGATCTACTACTCCGGTAGGGCGAATAACTTGCTCTGCCACTCTCCCTTCAGATATCTCTATTTCCCAATCCCCAGGCGTAGCAGAAACAAAGATGCACTGATTTTCTTTTGCCCAGAATTCCTCTGCTTTTAAAGGGCGGTTATCTGCCGCGCTGGGCAAGCGGAAACCGTGTTCGATCAATACTTTTTTGCGCGCTTGGTCGCCGTTGTACATCCCCCGAATTTGCGGCACTGTGACGTGAGATTCATCTATCACCAACATCCAATCTTTCGGGAAATAATCAATCAAACATTCTGGCGGTTCCCCCGCATTTCTCCCTGCTAAATGCCGCGAATAATTCTCGACTCCGTTGCAGTAACCTACCTCGCGCAGCATTTCCAAATCATAGCGGGTGCGCTGTTCCAACCGCTGAGCTTCTAATAGTTTACCCTCTTTTTCAAATTCTGCCAGTCGGTCTTCTAATTCTAGTTCTATCCCTTGGCAAGCTGCCTCTAGTTTATCTTCTGCCGTGACAAAGTGGCGCGCTGGATAGATATTTAAAGCCGTTGAACTTTGCAGAATTTTACCTGTTACCGGGTCAACGTAGCGAATTGCATCGATTTCGTCGCCGAAGAATTCAACGCGAATAATTCTATCTTCGTAAGCGGGACCAATTTCCAAAACATCGCCTTTGACGCGAAATTTGCCTCGGCCTAAATCTATGTCGTTGCGGCTGTATTGGACGTTGACTAAATCTCGCAAAACTTGTCGCTGGTTGACTTCCATTCCTACTCGCAAAGGAATAGCCGCTTTCAGGTATTCTGCGGGCATTCCCAAACCGTAGATGCAGCTAATTGAAGCAACTACAATTACATCACGACGTTCAAAGAGCGATCGCGTGGCGGAGTGCCGCAGCATATCTATCTCGTCGTTAATTGCTGCCGTTTTCTCAATGAAAGTATCCGTGACGGCAATGTATGCTTCAGGTTGGTAATAGTCGTAATAACTGACAAAGTATTCGACTGCATTGTTCGGGAAAAAATTTCGCAGTTCGTTGCAGAGTTGAGCTGCCAGGGTTTTGTTGTGTGCTAGGACTAAGGTGGGCCTGCCGACTTTTTCAATCACCGAGGCAATGGAGAAGGTTTTGCCCGTACCTGTGGCGCCGAGTAAGGTTTGAAATCGATCGCCCGCTTCGATGCCTTTGACAAGTTGCTCGATCGCTAGCGGTTGGTCGCCTGTGGGCTGGAAGGGCGCTTGCAATTGAAAAGATGCTGCCGCAGTTACCATAGGAAAATGTAGCTATTACCCATAAATCTTAACAAAAATGCAGAGATTCTGCAATTTCTTTAATAAAATAGTTAAACTTTGTAATATTATTTTAATCATCGGCGCAAATAGAAAGCAGAAAGCCCACAAAAGCAGTTGTCCGAACCCAGCAATCAACAGCAATAAGCGAGGAAAAGAATTATGGATACGAGCAGTACAGGTACAGGCAAAGGCAAAGCGATCGCCCGCCGGGGCAAAGGCGGTTCCAAAAGCCAAGCGACAGAACCCACGGATGCCAAAGCAACAGGAATTCAACTTTATCGGCCGCAACACATGCATGACAACCGCCCCGTCGGGCCAGACGATTTTACCATCAGCGAGATCGTCTCGATCTCGGGCGATCGCCCGATCGGCGCTAGCACCCTGCACCTCAGCGAAACCTACGGCACTGTAGGCAATCGCCCGATCGAATCCAGCGACTTTGAAGTGGTTGCTACACTGGGCAATCGCCCGATCGGCTCCAGCGCCATGCAAGTCAGCGAAATGTTCAGTATGTCCGGTGCCCGCCCTATTGGCATCAGCACTCTGCACATTGATGAAGTTTACTCCACAATGGGAGGAAACCGCCCTATTGCGTCAAACGAAATTGACGATAGCTCGGCATTAATGGGCTTCTTAGATTAATTAGTCATTAGTCATTAGTTATTAGTTTTTCGCTGTTAACTAATGGCTAATGAAACATTTTTAGACAAGTTTTTGACTAACGCGATCGAGCAATTGAATCGTCTCAAGTGATTTTTTAACCCTGCCAATTTTAACAATCGGCGTTGCTGATTTATGGTATGAACTACTCCATCAGCAAAAAATGAAACAAGGGCGTCAGAACATCTTCGGAATTTCCCACTTATCTATTTTCATCCCGTGATTCAGCAACACCCTAGAAGTGATTTTTACCCATTATAAGGAGAGGGAATATCAAACCGTGTCTATTTGGATTATTCGTCACGGTCAAAGTCAATCCAATGCAGGGTTGGCAACTATGGGACCCCATGAAAATGCCTTAAGTGAATTGGGCGACCGACAATCAAGATGTATTCCAACCGCCGTTAAACAAACTCCAGACTTGATTGTGACTTCACCTTATCTAAGAACACAACTCACTGCTCAACCATTAATTGAACAATTTCCACATACACCCGTTGAGGTTTGGCAAGTTCAGGAATTTACCTATCTGGGCCTACAGTTCGACCAACCAACCACAACCCAGGCTCGCAAACCTTTGAGCAAAGCTTACTGGGACCGCTGCGACCCGGAATATGTCGATGGAACCAACGCCGAATCGTTGGTCCAACTGATGGAACGAGTCCGAACTTTCCTAAACCAGTTACAACAACAATCCGGTTTTGTAGTTGTCTTTTCACATGGATTTTTTATCAAAGCAATGCTGTGGCAGATTTTGGCTAACCCAACGGTAATTGATGCCGTTGCCATGAATCGGCTTTTGGGATTTTCGCGAGGATTTCCAGTACCGAATGCGTCAATTTTGCAGATGGAATTTGATTCAGGTGGGATAGCTTATTGGAGTTCCTTTATTACCAATCATCTGCCACGGGAGCTAGAATCGGCAGCACCCGATGCAACTGTGGCGAGCGATGCAGGCGATCAACCCTCGTAACCTACCTTCACTGGAACCATGACCCAACCAACGCTAGAGTGGCGTTGCTGATTTTTTGAACTCGCTGCCAAAGCCAACTACTCAATCCACAAAATCTAACTTTTTAGTTACAACAAGAGTATGTAAGCCGTTGGCAGGAGAGGGATTAAATATTAATTAACTTTTTTTGGGTAAGTGGTAACAGTTATAGCAGAAGACCTTCCGCAGAAAACAATCCCAGCAAGAATTTCAACAATTAATAACGTCCTCAGCGTTTTCGCGGTTGATATAACTGTTAATAGTTCACAACATTTAAGAGTTCATCTTTCACCTTTCAGAGTTCAAGGGTTAATAACTACTGATATCGTTTCCGGTGGCATCGGTATTGTTTAAATCTCTAAACAGTCAGTTCTTCCGAAAGCATAATTTTAGTCAACAGCCAACAGTTAACAGTCAACAATATCTTGCTCCTGCAACCAGAATAGTTATGACTAATAACTACTTCCCGAAACCCTGATATTTGCTCAATAAAGCAGCAAAGCGCTTGTAATCCAAAGGCTTCCTCAAATACTCCGCCGCTCCCAATTCCAAACCCTGATTTTTGTCGTCCAAATAAGTTATCATAATCACCGGAATATCAGCTAAATCCGCAGCGGCTTTCAACGCTGACAGCACCGCCCAGCCGTCCATACTCGGCATCATCACGTCCAGAATAATCGCGTCTGGCTGCAACTCCTTAGCCAACAGCAGCCCCCCTTCACCGCTAGCCGACGAATGCACCCGAAATCCCTGTTTCGACAAGCAGCGGGTCATCAAATCCCGGGCGTCTGGATCGTCGTCAATCACTAAGACAGTAGCATCAGCGGGCAGCCCCAGCGGTTTCGATCGCATATCTTTTTCTTCTTTCTGGCTTTCTACCACAACCGGCAACCTGATTGTAAAAGTAGAACCGCAATCAAACTTGCTCTCAAGCGTAATGTCCCCGCCCATCATCTGGCAAAACTTCCGGCTAATTGTCAGCCCCAAACCGGTGCCGCCGTATCTGCGGCTAGTAGAATCGTCCGCTTGGGCGAAAGCTCCGAACAGCCTCGACACCTGATCCTCAGTCATGCCGATGCCGGTATCGGTGACTTGAAACACGATCGAAGGCATTTGACACCGAGAACGAGCTGCCGAGAGTCCTTCGGAATTGTCCAGAGGCAAAACTTCCCCTTCTTCCTTCCAAACATTAATCGTAATTTTGCCTCGATCGGTAAACTTAGCAGCATTGCTCACCAAATTCAACAGCGCTTGGCGCAACTTCGACGAATCAGCGTATATCGTGCCAATATTGCGATCGCAATTGACGAGCAAAGTGTTGCTATTTTTCCCTAGCATGGGTTGAACAGTAGTGACAACCTGCTCGATCAAATTCCACACCTCAACATTCTCCAAGAAAAGAGTCATCTTTCCTGCTTCAATTTTAGAAATATCCAGGATGTCACTAATAATGTTGAGCAACTGCTTGCCTGCGATATTAATGCTTGCCAAATCCATCACAAACTCTTCTTCACCGAGTTCCACAGCCTCTTCTTGCAGCAGCTCGCTGTAACCGATAATCGCATTCAAGGGCGTCCGCAACTCGTGAGTCATATTTGCCAAAAATGAGCTTTTCGCCCGGTTGGCAGCTTCGGCAGCATTCTTGGCGACTTCCAATTGGGCCGATCGTTCCTCTAGCTGCCGCTGCCGCACTTCCAAACCGCTGAGCAAACTGCTAATTTGCTGAGCCATTGTATTAAGAGTAGAAGATAGCACCCCGATCGCGTCATTAGAAACAATAGGCGATCGAGCCGTCAAATCACCGCTCGCCATCTGTTGAGCAGTTTCCCGCAGCAAGCCGAGATTCCGCAGAATTGCCGACACCGACACAAAACCGATTATCCCCGCGATCGAACTCAAAACCAAAGCCCCCAGCAGCCAGTGCTGAGTGCGGCTCACCACCGCCAGAGTTTGCTGCACCAGCACCGCCATTTCTGCCTCAGAAACCCCCGGCGGAGCTGAGGCAGTTTTTATTAACAGCAAATAGTGCTTAATCTCCACAGAACCCATCCATCCGACTCCCACCGCCATCCAAGTTATCAGTACCAAGATGACAAACAGCCCGATTAAAGAAGCCCGACTTCCCAAAGAAATCTGCCTCGGAGCAAGTGCCGCCGCCCAAGGATAGCTCTTGAGAAAAGGATCTGGCGGAATCGGTGCGCCCGAATTCCAAATCTCCTCAATTTGACCGTCCAACCTCACCTTACCAATCCGCACTGTTTTCCAGGTATGCTGCGTTTGGGCATCTATTTTTACCTTGCCCGAGGGCGCTGCAAACTCAATATTTTTAGCAGCCTCCCTGACTTTAACCACATCTGTCGAACCAGCTTTTTCTACTGCTTGCTTCCACAGGTAAACGCCCAAATAAGCAGCTTCTATCGGGTCATCCGTGACTCGATTTTCCCCATATCTAGCTTTATAAGCCTTGACAAATTTACGATTTTCCGGTGTATCCACCGTTTGAAAATAGTTCCAAACCACCAAATGTCCGGCAATATTGGACGGCCCGATCGTCCGCACTTCCTCTTCTGCTACGCTGACCGACATCACCGGCAAATCCTCGGGTTTCAAGCCAGTTTCCCGCAGATGAAGGAAAAAAGCCACATTGCTGTCGCCGTTAAGAGTGTTGAGAATAGCATCCGGTTTCACTGCTAAGATATCAGCGATCGCCTCGCCCACTTCCTTAGAACCGAGCGGCAGATACACTTCCCCCGCCAACTCTCCCCCCTGTGCCGCCAGTTGAGCTTTCACAATCAGATTTGCCGTCCGGGGAAAGATATAGTCCGAACCCAACAGGAAAATTTTTCGCTTCCCCTGTGCCAGCAAGTAATTCACCCCAGGCACAATCTGTTGGTTCGGGGCAGCACCAGTATAGAAAATATTCGGACACTGTTCTAGCCCTTCATACTGCACCGGATAGAACAGCAACCCGCTGCAGTGCTCGAAAGTCGGCTGTACAGCTTTGCGGCTCGCCGAAGTCCAACAGCCAAATACCACCGCCACCTGCGCTTCTAAGAGCAATTGCTTAGCTTTTTGAGCAAAAGTCTGCAAATCGCTAGCTCCATCTTCTATAACCGCTTCCAAGGGGCGTCCGAGCACCCCTCCCGCCGCATTAATTTCCTCAACAGCCAACAGCGTCCCATCTTTTACAGAAATTTCGCTGATTGACATCGTACCCGTCAGCGAATGCAACACGCCTATTTTGATCGGCTCACGAGTCGGGCCGGCTGCTTCGAGGGGGTTACTGCTCCTTGCGCCCATAGGGTTTTAGGTAATTTTTACTAATAACAGAATTTTTAGTTCGATCCTGCAGGAAGTTACCCTTGAGGTTAACTCTTGTTTAGCAGATTATTTAACCCGATGCCACAAAACTTGGAAATTGCTGCACCCTGTGGATTTTGGTCAAACTGCTACATCTGACTTAAGTCTGCACTAAACCTGTCGTCTATCTCTCTCTCGATCTTTTACGGATGTCGAAACAGCCTCATCAAACAAACAACTGAAGGTACTTGTTGCGCGCGCACCGCAGAAAAATTCTCCCTCCCGCTCTCCCTCTCCAGGGTAGGTTTTTTACAATTCAGAAATTGAGGGCAACAAGCAAGAGGCAAGTTTTAAAGGCATAACAAGTCGAAATCCGGGCTTCTTCCTTTCTCTCCCTCGCACCCTCTCCCTCTCTCCCCATCTCCCCCTGTGTCCATCTCCCTCTCTTCCTTTGCCATATCTTTCTTATGGCAGATGGAAGTCTCCCTACTTTCTCTTACTTTAAAATTAATAAATACTGCCCAAGTCCTCTCTATCTTCAGGCAGAGGAAAGGCTTCGTTATTGGCGTTATTATAAGTATAAGGTTAGCTTGTAACTAGCCTTGTTAAAAATAAATTTAACCAACAATGAGGGTCAAGACAAATGAGTATTGAAGAAAACGCGACCCACACTGGCAGCGAGAATCAAGTAACCCTACCAAAATCAAAGGAAACATTGCTGGGCGAGGAAACAGAAAAAGCCCTCGGCGATCACAAACAAAAAGATGCTGAAACTATGCGGGCTGTGGAACTGATGAAAGAAGAACTTCAGCACAAAATAGATACAGAATGCCATCACAAGGTTGATTAAAACTAATAGGAATTTTTTTTGGGTGTGGGTAAGATGCGGTCTTGCCCACACCTGCCTTTTTAAGGCAGAAGGTAGAAGGCAGAATTAAATAAAAAATTTATAATTTTAAAAAAATATTTTGGGTTAAAAAAAACTGCCTTGGACGCACGGGTAACCATCCACCAGTTTTTCACAGAAATACTTCATTGCAGCCAGCAAAAACGGTAAAAAAAACAGGTAAGTATGAAAGTCGCAGTCCGTCCAAGACTGAAAAATAACTTTTCCATCTTCCATCTTCATTTTTTCTTCATTTTTTATTCCTAGAGGTAGAGTGCAACGCAGCTCCTAGTTACCTATGATGAGTTTATTAAGTAAAAAATGTCTGAGATACAGATAGGGAGAAACCCATGAGCACTGAAGATAGAGCAAAGGCAACTGGCAACAACATCGCAGGCGCAGCTCAAGAAGCCCTAGGCAATGTTACTGGTGACCCGAAGGATAAAGCAGAAGGCAAAGCCAAGCAAGCAAAAGCTGAAGCTGGTCACGCGATCGAAGATGTAAAAGATGAGCTCAAAAAGAAACTAGACTAAGCCTAATACTAATTGAGAGGGTCGAGCAACCTGACCCTTTCAAGTATTCCAAATGTTTTCTGAACGGAGGAAAAAAAGGTGAGTTTATTGCAGCAGGGCCGCAAAATAATTGCGGGCGTACTATTGGTATTAATGCTGGCAGTTACTACTGCCTGCGCGCCCAGCGTTTCAGCCCAAAAACCGAGCGATGTACCTGTTTCCATTGGTGGCAGTCAGGCTAGTTACGCGCAGCTAGAACGTGGCAATACCGTCGCAGGTGAAGATTTTGGTAAATGGGTAACATTGACGGCTCAGGGTCTGGTTCAGGATGCTTACGTGCGCGACAATAACAAATTGGGAGTTGTAATTACCCCGCAAGTCCGCCCTACAGAAGTGAAAGATTTAGCCAAATCTTTAGCACAAGGTTTTCACCGCAATTTCCCAAATCAGGATGTAAGTGTTTTGGTTTACGCTCCTGACAAAAAACTGATTTTGACGGCTAAGTATGACCAGCAATCAAATCAAATTGAATACAAGTCTTGACCTGGTTAGAAAGCTTAAATAAAAGCCGCGGGACGGTTTAATATTCCGCAGTTTTTTGAAGGGGAAACAATCTCAAATAAAGACAAAACTGTTGTCTAGAGGGGAAAAGATTTACCATGAGTAGCAGCGATAATTACAAGAGTCAAATCATGAAAGATTTGGCCCAGGGAAATCGAGAAATGATGCCGGAGACAACCGGTGAAGAGTACGAAAATTTTGACGATTTTGCTCAGAGAACTTCGCCGGATCAGCGGAAACAATTATTCGGGCGTTCCCTGAATCACGACTCCCTACCGCCGGCTCAGTTGGAACCAGAATTGCAAAAGGCGATCGCCCAAATTAAGCCAAACGAACGCGACGACGTGGCACGGGAATTCTTCAAGCATTTAGGCAAGAGAGGATTGGACGATCGCAAATTGGAAAAGCAGCTAGGGCTTTCTACGCACCACGCCAGCCGCATGAATGCTGACGATGTTACCAAGCTGGCCTCGTTTACCTATCACAATCACCCGGATGTTTTCCGAGAAGTGCTGGCCGAACAGCCGAGTTTGATGAAGTTTTTGGGCAATCCAGTTGTTGCGGGTATTTTGGGAATAGTTGCTGCTAAATGGCTCAACAACCGCAAATAGTCTCGGATTCAGACAAGCCGAAAAGCTGATAATACCTGCAGCAAATAAAAGGACGAGCGCCCGGGCTATCGCCCTTTTATCTTTTATATGTAGTCCCGTAAAATAACCGATCTCGCGTTTTTAGTGAGGACTTGAGTCCTCATAAGATTTTGTTGAATGTTGAATGTTGACTGTTGACTGTTGACAAGCGAAAAATTTTACACCTAATTTCCAGCTCCC
>JAUBOM010000137.1:0-17961 GCA_036700245.1 Microcoleus vaginatus BM001213989
TGTATAACTTCCGCAACTTTTGGGACGGACGCGCCCAAAACGAATTTAATGGTGTAAACCCGTTTGGGTCAAGAGACTCAAAGGCGTTTGTCCTGAAATCACTTAGAAAGCAATCCGCTCCGGAGAAGGTGAAAATTAGCCTGAAGAATTCCTCGCTGGCGTCGCAGGCAGTGGGTCCACCGCTAAGCGCTGTGGAAGAATCGGCAACGGGCCGGGTACTTCCTGATATCGGGCAGAAGTTCAATAGGATTAAAGTCAAAAAGCTGCCTAGAGAGACGGGTAAAAAGCTCAAACAGCTACGGCCGCTTGGCAAACAGCTTGTGCATCCCCAAGACAGCGTTCTGGGCAACTCGAGCAATTGGCCGCAGCCCGGACTCAAAGACAAAAGTTACGAAAGAATGATTGAGGATGCGTTTAAGCCGGAGTGGTGGGACTCGCAGTACATCATCAAGGTTGATTCTACAGGAGGAACTCAGTATATTAGGAAGCCGCAGGGGCCGTCGGCAACCGATGAGTTTTCAGTGATGGACTACAACTTCTCATTGTTTTTCGGATTAGCGATTCAACTCTACGAGTCCACCTTGATTTCTGACGATTCACCCTTCGATCGATTTATGGACGGAAACAGCAACGCGCTGACTGTACAGCAACAGCAAGGCAAAGTTCTGTTTGAACAGGCGTGTGTCTTCTGTCACGGTGGGGCTGAAACGACCAACGCCTCCGTCAAAAATGTGGAGAATCAACGCCTCAGACGGATGAACGTGGGAACTGGTGGACAAGCTGTCTATGACAATGCCTTCTACAATATTGGCGTTCGACCCACTTCGGAAGACTTGGGCGTGGGCGCCAACGATCCTTTCACCCAGCCCCTTTCAGAATCGCGGCTAGCTGCGCAAGGACGCTTTCAGTCATTACTAAATGCACCTCCAAATATACCCGTCGGTGCAAATGAACGCATTACAGCAGACGGTGCATTCAAAACGCCTGGACTGCGGAATATTGAGTTGACTGGTCCCTACTTCCACAACGGTGGGACACTCACCTTGCGAGATGTCGTTGATTTCTACAATCGAGGCGGGGATTTTCGTGAGAACAACAGTGAGAATGTCGATGTTGGCATCCGCAACCTAAACCTCACCGAGGAACAGAAAACGTCTTTGGTCGTATTCATGGAATCTCTGACCGACGATCGCGTTCGCTTTGAGCGTGCCCCGTTCGATCATCCACAACTGTTTATTACCAATGGGCATCCGGGAGATCAGAACGCAGTGACCAATGATGGCACAGGGCAAGCTACCACAACAGTGATAGAGTTGCCTGCGGTTGGTCAGAACGGGATTACTGTTCCTCGACCAAACTTCTTGGGCGTTTCCTCGCAGCTATTGCCGACAACGACTACTCCGCCCTCTACTCCGCCATCACCAACGAATCCACTTGAGGGAAGCATGACTCAGCAAGACTGTCCACCCGGCTCAACACTTAAGCCTGTGAGCGGAGGATATATGTGTGTCACTCAGTAATGATGGACTGCGGTATTGAACACCGCTTTAAAGGGGATTACCACCCGATTTTCGCGGTTGAAGCCTGAGAAAATCCATGCAGCGCGCGATCGTGAGATCTATCGCAATCCCCTTTGAGTCGTCAACTTAACCGTTAAAATCCCCAACTTCTTTAAGAGGTTGGGGATTTTGTATTCATCGCTTGAGTGTGGAACCCCAAGGAGCTTTGCAGCAGCCACAAAGAGCTTGCTCAACTTTTAGGTACATGGTTGCCGGTGATGCAAGGGTTTTGAGGGATTATCTCGCTATTTTTTTTGCACTCCCCCACCTTTTTTCTGTCAGACAACCCAACGCCGCGTCTCCTTTTTCACTTTATTCAGCAAGCCGTATATAAAATCCTGACCTTTAACAAAATTCGAGATAATATCAAATCCTCGCCCATTTCCCAGACAAAAGTATCCTCGCCGAAACCTCGGACAAATTTCAACAATTTTTACCTAAAAATTGAGCGAAAACAATAAACTCTACAAGCGTTTAACAAGTATCCACCGCAACTCTAACGGCGGTGTTTGTTGCGCGGGAAATAAATCCCGCCCGCTGGCCCAACTGAGAAACCAAGGTGTCGGCGGCCACGCAGAGTCAGGCAAATGTTTTTGTTCGTATTCAATCACCGATTGATCGGAAATAATTTCTAACGGCAAACCCTCTATTGCTGCTTGCAATTCTTGTCTGGTAATCAGATAAGACCAACACAATTCAGACATTTGTTTGGCCATCTCGTCGGGTTCGTACCCATCTACAGTTAAGAAAGTGCTAAATAAGATAAACCCGCCGCTTAAAACGGCATCGGACATTTTGCCGAGGAAAAGACGAACTTGTTCGGGGTAGCGGAAATGAGAGAGAACTTCGGTAGCAATGGCTAATTTGTACCGATAAGTTTTCATCCTCAATAATGGGTCTAAAACGTCGCCTTGGGTGACATTTATGGGTAAGTTTTCGGCGGTGGCTGCGGATGATAGTTTCTCGGCAAATATGGGTGTTAGTTCGATCGCATCTACGGGATGACCTAACCTTGCTAAGGGCAAACTATTGCGCCCTGGGCCCGCACCGACATCTAAAATAGGTGCTTTTGGGGGTTCGCCTAATTCGGCGGCAATGGCGATGACTTTGGCATCGGGATGGCTGCCGAATAGAGGTTCGGGGCGAATATCCGGCCAGCTATGATATTTCTGGGCCATCGATTCGACTTGAATCTTGGTATTCAGAGTAATGCCGCCGGCTAAACCGATTTGGGAATTGGCGGGAAAGTATGAGACTATTAGATTAGCGTGGGGGGAATTTTTGAATCCTTCTGCTAAGGCATTGGCAATTAATGTTCGCAAGTTTTCGGTTTGGGCAGCGTCGAGGTTTTGCCCGAGAAGTTTTAAGAAGTCTGAGAGGAATTTAAGATATTCGTCTAGCATTGATGGCAAGCTAGGCAGATAGAATTCTCCCTTGATGCCGATGTTCTTTTTGATCCTTTCTTTGAGAATTAATTTCAGGCGATTGGAGTCTGTCATTCGATTTTAGATTTTAGATTTTAGATTTTAGATTGACTTGCAGTATTGAATCTGGGAGCTTGAACAAGACTCTAAAATTTTGATCTCTTCACCACTTAAGTCATTCGCCACTATCCGTTTTTGGGCGGAGTCATCAGCGGGCCTGTTTCGGGTGACTCGCTGACGGGTAATTTGGGGACAGATGCGGCACTCGTGAGGTTTTTAGTCACAATATTTTCGATTAGATTGGGCAATAAGGGCGATCGCACCCAGCATAATCTTGTGCTCTTGTACCTGAATTCGAGCGTGCAGCGTTTCTGCGGTATCCTCAGGCAATACCGGCACCGCAGCCTGCATTAAAATCGGCCCGCTGTCTACTTCTAAACGGGCAATATGCACCGTACATCCGGTAATTTTAACCTTGGCGGCCAGTGCTTGCTCGACGGCGCGAATTCCTGGGAAACTCGGCAGTAAGCTGGGGTGAATGTTAATAACCCGATCGGGAAAAGCATCAAGCAAAACTTTAGTAACAATTCGCATCCAACCCGCCATAACTACCCATTCTACATCATATTCTTGAAAATTTTCGACAATTTTTGTATCTAATTCTTCGCGGCTTTTGCAGTCGCGGTGATTGAGAAGAATCGAGGGAATGCCGTATTTTTCGGCTCGGGATGCAGCTTTAGCTTCGGGGTTGTTGTAAATTAATACTGGGATTTGAGCGTTGAGTTGTTGGTTTTGGATTGCTCGGGCAATCACCTCGAAGTTGCTGCCGCTTCCTGATGCTAAAATCCCTAATTTTAAGGGAGGATGACCCGGAGCGATAGAACTTTTGCCAATCTCAGGAGAAATCAGGCTGGCATTGGAATTAACAGATACTGGATTAGCGGTCATTCGATTTTAGATTTTAGATTTTAGATTTTAGATTTGGGATTGATCCCAGGGATAAATTCGGGGGCTTGAGGATTTTAGATTTTAGATTTGGGATTGACTCCACGGATAAATCCGGGGGCTTGTACCATCAAGAAATTCTTGGTCATAAAGATAAAAACTATTCACTCGTATTCTACAATAGAGGTAAAGGGTAAGGCGTGCTTCGGCGCACTCTAAATGGAGATATTGCGTAACTCCTAAGTATATATTTTTTTTTCTGACTTACTGATTCACTCTTATTCTACAATATTATCAAAAAACTCTTCCCTGAGAATCGAATAAATTTTTAGATCCCAATATCTGCCTTTCACAAATAGATGCTGTCGCAATATCCCTTCCAATTGCATCCCCACTTTTTCCATCACCCGAGCCGAAGCAATATTGTTAACCTCACAGCGGGCCATAATTCGATTCAGCAACATCTCCCGAAAGCCGAATTCAATAACTGCATTGACCGCCTCGCTCATGTATCCTTCTCCCCAATATCTTCGAGAAAGTGCGTAGCCAATTTCCGCGCGGCTGTGCGTCATGCTCCATTCCACAAATCCGCAAGTGCCGATAAATTTTTTCTCGGCTTTGTGGACGATTCCCCAATCTACAAGCTCTCGTTTTTTGTACATTTTTGTAAGTGACTGGAGAAAGTATTTAGTGTCTTCTATCGAGGTGTGAGTTGACCACATTGTGTATTCTGATACTTCGCGGTTTGAGGCATACTCAAACATATCGCTGGCATCGTTTAAAGTGATTTTTCGGAGCAGGAGTCTTTCAGTTTCTATACTGGGTAAATGGGCTAATATGTCGAGAAGATTCATTTTGACATTGACCTATATTGTGATACCATTTAAAACTAAAATCTAAAATTTACAAGCCAATGGATCGGATAAAATTTGGGCGTTTTAACTGGTTAGATAATGATTCGATCGCAGCTTGGACTTTTCTGGCCCCAGCTTTGCTGTTTCTGGGTACTTTTTTGATTTGGCCGATCGCCTATTTATTTTACCTCAGCTTTACCAGCGGCAGCTTTACCCAGTCGGGAGTGCGTTGGATTGGCTTGAACAACTACTGGCGTCTAGCCACAAACCCGGATTTCTGGCAAATAATCGAAAACACGATCTATTTTACTACTGCTACAGTCATTCCCAGTTTAGTGATTCCTTTGGGCTTAGCAGTTTTGCTAAATCGCTCGTTTGCTTGGCGAGGAGCTCTCCGCACCGCTTATTTTATTCCTTCGATTACCTCTTTAGTTGCAGTTGGCTTGGGTTGGCGGTGGTTGTTTCAAATCGAAGGCCCGGTGAATAATGCGCTAATGGCGATCGGTTTAAATCCAATTCCTTGGCTGAGTAGCACAGTTTGGGCAATGCCAGTGATAATTCTGCTCAGTGTTTGGAAACAATTAGGCTTTAATATGGTAGTATTTTTAGCAGGACTGCAAGCAATTCCGGTAAATCGTTACGAAGCGGCCCAATTGGATGGAGCTAATGCTTGGCAGCAATTTTTGTACATCACTTTACCCGGTTTGCGACCGACTTTAGTATTTGCTACAGTCACTACTGCTATTTTTACCCTGCGGAGTTTCGAGCAAGTTTACGTCATCACCGGCGGCGGCCCTTTGAACTCTACTAATTTGCTAGTTTATTATATTTACGAGCAAGCTTTTTCGCAATTTGATTTTGGCTATGCAGCCGCAGCCGCAACTTTCCTGATGGCTTTAGCTTTGATATTAGTTTATTTACAACTAAAAGTTTGGGGCGAAGATGCTTGATATCACGTCCGGTAGCACCCTTCGTGTATGGGCGGGGCGGGTTTACTATATTGTTGGTTTTAGGCAATTATGGTTGGTAAAACCCGCCCCTAGGCGCAAATTCTACAATTAACCATGCCCATTGCCCATTGCCCAATTACCAATTCCCAATTTTATATTCCATGTGCTCTGCTGTTTGTTCAGCTTGTGCTGTTCCCAAAAGCTTGCCGACAACGTGCAAAGACATATCAATTCCCGCAGCAATTCCCCCAGAGGTGATGATTTTGCCGTTATCTACAAATCGCTGATTTTCGATAATAGTTGTGTTGGGAGCTAATTCTCTCAATAAACCCAATACTTGATGGTGTGTAGTTGCTTCCAAACCTTCCAACAAGCCAGCTTTTGCCAAAAGCAGCGAACCCGTACAGACAGAAAGCACTAATTCTGCTGTTCGCGCGCAATCTTTTATCCAATTAATAACTGCTGAATTATCGATTAACTTTCTCGTACCTTGTCCTCCCGGTACAATTAAAATATCCGGTGGCGGACAATCGGAAATGGTGCAGTCGGGATTTACGCTCAAACCGTTGCGGGCGTTGACAGCACCGCGATGTACGGCTACGGTAGAGACTGCAAAAGGTCCCTCGCCCTTATTTAATTCTGATGTCACCGAAAACACTTCAAAAGGACCTGCAAAGTCCAGTACCTCGACATCATCGAACATTAAAATAGCTACGTTCCTAGTTGCCATAAGACCTACTTCTGATAGAGGCAAAAAATATCGGCGATTTGTTATCGTAGAACTGGTATAATTTAAATTATTAAAGCTATGCCGAAAAATATTCGCCATCGCGCCCTAACAATCTGTCTTTTGTGTCTGGCTTGCGTCTTAGCAATTGCTGTAGCGCCAATTGTCACGCCCGCTCAATCCACAACTCAATTAGAGTTTCGCATTACTCAATTAGAAAGTCAAATTTCTGAACTCAGAGGACAAATCTACAGTTTGCAGAATCAAGCTTCTAGAGTTAACCGGCCTCAGTCTCCCAACCCTCCGAGTTCTGGCCGCACAAATCCTAGAATGCTGTCGGGAGACCCGATGTTTGACAATTTAGCAACTTTGGCAATTGAAACTAAGCAAGATGTTATCAAAATTAAAGAGCGGTTGTCAAAGCTAGAATCGTCTAGAAATCGCTAGAGAAGTCATAAGTCATTAGTCATAAGTCATTAGTCATAAGTCATTAGTCAGAACGAAGAGGTTCAAGGGAAGAGGGAAGAAGTCAGTAGTCATTAGTTAGAAGGATGAAGTCATATTCTCGCCAACTCAAAACTCAAAACTTTCCCCCTCTCCTTCTCTCCCACTGTTCGACGTTGAGGTCGAGAACAGCAGGGCCTGCTAAAAGTTAAGTTGCAGAACTATTCAATGATATGGAAATAAAAGCCTGCAACCACAAAATTGATAGCTAACAGCAACAGAAACCAGCCGGCGCGAAAGGTGTAAGGGAATTTGCCCGTTTTCATCACGGACTCGGATTTTAATTGGTTCTTCGCTATCTCTGGCATAGGTAAAGCTCCTAATTCATAATGTCACTCTATTTACAAATAGCAGAGAGCGTCGCACTTATGCACAATCCTCTAGAGTTATTTTTTGTAACAAGGAGTTTATACCGAGTTGAATTGAGATTAATGTCGATCGCTCTCTCCGGCGTGGTAGGAACTGCGGACGAGAGGCCCCGATCGCACGCGCTCAAACCCCATCTCCCGGGCGATCGACCCGAAACGGTCAAATTCGGTCGGCGTCCAGTATTTACGCACTGGGAGGTGCTCCTTAGATGGTCTCATGTATTGACCGAGGGTGAGCCGATCGCACTTGGCGTCCCGCAAATCGGCCATCGCTTCGAGTATCTCGGCTTCGGTTTCCCCGTGTCCCAACATTAAACCGGATTTTGTGGGAATAGTTGGGTCATATTGCTTGACAATACGGAGAACGTCGATCGAGCGATCGTACTTGGCGCCCCTGCGCACGGGTCCTTGCAACCGGCGCACCGTCTCAATATTGTGGTTGTAACAAGCCGGTTTAGCCTCCACCACCGTGCGAATCCGAGCTCGCTGCAACTCATCGAGGCCGGAATTCTCCCCCTCTGAACTCCTGGCGATTCCCCCCCAAAAATCCGGGGTCAGTACCTCAACTTCAGTATCCGGGTTAAGAAGGCGGATTTGGGCGATCGTCCTTGCAAACCAACCCGCACCCCCATCCGGCAAATCATCCCTCGCCACCGAAGTCAGCACCGCATAGCGCAAACCCAACAACTGCACAGCCTCGGCCACCTTTTGCGGTTCCTCCGGGTCTAGGGGCATCGGAGAATGACCTTTATCTACTTGACAAAAAGCACAAGCGCGGGTGCAAGTCGGCCCCATCAACAAAAAAGTCGCCGTTTTTTGCGCGTAGCACTCGCCCCGGTTGGGACATCTGCCCTCCTCGCAAATAGTGTGAATTTGTCGCTGTTTGATAATTTTTTGCACTTGGGAAAGTTCGCTAGCTTTGCCAATAGGCCTGCGCAACCACTCCGGCATCGCCTCGATTTCACCCCGCATTTGAGCAGCAACTGCTTTGACAGTAGGAGTTTTAGGAGTTTGGGGCAACATAAAATTAAATGGCGATTGAGTTAATTCCTTCGATCGTATCCGAAATCAAAGTCCCTGAACTTGTAGGAGTATAACCCCTAATCAGAATGGCGCCTCCAGTTGAGCAAAACTAAAATCGCTCAGAATTCTGGGTAGAATTCTCTTAGGGATATACTGAAGGTTGCGAATCATCACTCATTACTGAAGGAGTCAGTCGTGGCTGGTCAAAAAATCTTAGTAATCGATGACAGTAAAGTCATCCGAGTCCGAGTCCGAGAGATGTTGCCTCAGGGTAACTTTGAAGTTCTAGAAGCAAAAGACGGCGAAGAGGGACTCAAACTGATCCGTCAAGCCCGTCCGAATCTAATTATGTTAGATTTCCTACTGCCCAAAGTCAGCGGTTGGGAAGTGTATCAAAAAGTGCAAGCCCATCCGGAGCTTTCTAAGATACCTTTGGTGATCATGTCGGGCCGCGAAGAAGAGGTGATGGAGAAAATTCCGAAACCCTTCGAGAAGCATTTTTTTGCATTCATCGCCAAACCCTTTGAGAAAAAGCAGCTAACCGAGGCGATCAAATCGGCGATGGTACTGGCCAAAAAGAAACCAGTACCCGAAGCCCCAGCAGCCGCCCCAGCAGCCAGTTCCGGAGCGGGCGCCGCCGACATTCAGGCGATGACTCAGAAAATGGCGAAAATGCAAGCGGAAATTGATACACTCAAAAAACAAATGGCTCAGGTGATTACCATCATCAAGCAGAAATTGAAATAATTCTGCTGTTTGTTGAAAGCACTGATGTAGAAAGCACTTATGTTGAAGAAAACTTCCACACCGTGAAACTTTCTCGCTTAGTCTAAATGCGTTCCCTTGTATCCGCATTTTTTTGCCAAATTGTTCGAGCGAGTGCGATCGCCAACAGCCTGCAACTAATTTCTCAAAATCCCCGTGAGAAAATTAATTAAAAGTTAAAAATTAAACAAGGGAGGAAATTAATTATTAATTTATATTAGGATTTTTAATTCCCGCTCGTTCCACGCTCAATTATCAACTCCTCAGTCTCATTTTTTTGGTTAATGACTAACGACTATTCCGATTTTTTGCCTCAACTGCGTGCCTCAAATGAGCAATTATTGAAAAGATTAGACTGCTTCGATCGAGCGCAGGTATTAGCGATCGGAGATTTGACCTTGGACGAGTTTCTTACCGGACAAGTAGAGCGAATTTCCCGCGAAGCACCTGTGCTGATTTTGCGCTACGAAAATACTCGGCAACTACCCGGAGGTGGCGCAAATGCTGTCTATAATTTAGCCAAACTGGGAGGCAAAGTAAAAGTTGCTGGTTTGGTGGGAAAAGACGACCAGGGAAAGGCTTTGTGCAGTATTTTTGAGGCGGCGGGAATTGATACGGCTGGGATTTTAATCGATTCGCAGCGTCCAACTGTCACCAAAACTCGAATTTCGGGGCACGCGCGACAGTCGGTGACTCAGCAAATTGTCCGAGTCGATCGCAAATCGGACGAGTTGCCGGATTTAGATTTGCAATTGCAATTGTCAGACTACATCCGGCAGCAAATACCGACAGTAGATGCCGTGGTTTGTTCCGACTACGGCGACGGAGTTTTGACGAATTTGGCGATCGAATCGGCAGTGGTTCCCGGCAAAACAATTGTAGACGCTCAAACAAATTTGCAGCGATATTCCGGAGCGCTGCTGTTTACTCCAAACTTGCCAGAAGCCGAGCAAGCAGTCGGATATGCTATCAAAAACCCTGAAACTTTAATGCAAGCAGGACGCGATTTGTTGAACTTAACTCAAGCTCAAAAAATCCTGATTACTCGCGGTGAAGAAGGGATGAGTTTGTTTGAAAGGGTGAACGGCGAAGAAATCAAAAATTCACCTTCTCCAACATCCACTTGTGAAAACGGGGAATTTGCTATTCAAAGTTGGGATATTCCCCCTTTTAACAAGACTGATGTATTCGACGTAACCGGTGCTGGAGATACAGTCGTAGCAGCAATGACTTTGGCTTTGTGCGTCGGTGCATCCGGTTGGGAAGCTGCTGTTTTGGGCAATTTGGCGGCTAGTATTGTCGTCCGTCAATTCGGTACGGCAACGACGACTGCAGACGAAATGAAAGAAGCTTTGAAAACGATGATTGCACTATAGCATTTTGTAAGGTGCGGCTCTGTCAGATTTGTTACTGGTTCCCAGGCTCTGCCTGGTAACGCCAATCCGGAGGCTCAGCCTCCAATTTTCCTATCGCTTTTCGAGGCAGAGCCTCTGGATATCGATTCCCAGGCAGAGCCTGGGAACCAGTTAAAGAGCCTGGAAGTTAAAATTCCCTATTCCCAATAACTACTTACTATTTTTCAAAATTTGTCCCTTGTCATCAATTGTCAAACCGCTATTGGGAAAATCGCTCTTTGTCAAACGACCAATCAACCCCACAGTCCTAAATTTGTTATCAACAGCCGGAACACCTCGCCCGTCAAGTTGGACGGGGATAATTTTACCAGAAACAAAATCCCCTTTCGGAGTCATTTTCACATCCAAAATTAGAGATTGACCGAGTGCTCCTGCTGTGGACAAAGTGCGATAACCCAAAAAATTGCCCAGCGAATAAGCAACCAATTTCCCTTTATAAAGTTCCATAGCTCTGGGAACGTGCGGGCCATGTCCCAAAATCAAATCCGCTCCCGCATCAATCATCGTCCGCGAAAACAAAACCATATTTCCCCGGTTTTCTCCGTAAAAGAATTCGTTTTTATTTCTCACATTCAGAGCTCCCGTTCCTTCAGCTCCAGCATGAACTGATATCACTACAATATCAGCGTTTTGCTTCGCTTTTTTGACAACTTCTGCTCCCGCTTTCAATTCCAGCAAGGAATTGTGAACTTCGCCGTAGTTGCTGAAACCGATAAAGGCAAAATTCACGCCCTTGACATTTTGATAAACAATTTGATCTCTTTTGCCAACAGCCTTCATGCCGTTGCTGTCGATGTTTTTAATCGTGTCCTTAAATCCCTGCTCGTTAAAATCGTAAGAGTGATTGTTGGCAATACTCAAAACATCAAAACCAACATCTTTGAAAATTTTGGCATAACTCGGAGGGGTCCGAAAGGCAAACAGCATTCGTCCGCCGCCTGCTTTGGAACTGTAAGGATAATCGGTCATCGTGCTTTCAAAATTGCCAAACAGAATATCAGCTCCTTTGAGGTACGGTTTTACCGACTCCAATAAAAGCTCTTTTTTTGCAGGGAGTTTGTTGTAGGGATAATTTGTGCCGGGGATCATGTCGCCAACTGCTTTGATGCTGACAGTTGCGGGCACAGTGGCAGGTTTTTTTGTAGCCGCAGAGGGCGATTTTGGAGCTGGAAGGGGTTTGGCTGCGGGTGCAGGTGCGGGGGTCGAGCTCGCTTTTTGTACCCCAGGCTTTGACGTTACAGGGTTATTAGTAGCGGTGCTTGAGGATTTGTAAAGTTGAGAGGCCAGAACAAAGCCGAATATCGGCACGAGAATCAGGCTCAGAGCACGGGTTGACAGCGGAGTTTTTTTAGTTTTAGTACCTGCTAACTCTGGCTGCGCTGATGGCAGTTGCTGCGGTTGGTTTGTGGATTTTGGAGTTGGGATTTGAGGGGGTTTGGGCTGGGATTTTTCTGGTATTTGAGGGGGCGCAGTTGTGACATTTTGAGTTGTTTCTAGCTTTGGCAAAGTCACAGGAATTGGGGAAGCGGGTAGACTCGCGGCAACGGCGACACTCGCGGAAATTTCTGCACTCACCGGTACGGGAGTCGGGCGTTTTTTTAATTCTACTGTCTGAGTCCAAGCCGGCAATTGCTGCCCACCCCGCCGTCCGTAAACTGTCAGCGAGTAAATATTATTTGGTTGCAGCCGCTCCAACCCTTTGACTGCGACTCGGAGACAGGCTTCTTCTGCCGGCAAATGTTCTGCTTCCAGCAGCAGGTGCAGGCTGTCATTTTCCCGGCTGGCTTTAGCCGTGACGCCGAAGCTTTCGAGTGCTTGGCCGATCAGAAATGCGATCGCCCGGGCATCGCCTTCTTTTGCTAAATTTAAAATATCTTGTTGGCTCACCAATGCCTCTACTCTCACACTAGAAATTTAGCTCGATCTTATATCAAATTTGGCGGCACAGGATTAAATACCGATTGATTTAACTTAAGTAAGTGGGTACAAATAAACAAAACGTGGCGAGAGGGGGCGCGCCTGAAACAGTCTACTCGCTCTGACTAGAGCTCCTAACTAAACCCGCCCCCAGTTCGACAAGATAGTATGATTTTTCGCCCTTGCTTGCTGAATACAATATTTCCTAACGGTTATCTTAGTCGATCGCCCAAACACTTCTATCCGCCATAATTTCCCCCCTTGAAATTAACATTCGTCAAATCAGCGCTCTCTTTCTTACAGCATTTTCGAGAAAAAACCCGCTTTCTGCGATCGAGAGTGCGTCTTAGAATGTACTGAAAATATTCGGTTGAGCGGCCAAGAATACACTCAAAAACTCGGTTTCTCGTTTCCACTGCAAATCCCCTTGTCCAACCTCCGCCCGATCGTCAGCAAGACATACATGAGACGGGTTGAGGGGGAAAACACAAGGCAAAGACACTCCGCGAGCTCGACTGCATCCCAAGACACTGTGCTATTCCAAATCAGAAGAACTACTGAGACACTCTATTAGATTGTTACTACATTATTATCTGAAGTTCTGGGATGTTCCGGTTCCTCAATAATTCATACCGCTATTGAGCAACACCAAAAAGATTAGTTGAGCGATCGCTGCTGTGAATAAAATTATAATTTAGCAAGCTGGTACTACGTTAAATTTTCCATCTCCACAGCCGCTAAACGAGCTTGGAGTACCAGCAAGTTCACTGGGTTGATGCCGATACTAAAAGTCATTAGTTTCAGGGTTTTGGGAATGTATTGACTCAACTGACTCTCAACTTGGCTCGAACACACTACCAAATCAAATTTTTGTAACCCTGGCACATTGTTTTGAACACATTCCACTGTAACGGCTTTTGATTCTATGTGATGCACGTTATTGTCAATAATTTCCTTCATTGCTTCGCTGCTGCTTTTTTGTTGGCAGACAAATAACAGCTTGGCATTGCGGGGTAGGGATGAGATGTGCTTCAATAAGTGGATATCTGGCTGCACTTCAATTCCTATCACTTCCTTATTGGGTTGTGCTATCTGAGCCACATCCCAAAGGTGTTTGATGGTCGTTACTATCAAATCAGCGGACAAGAGTTGTTCTAATGCTTGTGGTTCTTTGGCTTGCAAGTGCGCCCAAGGAATCGATACCAAAGCTAATCCTGTTGCTGATTGAAGAGTTGCACTGATATCGATACTGTCGGGAAAAAAGTTCACGAATGCTACATTTATTTGATGGCGATCGACCAACACTGCTTGAGCATAAGCTGCTGCTGAGAACTCTGCTGCGGTTAACCCATATTGGGATGCTGAATGAAAAGCTTGACTGAGTAAGTCGTAGAAGGTTTTGCGAGCAACCATCTGTCTGACCAAGGGAGAATTCGCGATGACAGTTCTTTTACCTCGGTTGCCTGCGAGATATCCCAAAGCAATCATTTTGTTGTATGCCTGTGCCACAATGGTGTGATTCACTCCTAAGTATTTAGCCAAGTGGATAATCGGCGGTAAAGGCTGATGTGGCTTCAGATTGCCGCGCGCGATTAGTAGCTTAATTTGTTCGGTGATTTGAGCACCAATGGTGATGGGCGAAGCAGTATCGACAACTATGAGGGAAAAAACCGGGTCTGTCCTACAAGTTGGCATAATTCTTTATCATATTATTGATTCATAATTTACCCATTAAAAGCAGCCCATAGAATACAGAGCGTTGCTAGGGATGATCTTCAATCTATTAGACTAATTCTGTTCAAACCTCCACAACCGACCAGCATAAACTCCATTGAAGCATAGGGGCTTGGAATGGCGCTGTATGATGCGACCGTCCTTGAGTTGAACTTTTTCATTAATCTCCAAATGCGTTTGCTCGTAAATTTCAGTCATATCCTTGAGAAAAAGTTTAGGATTATCAAATTGCTCGGATACAAACTCTAACGCGAGTTGGTCTGATAACGACTTGATAATAACTTCAGGCACATTCCAAATCCTCAGCAAATTGGGAGAGAATCCTACGATTTTTCGGTCGCAGTTGACGATTAAAATGCCAGCATTATCCTGATTTTGTAGTCGTTCTGAAATTGACATCATCATAAATTCTCAACTAACAAATCTGTACTTTCCACACACTCTTTCTTGTTAATTCAGGGATTTACAGCAGATTCCACGTTTATGAAGGACACCCCCTATCGATTTATCCCCGCCACCGTAGGGACACGGCATTGCCGTGTCCCTACTTGATAAAGGTGGAATACGCTGTAGGTTTTCAATTAGTTTACGGCATTATACCACACGCTGGCTGATTTAAGGTAAAATACTGGTTGACTGGTATTATAATACTGGTGTACTATAGAACGGCAATATTGTTGTATTGCAATAATTTCTAAAGAGGGGATTCCAAACATGAAGTGGTTATTCAACTTGGGAGCAGAGTGTCGGCAAAATCTGCTTTCTGGGTCTTTTTACACGCAGCTAGCTGCAGCCGAGCATCCCGACGATGTTCGAGGTTGGGTCAGGCAACTGTACTATCAATCGAGTGATTTTACTGCGGCATTAGCGATGCGCTATACAAGTTGCCGGGACTTTCGGTATCAATCATGCTTCGCACAGCACGCCACAGAGGAAGTAGACCACGCCTCGCTGCTGCTCGATTGGATGTACAAACACGAATTCCTGCAGCCGGGAGAAAAGCCGACTTCCATTGTCCCTTACCTAGAAACTCAGTTGGTCAGCGCCTATTGCTTCAGGTCGGTCTTGCGGGAATCCTACGAACACCAAATCATAGCCATGAACCTCATTTCAGAGGGTGCAAGCTATGATTTTTTCTCGGCAGTAATCCCCGTGTTTGTTCGGCTCGGCCTCACAACCAACCGTTATTGGGTTGTTCACCGCGAGATCGATCAAGAGCACTTAGCACTAGGCATTGACCTTATCCCTCAGTGCGATGAAGATTCGCCAAAAGGTCAAGAATACAGTCGCATCGCTTATGAAACTAGCGTTTTGTACGGTCGGATGCTGAATGCTTGGAGTATCGGCAACAACAAGAAAAAGGAACCTTCACTTGTGGAAATTGTGGGAGCAAGATAACCAACACCTAAGCGTGAAAATGGCAACTTAAAAATAGTGCTGATACTGAAACAGCGTCACCGTTTTGGTGTCGATCGATAGCGATATGAATTATTGAGGAACCGCAACATCCCAGAACTTCAGATAATAATGTAGTAACAATCTAATTGAGTGTCTCAGTAGTTCTTCTGATTTGGAATAGCACAGTGTCTTGGGATGCAGTCGAATTCGCGGAGTGTCTTTGCCTGGTGTTTTCCCCCTCAACCCGTGTCATGTATGTCTTGCTGACAATCAGGTCGCCGTCTGGAATCAAGCCTGGATAAACCGACCATCAATCAGTGACTACCGAAATAGCACTGCCATGGCTGCACAATTGCCCACAACGCTCGAAACGTTTCTGCACGGGTAGTCACCTAAGACAAGGCCTAAGATCCCTTGCTGGAAGTGGTCAACCGCCGTCCACAGCCAGATGCAAGTTTTTTTTGAACCGGCAAAGGTTTCTAATTCATCTAGCTCACCTAGGAGGGGAACAGTCTCTGGTTTGTAAGCATCCGGCAGCAGTTGTCCCAGGCACTTGACCCAAGTAATCACCGTCCTGTGATGCACAGGCTATGGCCTCCTTCGATACCTCGAAAGCCGATGCCGTTAACATACATTTTCAGGCATTCTCCTTTGACTTCATCTCAGTAGCCTTTCGGTGGTTCCTAGCCCTCGATGAACTGGCGACCACAAGCAACACAAATGTGATGAGTGTTTACCTTGTTTCTTTTCATTTTTACGGATATGGGTGCAACCGCATTCTGGGCATTGCATCCTCAATTGACCTCAATTCATACCAACATTCTGCAACGCCCAAACTAATTAGTTAAAGGACTTCTACGTCAATGACGCGATTGTGTTAATCATATCTGGCTCGCTGCCCTCTCAAACCCGGGTTTTTCGCGAGTCAGGTGCTATTTGTTAGTTAGTTGAGCGCATAGCAGCTAGGCTCCAGCTAACTCAAGCTTAAACTAAAGCTCGTCATGCGGCGTTGCCTCTCAAAACCCGGATTGAGTCTTATGGCGTACTACCGCTCCTTTCTATGTTTCTTCACCTGCATTACCTGTCTGGGCGCTGCCTTCAGTCCAAGTGCCGACGGAAGGCAACAGGTACTCAATGCCTCCTACCGGGCTGTTTCCCAAGAAATTGCTCAGGCGAACTCTCCCCCGGACGATCGCCAGGACTCCAAGCCTTCAAAACCGCCTCCAGCGCCCGATAAAAACAAATCTAAGCCGTCCCAAACGTCAAAATCCAATTCCAAACTCCCGAAAGCGATATCCAATTGGATCGTCATTTTGTCTAAACAGCGGGGGTTGTTAATGTTGGGTTTGGCAGCAATTGTCGTCACGGCAGCGGCAGTAGTTATCATGCTCAAATTAGTTAGCAACGACGAGTCAAATCATTCAAAGCGAAGGCGGGCAAGAGTTAATCGCCACAACCAAAGAAACTCTCAATTCACTAATCCCGACGATCCTAAAAACTCGCACAAAATTGAACATCAAGAGGTTCCTTTTGGGCGAGAAAAACCGCTGTCAACCTTGTCTTACCCTGTGGATTTGCCAAAAGACTACAGTCTCAACAGCAGCGATCTGCCTTTACCGTTTATCCTGGAATCGGGGGAACCAGAATCCCAGGATGCAGCAATCGAGGGCGATGGAATTAATTCCGACACCTCGCCCTTGGAAACTGACAGCAAGGGGTACAGCGAAACAGGTTCCAACATTCCCGAAACAACTAATCGAGCCGATTCCCTAACGAGTCGGAAGAAAGATATTTCCCTTCCAGAAAGGGATGGCAGGCCTAAAGTTGATATTATTGAAGCACTGATTGAAGATTTGCAGCACCTAAATCCGGCTTCGAGGTGCAAAGCAATTTGGGAACTCGGTCAGCAAGGAGATTCCAGAGCAGTTGAGCCGTTGCTCGAGATGCTAGCAAATTCCGACTCGAAGCAGTACAGTTTAATTTTGGCAAGTCTCTCGGAAATTGGCATTCGCACTCTCAAACCCATGAATAATGCCTGGTCAATTTCGCTGCAAAACGAAAATCCAGAAGTGCGTAAAAATGCGATTCGCGACTTGACACGGATTTACGAATTGGTGAATCAAATCAGTTACTTGTTGCACCGTGCGACGGACGATCCAGATCCAGAAGTTCAGGAAACTGCTCGCTGGGCAATTAATCAGTTGAACCGCATCCGTCCGCGTTCTGGGATGGATTGATAAGTCTAGCAATTTTCAAGTGATTTGAGATTTGAGATTTTAGAGGGGAGAATTTATAACTTAGATTATGTTAGAATTAGTGACGGCTGACTAATGACTAATGACTAATGACTAATGACTAATGACTAATGACTAATGACT
>JAUBOM010000338.1:0-1800 GCA_036700245.1 Microcoleus vaginatus BM001213989
CGGCGACAGCATCCGGGGTCCGCTCGACCTGAGCTTCAAAGAGCTGATGAATACAAAGATGTTTGGGGTAATCCACCTGGGTGTCATTCCAATTCACCAGCAGAGTATGGCGATCTCGCTGTGTCAGCAGCGGCAAGTCTGATAACCGCTGCTCGGGTTCGGCAACAATGCCTTCTAGCAAAGTCTGGAAATGCCCCAACATCCGGCTGATGGTAGTGACATGGAACAGATCGGTGTTGTACTCCAACGACCCCACCAACCCCTGCTCGGTGTCTTCCATTGACAGGGTTAAATCGAACTTTGCCGTCCCGCTTTCTATCTCCAGGGGGCTTAAGGTCAGGTCTGGAAGTTCGAGAGCTGGCATCGGGGCATTCTGAAGGGCAAACATTACCTGGAACAGCGGCTGATGGCTCAGGTTCCGATCGGGCTGTAGTGCTTCCACGAGTTGCTCGAAGGGCAGGTCTTGGTGAGCGTAAGCGCCCAGAGTCACTTCTCGCACCTGACCTAGTAACTCCTGGAAACTTGGATTTTCCGACATATCTGTGCGTAGAACCAGTGTATTGACGAAGAAGCCAATCAAATTCTCGGTTTCGCTGCGGTTGCGGTTGGCAATGGGAGAGCCTATACAGATGTCCTCTTGTCCCGTATAACGGTAAAGCAACGTCTGGAATGCCGCCAGTAGGGTCATGAATAGGGTGACGCCTGAGCGCTGGCTTAGGGCTTTGAGCTTTTGGCTCAGGGGTTCCGGGAGAGCTAGAAATTGGGTCGCGCCTCGGAAGGTCTGGACTGCTGGTCGCGGTCGGTCTGTGGGTAGCTCCAGCAACGCCGGAGCCCCACTCAGTTGTTGTTGCCAGTAAGAAAGCTGAGCTGTCAGCACTTCTCCCTGTAGCCACTGGCGCTGCCAGTGGGCAAAATCCGCGTACTGGATGGGCAATTGGGGTAACGGTGAAGGCTTCCCGTTGGAGAAGGCTTTGTAGAGTGCCGCCAGTTCTCGGATCAGGACTCCCACCGACCATCCATCACTGACAATGTGGTGCATTGTCAGTAGTAGTACGTGTTCGGCTTCACCCAGCTTTAGCAACGTTGCTCGCAGCAATGGACCCATTGCTAGGTCAAAGGGCTGCTGTGCTTCCTCGGTAGCCAGCCGCTCGACCTGGGCCTCCTTTTGGGCTTCTGGCAACTTGCGCAAATCTACCAACGGTAGAGTCAAAGCTAAGACTGGGGCGATAACCTGTGTCGGTTCTCCACTTACCATACCGAAGGTGGTACGCAGGACTTCGTGGCGCTGGACAATTTCGTTAACGCTCTGTTCCAGTACCGCTACATGGAGCGAACCTGTAAGACGCACGGCTGCTGGTATGTTGTAGGCAGAGCTGCCGGGTTCCAATTGCTCCAAAAACCACAGCCTAGCTTGAGCAAAGGACAGAAGCATTTCTCCTTCCCGCGAAACGGGCCGCAGGGGCGGTACCACAAGAAGCTCTGTCCGAAGGAATGGCTCCAGACGCTCACTTAGTCCAGCTACTGTGGGAGAATCAAACAGACCACGCAAGGGAAATTCTACACAGAAGCTGTCGCGTAGCCGGGAGATTAGCTGAGTTGCCAGCAAGGAATGCCCGCCCAAATCAAAGAAATTATCGTGGATGCTGACCTGGTTCACTTCCAGAACCTCAGCCCAAATTCCGGCTAGCATCTCCTCTATGGGAGTTTGAGGGGCTACATAAGCTCCTTCCCCCTCGGGTCTGGTGGTATCGGGTGCGGGCAGGGCGCGGCGGTCTACCTTACCATTGGGTGTCAGTGGCA